>JBGQFX010000012.1:0-68478 GCA_041497135.1 Gemmatimonadota bacterium | reverse complement strand
GAGACCATCATTGTGCCGAACGAGCCGCAGGCATTGCTGCTCGAGAACAATCTGATCAAACAACACCAGCCTCGCTTCAACATCCGGCTGCGCGACGACAAGAGTTACCCCCGGATTGCGGTGACGATCGGGGAGCCGTTCCCGCGCGTTCTCGTGGTGCGACGGATCCAGCTTGAGGGCGCACGCTATTTCGGTCCCTACACGGACGTCGGGACGCTGCGGCAGACACTCGGGATCATCCGGCGCCTGTTTGCGGTGCGCAGCTGCCACTATGATCTGCCGGCAGACGCTCCCGACCGGCCGTGTCTGGACTACCACATCGAGCGCTGCCGGGCGCCGTGCGTCGGGTACCAGACCCAGGCGGACTACCGGCGCATGATCGACGACGTGCTCTTGTTTCTCGAAGGCAAGACGCTCGATGTCCGCGGGCGCCTGCGGGACCGGATGCAGACGGCCAGCGGGGAGCTCGATTACGAGCGCGCGGCGCAGCTGCGGGATGCCCTGCAGTGGCTGGAGCAGGTGGAACAGCCGCAAACGGTGGAGCTCGTTGGCGGTGGCGATGTCGATGCGATCGGACTCGCCCGGGATGGCGACGACGCATGCGGGGTCATCCTGCGCATACGGGCCGGGCGGTTGATTGCCAGGGAGCACCGGTTTCTCGAACGGGCTGGAGCCGATTCGGAGGCCCGAGTGCTGGCGGCATTTCTGGTGCGCTTCTACCTCCCGCTCGAGGCGCGAGCGACGCGCGTGCTGCTCCCATTCGTGCCGGAGGACCTGGACAGCCTCCGGGCGCTGGCGCCCGCGGTCGACTGGGGGGTTCCTCAACGCGGCACGAATGCCAAGCTGGTGGAGCTGGCCGAGCAGAACGCGCGCCATCTGCTCGAAAGCCTGTTGTTGGAATCGTTCGACGTGGAAGAGCGCGCCGCCGATCCAGTCTATGCCCTCGGCCGCGACTTGGGGCTCGCGAGCGTCCCACGCTCCTTCGTCTGCGTCGATATCTCGACCAATCAGGGCCGCGATACCGTGGGATCACTGGTCTGGTTTGAGGCGGGGCGACCCAAGAAGTCCGAGTACCGGCGCTATCGCATTCGGGGGGCGCAACAGGACGACTTCGCTGCGGTACACGAGGTCGTATCGCGGTTCCTGCGACGACGCTTTGAGGAGGAGAAGTCGCTCCCGGACCTGATCGTCGTCGACGGCGGTAAGGGTCAGCTGTCCGCGGCCCGCAGCGCCACCCAAGAGGCTGGGGCCGGTACGATCCCGCTGGCCAGTCTGGCCAAACGGGACGAAGCGGTCTATCTGCCCGATCGCGCCGCTCCGTTGCGGCTGGCTCGGCGCAGTCCGTCGCTCAAGCTGCTGCAGCGGGCACGAGACGAGGCGCACCGCTTCGCGCTGAGCTACAGCCGGCGCCGGCGCACGCAGCGAACGATCACGTCGGAGCTGTTGACCGTGCCGGGGATCGGTCCACAGCGCCGTCGCCTGCTGCTCGAGCGGTTCGGATCGGTGGCAGGCGTGCGCACGGCGACGGCTGAGGAAATCGCGGCGTTGCCGAGTTTCTCGCGCGCCTTGGCGGAACGCATCATTGATCGCCTGGCGCACCGGTGAATGCCCTCCGGTGGACGCTCGAGTGCTCCGTTTGCCCTGCGCGTCGAGGCAGCGAAGGTCTGGCCGCCGTGTGCGAAGCATGTGGGGCACCGTATCTCGTGCGGCTGGCGGCCGCTCCCCCAGTGTCCGTGAAGCGGGTCATCGTCGATCGCCCGTGGACCATGTGGCGCTACCGCGAGTGGTTGCCGCTCGATCCGGACGAGCAGGCCGTCACTCTGGGAGAAGGCGGCACGCCGCTGTTGGACGCGGCGCGGCTGGCCGGGAGTGCAGGATTCGGACGGTTGCTGGTCAAGGATGAATCGGTCAATCCCACGGGCTCGTTCAAAGCGCGCGGGCTGGCGGTCGCCGTGACGCGAGCGAGACTCGCGGGCGGCACGCGCTTCGTCGTGCCGACAGCCGGGAATGCCGGGATCGCCTTGTCAGCCTATGCCGCGCGGGCTGGAGTGTCTGCCCGCGTCTATGCGCCTCGGACCACGCCTGGTTCGATCCTCAGACAGATCCGCTCCTACGGCGCCGAGCTGATCCTGGTCGACGGTCACATCGGGGATTGTGGCCGCGCCGCGCGAGCCTGGGCGAGCGAGAGCGGTGCGGTCGATGTTTCCACGCTGCGAGAGCCGTATCGAATCGAAGGGAAGAAGACGCTGGGCTTGGAGCTCGCAGAGCAATTGGGCTGGACCCTGCCCGATGCGATCGTGTACCCGACCGGAGGCGGCACAGGATTGATCGGCATGTGGAAGGCGTTCAACGAGTTGCGCGATGCCGGGTGGATCGACGGTCGCTTGCCCCGCATGTACGCGGTGCAGGCGAGCGGATGCGCGCCGGTCGTGCAGGCGTTCGAGCAGGCAGCGGATCGCTGCACCGCGTGGCCCGATCCCGAAACCGTAGCCGCGGGCCTGCGGGTGCCGGCTCCGTTCGGCGATCGCTTGATCCTGACGGCGTTGCGCGACAGCGGTGGCGGGGCGGTCGCCGTGTCGGACACGGAATTGACGGAGGCAGCGGAGCAGCTGATGCGGGTCGAGGGCATCGATGCAGCGCCGGAGGGTGGCGCGACACTCGCGGGAGCTCGGGTGCTGCTGCGCCGGGGGGCCATACAACCGGCGGAAACCGTGGCTTTGTTCAATACCGGAGCCGGGTGGCTCTACCGGGCCTAAGCCATTTATATTTCCCCACTTCGGCCATGTCCATCGCAATCATCGACCCCAGCGCCGGCATCAGCGGCGATATGACCTTGGGCGCCTTGCTCTCCCTTGGCGTGCCGGCGACGTGGCTCGAACAACTACCGGGTCGGCT
The DNA here is from genome assembly GCA_041497135.1 of Gemmatimonadota bacterium. Classification (GTDB taxonomy): domain Bacteria; phylum Gemmatimonadota; class Gemmatimonadetes; order Gemmatimonadales; family GWC2-71-9; genus DASTHG01. The sequence goes on along the minus strand of JBGQFX010000012.1, from coordinate 65,583 downwards.
CGGTCTGGCCGACGTGAAGGTGTCGATCCGTGACGTGCGCCGCGCGGAGATCGGCTGTCGGCAGATCGAATTCGCGATCCCCGAGCAGCCGCACGGCCGACACGTCGCCGAGCTGGTTACGCTGGTGGAGCGGGCTCCTGTCTCGGCGTGGGTGAAGGAGCGGGCCGTCCGCGCCTTTCGCCTGATTGGTGAAGCCGAAGGCCGGGTGCATGGCGTACCCGCCGAGCGCGTCCATCTGCATGAAGTGGGAGCCGTGGACGCCGTACTCGACATCGTCGGATCGATCGAGGGGTTCGAGCTGCTCGGCGTGGACGCGGTGTATCATCGGCCGGTCGCCATGGGGAACGGGTGGGTCGAAGCGGCCCACGGCCATCTGCCCGTCCCGGCGCCCGCCACCGCGCTGTTGCTCGAAGGGCTGGAAGTGACGGCCGCGGGCCCGGTGGAAGGGGAGGCGACTACGCCGACCGGCGCAGCCCTGTTGCGGGTCTTGTCGGAGGGACCGCCGCCGGCTCGCTGGCGCCTCGTCGCGAGCGGATGGGGTGCGGGGACGCGCGATCCGCACCATTATCCCAACGCGCTCCGGATCCTGTTGGCCGAACCGGCGGCGGAAGCGGGGCAGGTTGCCGTGCTCGCGACCGACATCGATGACCTGAGCCCCGAATACCTTGAACCGTTACGGCAGGCCGTGCTGGCCGCCGGCGCGCTTGACGTGCAGACGTGGCCGGTGCAGATGAAGAAGGGACGCACCGGGTTCCGGTGTGAGGTTGTGGTGGAAGACGCGCGGGTGGATGCGGTGACGGCAGCGCTGTTCCGTCATAGCACCACTGCCGGGGTGCGACGGGCCCGTGTGGAACGGGTGACCCTGCCGCGGCGCCAGTTGACCGTGCGACTCGGCGGTGAGGTCGAGGTGCGCGTCAAGGTATTGGAGACGCCCCCTGGGACCCCGCCCCGACTGAAGCCAGAGTATGAGGACGTCCTTGCGGCCGCTCAGGCGCTGGGGCAGGCGCCGTTGGAAGTGGCGCGCGCCGCACAGCGGAGCGCCGAGGCACTGATCGCAAACGTGAAGGAGTAGACCACATGCGACTGCAGCTCGTTTCGAGAATTCTCGCCGCCCTCGTCATCGCCCCGGTCATCGCCGCGGGGCAGGCCCGCTGGCTGGCTGCCAAGTGCGACATCAAACCGGGGCACCGCCTGGTCAATAGCGGCGTGCTGTATCTCAAGAGCGCAGCCGAGACCCGCTACGACGATCAACGCGAGAAGGACCTGCGGGACGCCCAGCGGACACTCACGGAGGCGCTGACCAGTGGGGGCCAGGACAAGAACCCGGCCGCCTGGTACTACCTGGCGCGCTACTACGTAATGCGCAGTGATGTGCCTGGAGCGGATTCCGCGTTCCGCAAGGCGGAAGCACTGATGCCCGCCTGCCATGATGACATCCTGCTCTGGCGCCGGAACGCATTGTGGGTGCCGGCGTTTAACGCCGGTGTCACGGCCCTGAACGCCCAGAGCTACGATTCCGCGATCGCGGCGTTCCAGCGGGCGCTCCTAGTGTACGATGCCGAGCCGCAGACTTATACGATCCTCGCCACGGCCTATTTCAATGCCGGGCAGCCCGATTCGGCAGCGCGCTTTTTCCGGCTCGCCGTCCAGGGCGACAGCGCTCCGAAGGATTCGGCCGCGAAAAGGGAAGCGATCTTCAACATGGGCAACGCGTTCTACATGGCCCATCAGTACGATTCCGCCGCGGCCGCGTATGCGGAGTACTTGCACGTCGTGCCGAACGACGGGCAAGCGCTGACCCGACTGGGCGACGTGCTGACGGCTGCGGGGCATACGGATTCCGCGATGGCCGTGTATCGAGCGATCATCGCCCATCCCGAGTCGGTAGGACCGATGACGCTGGTCAACGCGGGCGTCTCGATTTACAACGCCGCACCGTCATGGCCGGACACGACGGCGCTGAGCTCAAGCTGTCGCACCGAGCGGCGTGCAGGCCGTACGGTGACGGCGGTACAGCGCCGGGGGATCACGGTCGCCTGCGATTCGGTGGCCGGGCAGGCCTTGAAGGACCGCAACGCGGCTGCGCGGGGCAACTATCAACTCGCCGCCCAGGCGTTCGAAGCTGCGTTGCAACGGGAGCCCCAGAGTCGAGACGGGCTCTACAACGTCTCGAATACCTACCTGGCGCTGCGCGACCCCGACAAGATGCTCGACGCGGCGCAGCGACTCATTCTCGTGGATCCGATGAATCGTGGGGCGCTGCGCCTGGTGGCGCAGGCGTGGCAGATCAAGGGGACAACCGACTCGGCGCTGTATTACGTTACCATTGCGGACTCCTTGCTTCCGGTGGAAGTCAGTGTCGGCAGCTTTAACCCGCGCGACTCGAGCGCGTCGATCAGCGGATTGATCACGAACTTCCACGAGCAACCCAGCGCGGCGCAGAAGATCGTCTTCGAGTTCTTGACTTCCGGTGGAACGGCGGTGGCCACGCAATCGCTTGACGTGGCGGCGCTCGACGCCGGCGCTACGCAACCGTTCCAGCTGCAGGCCAGCGGGACGGGGATCGTTGCCTGGCGATACCACAAGGAATAGGAGCCGTTGACTCGGACTGGGGCTACCAAACATCTTAGGAGTATCGCGGGCGTAATTCAGGGGTAGAATGCCAGCTTCCCAAGCTGGACGTCGTGGGTTCGAATCCCATCGCCCGCTCTGATGTTGATTCGTGAGCGCTGGTACGCCTACGCCTATCGTCCGACCCGAATCACGGGCTGGCGCCGGGGGCGTTTGCGCAGCTGAGCCGTAGCGCCACACCCGAGCAGCCACCGCGGCCCGTGAATCCACGGGTCGCTTTTCGTTTCCTTCTCGATAGAAAGGAAAGGATCATGCACGACGACGCACCAACGCCTGCCGCCGCCGCGCCACACTTCATCACCCAGGATTGGGGTGCGTACACGCCGGAAGAGCATGCCGTGTGGTCGATGCTCTACGAGCGTCGGATGGCGGCATTGCAACGCACGGGCAGCCATCTCTTTCTCGATGGCGCCGAGCGGATCGGACTGCGCCCGGATCGGGTACCGGACCTCGTGGACGTCAACCGGCGCTTAGCCGCGCGGACCAGCTGGGCTGCGGTACCGGTGTCGGGATTCCTGCCGGCTCGGCAGTTCTTCGCGTCTGGCCGAGCGGCGCTTCCCGACGACGGTGAGCGTGCGCCCGCGGACGCAGCTCGATTATCTGCCGGAGCCCGACATCTTCCACGACGTGTTCGGGCACGTGCCGCTGCACGCGCACCCGGTCTTCGCCTCGTTCTTGCAGCGCTTCGGTGCCAGTGCCTGCCTGGCAGAAACGGAGCAAGAGGTGCAGGCGATGGCCCGGTTGTTCTGGTTCACGGTGGAATTCGGGCTGATCCGGGAGCAGGGTGACATCAAGGTCTACGGCAGTGGCCTGATCTTGTCGCACGCCGATGCCGCCAACGCACTCGGGACTCAGTGCGACCGGCACCCCTTCGACCTCGAGGTGGTCCTGGCGCAGCCGTTCGAGATCGACCGACTGCAGCGCGTGCTATTCGTGATCGATTCGTTCGATCAGTTGTTCATCGCCGTGGAAGACGCACAACGGCGCCTTGGCCTCGGGTGATCGTCGGCTGGCGTTATCGGCGCTGCCAGGCGATATTAGCGGTTGCTCAAGCTTCTGCCGGCGTTGAGTTTGCGACGCTCGGCGTGAGAAACCGCTTTAACTACCGGACAACCGTCGTGCTGCGCGTGCAAGAGGTGGCGCCGGATTCCCTCGGCGCTGAATTAGGGCTCCAGGCCGGAACGGAGCTGCTGGCCATCAACGAGCGACCGCTGGAGGATTTCCTGGACTGGGAATTCCTCGCGGCGGACGAGACGTTCCTACTGCGCGTGCGATTACCCAGCGGGGAGGAGCTCGAGTACGATATCGAGCGTCCGGAGGGAATGCCGCTGGGGATCGTGCTCGAGCCGCCACGCATTCGCCGCTGCGCCAACCACTGCGATTTCTGCTTCGTCGACGGCAATCCGGAAGGGATGCGTTCGTCGCTCTACATTCGGGACGACGACTATCGTTTGTCGTTTCGCTACGGCAACTTCGCGACGCTCACCAATCTCAAGCCCTGGGACGAGGCGCGCATCGTGGAGTACCGCCTGTCGCCCCTGTACGTCTCGGTGCACGCGACGGAGCCCGTGGTGCGCCGCTGGCTGCTGCGTAACCCCGAGGCTCCCGACATCGTCCTGCAGCTGCGACAATTCGGCGCGCAGGGGATTCGATTCCACACCCAAGTCGTCCTGGTGCCCGGGGTCAACGATGGGACCCAGCTCGAGCGAACCCTGGGCGACCTGTACGGGCTGGGGAGCGCCGTGCTGTCGGTCTCCGTCGTCCCGGTGGCGCTGACCGAATTCAGCAAGCACCGACTGGTGCGCCCTCTCGAGGCGGACGAATGTCGCTCCGCCCTGGCCATCGTGGATCAATGGGCCACGCGGTCCGTGGCGGAACGCGGTCATCCCTGGTGCTTCGCGGCGGACGACCTTTACCTCCAGGCGGGAGTCCCGCTGCCGGCGGCCGCCTGGTACGGGGATTTCGAGCAGCGGGAGAATGGGGTGGGCGCCGTGCGCTATCTGCAGACGCGAATTGCCGCGGCGCATGGCGGCTACGGTGACTGGCGGGGGAAGCGGATCGCCGTGACGACCGGGACGGCGATGGCCCCCTTGATGCCGCAGGTCGTCGTCGCACTCGAGGCGGAGACGGGTGCCACGTTCGAGGTGGTCGCCGTCGAGAATACGCTGTTCGGGCCTTCGGTGACGACCGCGGGGCTGCTGCCCGGGACCGCCCTGCAGCAGGTGCTCGCGTCGCGGCACGACGTCGATCTGGCCTTGCTCCCCGCGGAGTCGGTGAACGACGATTTGCGCTTCATCGACGACATGGAGGCCCACGACCTGGCCGGGCGGGTGCCGATGGAGATCCGGTTCTCCTACGATTTCACCGATGCTTTGAGCGGGCCTTCTCAATCCGCCCATCCGCCCATGCGTCAATCCGCCTCGGGGAGGCGCGGATGAGCGGAGCTCCAACCGTCGCGCTGATCGGGCGCCCCAACGTGGGCAAGTCGACGTTGTTCAATCGGCTCATCGGCCGCCGGGAGGCGATCGTGGATGCCCGTCCCGGCGTAACCCGGGACCGTCACTTCGCCATGGCGGAATGGAATGGGCGGAAGTTCTGGCTGGTCGACACCGGCGGCCTGGTACCGGGGGCGTCGGATGCCTTGAGCCGGGCCATTCGGGCCCAGGTGGAGGCCGCACTCGCCGAGAGCGACGTGGTGCTGTTGGTCGTGGATGTGGAGGCCGGGGTGCATCCGGCGGAGCGCGAGATCGCCCAATTGCTGCGGGCCGTCAGGCGACCCTTGCTGGTGGTGGCCAACAAAGCGGATCAGCTCCCGGACGACCAGCGCCACCTGGCGTTCTACGAGCTCGGGCTCGGCGATCCGTTTCCCGTGTCAGCGGCGATCGGGAAGAACACGGGCGATCTGCTCGATCAGGTGACTGGGTTGCTGCCGGCGGGAGAAGCGGATACCGACGCGGCTGCGGTTCAGGTCGCGATCGTCGGACGTCCCAACGTCGGCAAGTCGAGCCTTTTGAACCGGCTGCTGGGCTCCGACCGGATGGTGGTCGCCGAAGAGCCGGGAACGACGCGCGACGCGATCGACACACCGCTGATGCACGGTGATACCCGCTTGGTGTTCATCGACACCGCCGGACTGCGCAAGCGCGCGAAAGTCGAGGACGACATCGAGTTCTACTCGACGCTCCGGACCGCCCGAGCCATGGAGCGTGCCGACGTGTGCGTGCTGGTCGTGGACGCCAAGGACGGCATGCACGCGCAGGATCTCAAGATCATCGGAGACGCCTGGGAACGAGGCGCTGGTGTGATCGTCGCCGTGAACAAATGGGATCTGATCGAGGAGAAAGACGCGAATACGGCGATTCGGGGAGAGAAGGAGCTCGCCACCAAGGCGCCGTTCCTCAACTTCATCCCGTTCCTGTACGTCTCGGCCAAGACGGGCCAGCGGGTCACGAAGCTGTTTGACCTCATCCTGACCGTGGCGGGTGAGCGGCAGAAACGGGTGCCCACGGCGGAAGTGAACCGGGTGCTCGAGGCGTTGGTGCGCCGCCAACAGCCGCCGCAGCCGGTGGGCGAATCGGTACGGTTGTTCTATGCGTCGCAGATCGGGACGGCCCCGCCTCGCTTCGCCATCGTCGCCAATCGCCCCGATGCCATTCCGGAGTCGTACTCCCGCTACCTCGTCAACGGCTTTCGCGAAGCCTGGGCGTTCACGGGCGCACCGGTGAACCTGCGCTTTCGGCGCAAGCGCCAGGAGCGCCGGCGGTGACGCTCGCATTGTGGCTCCTGGCCGCGTACGCGCTTGGGGCGACGCCCACGGCCTATCTGGCGGGCCGCGTGGCACGTGGCATCGATCTGCGCCAGCACGGCAGCAGGAACTTGGGCGCGACGAATGTCTACCGGGTGCTCGGATGGGGTTGGGCGATTCCCGTGGCTCTGATCGACATCGCCAAAGGGACGATTCCAGTGGCCCTGTTCGCCCCGCAGGCGGAGGGCGGTCCCTGGAGCGCGGTGGGGCTGGGGATTGCGGCCGTCCTGGGCCATGTCTTCTCACCCTACGTCGGCTTCAAGGGCGGCAAGGGTGTGGCGACGGCGGCGGGGATGTTTCTGGCGCTTGCTCCCCTGGCGGTGGCGATCGCGCTTCCCATTTGGGCCGTGTGTCTGTGGGGAACGGGCTACGTCTCGCTGTCGTCGATGCTCACCGCCGCGGCGTTCCCGCTGCTGGTGTACCTCACGCGCCCCGACGCCCGGGCGACGCTTGTGGCCAGTGTCGCGCTTGCCGGCCTCATCATCTTCTCGCACCGGGCCAACATCCGGCGTCTCCTGGCCGGTAGCGAGAACCGGTTTCGCACCCGCAAGGATCTCGCGTGAGCGGGCCGCGCATTGCGGTCATCGGGGCAGGGGCCTGGGGAACGACGCTCGCCGACCTCCTGGCGCGGAAGTCGCTCCCGGTGACAATCTGGGCCCGCGAGGCGGACGTGGTGGAGGGCATCAACCGCGACCACGTCAACCGCGCCTTCCTCCCGGACTCGCCGCTTGCCTCCGGGGTGCGGGCCACGGGCGACCTGTCCGCGGCGGCGCGCGAGGCGGAGGTGATCGTGTGTGCGGCCCCGTCCCACGCGGTGCGAGCGGTGATGACCGAGGTGGCCGCCGCCGCCCGGGGCACCCCGCTGGTCGTCAACGTCTCCAAAGGGCTCGAGCCTGAACGTCAGCAGCGACTGTCCACGGTGCTGACGGAGGTGTTCGGGCCAACCGCACCGGTGGCGGTGCTGTCGGGGCCCTCGTTTGCTCAGGAGGTCTACCAGGGACAGCCGACCGCCGTGGTGGCGGCGGCCCACGATCATGCAGTGGCGTGTCGGGCCCAGGACGTGTTCTCGACGCAGACGTTTCGGGTGTACTCGCACACCGATGTCATCGGGGTCGAGCTGGGGGGAGCCCTGAAAAACGTGATCGCGCTGGCGGCGGGGATCGCGGAGGGGCTGGGGCTCGGGTACAATCCGCGGGCCGCGTTGATTACCCGCGGCCTGGCCGAGTTGACGCGCCTCGGCTTGGCCCTGGGGGCAGACGCCATCACCTTCGCCGGATTGGCGGGCCTCGGCGACCTGGTGCTCACGGCGACTGGGCCCTTGTCCCGCAACCGATCCATCGGCGTCGAGCTGGGACAGGGACGCCGACTCGAGGACCTGCTGGCGACGCGAAAGACGGTGGCCGAAGGAGTGACGACGGCGCGCACGGCGGTTGCGCTGGCCGAGCGCCATGGAGTGGAGCTTCCGATTGCGCGCCAGGTGAGTGAGATCCTGTTTCAGGGCAAGTCGCCGAGACAGGCCATCACGGACCTGATGGACCGGGCTCCCAAACCGGAGCAGTGGCGATGAGCGTTCCGCACCCGGTGCAGGAGTTCTTCTCGATCGGCGAGGTATGCCAGCTGACCGATCTCAAGCCGCACGTGCTGCGCTATTGGGAGAGCCAGTTCCGATTCCTGAATCCGGCCAAGAACCGTTCGGGGAATCGCGTGTACCAGCGGCGCGAGATCGAGCTGATCATGCTCGTGAAGCACCTGCTGTACACCGAGAAATACACGATCGAGGGCGCGCGGGCGAAGATCGAGCAGTATCGGCGCTCCGGCGAGCTGAAGCCCGAAGCTCGGCGTGCCCTGGCGACGGAAGCGGTCAAGGACCTGCGCGCGGAGCTTAAGGCCATCCTCGCGCTGCTCGACGGTGGCGCGCCGCCTCATGGCGGGCGCTGACACGTCCCGGCCGCTCGCGATCATCGTGCCGGCCTACCAGGCCGCGCCAACGGTGGGGAGCGTCGTGTCCGGCGTCCGTCGAGCGCTGCCCGACGCCACGATCTATGTTGTGGACGACGGCTCGACTGACGGGACAGCGGGCGCTGCGACGGGGGCCACGGTCATTGTCCACGATCGGAATCAGGGGAAGGGTGCCGCGCTGGCCAGTGGCATCAGCCGGGCCGTCGCCGATGGCGCCGCCCTGCTGGCGACGCTCGATGCCGACGGTCAGCATCCTCCGGAGATGTTGCCACGTCTAACGGCACCGTTGCAGCGCCAGGAGGCTGATCTCGTGCTCGGGGCGCGCACGCGCGGCGGATCGATGCCGCTGGCGCGCCGGGCGACCAACTGGCTGTCGGCCAGCGTGGCGTCACGAGTGGCCGGCGCCGCCATCCCCGATGCCCAGACCGGATTCCGGGCGTTCACCAGGGCCCTGGCGATCACCTTGCAGCCGCGGCTCGTCGCGTACCGTGGCTACGACTATGAAGCCGGCTTCCTCCTGGCGGCGTTGCGGGCCGGGGTTCACGTGATCTCGGTGGACGTGCCGACGATCTACAACCGCTCGCCGAGCCACTTCCGGCCTTGGGGCGACGGTTGGAAGGTGGCGCGCGTCTTCGCGCGCTATCTGCGTGGAGCCGCATGAACATCCTGCTGAGCAACGACGACGGCATTCTGGCTCGGGGACTTGCCGTGCTCGCAGACGCCTGTCGCGATCTCGGACAGGTCACGGTCATCGCGCCGGATCGAGAGCAGAGCGCCACCTCACACTCACTCACACTGCACCGGCCGCTCCGCGCCACCCTGCGCAGTGATGGCGCCTACCAGGTGGATGGCACGCCGACCGATTGCGTGCTGCTGGGCCTCGATGCGTTGCTCCCGGAAAAACCGGATTTCGTGCTGTCGGGGGTCAACCACGGCCCCAACATGGGCGAAGACGTGCTCTACTCCGGAACCGTCGCGGCGGCGATGGAGGGGCTGGCGGCCGGGATTCCCAGCGTCGCAATTTCGTTCGGCAGCTTCGACCTGGAACACCTGGAGAGTCACGGCCCGAGTCTCAAGCGTCTCATCAGCCGCATCACCGCCGTCGACCAGTTTCCGCGGGACACGTTGCTGAACGTCAACCTGCCGCCGATTCCAGGAGATCAGGTGCGCGGCGTGAAGGTGACGAGCCTCGGCAGCCGGGTGTTTCACGAGGAAATCGCGCGGATGAAGGACCCGTGGGGGCGCGAGATCTACTGGATCGGCGGCGGGCGTGTCACCTGGTCCGGCGGCGAGGAATCCGATTTTCACGCGGTGCGCGACGGCTTCATTTCCGTGACGCCGCTGCACGTCGACCTGACCAACTACAACCTGCTGGAAGTCGTGCGCGGATGGAGCCTGGGAACCTAGGGGCCAGCGCCGACACCTTCGGCGGGTATCGCGCCAGATTGGTGGAGCGCCTGCGGGACCAGGGGATCCAGGACCTGGCCGTACTGCGGGCGTTCGCCGAGACCCCCCGCCACCTGTTCGTCCCCGAAGCGGTGCGGCATCGCGCCTACGAGGACGGCGCGCTGCCGATTGGGGCGGGGCAGACGATCTCCCAGCCGTTCACCCAGGCCCGCTACCTTGAGGCGCTGCACCTCAAGGGCCACGAGCGGGTGCTGGAGATCGGGACCGGTTCGGGCTACCAGGCCGCACTGCTCGCCTTCATGGTATCCCAGGTGTTCAGCGTCGAGCGTGTGCGCGCTCTAGCCGAGAGCGCCCAGCGTGCTCTGCGCGCCGCCGGCGTTCGCAACGCATCGGTGCTGTTGGGAGACGGTACCCTGGGTTGGAGCGCTTACGCGCCTTATGACGCGATACTGGTCGCAGCAGGGGGGCCGGAGATCCCGACGCCGCTCGTGGAACAGCTTGCCCTGGGAGGACGGCTCTTGATTCCAATCGGAGATCGCGGAGCACAGACGTTGACGCTGATCGAGCGCGTGGCCGAGGGGATTCGCCAGACGGCGCTCGGGGCGGCGCTGTTCGTTCCTCTGCTGGGAGAGCACGGCTTCGATGCTTGAGCGCCTGATCGACTGGCTGCTGCATACGCTCCTGCACCTTGGGTATCCGGGGATCGTGGCGCTGATGGCCATGGAGAGCTCGATTCTTCCGGTGCCCAGCGAGCTCGTGATGCCGCCGGCTGGCTACTGGATCGCCAAGGGCGAAATGAACGTCTGGGTCGTCCTCGCCTGCGGCGTGATGGGGAGCATCGCGGGCGCCCTGGCCAACTACTGGGTGGCGCACCTCCTGGGGCGTGCCTTCGTGCGACGTTTCGGACGCTACGTGCTGCTGTCGGAACGCTCACTCGAGCGCTCGGAGCGATACTTCGCCGCTCACGGTCCCATCAGCACCCTGGTGGGCAGGCTATTGCCCGTAATCCGCCACCTGATCTCTATTCCGGCGGGGATCGCCCGTATGCCGTTGCCGCAATTCGTCACATTCACCGGGCTGGGCGCGCTGATCTGGTGCGGCGTGCTCACCGGGATCGGTTACCTCCTGGGTCGCCACGAGGACGTGCTGCGCAACGAAGCAGTGCAGCGGTACGTCACACGGGCGTTGCTGGTGGTGGTGCCGGTGGTGGCGCTGGGGGTCACCATTTACGTGATCCACCATCGACGGCGGGAGGCGGCTCGCCAGGATGCGCAGTGACGGCTCCAGTCATCACAGCGCGCTTCCTGGTGCGGGGGCGGGTGCAGGGCGTGGGATTCCGCTGGTTCGTGCTGCGGGAAGCCAGCGAGCTCCAGTTGGACGGGTTCGTGCGGAATCTGCCCGATGGGTCGGTGGAGGTGCTGGTGCGCGGTGCGGAAGATGTAGTGGGCCAATTGGAGGCTCATCTCGCCATAGGGCCCGGAATCGCTATCGTCGAGAGTGTGGAAAAGGAGGATATTGCACATGATATCAAGCTTCCCAAACCATTTGGTGTGAGATGATTGACCCATCCCTCATCCAACAGGCAGTACGTGACATACCAGACTTCCCGAAGCCGGGGATCATCTTCAAGGACATCACCCCGGTGCTGCTCGATCCCAACCTGTTCCACCTTGCCACGCAGGGCATGACCGATCCGTATCGCGACCTGGGAGTCACACGGGTGGTGGCGATCGAGTCCCGCGGGTTCATGTTTGGCGCCCCGATCGCCCTGCAGCTCAAGGCGGGGCTAGTGCCGGTCCGGAAGCCCGGCAAGCTCCCGGCGGCGCGCCAGCGGGTAGAGTACGCGCTCGAGTATGGCACGGACGCACTCGAGATGCACGCCGACGCGATCGGGGCGGGAGACCGGGTGCTGGTCGTGGACGACGTGCTCGCTACCGGTGGGACGGCGGAAGCGGCTGGGCGACTGGTGCGCGGTCGAGGTGCGGAGATTGCCGGGTTCAGCTTCCTGATCGAGCTTGGGTTTCTCGCGGGCCGTAACCTGCTCGCTCCTCAGCGCGTGGAGGCGCTGATTCGCTATTGAGGAAGACCTTGATACCTGCCGCATAACCCCATTACATTCTGCAGCTTACGCCCCTGTAGCTCAGCATGGATAGAGCAGCGGTTTCCTAAACCGTTGGCCGGGCGTTCGAGTCGCCCCAGGGGCATCGGGGGCGCAAACATTCTGGTGGCGGAAAGAGCGGTACAGGCGTGGCGACATCAGTACCAACGACGGCGGGAACGGCTCATCCGGAGCGTGGTGAGGCGTTCATGGAGTGGATCCGTCAGCACCGGCAGCTGGTGTCGTGGGGTGCCACGATCCTGGTGATTGCGGCCGGCCTGTTCGGGTGGAAAATCCTGTCCACCCGGCAGAGCGAGCGCACGGCGAGTCAGCAGCTCAATGCCGCGCGATTCGCGCTGGATGCGAAGAATTTTGCTCTGGCCGCCAGCGAACTGTCACGCATTACCGAGAACTACTCCGGCACCCGTTCGGCCAACGAGGCGTCAGTGCTGTTGGCGCAGGTGCGACTCGCCCAGGGGCAGAGCCAGCAAGCGATCCAGGTGTTGAAGGACTTCGCGCCGGGCGCCGCACCTGCCTACAAGGCGCAGGCGTATGGGCTGCTTGGGGCGGCATACGAAAACCTCGCCCATCCAAAGGAGGCGGGAGAAGCCTACGAGGAGGCGGCCCGCGACACGCGGATGCCGTTCTTGAAGGCGGGATTTCTCTCTGACGCCGGTCGAGCCTGGTTGTCCGCAGGGGATACGGCACGTGCTCGCGGGGCCTACCAGGAGATCGTCACCAAACTGGACTCCACAGCCTCGGCGTACGAAGCTAAGGCCAGACTTGGGGAGCTCACGCAGGGGGCGCACTAGGCCCCTATCATCAACTTCGTATAATAGATGTTATGTTAAGTTGAACCGTGGACAGGTGTGGATAAGCATCTAGGCGCTCAACACTCCTCTGAACACCAGCTCCGCCTCCCCCTCCAGCCACACGTCGTCGTAGCGCCCATGGCGTCCGCGGGTAGCCCGGATCGAGAGCGGTAGCCCCGTACGGGTGATGACCGTCACGGGAAGCTCGCTCTGGCCCCATTCGCGCAGAATGCAGGCGGCCGCCACGGCGCCGGTTCCGCAAGCGAGCGTTTCCGCCTCCACCCCGCGCTCGTAGGTCCGCATCGCCCAGGTGGACGGTTGCCTTGTGGCCGCGACGAAGTTCACGTTCGCTCCGGAGGGTGCGAGCTCCGGATCGAAGCGCAACGCTCGCCCGCGCCCCAGCAAGTCGATGGCCTCGAGGTCTTCCACTTGAACCACCAGATGCGGGACCCCCACCGTGGCGAAGGCCGAGCGCAATTCGCCCCCCGCAAGACGGAGATCGGGCTGCGTCGGCGGCTCGACGGGCGCCAGATGCAGCTCGGCCCGCTGAGCGCCCGCCGAATAGCGGCTTTCATAGACCCCGGCGTCGGTCTCGAGTCGCATCCCGGCCGGGTTGCCGAGCCCCAGCATGACGGCCAGCCGGGTGCTGCACAGCGCGGCGTTGCCGCACATCGCCGCCCGGGAGCCGTCGCTGTTGAAGTAGACCATACGGACCGCCCCGGACTCACCACCTGGGCCGACAAAGACCACCCCATCGGCGCCGACGCCAGTGCCACGCGCGCACAGCCGTCGCATGTCTTCCATGGTCCAATCGGCAGGTGTGGTCGACCGGCCGTCGACCATGACGAAGTCGTTGCCCGACCCCGTCATCTTGTAGACGACGAGCCCGCTTAGATGCGCCTGAACCAGGTCATGAGTCGCAGGCGCGGCACGACCCAGATCGCTTCGCGGACGATCTTGCGGTTCATCTTGCTTTGCCCCTCGGTGCGATCGACGAACACGATCGGCACTTCGGCCAGCTTGAACCCTTTTCGCCATGCGCGGACGCTCATCTCGATCTGGAAGGCGTAACCGTTCGAGTGAACTTTCGATAAATCAATCGTTTCCAGCACTCGACGGCGAAAGCACTTAAAGCCGCCCGTCAGGTCCCAAATGCGCAACCCCGTGAGCCAGCGGGCGTACACGTTTGCCCAGTAGGATAACATCAGCCGCCCGATCGGCCAATTCACCACCGTGACTTTCCCGCCCAAATAGCGGGAGCCGAGTACCAGGTCGGCGGTGACGACCGCCCGCAGGAAGTCCGGCAGATGCGTCGGGTCGTGGGAGAAGTCGGCGTCCATTTCGAACACGAAATCGTAGCCTCGCTCCAGCGCCCAGCGGAAACCGGCGAGATACGCGGTGCCGAGCCCCAGCTTCGCTTCGCGATGTAACGCATGAACCCGCGGGGTGCCCCGTGCCAGATCGTCGGCCACGCGGCCGGTACCATCGGGCGAGGCGTCATCGACGACCAGAACCTCGAGCCGCGGATCCTGCGCCAGGATCTGCGGCACCAGGTTGGGCAGGTTGGCCGCTTCGTTATAGGTCGGAATGACGACCAGCGCCCGCTCAGCCACGCTGGCGCGCCCGCTGTGTGACGACCACGGCAGCCCCCGCCCACGCGACGAGCAAGACCAGCGATGCCCACGTGATCAGGCGACCCCGGGCGTAGTCCCGGGATGCGAACACGAGCTCGACCTGCCGCGCCCCGGTCGGCACGACGACGGTGAGGAAGGCGTGGTCGCCGCGCAAAATCTGCGCCTGGTGCCCATCCACGGTCGCGTGCCAATCGGGATACCAGTTCTCGGCGATCAGCAGATAGCTCGGCGCCGGTGGCGGCGGATCGAGCTGAACGCTCATGCGCCCCGGGGACCACTGCGCGAACCTCGCGTGAGACGGGCTCGGCGCCGGCATATGCTGGTCGACGAGCGGCACCGGGTTGACCGGCTCGAACCGGTCGAAGACAACCAGCAGGTTGTAGTCGAGCCGCGAATCGATCAACGTGGGGATGACCTCCCCGGTATCGCCCTTCACCGCCGCCGGTACGACGCGGGCATAGGGAGGAACCGAGTCCGCTTCGTACAGATAGCCGTTTCGCCCCGTGGCGGTGGTGACCGGGCCTGCCACGAAGTGATAGCCCGGGACGCGAGCCGAATCGGTGAACAGGGCAAATCGGACCGCCAAGAGCTCCCAGAGATGGAGGCTGGACCGGAGGTACCGCCACTCGTTGCGACCGCCCAGGAGATCATCGAACGCACCAAGCTCCACGCCCGAATAGCCGAGCACCTGCGGCACCTGGTGGCGGACCAGGAGGTCCCCAGGATAGAGGCCAGTATCCAAGACGCGAAATGGCTGGGGCGTCGCCTGCAGGTGCTGTACGATCGGATCGGTGCGGAATGACTGCTGCTCCGGCCGGCTCCATTGCCAGAAGCCGCGGCCTGCCCGGTAGAGGTCGGCGCCCACAGTCAGCACCAGCAATATCGCGAACGCAGCGGGTTGAAGCCGCCCCCGCAGGAAGGTCAAGACGATCGTCGCGAGCACGCCCAGGCCGATTGCGCTCCCCAGCGCGCCGGCCGTGATTCCGGTCTGGGCGGCGGAGGCGTCGTGCTGTCCGGCGCCCGCCAGGGCGGCGGCGATGGAGCCGAAGATGCCCGCCCCGGCGAGCAGGGCGGTCAACCCGGCTGCTGCGAGCGCCACCTGCATCGCGCGCTTCCCTTCCCCGCGCTCCAGGCGCTCGACGCCCAGGGCAGCGAGTGTGGAGACCGCAAACGCCACCACGTACAGGGCCATCCCGGGAGCGCGGGTCTTCTTGACGTACGGCACCAGCGCGTACCACAGACGATAAAAGGGCGTGGCCCCGCCCAGGCTCACGAGCAGGAACAGCAGAGCGATGCCGCCCAGCCACCACACCAGCCGGCGCCGGGAGCTCCCGACGCCGACGGCCGCCAGGGCCAGGACCGGCAGCCCCAGGTACTCGCTGTGCAGCTTGATCGAGTTTGGACCCCAATACGTCTCGTATCGTCCGGTGAACCCGGAGAACAGCAGCTCGGGGACGTGACTCCACGGCATGGCGTAGGAGGTGGACCAGGCGTATCCGGCTGACTCGGCGCGCGTGCCGTAGGGAATGGAATGAAAGAACGGCAAGACCTGAATCATCGAGATGCCGAAGCCCAGCACCACGCCGCCGGCGGCGCCGGCCACGCCCAGCCAGCGCTCACGCGGCGTCAGCCCGATCGGCTCGCCGAACGCGAGATACAGCGTCATCACCCCGCTCGCCACGAGCGCGTACTGAGTCATCTGGTATTGGGGTGAAAGCAGCGCTAGTCCCACCGCCAGGCCGAGCAGCGCGTGGCCTTCGGGTCGCCGGTGCCGCATCGCCAGGACGAGCCCGATCAGCATCAAGGGCAGCATGGCCGTCACGAACAGCTTACCGTCGTGCCCGGGACTCATCAGCGAGACGACGACCCCGCTCAACTGGTACGCAGTGGCCCCGGTGACGGCGCCCAGCCAGGACACGCTCAACAGCCGGAGCAGCCAGTACAGGAACATGCCGGCAAGGACGTAGTGGACCACGAACGCCACGTTCATGGCGATTGCGGTCGGGAGCACCAGCCGCAGCCAGGCCGACGGATAGAAGAGGTCCCCGAATCCCGTGAAGACGGGGTGGCCGCCAAACAGAAACGGATTCCACTGCGGCATATGCCCGGTCGCGCGCCACTGCATCGCGCTCCACCAGCGGATGGCGTAGCCGTCCGTCGCCTGGTCACTGTAGGGTCCGGCGAGAAACTGGCCACTCCACATCGGCAGTGACAAGATCAGGATCCAAAGGCTCAGGAACCCGAATGCGAGGAGGTCGGGGTGTGCCGGTGTGTAGGGGGGGGCGGTCGCGGGGGCCGCGCGCTGCGGATGACTCACCGGGATGCTCCCTTTCGCACGACGAGGAACGGTACTGCGGAGCCTAATTCCGTCACCGTCAGGAGGACGCGGGTCGCGAGCGCCAGGGCGACGGCGAGCTTCGGCCCGACGGGACCGGCTAGCAGAAGATAAAACAGCGATTCCCTGGGCCCGACCCCGGCCGGGGCGAACACCGCAATGAGGCCCACAAGATACGAAATGGCGAACACCGTCGTGGCGCGGCTCCAGCTCAAGGCGGTGTCGGGCGTCAGACCCCGCACCAAGCACAGGAACGCAAGACCATACGCCCCCCAGGCGACCACGTTCGCCGCGAAGGCGACGAGCATGGTGGGCAGCGGAATGGGAGGAATCATCGGAACCCTGGACGGCCACCACCGGCGCAGCGCTCCCAGCGCCCGGCCGCATGTCAGGAACGCGACTCCGGCCAGGGCCAGAACGCCGAGCGCCACTGCGGCCGCGACGTACCAGGTTCCCGCGCCGCGCAGCGCGGCGGGTCCCAAGGCGGCCACCAGTGCAATACCGCTGGCCAAGGCCAGCGCCTGGAGCACGAGCGCGCCCGCGACGGCCGCTGGGGCAGCCACACCCGCCTGCTGGGCGAGCATCGCATTTCCCGCGATGGCCCACACCTTCCCGGGGATGTATTTACCCAGGTTCGACACCATGCAGATGCGCGCTGCGTCCCAATAGCCAAGCCGCTGCTCCATCGAAACGACCACGCGCCGCCACGCTTCCACCAGCAACGCGTAGGCCGCCCAGACGATCCCGACGGCCGAAAGCAGCCAGCCAACGCGAACATCCCAATGGATCGATTGCGTCTGGAGCTCGGTCCAATTGGCGGCGAGCTTGCGGAGCGCGAGGCCGATCACCACCACGGCCAGGGCGGTCTGCAGCGCGCGCCACCACCAGCGACGCTCAGTCACCGAGCACCCTGCCCTGCTCGTCTTCCACGGTCACGGACCACTCACTTTGGTGGGCGGTGGTGAGCTCCAGCCTTCCGTCCGGGGCGACACTTCGGGCACGTACCGCTCGACGGGCCTGACGCCAGGACACGAGCCGGTGCAGCGGCGCGAAGTACGGAGCGCCGTGCACCAGTTCCTGGAGCAGCCGCGCGAACGCTGCCGGTGCGCCCGGAAATCCGAGGGCCGGGACGAGGTTCGGGTGCCATAGCCCCACCCAGAGACCCTCCACGACGCGGCAGGTCGTGGCCAGATCGAGCGCCTCCGTACCCAACGCCGCAGGATCTTCGAGCCCTCGGTACTTGGAAAGCGCGCGATCCATCCACACGAGCGGCACGGTGTGAAACTCTCCCGACCCCTCGGATAACCAGGCCGGAACGATGTCGGCCACGCCGAGGCGGAATCCATTGCGATCGGGGAACCCAAAGGTCGCATCGTAACGAAACCCGGCCTCCCGCATTCCTGTGTGCGTGCGCCCCGGCCGCATACGCAGAAAGTGCTGCCGGACACCGCTCGGCTGGGCACCAAGCCGGCGCCCGAGACGCTCCCGCTCCTCGCGAAATCGGGTCGGGCCAGCGGCCGTCGCCAGGCTGCCATGCAAACCGATCTCATGGCCGCCGCGGACAATCGCCTCCACCAGTCGAGATGTCCTCGCGGATTCGAGCCGGTAGGTCACATCGCCCCGCATCCAGGTGGCCGGCGTTGGGGTGCCGCTCAGCACGAACCAGGTGGCGGAAATACCGGCCGCGTGCTCTGCGTCGAGGATGGCGCGGACGCCGGCACCGACGGGATCACGCCCGACGGCCGCGAGCGCGGAGCCCAGAACCTGTGCGACCAGCTTTGCCCGGCCACGGCGCGCCAACTCCGCGAGCCGCAGCAACGTGAAGAGCGGCCAGCCCGCGACCACATCCAGGTCGTGGGTGATCGCGGCGGCCCACCGCCGGCCATCCGGCCATGGCGCCAGCAGGCGTACGGGACGTCGGCCAGCCACGGCACCGACGGCGCCGCGGAGTTCTATCGCCCACCGTTGGACGACCGGATCGCGCTCCCGGTGGTGCTGGACGAGGGGATTGGCTTCCGAGGGGACTCGGCCGTGGCGATCCGCGGTCATGACCGCCGCTTCGACGGCCGCGCCCGCCAGGTCCGTCACATGGCCGAGCACGGCACGGTTGATGTGCACTTCATCGGACACGCAATCGCATCGCAGCCCATCGCGCAACGACCGATCCAGGGTCCGGGCGGGGCCCTCCACCACGGCGAGCCGTACCGCACTGGCCGAGGGGTCCAGCACGACGACGAGACGGGACAGATCGACCAGCACGTCGAGGCCGTAGCGCTCGCGGGCGGTGAGGTCCGGCGGCACTCCCAGCCGGATCACGACCAGTCTGGCGGTGGTGTCAACACCCGAACGGTCTTGGCGGGTTGCCCGGCGACCACGTGCAGCGGCTCCACGTCCCGGGTGACGACGCTGTTGGCGCCGACGATGGCCCCACGCCCGATGCGGACGCCGGGCAGCACCACGACGCCGGCGCCGAGCCAGACGTCCGGCTCGATGACGATGGGCGCCCGCTTCACCGGGGCGAACGGGCGAATGCGCGACTCATTGGGATGAGAGGAGAGCACGAGGGTTACGCGGGGCGCGATGCTGACCCGATCCCCGAGCGTCAAGTTGTCGCGATCCTCCAGCTCCTCGGCGATCAGGATGTCGTCGGCGATATAGACATCGCGGCCGATGCGGTAGCCGCACCAGCGCAACAGCCCCACGCGCCAGCCCGGAAAGAATGCGTTGCGCGCCCACCGTTTGAGCACCTTCTTGCGCAGCCGCCACAGGAAGCGTCTCATGATCACCCGAGGAAGCGGTACAGCGCCGAGCCGAGGCGCGCGAGCGGTGCGGGAAGCGCCGACCACACCCGGGCGGCGAGCGCCAGTGGGCCCCGGTCCCGGCGGGCCTGGGCGAGGCCGCCCGGGCCGGGCCAGTAATCATACGCGAGCGGTACCGCCTCCGCACCCCAGCGCAGTTTGAATTCCGCGAGCGAGGCCTGCTCCGGCGCCGTGCGACCCAGGTCGAGGGTGACCCCCGCGGCCACGGCTCGCTGGAGACCGGCCCAGAGCAGCACGTGTGTGGCGCGATACTCGCGCACCAGCGCGGGGTCCGAGGCGCTGAACGCGTAGATCCATTCGCGCACACCCTTGAACATCACGAAGCCCGCGGCGATCCGGCCGTCCGGGATCTTGGCCAGGTAGAGGTCGACCAGGCCGGCTTGTTGCAGGCGGCGCAACGATCCGAGGAAGAAACGGCGGGGCGGCGCGGGCACGCCATGTCCCTGCTGAACCCGCTCTTCCAGCCGTGCCATGGCCGACCAGTCGTCTTCGGTGTGGCCGTCCTGCACTGTGACCCCCGCTTTCTGGCCCTTACGAATGCGCTGTTGCGTGCTGGTCACGTGCAACCGCTTCCAAACTGCCTGCTCCCCGCCCTGGGTCGATATTCGGTACGTCGTGTAGCGCGTGCTCCGGGTGAGGTCGGGAGCCACCGGCATGCCTCCGTCGAGCTGCTTCACCTCGAGGCGGCGCACCCGGAGGTCACCCGCCAACCGGCGCGCGGCTTCCACGAGGCTGAGATAGGTGTCGGGATCGGCAGCCATCGGCCCGGCGATGAAGCTGAACGGGTAACTGACAAGGCGCCCAGGCCCTAGCAGGGTCGGGACTTCCGCCAGAGCCAACCCGCCCGTGAGCCGTCCGTCGGGAGCGGCAACGGTCAGGACGTGCAGCGGATAGCGAAAGCAAAGAGCGACCTCCTCGATCCACCGGCGGTCGTGGTAGAACGTGCCGTGCGTTCGCACCAGCTCGTCCCACCCGTCCGGAACGTCAGTGTGACGGGTGACGGGCGGCGATGGCATCGTAGAGGGCAAGGAAGCGACGCGACGCGGCCGCCACCGAGTAAGTGTCGCGCACACGGGCGCTACCGGTTGCGATGAGGCGGTCACGGAGAGCGGGATCTTCCAGCAGACGGGCGATCGCGTTGGCGAGGTCCTCGGGATCCCCGTCCCGGGCCAGGAGGCCGGTTTCACCATCCTGGACCACCTCAGGAATCCCTCCAGACGGCGTGCCCACCGCCGCACTGCCAGCGAGCAGGGCCTCGACCAGCGTCAGGCCGAGCCCCTCGGGCACGCGCGACGGAAGCACGGTGACGGTGCTGGCGCCGTATTCGGCCGGCATCCGGTCTTGGGGAACGAACGGCGACCAGTCGATGTCGCTGGCCGTCCCGAGATCCACCGCCAACCGCTCGAGCTCGGGCCTAGCCGGGCCTTCCCCGAGAATCTTCAAACGGCAGACAATCCCACGTCGACGCAGCACGGCATGGGCGCGGAGCAGGTCGTCGACGCCTTTCGCCGGGACAAGGTTGCCGGCGTAGAGCACCCGGGGGGGAACGCTCTTCGGGGCGAGCCGGCCGCTGGCGAAGTGCTCTACGTCGACCGGCATCGGGGCCACCGTTACCGGGCGTGACAACGGCCCCGCCTGACGCTCCAGGTCCTGAGCCAGAAACCGGGAGACGGCCGTCACGGCGCCTGCCCGCCGCAGCACGCGCCGACCGGCGCGGCGCCACCAGCCGCCCCGGTCGAACAACCGGACGTCGCTGCCGTGCGAGGTCACGACGTAGGGGATGTCGAGGGCGGAGACTGCCCAGCCGGCGGGAAACCACCAATGAGCGTGCACGACCGTGGGGGCGAATCGTGCCGCCGCTCGTCGGGCGGAACGGCGAAATTGGCCCAGATAGAGCGGTGCCATGGCCAGTGTGAGTGGGTCCCGGAAGGCCCGGCCCGACGCATCACCGCGATAGCCGACCCGTTCGAGCGCGGCCGGCCCATAGCGAAACCGCTGCGTCCGCACGGCGCCCACCGTTTCGTCGACGGCGGTTCCCGGGGCGTGAGGGGCCAGGACCTGTACTGTGGCGCCGTCACGGGCCGCCGCCGCGGCAAGCCGGGCGACGTAAGCGCCGGCGGGGTCCCCTGGAAATCGTGGGTAGTTGTGGGTGACCACCAAGATGCGCATGCCTGGCTATCGAATGACCGTCACGAAGCCGGCTTCGTTCGGAATCAGCGCCGTCCCACCCGTCCGGTCGAACGCAATCCGTCGTGGTGTGCCACCGACGACGAGCGTCGGCCCAAGCGTCCGACTGCCGACATCGATGATCCGGATCAGGCCGAGTCCGGGATAGGTGGCGTAGAGCTGTGCCCCGTCGGGCGTTGGTTTGAGCCCAAAGGCGCCGGTTGCGCCCGCGACGGTATCGATTCGGGCGAGCGACGTGGGATTCCGGATCTCCAGCGATCCAGTTTCGTTCGCCACGTACAGCTCTTGCCCACCCGGTGCCAGGGCGACGTCCTGGGGCTTGCCACCGATCATGGCGCTATCCACCGATCCCGACCCGTTCACGTTGAACCGGTACAGCGACCCCCCGATGCTCGAGACGTAGAGCGTCACGCCGTCGCCGGTCAGGACCATCCCGTTGACCGGTGCGTTGAATCCCCAGCGACGTACGATGGTCTTCGACGACAGCGCGATCGCGTAAACACTGTCGTTGTTCGACGAGACGAAGACCTGGCCGGTGTTGGGAGCAGCGAGCACCCGAAACGGCGAGCCGGGCACTCCGACGCTGTCCACGGAGACGCCGGCGGCCACGCTCACGATGCCGACGGTGCCGCTGAACTGATTGGTGACGTAAGCCGTGGTCCCAACCTTGTTGAAAGCGATGTCCGTCGGATCAACACCGACCCGTACCGAGTCGCTGAAGCTGGAGTCGGGGAGGGTCGTCGCCTGCAGGTAGGGGACGTCCTGTCTCCCGACGTAGGCAACGCCGTTCGCCGAGATCGCGACGGCGAAGGGTCGCGAGGCAACCAGCGGCGTGCCGGCCACGAGCCCCACAGGATGCGTCGCGGCTCCGGGGCCAGTGGCGTTGGAGCAGGCCGCTCCAGCCGCGATCGTCCACGTGAGAACCGTTCTCCAATGAGATGGCGACATTGCCGTGTCCCCGGTCACGGGTTACGTCGCGCGGTCGCGGATTCGTTCCGCCGGTTGTCCCAGCCGGTCTACCTCCCGTTGCAACGCCCGGATCTCTTCCCGCTGCCCTGCCACAAGCTCTCCGACGAAGCCGAACCCGAACAGCATGAGGCCGGCGATCACGAGCAGCAGCACTAGGTAGAGAAATGCCCGGTTGCCCTGCTGATAGACGTAGCGCTGGATGATCTCGTACACCCCCACGGCGACGCCGAGCAGCATGAGCACGGCGCCGGTGACGCCAAAGAAGACCATCGGCTTGCGACCGAAGCGCAGCTGGAGCCACACTGCCAGCAGATCGAGCACGCCGATGGGGATGCGCCCGACGCCGAACTTGGACCGGCCGGCTCGCCGGGGATGCAGCGGCACGGGGCGCTCGGTGAGGCGATACCCCTGCCCCGCCGCGATCACCACCATGAAGCGGTGCCAGTCGGGGCGCATCGGGATCACATCCATGATCTCCCGCCGATAGGCCTTGACGGAATTCAGGTCGCTCACCCGCACGCCGAACAACCACCGGCACAGGCCGTTGTAGACCCACGACACGAAACGCTTGTCGTAGTGACCCTGTTTGGTCCCGGTGACGATGTCGGCCTCGCCCGACTCGATCGGGGCCACCAGTCCCGGGATATCGACCGGCAGGTATTGGAGATCGGCGGGCCAGAAGACCAGGACACGCCCGCCCGCGGCGTCGGTCCCGCTGCGCAAGGCATCGGCGATGCCCCGCTGGGAACGGTGGGTCACGACACGAAGAAACGAGTGCTGAGCGGCGAGTCGGCTCAGGACGTCCGCCGTGGCATCCCGGCTGCCGTCGTCCACCACGATCAGCTCGCAGGCGTACGGCAACGGCAGCAGCGCCTCGCGCATCAGGCGGACCAGCTCCGGCAGATTCTCCGCCTCGTCCTTGGCGGGGACGAGTACACTCACCTCGGGGCGCGCGCCGGCGGCCGCGAGGCTCACAACCGTTTGCGCATGCGCGCCGGCAGGATGTTGAGCTGGTCCCGGTACTTGGCGACGGTACGCCGCGCGATCCTCACGCCGCGCACTGCGAACATCTCCACGATCTGCTGGTCGGTGAGCGGGTCCTTAGGGGCCTCCTCGCCCACCATCTTCTGAATCTGCGCCTTGATCGAGCGGGCGCTCGCGTCCTCGCCGGTACTGGTCTGGAGCCCGCTCGAGAAGAAGAACTTGAGCGGCAGGAGGCCGCGCGGCGTCTGGACGTACTTCTCGTTGGTCACCCGACTCACGGTGCTCTCGTGCATGTTGATGACGTCGGCGACTTCGCGCAGCGTGAGGGGTCGCAGGTACTCGACGCCCTTTTCGAAGAATTCACGCTGCCGATCTACGATGAAGTTCATGACCTTGAGCATGGTCTGCCGGCGCTGCTCGATCGCCTGGATCATCCAGTGGGCGCTGTTGAGGCGCTGGTTGATGAACTCCTTGTTCTCGCCCTGGTATTTCTTGCGGTCGCGGGCGATGTCCTGGTACGTCTTGGAGATCCGCAGCCGCGGCAACCCGCCGTCGTTGAGCGTGACGTGATAGGTATCGCCGATTTTGGCGACGGTGAGATCCGGAATGATGTAGGTGTTGGTCGGCGCGGCGTACTGCAGGCCGGGCTTGGGATCGAGCTTGGACAGCAGGTCGGCGACGCGTTGCACTTCGGAGGGGTCGATGGCGAACCGTTTGCCGAGATCGCTCCAGCGATGGTTCTTGAGATCCTCCCAGGCTTCCTGAACCAGCCGGTACGCCAGCGTATCGGTCTGCTTCTGGTCCTGGAGCTGCAGCAGGAGGCACTCCCGCAGATCGCGGGCGCTGACACCCGGCGGGTCGAGTGTCTGGATGATGCGCAGCATTTCCTCCGCTTCCGCCAGCGTGTAGTGCGACACCGGGTCGTCCGCGTCGCGCTGCTCGGCGAACGAGTCGAGCACGTTGTTGGCGCCCTGCAGGATCTCCTCCAGCGTGGCACCGAGGTAGCCGTCCTCGGCGATGTTGCCCAGGAATTCCTCGGCCAGCAACCGCTGACGGGGCGTCAGGTCCAGCATCTGGACCTGCTCCTTGAGGTGGTCGGAGAGATCGCGGGCTTCGACGGACACGGGCTCGGTGTATTCTCTCGCTTCGGAGAGATCGCGGTTCGCCGTCATCGCGTCGGCCCCGTCGTCCAGCAGGATGTCTTCCCAGTTCGGCTCGTCGTCCGCCTTCTTCTCCTGCTCGATTTGCTCCTTCTCGCCGGCCGTGGTCTGTGGGGCCTCCGGGTCTTCTTCGGTGTCCACCATCTCCAGAAACGGATTGCCGAGCAGCTCCTGCTTCAGATGCTGCTGGAGATCGAGCAGCGGCATGTAGAGGAGATCCATCGCCTGGAACAGGCGTGGATTGATGCGCAGATCCTGGCGCAGACCGACGTGCTGCTGCAACCCGGGCCTCATGCGGCTTGCCCCAACCGGGTGCGCAACCGGGCCGTGAGCGTCGGCCCGAGATAGCGGGCCGCGACCTGGTCGTCGAACACGAGCTCGCGCACGCTGCCCGACACTTGCACCCGTCCTTCGAACATGATGTAGGCGCGATCAACGATGTCCAGCGTTTGCTCCACGTTGTGATCGGTGATGAGGACGCCGATGCCGCGCTGGCGCAGGCCGGCGACGATGGTCTGGATGTCGTGGACGGCGATCGGGTCCACCCCGGCGAACGGCTCGTCCAGCAACAGGAACTTCGGCTCCGTGACCAGCGCCCGGGTGATCTCCAGGCGGCGCCGTTCCCCGCCCGAGAGCTGGTACGCCTTCTGGCGGCGCAGATGCTTGACCCCCAGCTCGTCCAGCAAGCGCTCGAGCCGCGCCGCGCGCTCAGCCGGCGACAGCGGCAGCGTCTCGAGAATCGCCGCCACGTTGTCCTCCACGCTCAGCTTGCGGAACACGGACGGCTCCTGGGCGAGGTAGCCCAATCCCGCTCGGGCGCGACGGTACATCGGCTCCGCCGTGATATCCCGGCCATCCAGCATGATGGTGCCCTGCTCGGGGCGCACGAGACCGGTGAACATGTAGAATGTCGTCGTCTTGCCGGCGCCGTTCGGGCCCAGGAGCCCGACAATCTCCCCCTGCCGGAGCGCGACGCTCACCTCGTTCACGACGCGGCGACCCTTGTAGGCTTTCACCAATCCGTGACTCTCAATGCGGCTGCCGCCAGCCACGGGCGCCGTCGGGGTGGCCCCGGCCGTCTCCGCCCGCTCGAGCGCGCGGGCCGCCGCTTCCAGCAGGCGGGCGACGACGCCCGCGCGATCCGGTGCCACCGCGGCCCACAGCTCGGGGGTGACCGACACGCGAGCTTCGTCGTGCCAATCCGTCGGCAACGTGACGATGCGCTCGAGCTCGAGCCGCGGCAGCACCGACGCCCGCAGGTTCGTACGCGCGTCGTCCACCGAGAGGCTGCCGGACTCGGGGAGAGTCGTCCCGCGCACCTGGGCCCGCACTCGGAGGAAATCCTCCCGGTAGGTGACGGCGAGCGGCCCCAGGCGGGCCAGGCCGTGGTCGTCGGCCACCTGCACAATGGCGGCGACGGCGAGCGGCAGGGACGAGTCGCGCGAGGCGAGCAGGGTTTCGAAGGGGGCGGGAGCGGTCACGTCGAATCCCGTTTGGCCGCGGTGTCGGGCGGCGCCGGCGGTCGTGGCTCGAGCTGCACGCCGTCGGCCCGACCCGCGACGGTCACCCGGTCGATGCGGGCCTGCCGCAGCGTGATGTCGATGCTCTTGCCGCGGGAGTAATTGAGCGAGGGCCCGCTGGTGCTGTCGCGCCCGTAGAGGTGGGTAAGTGCGCGCGCCGAGCCGCGCGCCACGATGCGGCGGATTCGGCTGCGCTGAGCCCCGGTGGAGTCTCGCTCCTGCGCCCAACGGGCGGTGAGCGTATCCCCCGAGATCCAGTCGGTGTCGGCGGGGCCGCTCGTGGAATCGCGCCGGGACCGGGACAGCGCCTCACCGAACCCGCGTGCTTCCGTCAGCACCTGGTCGGGCACGTCGAGCGCCAGCGAGTCGGCCTTGATGTCCTGCGCCGTCGAGACGGCGTGCGGGCGCGACGTCTTCCCCCACGCGAGCGCGTGCTGCAGCTTGCGTCGCTCGAGCGCCAGGTGAATGGTATCGGCGGTGAGCACCCAGTCGGCGCTCGTCGCCTTGCCGTCCCCCAGCGCTTTCACGAGCCGGATCTCGCGCGCTTGCAATCCAAGCTCGATCCGCGTGCCGGTGAGCACGTAGCCCTGCGGGCCCGTTCCCTGCACGCGCGGCGCGCCCAGCAGCACGCCCAGTCCCACCGTCTGGTCGAGCAGCATCGAGTCGCCCCGGGCCGCGAAGTCGCTGCGGTCGATGGTCGAGTGGCCGGCCGTCCACATGCGGTCGTTGCCCTTGAAGCGGACCCGGTCGGCCACGATGAGATACGGCTCGACCGAATCGGCGGCGCCGGACCCGCGGTACTGGATCGTCGGACGCTGGGTGGCATACATCTCCACCGTGTCGCGGATCCCGGTGGCGGAGCGCCAGTAGGTGAGATTGGGTCCGCGCAGCACGGAGCCGTTGCTCCGGTTCACGGCGACGACGTTGTTGTGCGCTTCGAACCGCTCGTCGGCCCGGAAGTAGGATGCCAGCCGGGCATCGAGCGTCATGGATGTGTCCCGCATGTGCACGTTGCCGAGCATGTCGAGCCGGTTGACCGTCGCATACCAGGCCATGCTGTCCGCCGACAGGGTCGTCCGCGTTCCACGACAGTGCAGGTAGACGCCGCCGCCGGCGAAGATGTTCGCCACACCCTGTCCCAGGTCCTGCTGGGTGCCCCGGTGACCGACGCTGTCCACGTCCAGCACGCACGGCCGGCCGCGGGTGGAGTCCGCAGTGGTCACGGGGAGCTGCAGGGCGAGGAGCAGGCTGGCCAGGGTCACTGGTTGGGCAGCGTGAAGTGGCCGCCGGAGCCGCGTGGCCGTGTGGCGGTCACGTTGCGGAAATTGGGGTCCGACACGAAGCCGTCTCCCTCGACGTGCCGCCCGGGGGCGTCGAATACGAACGATCGGTCGGACGAGACCTCGTTGGACTGTTGGCGATAGCGCATCACTTCGCTGCGCAGCGTCCGGCCGTCACCCGCCCCCACCACGACGACGTTGCCCCGCCCCTCCATGTCGCCGCTCGCCCAGTGGTAGGTGCCTTCGCGGGCGGTCATCGTCGAGGTTTCGCGGCCGTCCGAATCGTAGAACGTGATGTGCACGTTGCGCAGCTCGGCGGCCTGGCTGATCTGGTAGAAATACGCCGTATCGGCGCGCACCCGCGCGCGGACCACACCGTCGCCCGTGATGAAGTGGCTCATGTCGATGAGCACCTGGTCGGCGGTGTCGGCGGCGGTGATGGTCGCGGTGGGCCGGACACCGTTGTTGCAGGCAAACGACGTGAACACGACAGCGTCGAGGAACAACGTCAAGAGAAGACGTCGAGGAGAACCGCTCACACCGCCCCTGCCTTCATGAGATCGTGCAGATGCACGATGCCGACGAGCAGGCGTCCGCCATCCAGGACCGGCAGGGCCATGATGCCGTGACGCTCCATCAGCTCCACCGCGGCCGACGCGAGCGCGTCGGTCGTCGTCGTCTTCGGCGTCCTGGTCATCACCTCGGCTACCGGGAGATCGAGAATCCGATCGGTGCGCTCCATGAGCCGGGTCAGATCACCGGCGGTGACGACTCCTGCCAGCTCGCCACGACCGTTCACGACCGCGACCGTGCCCCGCTTCTCGGCCAGGAGGACGATGCATTCGCGCATCGGCCGATCCGGCCCGAGCACCGGGAGGTCGGTCGACAGCATCACGTCGGCCACGCGGAGCAGCAGCCGCCGGCCGAGGGTCCCGCCCGGGTGCAGCGCTGCAAAATCCTCGCGCCGGAAGCCTTTCACCTCCAGCAGGGTCACCGCGAGCGCGTCGCCCAGGGCGAGGGCGACGGTCGTGCTGGTCGTCGGGGCGAGGGTTTCAGCGCAGGCTTCCTCGGCGCGTCCCGCATCGAGCACGACGGTCGCCGCCCGGGCCAGCGCCGAGTCGGGCGCTCCGGTGACGGCGATGATCGGCACCCCGAGCCGCTGCAGCTGTTCCATCAGGCCGAACAACTCTTCGGACTCCCCGCTCTTCGACAACAGGATCGCGGCGTCGTCCCGGCCGACAATGCCCAGGTCGCCGTGCAACGAATCGACCGGATGCAGAAAGGCGGCCGGTGTCCCGGTCGAGGTGAACGTCGCCGCGATCTTGCGCGCGATGAGGCCCGACTTCCCGACCCCGGACACGATCAAGCGCCCGCGCAGCGCCGACAATAACTCGACGGCTCGGGCAAACGCGTCGCCCAGCCCGGTCGCGACCTGCTCGATCGCGCCGGCTTCGAGTGCCAGCACGCGCCGGCCGCGCTCAGCGAGTTCCGGCCGCGCGGTGGGCGCCATCGCCTCGCTCCATGAGGTACCGTTGCACCAGGTCTTCCCACTCCCCCCGTGCCTTGAGGATCGCCTCGGCGATTTCCCGCACGGCGCCATGGCCACCCTGGGCACCCGTGACGAACCTTGCCACGGCCTTGACCTCCGGCACCGCGTTGGCGACGGCGATCGGCAGAGCCACACGGGTGAGCAGCGGAAGGTCGGCCAGATCGTCGCCGGTGAACGCGCACTCGTCGAACCGGATCCCGCTCCGCGTCAGGATGGCTTCGAACGCCGGCAGTTTGGCGGCTGCGTCATCCTGAACCAGCTCGTCGACTTCGATCTCGCGCGCCCGCAGCGCGGTCGCTTCGGATTGCCGGCCACTGACCAGCACCACGGTGATGCCCGCGGCCCGCAGCAGCTTCACCGCCAGCCCATCCTGGATGTCGAACCGCTTCAGCTCGACGGCCTGCTCCGCCACGCGACCGAGGTACACCCCGCCGTCGGTGAGCACGCCGTCCACGTCGAAGCCGACGAGGCGGAGCCGCTGCGCCAGCGTCCGGTCGATCACGACGGCACCGTCTGCCGAGCGCGCGCCCGCTGCCAGACGTCGAGGGCCACGCTTACAACGTCGATCAAGCCGTCGAGCGGCAGCATGTTGGGACCGTCGCTCGGGGCGTGGGAGGGATCGGGGTGGGTCTCGAGGAAGAACCCGTCCGCGCCTGCCGCGGCGGCGGCGTAGAGCAGCGGTGGGATGAACTGGCGCAATCCGCCGCTCGCCCCATCCATCCCCTGCCCCGGCTGCTGCACGGAATGGGTCGCGTCGAAGATCACAGGCGTCGCGCAGGCGGCGCGGATGCGGGCGAAGCTGCGCATGTCCACCACGAGGTCGCCGTAGCCGTAAAACGTACCGCGCTCGGTGACCGCGATCTCGGGTGCGCCGCCGCTGCGGATCTTCTCCACCGATCCGGCCATCTGCTCGGGCGCCATCCACTGCCCCTTCTTCACGTTCACCGGCCGGCCCGCCTTGCCGGCGGCCACGAGCAGATCAGTCTGGCGGCACAGGAAGGCCGGGATCTGCAGCACGTCGGCGATTTCCGCGGCGGCGGCGACCTGGGCAACTTCGTGCACGTCGGTGAGCAGCGGCAATCCGGTCGCCTCGCGTACCCGCTCCAGCGCGCGCAGTCCCTCGTCGAGGCCGGGGCCGCGCGCCGCGCTCAGGCGGGAGCGGTTCGCCTTGTCGAAGGAGGCCTTGT
This sequence comes from Gemmatimonadota bacterium, assembly GCA_041497135.1. Classification (GTDB taxonomy): domain Bacteria; phylum Gemmatimonadota; class Gemmatimonadetes; order Gemmatimonadales; family GWC2-71-9; genus DASTHG01. The sequence continues at coordinate 35,247 of JBGQFX010000012.1, read as the reverse complement.
AGATGACGTGCAGCCCGGTGCGCGCCCCCAGCGTCACGAGCGCTTCGGCGACCTGGAGGTTGAGTACATCGGACTCGATCACGCAGGGCCCCGCGATCAGGAACGGGGCCGAGCCGTCACCAAACTGAGGCATGGTTAGCCGGTGGCGCGGGCCAGCGAGGCTGGCTGGTGCGCCGTGGCTTCGGCCGGGCGGGTCACCCGATGCTCCAGCGCGGCGCCGATAAACCCGGCAAAGAGCGGGTGCGGGCGCATGGGCCGCGACTTGAGCTCGGGGTGGAACTGGCAGCCGATGAACCAGGGGTGGTCGGGCAGCTCGATCATTTCCACGAGGGAGCCGTCCGGGGAAAGGCCCGAGCACCGCATCCCGTACTCGGCAAGGACGTCGCGATAGGCGTTGGAAACCTCGTAGCGGTGGCGGTGCCGCTCGCTCACCTCGGTGGCGTTGTAGACCTGGGCCACCCGGGATCCCGGGCGCAGGCGGCAGGGGTACGCGCCGAGCCGCATCGTGCCGCCCATCTCCTGGATACCCTGCTGCGTCGACATCAAGGCGATCACGGGATTGGCGCACTCCGGAGCGAACTCGCTCGAGTTCGTGTCGGGGATACGGCAGACGTCGCGGGCGAACTCGATGATGGCGACCTGGAGGCCGAGGCAGATACCGAAGAACGGCAGCTGGTGCTCGCGCGCCCAGCGAATCGCTTCCACCATTCCTTCCACGCCGCGCACACCGAATCCCCCGGGGACGAGCAGCGCATCGTAGGGGGCGAGCAGCTCGGCCGCGGTTTCCTGATCGGTGAAACGGTCGGAAGCGATCCATTGCACCTGCACCCCCGCCTGGTTCGCGATCCCGCCGTGAATCAACGCCTCGTTGATGCTCTTGTAGCTGTCGGCGAGCTCGGTGTACTTCCCGACGACCGCGATGCGCACGTGCCGTTCGGGATGGAGGATCTTGTCCACCATCACCCCCCAAGCGCGCAGGTCCGGCTCCTTGGTGTCGAGGTGGAGGCGCGTGCAGACCTCCTTGTCGAGTCCCTGGGCGTTCAGCTTGAGCGGGATCTCGTAAATCGTACGGACGTCGGGGCTTTCCACCACACAACCGAAATCCACGTTGCAAAACTGGGCGATCTTGCGCTTCAGCTCCTCCGAGAGCGGGCGCTCCGTACGGCACACCAGAATGTCGGGCTGGATTCCGATCTGCATCAGCTCCCGCACCGAGTGCTGGGTCGGTTTGGTCTTGAGCTCGGCGGTGGCGGCGATGAACGGCACCAGCGTCAGGTGGATGAACAGGGTGTTCTCGCGGCCCACGTCCTGGCGGAACTGGCGGATCGCCTCGAGAAACGGGAGCGACTCGATGTCGCCCACGGTGCCGCCGATCTCGGTGATCACCACGTCGTGATCCGGCGCCAGGCGGCGGATCGCGGACTTGATCTCGTCGGTGATGTGTGGAATGACCTGGACGGTCGAGCCGAGGGATTCGCCGCGCCGCTCCTTGGTGATCACGGAGAGGTAGACGCGGCCGGTGGTGACGTTGTTCACCTGGGACAGCGACCGATCGATGAACCGCTCGTAGTGGCCGAGATCGAGATCGGTCTCGGCGCCGTCGTCGGTCACGTACACCTCGCCGTGTTGAAACGGCGACATCGTGCCGGGGTCCACGTTGATGTACGGATCGAATTTCTGGATCGTGACCTTGAGCCCGCGCTCGGCGAGCAGCCGGCCCAGCGACCCGGCCGCGATGCCCTTGCCGAGTGAGCTGACCACACCGCCGGTCACAAAGACGTACTTCGTCGAACTCACGGGCTCACCTCCTCACGGGGTCGGGCGAGTTGGGCTTCGGCCCATTGCAGGTCTTCGGCGGTGTCGACACCGGGGGCCGGGACTTCGTCGAACAACGCCACGCCGATGGGAATGCCGTGCAGCAACGGTCGCAGCTGCTCGAGAGACTCCCACCGCTCTTCAGGCACCGGTGGGAGGCCTACCCAGCGGGCCAGCGCCTCGCGCGTGTACCCGTACACCCCGACATGCTGATGGTAGATCACGGCGCCGGTTCGGTCTCGATCGTAGGGAATCGGCGCGCGGGAGAAATACGCCGCTCGACCCCCGGGGCCGACCACGACCTTGACCCGATTCGGGTCCGTGGCGAAGCGGGGCTCCAGTCGACCGGCCGCGGTGCCGATCGGGTCTCCCAGCTGCAGCCGATCCAGGGTGCCTCGGATCGCCGCTTCAGCCACCAGCGGCTCATCTCCCTGCACATTCAGGATGAGGTCGTAGCTGGCAAACGCCTTGTTGCCAACGACTTCGGCGATGCGCTCGGTACCGGAGGCATGTGAGGGCGAAGTGAGGACCGGCTCGAATCCCGCCTGCTGCACCACGTCCGCGATCTCGTCGGCATCCGTCGCCACGACGACGCGGTCGCAGCAATCCAGCTCCGCCAGGCGCCGCACGACCCGGAGAACGAGGGGTTCTCCGGCCAGCAGACGAAGCGGCTTGCGTGGGAGGCGGCTGGAGCCCAGCCGAGCAGGAATGACACCAAGGACGGGCACAGGTGAAGATACAAAACCCGTGCCGCGGAGTCTAGAGCAGATATCGGGCCAGGCTAGCTGACGGCGCGAGCGACTTTCAAGAAGTTCTCCAGCAGTCGTTTGCCATGCTCGGTGCCGATGGACTCGGGGTGGAACTGGACGCCGTACACTGGAAAGTGGCGGTGCTTCATTGCCATGATCTCGCCATCCTTGCCCCGATCCCCCGACCAGGCGGTGACGACCAGGTCGTGCGGCAAGCCGGTCCACTCGACGATCAGCGAGTGATAGCGCATCGCCGTGAACGGAGAAGGGATGCCGTCGAACAACTCGTCGTCCTGGTGAACCACCGCACAGGTCTTGCCGTGCATCAATCGCTCGGCGCGCACCACCCGGCCGCCGAACGCCTCGGCGATCGCCTGGTGGCCCAGGCACACGCCGAGCACCGGGACGCGGCCGGCGAGCGCCTGCACCAGCGGGACCAGAATCCCCGCCTGGGCGGGGACCCCCGAACCCGGTGAGAGCACGGCCGCGCTCGGCTTGAGGGCGAGCACATCGGCGACGCCCAGGGCATCATTGCGATACACCACCGGCTCTTCGCCCAGCTCCCCGAGATACTGCACGAGGTTGTAGGTGAAGGAATCGTAGTTGTCGAGCACGAACAGCATGGCAGTCCGCTAGCCTCGCTCCTCGAGTCGATCCAGGACGCCGACCAGCTCGTCCCCAAAGTAGTAGCGCAGCTCTTCCCGCATGCCCCGGTACAGCGTCGGACCGGTGTCCAGGCAGACCAGCTCTCCCGCGAGCGCCTCATCGGCCGGACACAGCACGCCCGCTTCGAAGGTGAGAGGGAACAGACCGTCCACCAAGGATTTCAGCTCGTGATGATCGATGCCCTGCTCCAGGCAAAATGCGTGCAACAGGCAGCCGCGCCCCCGTCGATTGAGAAACACGCAGGCGCCGTCGATCACCGCCGTACGCCAGGTCTCGCCCCCCGGAGCATCGGATTCCGGTTCGACTGCCCCGGTGAACCAGCGGGCGCGGGGCACCCCTACGCAGGCTTCGAGCGCGTCGGCGTGCGACAGGATGCGGTCGACGTGGTAGCGATCGACGTCGACGCCGAACTGGCAGCACCAGTCGTGGCAGAACGTGCAGTCCATGCACTGGGTGAAGAAGCGGCTCCGAAAAATCTCCGGGGCCACGGCATGCAACACCGGCACGCCGTACCGACTGGGAAACCCGTGCGGCAGCGCGAGCGGCTTCAATCCTTCAGAATGAACGTGACCTTCATGTCCACCCGGTAGTTCGTGATGCGGCCGCTCTCGACGTCGACTTTCATGCCGTTGATCCAGGCGCCCTTGATGTTCTGCAGCGTCTTATTGGCGCGTGTGATCCCGGCCTGCACGGCGTCATCGAAGCTCTTGGTCGAGGTGGATGTAATCTCGGTGACTTTGGCGACGGACATGGTGGTTTCCTCCGAAGGCGGGGGATGCGGGCTACAGCTTCAGAATGTAATGGCGGAACTCGAGATCCTGCCGGTATCCGAGTGACTCGTACAGGGTTTGGGCGGTCGTGTTGGTATGGGCCGTGTCGAGCTCGACCGTGGCGGCACCCTGGATACGCGCGAATTCGTGCGCCGCCTCCATGAGGCGCCGCCCGACGCCGCCGCGCCGGAAGGCCCGGGCCACGAACAGGTCGGACAGGATCCAGATCGGACGGCAGGCCACCGAGGAGAACAGCGGGTACAGCTGCGTGAAGCCGCAGGTTTCCGGCGCGGACGTGCCGGCGGTTTCCGCCACAAAGACGACCGATTCGCCGCGGCCCAGCCGGTCGGCCAGAAAGCCACGGGCGAGCGAACCATCGGGCGGTTGCCGGTAGAACTGCCGGTACGCGTCGAACAGCGGCGCGATCCGGTCTACGTCCTCCACGGTGGCGCGACGAATGGCAATCATGGCGCGAATGTATCGCCTGATCGGGTCCGACGACATGCCCACGCGGACGCGGGCTGGACGCGTGTGCGAACGGCAGTTAGGCTCAGACGGAAACCGAACCGGAGGGACGATGAGAATTGAACGGATGGCGGTGGTCGCTGTGGCGACCGTGGCGGCGATCGTCGCCTGCTCTGACAGTAACGGTCCTGGTGGAGGGTTGTCCGGCAACTATGTGCTCGACTCGCTGATAGTCGATACCGGGCCGACCCTCGTGCCACCGATTGCGACGGGCACGCTCGACTTCAGCGCGCCTTCAAATATCGTCGCGACGATTGTGTTGCAGCCTCCGGCGGTGCCCAAGGTCGACAGTACGATTACCCTGCCCGGGACCTACACCCTGAAGGGCTCCGATTCTATCTACCTCTCGGTGTACGGCGGCCTGGTGACGATTCCAGGGACCGAGGTTCAGAGCGGCAATAAACTGGTGCTCGACGTCCAGATTCCGCCCGGCCTGATCGTTGCTGGCGTGACGCCGACGCGGGTGATCCTCGCTTGGCATAAGTGAGGAACGTGGTTTGATCGTCCCTCGAAGGGGGCGACTGGCGCTTTGGGGGTGGCTCCTCTGCCCCGTCGCGCTGGGCGCTCAGTCACCGGGCGGCTCCGTGTCGGGGACCGTGACCGATGCCAGTTCGGGACGACCCGTCGAGGGTGCGGTGGTGCTGGTGATGCACACCGTGCTATCGGGTCGAACGGATGCTCAGGGTCGGTTTCTCCTCCCGGGCGTCCCGGTCGGGCAATACACCGTCCGCGTGCTGGCCATTGGATTCGCCGAGGACTCCGCCACCGGCTTGACCATCTCGGCCGGCGCCGGCGTCGTGGTCGCCCTGAGCCTGCGGCCGGCCCCGGTGGGCCTGGCCGACATCGTGGTGACCGCGACGCGCATGCCCGAGCCATCGCAACAGTCCGGTGCGAGCGTCGCCGTCCTGACGTCACAGGAATTGAAGCGGCGCAACGCCACGACGCTCGATCAGGCCATTGCGTTCGAGCCCGGGGTGACCTTCAACGGCGGCCAGATGGACATCCGGGGCTCGACGGGCCTCGCCCGCGGCGTGGGCAGCCGCGTGCTGCTGCTGCTCGATGGACATCCCATCCTCAGCGGCGACGGGGGAGAAATCGATTTCGCGTCCCTGCCCCTGCTCGACGTCGATCGTGTCGAGGTGGTGAAAGGCGCGTTTTCCGCCTTGTACGGCAGCAATGCCCTGGGCGGAGTGGTGAATGTCCTCACCGCGCCGGTCAGCGATCAGCCGCACAGCATCGCCCGCATCCACTACGGCAACTATCAGTATCCCGACCGCTATCGCTACACCGACGAGCAAGTCACGACGGCGGGCGTCGGCCTGCAGCATTCGCGCCGCGTCGGAAGCCTTGGGGCGCGCCTGTTTCTGGGCCGTGAAACGGACGACGGGTTCCGGCAGAACGAGAGCTCCTCCCGCTGGCTCGCCAGGTTGAAGGTCGCTTCCCCGGCGGGGAGCGCTCATCCCTGGGATGCGTACGCCGTCTGGGCGCGCGAGCGCGATGGCGAGTTCTTCACTTGGCGGGACAGCACGACCCCGTTTCGGGCCGACACGGGAGATCTCGGCGATTTCGAGGTGGACTACAAGCTGCTAACCGGAGCGACGTTCACGCCGATTGCGGGTGTCACACGGCTGCTGAGGATCGGGCCGTATCTCACCTACAACAGCGTCAAAAACCACTTCAACGACAACCAGGACTACCACCAGGCCTTCCGGCTAGGAAGCTCGACGGATCTTTCCTTGCAGCTTGGTGCCTACCACACGATCAACCTAGGGGCGGACGTCGCCTATACGGGGGTGACGTCGAACTTCCTCGGGGATCGAGGCATCAGCGACGATGCGGTATTCGCCCAGCACGAAATGCAGTTGGCGAACCGGACGGCGGTGTCGCTGGGTCTTCGGGTGGACTATCACAAGGCCACCGGCGCCAGAGAGGAATTCGCGGCCAGCCCGAAGCTGGCGGTGACGTGGCGCCCCGCTCGCGGGATGGCGACGCGGGCATCACTGGGCGGCGGCTACCGGGCGCCCAGCGCGATCGAGCAGTTCGTGTTCACCCAGCAATTCGGGTTCCAGGTCATTCCGAACCTCGGGCTGCGGGGCGAACGAGCCTGGTCGGGAGAAATTGGCGTCAGCGGCTCGCCGACGTCGTGGGTGTGGTTCGATGCCTCCCTGTTCCGGAGTGAATACCGGGATCTGATCGGGCCGAGACTCGTGCTCGACAGCACCCCTCCCAAAGCCCAGTTCGCCAACCTCACCCGAGCGCGGGTGCAGGGCCTCGACATGAGCATCCGGGTTCGCCTCGTACCCAACCTGCTTGACTTTGAGGGTACGTATCTCCTTCTCAAGACGGAGGATCTCAAGACGCAGGCCGCATTACCCTACCGCTCTCGCCACAACCTGACGGGGACGTTGAGCACGCTCCATGGTCTGTTGGATATCGATGTGCGCTACCGGAGCAAAGTGGAGCAGGTCCTCGCGTACTCCTTCGACTCGCGTGGCCCGGTGACGGTGGTCGACACGCGGGTGCAGTACCGGGTGGCCAGTGTAGCCCTCCAGGCCAAGATCAACAATCTGTTTCAGCGGTTTTATGTAGATGTGATGGAGCGCTATCCCGGCGCGCCGCGCAGCCTGAGCCTTACGGCGTACCGGGAGTTTTAGCGCTCCGGATCACCGCCCGGATATCCCGGGCCCAGCCGTCGGCATCGTCTGGCGGCTCGAAGGACCACACATCACGTGACTTGCCCGACCCGGCGCCGACAAGCGCGAGGACCGCGATCGCGCTCGCCGGGGTCACTTCTCTTTCTTGCTCTTCCGCTTGATATCGGAGCCGTGCGCGCGCGCGTAGCTCTGGATGTCCTTGAAGCGCCCCTTGGCGTCACGGACCGCATACAGCTTCTTGCCCGTGCTGCTGCGATGGGTGGTACGGCGGCTCTTGCCGGCCATCGTGTTCTCCTGAGGAAAGGGTGAAGGGCGATCCACTCGTGATAAGCTGTGACGAATTCGGACGAGGCGGAAGGCCCGCGCACGGTCATGCCTCCTCCTCCGGCCGCCGATGGCCGATCGTTTCCCCGAGCACGTGGTCGAGGGTGGCCACGAGCTGATCCGCGTCCGCCGTGGTGAAGACCAGCGGCGGCTTGATCTTCAGCACGTTGTGGAACGGCCCGTCGGTGCTCACGAGCACGCCGCGCTCGCGCATGCGGCTGGCGACGCGGTCCGCTTCTTCTCCCGCGGGCTCGAGCGTCGTCCGGTCGCGCACCAGCTCGATCCCCAGGAACAGGCCGAGCCCGCGCACGTCGCCGATCAGCGGGCGGCGGGTGGCGACTTCCTGGAGCCCGGCCTGCAGGTGGCGGCCGACCTCCAACGCATTGGCCTGGAGGCCTTCGTCGGCAATAACGTCGAGCACCGCCAACCCGATGGCGCAGGACACGGGATTGCCGCCGAAGGTGCTGAAGTACTCCATCCCGTTCGCGAACGCGGCCGCGATCTCCGGACTCGTGATGACCGCTCCCAGGGGATGCCCATTCCCGATCGGCTTGCCGAGCGTGACGATGTCGGGAATCACGCCCTGCGTCTCGAATCCCCAGAAATGCGACCCGACCCGGCCGAAGCCCACCTGCACCTCATCGGCGATGCACACGCCCCCGGCGCGTCGCACGTGCGCGTACGCGGCCGCCAGAAACCCCTGGGGCAGGACGACCTGCCCCGCGCTGGAGAGCACGGATTCACACAGAAACGCCGACGGTTGCGTGCCGCGGGACCGAATACGGGCCACCGCGTCGGCCACGAACGTGGCGTAGCGCTCCGCCGCCCGGGGATCGTCGCGGCGGTAGCGGCCGCGATACACGTCGGGCATCGGGACCTTGTGGACCCATGGCGCCGGACCGGCGCCGCCCGGGCCATCGTGCTTGTAGGGGCTGACATCGATCAGCGTCGTCGTGTTCCCATGGTAGCCCCCCTCGACGACGACCGTGTCCCGGCGATTCGTGTAGGCGCGCGCCAGGCGCAGCGCCAGCTCGTTCGCCTCGCTGCCCGAGTTCACGAAGTAGCACACCGAGAGCGGAGCGGGCAGCGTGGCGGTCAGTCGCTCGGCGTAGCGCCCCAACAGCTCGTGGAGGTACCGGGTGTTGGTGTTGAGCACCGACATCTGTTGCTGCCCCGCCCGGACCACGCGCGGATGGCAGTGCCCGACGTGGGGCACGTTGTTGACGGCGTCCAGGTAGCGCCGGCCGTCGCGGGCGTAGAGGAACTGCATCCATCCCCGCACGATCTCCAGCGGGCGGCGATAGCCGATACTCAAGGACGGTCCGAGCTGCCGCCGGCGCACGGCCAGGAGCTGGTCGGGCGTGGGGCCGGCCGGCGCCGAGACCGGCATCGGGATGCGCGCGATCAGATTGGGATCGGGGCTCAAGCTGATCCAGACGGCGCGCTGGCTCGCCCGCCCCACCCCGGGAAAGTCACCCTGGCGCTCCAGCAGGTCGATGACGATCTGGAAGTGCAGATGCGGCGGCCATCCGCCGTTGACGGCCGTGTCGCCGACGCGCCCGACCTCGCTGCCCGTCGCGATCGGCTGGCCCGGGCGCAGCCACGCGATGGCATCCCGATCGAGGTGGCCATAGAGCGTGAAGAACGTGAGCCGCCCGCCGTCCACCGTATGCCGCAACACGACCGTCGGCCCGTAGTCCAGCCGGGCGGCGTTGTCACGAAACGAGTGTACGACGCCGCCCAACGGCGCCAGCACCGGCGTCCCCGGCGGCAGAAACAGGTCCAGCCCCAGGTGGATGGTGCGCCATTCCGGACCGTCGTTTCCCTCTTCGCGGAACGCATCGCTGGTATAGACGAGTCTGGCTTCGTCGTAGCGCCCCACCCCCATGCGGCCGCCGGCGTCCGCGATCGTCGTCGCGATTGTCCGGCCCCAGCGCGACGGCTCAGCGATAGTTCTCAGATCGCCCAGCAGCGGGCTGGCAATGGACAGATCGATGCCCACCCCCTCGCGCAGCAGATCCGGGGCCACCAGGGGGCCCAGCTCATCGGGATGGTCGCGCAGCCAGGCGCCGACCGCGACGCTGGTGGGGACGGGTGAGAGCCCACAGGCCTCGCGCAACTGGTAGCGGAGCAAACGGGGCGGCAGCGCGTCCAGCCGCTCCAGGGCCTCCCAGGCCGGCGCCTCGCTGATCGTGAGGTACGCGTTGTCCGGCACCGCGGCCCGTTGCACGGCTGCGTTCACGACGCTGACGCCCAGCCGCGTGGCGATGAGCGAGTCCAACAGATCGAGCTCCAGCTCGGTCAGCGGCCGCACCGCGTGATACCCGGCGGCGACCCGCGCCACGGCCGCGCCAGGATCGGGCTTGCCCAGTGACGCGTACGCAGCGGCGATCGCGAGGTCGCACACCTGGGCACTGTGCACCAGGTCGCCGAAGTCGATCGCCCCCGTCACGCGCCGGGACCATGCATCATCGCCGCGCACCAGCAGGTTGTAGTCGTTGGCGTCGTTGTAAATGATGCTGGCCTTGAGCTCGCTCAAGAGGGGGACCACATCGCGATCGAAGCGCTCCAGCACGCGCTCGACCAGCGCGCGTCGCGCTGGATCGGCCACCCGGGCCAGGTGCTCCCGGATCCATCCCGCGCGCGCGAGGTCCCATTTCAGCTCCCGCCGGGAGGCCGGATGATCGAGTCCCTCGAGCCCGGAATCGAGCTGTGCGATCACCCGGCCCAGACTCTCGAGCAGCTCGGGGCCATGGGGGCGCACCTCCGCCAGCAGGGTGCCTGGGACCCAGCTCAGCAGACGCGCATAATGGGTTTCTCCTTCCGGCCCCGGCAGCTCGACGACCTCGGCGCCGTCCAGCGCGGGGATCACGCGCGGCAGTGCGACGCTGGGGGCGCGCTCCGCCAGCCGGCGCAGCGCCTGATGCTGCAGCTCGAGCACGTCTCGATCCTCGCCGACATGCGAGATCTTGAGGACGCCGCGCCCGCCGTCGGCGAAGCGGACCAGGAAATTCTGGTCGCGCTCGCTCGGCAGCCGCCGCACGGCGCCGCGCTTGCCGAAGCGCCGCGCCACAATATCCTCCGCCTCGGGAGCCGCGAAGGCGGGCTGCCGGAAGGTGATACTGAGGGTCACACGTCGCAGATCGCCACGGCATCCCGCAGCGACCGAAGCGGATCGCGGATGGGCTCGAACTCGTGCGCGACGTATCCGGTGAAGCCGGCGTCGGCGATCGCCCGGGCGACCGTCCGGTAATTGAGCTCCTGTGTGTCGTCGATCTCGTGCCGGCCGGGCACGCCGCCCGTATGGAAGTGCCCGATCCGGCCGATATGGTCGCGGATCGTGCGAATCACGTCCCCTTCCATGATCTGCATGTGATAGATGTCGTACAGCAGCTTCACGCGGGGAGAAGCGACGCCGTCGATCACGGCCACGCCGAACGCCGTGTGATCGCCCTGGTAGTCCGCATGGTCGACCTTGCTGTTCAGCAGCTCGACCACCACGGTCACCCCATATCGCTCCGCCAGGGGGGCGATGGCGCGCAGCCCTTCGACGCACGCCGCGATGCCGTCGGCGTCGGAACGGCCATTGCGGTTGCCGAACATCGCGATGACGCTGGGCACGCCGGCCTGCGCCGCGAGGGGGATCGTATCGCCGAGCTCCCGCAGCAACAGCGGATGATTGGCGCGGTCATTGAAGCCCGTCGCGATGAAGTCGCGCCGCGTGGTAGGGTAGCCCAGCGACGCCACGAGCCCGGCTTCGCGCACGACCGGCCATTCCTCCGGTTGCAGCAGGTCGATGGCGGCGAGGCCCAGCGCCTTGGCGGCGCGACACAGCTCCGGCAACGGCATCCCGCCGTAGGTCCAGCGGCACACCGACTGCTGCAACCGTCCCCCCCCCGGGCGCTCAGGGAAGTGTGGCCGGTCAGCTGCGTGACGGAATCCAGACGCCGCCACGAGACCAATGGCGCCTGCGGAGGCGGCGAGCAAGTCCCGCCGGCTCATGGGAGGGATGCGGGAAGTCATCGACCCTCACTGGTTTGTGGTGACCGGCACGGTGTCGAAAGCTGTATCGGCCGCGGGTCTCACGGCAAGCGGTGGCGTCGGCGAGTCAACGCCCGATGTCTTCCTTCCACAGCCCGGGGCGCGCGGCAATGAACCCGAGCATCAGATCCCGACAGCGCGTATCGTCGAGCACGACCACGGCGACGCCGCGGCTGCGCAGCAGCTCTTCCTCGCCCTGGAAGGTGCGATGCTCGCCGATCACGACGCGCGGTATGCCGTACAGCAGGACCGCGCCGGAGCACATCGCGCAGGGCGACAGGGTCGTATACAGCGTCGCCTCCCGGTACAGCGCCGCCGGTTGCCGGCCGGCGTGCTCGAGCGCGTCCATTTCGGCGTGCAGCACGGCGCTGCCCCGTTGCACCCGGCGGTTGTGCCCGCGTCCAATGATCTGCCCGTCATGCACCAGGACGGCGCCGATCGGAATGCCGCCCTCGGCGAGTCCCAGCGCCGCTTCCTCAATGGCGGCCTGGAGAAACTTCGCCGCCGCTTCTCCGCTCATCGCGCGTCGAGCACGCGACGCGCTTCCTGAACCAGGACGGCGTTGCTCTCCGCCATCGAGCCGTCGGGAAGGGTCAGCGTATCCTCGAACCCCACGCGCGTGCCATACCCTCGGGCGGCTGCCTCGGCGATCAGCGGCCACGCGGTACGGTCCACACCGTGGAGCAGCCACGGCAGCTCGATCGCCGCGCTCTTCAGGATGGATTCGATGTCCCGGACGGTCTCCAGCGCGGTTGGCAGCTCCTGCGCCTGCGGCTCCACGAGTGCGCGCAAACAGCGGCTGGCGAGCCCGCTGTGCGCAAGCCGGGCGGCGGCGGTCACATTGGCGACGCCGGCTTCGATGCCGACGCCCTTGGACAGTAGCAGCGCCGTCATCAGCTCGGCGCCCGGCTCGTCGAAGTTGACGGACGCGAAGTCGGGCTGGATGCCCCAGGCGGCCACCGTCTGGTGCCGCCGCTCGGTGTGCGGCAGGATCCACGCCCCGGTGCTCACGCCCACCGGAATCCCCGGGATCGCGGCGCGCAACGCGGCAAGCGCGCGCGAGACGTCCTCACCCGCGAGGCTCTCCAGGCCTCGCGTATCACGCACGTGCACGTGGATCGCCATGGCCCCAGCCGCCACCGCCTTCGCGGCGGCGGCGGACAGCTCGGCGGACGTCACGGGTAGCGCCGGGTGCTCTTCGCGCCGACGGGCGCCGTTCAGGGCCGCCTGCAACAGTGCCCGACGACCCTGCGCGGTTGGACCGGTCATGTCAGGATTATGCGAGCCGCGGGCTGTCGACGCCACCACCTCCGGTGACCTGCCGAGCAAAGCCAACCGCCTGCGTCTCCGCCGCGGAACGGCTAGGCGGGCAGCGTGAAATTCGGGTTCTCGATCAGGCCGATCAGATTGCCGAACGGATCGGCGACGGTGGCCACCCGGATATCGCCGCCGACGTCCTGCACCGCGCTACGCAGCGACGCGCCGTGACCCACAAAATGGTCGAGGGCCGGTTGGATGCGCTCCACTCCCAAATAGGCCGCCACCCCCCCTGCCCCAGCCGCGGCGCCCGAGGCGTTCGGGTCGAGTCCGAGCTCGTATCCACCGACGTTGAACCCCACGTAGAACGGCTCATCGAAGTAGGGCTCGATCCCGAACGCCTCGCGATACCAGGCCTTGGCGCGCGCCAGGTCGGGGACATGGTAGATGACGGTGCGCAATCCTTGCAGCATGGCTCCCCCTAGTTCGCCTTGAGCACAGCCTCGATGAAGTTCAGCGTCTTGGTCTCGACCCAAGCGGCGGACACGGCATCCACCCGGCTCGTCCCACCCCGGTCCCCGCCGGCGGTCACGACGCGTCCTCTGCGGGGCGAAGGCTTGACGTCGCGCTGCACCGCGATGCCATGCCGTGGATCGTACCGGAAGATGAGCGCGGAGGCGAGGGCGCCTTGGGGCGTGAATGACAGGGCCACACTCGGGTAGGCGTCCTCCCGGCCGGTTTGATCCCGCGTCGCAGCTTCATGGCCGGCGTTGCGCAGCTCCACCTGGAACGTTGCCAGCACGGGCCGCACGACTGTCCGGAGCATGTCCCCGCAGGCCCGTCGCTTTCGCTCTCCCTCATCGTGGGAGACTCTCAGCGCGGGCTCCGGCTTCGCTTTCCGCTCCGCGTAGGCCTGCAGCAGGGTCCGCAGTTTCCCCCCGCTCTCATCGGTCATCATGTCACCTCGGGAAGGTCTCGATCGACACATTACCCGCCCCATGCCGCGGTGACGGTGGGGTGGATCACACGGGCAAGGCTCGGATGCGGGCGAGGAAAGTCGGGGAGGTTCCGGGACTCGAGCGCGGAATCTGCGTTCGGCGTGGCGGGGTGCTTAGGCCGCGATCTCCCGCTTCTCGTTGAGGCGCTCCCACGCCGCGTGGTCCAGCGCGCATACCCAGTCCCATCCGATGCGCTCCCAAGCCGCCCGAGCCTCTTCATAGGTTGTGAACCAGCGACACATGTAGACGTCCATCGACGGGACCCACATGAGGGGCGTGCTCTGGCCTAGAACTCGCGCTTCTTCATTTCCGAAAAGAAGTCACGGCGCTCGATGTCCTCGTCGGTCGTCTCGGAGCGGAGCGTACTGTCGTAGTTGCGTTTCACTTTCTGCTTGGCTGCCTCCGCCTTGGCGACGTTCTTCTTGATCAATGCAGCCAGTTTCTGCTCGTCGCTCTTCGAGGACATGCTTCGTACTCCCTCCAGTGTGAGATGCGGCTCCCGAATGCCAAATCTACAATACCTGGAGGTCTTTTCCCAAGCGTGGCGCGCGAGCCCCGTTCCCACAGGTCATCCAGGTCGGGAGCGGAACAGCACATGCCGGAGTCCCTCGTGGGTCAGGTCGCGCTCGTAGACGAGTCCCACCCTGGTCATGACGCGCTGCGAGCGGAGATTGGCCGGCAGCGTGATCGCTACGATTGAAGCCAGCCGAAGCTCGGTACGGGCGAAATGGAGACAGGCCGTGGCGATCTCGGGCGCGAGCCCGCGGCCCCAGAACTCCGGGTAGAAGCCGTAGCCGACCTCGACCTCATCGGTTCCCTCCACGAGGAGGTGCCGGAGCACGGCGCGGCCCGCGAAGCGGTGATCGACGCTTTCCCGCAGCATCCAGAGGCCGAACCCGTGGTCCGACCAATGGTTGAGATTGCGCTCGAGATAGGCGGCGGTCTGTGCTTCGTCCCGGACGCCGCCGAGCATGGCCATGAAGTCCGGGTCGCGATCCATCCGGCAGAGCTCCGTCAGATGACCGGGCGTCAGGCGTTCAGCTCGCAGTCGAGCCGTCGAGAAGCTCTCCGGGAATGCCACGTGGGGGGTGTTACCGGTCGCACTATCACCGCGCGACGGCGCGGTCGCGGTCGTAGGGAATGATGTGCTCCCATTCGCTCGCATCGGACCGGGCGACCACGGCCACGACGGGATCGGTCGCGCTCAGGTTGAACACTTCGTGTGGGACGCCGGGCTCGATGAAGATGAGATCCCCGGCCTGGTTCTCGACGGCGTATTGCAATCCGCTGCCATATTCATGACGCACCCGGCCCGCGAGGATGTAGAGCATGACCTCGAAGCCGACGTGGATGTGAGCGAATGCGACGCCGCCCGGCGGGATGGTCGCGACATTCATCGAGAGCTGCCTGGCGCCTACGTTCTTGGCCGAAAGTCCGGCCTTGTACTGAATCCCGTTCCAGTTCCGAGTATTCCCGCTGGCCCGGATCACCACGATGCCGTCATGTCCTTCAACGGCTCCGAGAGGCGTCGTGCTGGTGTCGGTCATTCATCCTCCAAATCGCAGAACTCTCCACGGCCAATCGATGAAGCTGCCCATCACACGTAAGCTGCGCTCCCCCACCGATTCGATCAACTTGGGCGCCAACCGTGGTTTGACGCAGGAACCGGATAGAGAATGCCGGGGCTTCGTCGTGTGGCTCAGGGGTATGGGTCCGTGTCGGCAGTGTCTGCGGACGTTCTCGATCGGGGAGGAAGAGCGAATTCTCTTCACGTACCAACCCTTCCAGGAGCCGACGAGCCTGCCGGCCCCTGGTCCCATTTTCATTCACGCCGAACCGTGCGGACGGTACGATGCCATGCAGGTGCCGCCGGACTTTCGCACCCTGCCCTTGGTACTCGAAGCGTATGGGATGGGTGGGCGCTGATCGCGCAGGAACGGGTGGGAGACCAGGTCGCCGAAGACGTGCTGGAGCGGCTGTTCCACCTCATCGGGTCCGATTACGTGCACGTCCGCAACGGTGAAGCCGGGTGCTTCATGGCTCGCGTGGAGCGCTGTGTCATGGACGATTTAGGGGCCTGATACTCCCGCAGCGAGGGAGCTCGGCTTGCGGTCCGGGACCAGGCGCGGCTCGGCGCCCAGCCAGTACAGACCGTTCGCCATGATGCAAAACCCGGTGGCGGAGAACCACAGCATCGCGAGTCCCACGAACGCCGGGAACGCGAGCCACCACACGCTGTGCACCAGCACCAGGATCGACGCCACGGTGAGGTTGATCCCCACCGCCAGGTAGATGCGCCGCTCCAGGTACCACCGATCGGTCTGCATGAAATACAGGTTGCCCCGCTTCGGATCGGTCGCCCCCAGCATGGGCGTAAAGCCCAGCAGACGGAGCACGTTACCGACCACGCAGAAGCCGGTCAGGGACACGTTGATGGACGCGAGGGCGAGGCCGATGATCGCCAGCACCCAGAGCGGGTTGACGAGCGCAGCCAACGCCGTGCTCGCGAGCAGCACGAGCCCCGCGATGAGCCAGACCGTCCGCTCGATGTACCACCGGTGGGTGGGAACGATGTAGATGCCGGTGCGCCGAGTCATGATGCCGCCATGGCCGGACTGCCCGTCTGACGCCAGCGTTTGGTGCCAAAATCCTCGGTGGATTCCAGGGGCATCCCGCAGCTCTGACAGAACGGCCCCTTTGGTTGCGGTGCGGGCATGTTCTCCTCCTGAGTGGCACGTGGCGCCATGAGCATTCCAATCGGCGCAACCTCACCCGGCCGACGGGAAGAGAGCGTGAAGGAAGAGTGAGATTCGCGATCGTCAAGCTGGCGGGCGCAGCACGGTCGCCGGCGTTTCCATGTCGGCCAGGGCCAGCACCTCGTAGTGTGCAAAATTGTAAACCGGCGCCATGGCGAGCAGCCGCTCCAGCTCCTCATGCGAGGCCACGTCGTAGATCCACGCGCCCCCGTGCCGGCCGACAATGTGATAGCGGGCCACGAGCTTGCCCTGCTGCTTCAGGCCAGCGGCATACTCGGGCATCCGGGCGATCGCCGAAGTCACCTCAGGGCGCAGCCCAGCCAGCTCGAATTTCCAGAGAATGAGGAATTTCATCCTGGCATCCCTATTGATGTTCGCCTGCGAGGCTCACGGAACCTGGGGATAAGCTGCGGGCGGCATCGGCGTCACACAAGTTCCTCGGTCAGGCCTCATGCCTCCCTCGCCGCGCCTCCAGATCCGCCTCCGCCACGCGACGAGCCGCCAGCACCGGGTCGATGTTGGGAGCGACGACCTGGTCCGGAGCCTCGAGTGTGCCGAGGGCACGCTCGACGATGGGGGCCCCACCCGGCACCGCCAGCCCGAACTCGATCTCGGCGCGGCGACAGAATCGCTCCTGCCGGGCGCGATCCGTCATCTCCAGGGGGAATCCCAGACGATGCAGGCGCGCGTGCATCGCTTCGTGGAGAATCGTGGCCGCGATCTGTGCTTTAGAGAAATCGTGATTGACCGTGAACGTCAACTCGACCAGGCAAGCGTGGCCGTCCGGAAGGTAGGCGCCCCGGCACGCGTACCGCTGCACCAGAATACAGGCGAAATCCCTGCTCAACCGGCGAAAGTGGTGCGGGGCGTAGCGCTCGATCAGGCCCAACGCCTGGTCGAGGCGGCGCAGAACATCCTCGGTGGCGATGTCCGGTCGAGTGTTGGTGACGAGGACCGGCAGGCCCCGAACGGTCGTGGCCGTCGTAGCGGGAATTCCTGCGCTAGACACCTGATCGAAAATCGGAGAAGGCGAACCGATACGCGTTCTGCTGCGCGTCGTACTCCGCGTGGAACATCCGGGGATAGCTGCCACTCATCCCGGGGATGGTGGGGATCGCCAGATCGAAAGAATGTTTCTCCAACAGCATCGCGCGCGACAGCATCGGTTCGATGAAGATCGGCTTGCTGTGGTAGTAGCCGATCACCATGCTGCCACGGAATGGCGTCTGGCTCTGGAGCTCGGTGGCCAGGAGGGAGTGCATGCCCATCTGCGGGATGCACACGCCCACCAGCGTGCTCACCCCGGTCAGCTTGACCATCGGAGGCGGCAAGGGCTCGTCCGGCAACGCGTACCCGGCCGGCAATGTGGCCGGCTTGGCAGTATCGAGGCAGTCGATGCTGGTCCGTTCACCCTGCGGAATCGTGTAGAAATGGAAATCGAAGTGCGGCGTCATGTAGGGCGCAGGCGGATGGCCCATCGGCTCCCAGAACATGGTGAACTGCGTGAGGCCCGTCTGCTGTTGGGCCGACTCTGGTACTTGCAGCACGGCGACGGGGGTCGGCGGCCAGGTCATCTCCGCTCCATCGGCGGGGGCGTTCTCGAAGGCGGCTGCGGGGAGCGACACTCCAGCGTCGACGACGGTCTTCCCCTGCATCCTGGCCCAGGTACAAATGTGCGCCTGGAACGCATCGCTACACTGCCCGGTCACTTCGACGACCGATGGGTGTTTGGCACAGGCGCCCAATGCGAGGGCCAACACGGCAAGGAGCCTCGGGACACGCTGCAACATGATTGCCTACCTCGTGAGGAGAAGACTGTAAGCTGCGTTCCGGCGACGCAGCAATCAAGCCGACGGCGGCAATCGCTCACCGAGCAAGACGCCGATGTCGTTCCACACCAGCCAGTGCTCGTTCAGACGGCCGGCGCCGTGCCGCGTGTAGAAGCGTCGAGCGATCGTGTTGGCCGGATCCACATCCACACAGATGCGGGACGCGGCCTGCTCGACGAACCACGCCGCCAATCGGCGCAGCAGCTCCGACGCGACTCCGCTCCTGCGATGCTCCGGAACGACATTGATCCACTCCAACTCTCCCTCGCACGCGTAGCGGCGCGTGAGGTGCCCCGCCACAAAGCCCGCCAGGGAATCGCCTTCCAGCGCAACGTAACCGACACGCGGCATCAGGGCGTGTTGCGGATGGTGTTCGCCGTGCAAGTACCGCGCAATGCGGAGCCTCCAGTACTCCTCCTCCTCCCGTCCGGCCGCGCGTATTCGCGCCATGGCGGGGATGTCGCGTTCAGCAGCCTCTCTATAGCGCACGGCGCAACAGCTCGTCGACCTCGGCGTAGCCTGATGGAAAGTCGATGCCGCCCGCCGAGGCGCCGGCACCGAGCAGCGCCTCGACCGACTCCGGTGTGCGTCGCTCGGTCCAATACGAGTCCACGCATGCCTTGACCGCCAGCGCCAACGGCGTCCGCCCTCTGGCATCGGGGAGGTCGATCGGCGATCCGCGCGCGATGAGGAGTTTCACGACCGCGGGCCGGGCGCGCCACGCGGCGACGTGAATGGCCAGGCTGTGCTTCGGCTCATCGTGATAGCCGTCGCCCTCCATGAAGGGCGCGGCGACGTCCACACCCAGATCGAGCAGCTGCGCGACACCAGGCGGGTTGTCAGTGCCGGCGAACTTCGCCAGCAGATCGGCTCCCATCGCCAGCACTGCACCGATCAAGTGGGGTTCACGCTCCGCGATGGAGCGGGCCGCTACCGCGTCGCCCCTGGCACACGCTGCGATGAGTCGATCGACACCGTCCAGGTCAATCACCATGCCGCGTTTGCTCGAACAGCTCGAGCACATCGCTGCGTCCCTGGCGCGCGGCCCTGGCAACGGCCGTCATGCCGTCCTTGGACGCGGCCGGGTCCGCTCCATGATCGAGCAGCAGGGCGATCATCGCGAGACTGTTGTCGCGCGCCAGGGCGTGATGGAGGGCCAGCCAGCCACGCGTTCTCTGATGATTGGGGTCGGCGCCGTGCTCGAGCAGCCACTTGGCGCCGTCGTAGTCGTGCCAGTCGTGCTTGCGGATGAGCATGAGCGAGAGGTTTGCGGGCGTGATCTCACCCGTCTCCACCAGCAGCTTGACGCAATCGTTGTCGTAGCTCTCCGGCGAGTGGTATACGGCTTCTTCATCGTTCGGATCGGCCCCCCGCTCGATGAGCAGCCGCGTCATCCCCGCGTGATGTGCAACGCCGGCGGCGCCGTACAGGGCCGTCTCCCGCTCGGGGTGCTGGCCCGTGGTCCAGAAGCCGGTATTGGGGTCTGCCCCGGCATCGAGCAGAGCGGTCGCCGCCTGCAGGAAGGCATCCGATCGCGCCTGGTCGAGCCGGAGGTACTTCGAGAGACACAGGTAGTTGAGGGCATCCCCGCCGTACGGGGGACTTGTCGCCCTGACAGTATCGGGATCCTGCGCGATGAAGCGGCGCACGGCGGCGTCATCCCCGGTGATCGCCGCCGTATGGATGTTGGCGCCGCCGACCTCGGGATGGGCAGCCAGGATCGCTTCGGCAAGCTCCAGTGTCCCGTGCCAGGTCGCGGTTTCGATGAAGTCGGTCAACGAACCCATTGTGGCCGTTATCGCAACCGCCGCAACTCGATTTCAGACATGATGAACCCAAAGGCGGGCCAGCCGCCGGAGCGGATCGAGCGCTCGAACCAATCGCGCGCGCGCGATGTATCAAGGTACCAGTTGCCCACGCCGTAGCTCAGGGTCGCCACCGCGACGTCGCCCGTATCGACCGCCGTCATCACCTCCTCGGGGCCGATCTGGCCTCGATACAGCCGCAGGCGTTGCGCGTACGCGATCGTCGTCGGCAACGAGTCCGGGTGGCCGTCCAACATCGCTTGCGCCACTGTCGCGCGACCCGCACGCGACAGTGACATCCACAGCCAATCGGTCGCGCCGGCCAGCTCGCCGGCGAGGGCGCTCTCGGCGCGCGCAATCGGGCCCGTGTCGGGCTGCGAGCGATACTCGATGCCGGCGGCCGAGCGGTACTGCACCGATTGACCGCCGGCAGGCGCTGCCAGCATCACCATCGCGGCGAGCGGAATCGTCAGAGGTATGCGAGCCACCAGTCCTTCCTCCTCGCTTTGAGATCGGCGTACCAGCGGCAGGCGAAATAGAGCAGCACGATCGCCACCGCCCAAACGACGTACAGGAGTCCAAGGCCCCAGGTGTATCCCTCGGGCGCCTCCGGATTCCCCATCGGATGATTGGTGAACAGCCAGGGGCTCACCGCACCCAGCCGGATCTTCGATACCACCAGCGCCAGTGCGTGAATCAGCGGGATGTGGAGCATGTAGTAGAAGAACGGCACTCGGCCGAAGACACTGATCCAGTGAGCGACTGCACCACGCGCGCCCTCGAGCGCCGGGACCAGGGCGATGATGGGGCCGAGCGTCATCAGCAGGAACAGCAGCGAGGCGGGGTACTTGTTGGTGTTCAGGAACGCGAGCAGCGCCGGCATCGGCGGCGGACCATTGGGTCCTTGCCCCGCGGCGTTCCACGGGCGCGGATCGCCGTAGAGGTTGAATCCCCGCAGCACCAGAAACAGCGCCATGGCGCCGAGGCCGAGTACCAGACAGATCCGGTTACGCCGCGCCGGGTCCAGCGTGAACAGATTCCCGAACGCATAGCCCGCCGCCATCACACCGATCCACGGGACGATCGAATACAGCACGATCAGGTTGGGACCGTCGGCCCCGAATTGAATCGGTCCCGCGAAGAAGCCCACATAGAGAATCTTCCAGAGGGCGCCCAGGCCGTTATCGCCCAGCGACTGGATCAGGTCGCCCAGGTGGGAATCCATCAGGTTGTGCCCCGCGATGATAGCCAGGCCGATCGTCCCAACCGCGGGGAGCGGCAGTTTCACCAGCACCGCCAGCAGGATCATGCACCAGCCAATGGCCCAGATCACACCCGCCATCTCGTAGTGCGCGAAATCGAGGTTGAAGGTCCACGCCACTCGAAGCAGCGTGAGCTCGAGGAGGACGAGCCAGGCGCCGCGGATCAGCAGAAAGCGCGAGAGGTCGGCGTGCTTGCGGCCGTAGAAGAAGGCACTGGTCCCGGCCAGGAACACGAACGCCGGCGCACAAAAGTGGGTGATCCAGCGGGTGAAGAAAATCCCCGGTGTGGGGCCGCCGGCCGGGAGGCCGGAAAAGACCCGGACGTGGTCGATCGCCATCAGCACCATGACCGCGCCCCGAATCAGGTCGACGGATGCGAAGCGGGAAGTCGGCTCCGCGGTCGATGCCGCCGGTGTGGCGGGACGGGTTACACTCATGGCCACCAACGTCGCTCAGGAATGACTCGCGAGCAATGCCACCGAGGCGAATCGGGCTCATGGGCGAGGCGCTAGCCGACACGATCGTCCATGCGGTACTTTGTCATGGTGAGATCCTCAGCAATTATCGCCATCGTGGCCGGCAGCCTCATGGCCCGGCGCTCGGCGGCCCAGGGCGACCAGGTGCGGATCGACACCGGACGACCGGGCTATACCGCGGCGGATGTGCAGTTCATGCAGAGCATGATCGCCCACCATGCGCAGGCGGTTACGATGGCCGCGCTGGTCCCGTCCCGCACGACCGGCTCGGCCATCGGCTTGCTCGCGCAGCGGATCGACGTCTCACAGAAAGACGAGATCGCGATGATGCGCCGTTGGCTGCAGGCTCGTCACCAGGAGATCCCGAGTCCCACCGACGCGCCGATGCTCATGCCGGGGATGCTGACGCCGGAGGAGATGGCCTCGCTCGCGCAGGCCTCCGGCACCGAGTTTGAGCGCATGTTTCTACAGGGCATGATCAAGCACCACGAAGGCGCGTTGACCATGGTGGCGGAGCTGTTTGCGACGAATGGAGCGGGCCAGGAGCCGCAGCTCTTCGGATTCGCCTCGGACGTCGATGCCGACCAACGCGCCGAGATCCGACGCATGCGCACCATGCTGGCGGCGTTGCACGCCGGCCCGCCTTGACACCTCAACGAGACCGGACATGAGACCCTTCCTTCTAACGATCGCCGTATGTGCCGTGGCAACGTCCGCCGGCGCGCAAGCCGACAGCGCCGCTCACAAGTCCACCGACCCGCGCGTCGGACTCAGGGCCGGCGTGACGGATGCGCAGGAAGCGGCCGGCAACCTCACGCTGGTCGCGCATCGCCCGAAGGCGGAGGGGTTCTTCAACCCGACCAATCCGGGCGATTTTGCCTTCGCCAACTCGGACATGGCCTTCAGCGGCAACTTTGTTTTCCAGGGCGGTTACAACGGTTTCCAGGTGTGGGACATCTCCCCGGCGACCGGCCCGACGTTGCGCACATCCCTGGTGTGTCCCGGCGGCCAGGGCGATCCGTCGGTCTACAAGAACCTGCTGTTCATCTCGGTGCAGGAGACCAGCGCCCGGATCGACTGCGGCACACAGGGCGTCACCGATACGGTGAGCGCGGAGCGGTTCCGAGGCGTTCGCATTTTCGACATCACCGACATCGACCACCCGAAACAGGTGGCCGCCGTACAGACCTGCCGCGGGTCGCACACCCACACGCTGGTGCCGGACCCGCAGGACAGCACCGTCGTGTACGTCTACGTGTCCGGGACCAGCGTGGTCCGGTCCGGTAGCGAGCTCGCGGGGTGCTCGGGGGCTCGCCCCGAGCAGGATACCACCACCGCCCTCTTCCGCATCGACATCATCCGCGTGCCACTGGACGCGCCGCAGGATGCGAAGGTCATCAACTCACCACGGATTTTCGCCGATTCGACCGGCGCCATTGCTGGTCTGTCGAAGGGCGGCAGCCACGGCGAGGGAACGCAGACCACGAGCGAGACGAATCAGTGCCACGACGTCACCATGTTCACCACCATCGGGCTGGCCGCCGGGGCGTGTTCGGGAAACGGGATTCTGCTGGACATTCGCGATCCGGCCCACCCCAAGCGGATCGCCGAGGTGACCGATCCGAACTTCGCCTACTGGCATTCGGCCACGTTGAACAATGACGGCACCAAGGTGCTGTTCACCGACGAATGGGGCGGTGGGGGGCAGCCGCGCTGCCGCGACACCGACCGGCCGGAGTGGGGCGCCGACGCGATCTTTACGCTCAGCGACGGCCGGTTGCACCCCGCGGGCTACTACAAGCTCCCCGCCCCGCAGACGGCGATGGAGAACTGCGTCGCCCACAACGGGTCGCTGATTCCGGTGCCGGGGCGCGACATCATGGTGCAGGCCTGGTACCAGGGCGGCATCTCGGTGCTCGATTTCACCGACCCCGCCCATGCGACGGAGATCGCCTTCTTCGACCGTGGTCCGATGAGCGATACTGTGTTGGTCCTCGGTGGGTACTGGTCCGCCTACTGGTACAACGGTCGCATCTACGGCTCCGAGATCGGCCGGGGCCTCGACGTGTTCGACCTGAAGCCCAGCCCGTACCTGTCGCAGAACGAGATCGCCGCGGCCAAACTGGTGCGATTTACCCAGCTGAACGTGCAGAATCAGCCGCACCTGGTGTGGCCTGCCCGGTTCGTGGTGGCGCGGGCATATCTCGACCAGCTGGTTCGCGCCGACGGCCTGCGCCAGAGCTGGGCGGGCCCCGTGACCCGCGACCTCGCCCAGGCGGAGCGGCTGCAGGGACCGCCGCGGCGCACCGCGCTCACCCGGCTGGCAGCGCGATTGGAGCGCGATGCGCGGGGCGCTTCCGATGCGTCGCGCGTCCGCGCGCTGGCGGCGGTTATCCGGGAGCTGGCCGGGCCCGCCCGCTGATCGACGCGGCTGGCGGGGACCTCGGCAATGACGAGGTAGGTTGGTCAGTCGCCCTATTTGCCGGGTGAATCGGGATTGCGCCCCCGAGCCAGCAGGCGCTCCGCGAAGTCGACTCGCTCATTCAGCTCGCTGAGCTCACGCCGGACGGTCTCGAGCTCGTCGCGCAAGGCCTGAAGCTCCCCGGTGCCGCCTTCCCCACCGTCGATCCGAAGACGAGCCTCCTCCACACGAAGCCGCCATAGCTTCTGCAGGCCGTTCATGACAATGGCAGCAACGGGAATGGCCAACGCCATGATGGGGATCAGGAGCCCAACTATATGTCTGTCCATCCGGCATCCTTGGTAAGGTGAGGCGTCACCTCAAAGCCGCGGCGCCGAAAGCGCAGTACGCGCGGAGCGGACATCGGTCGCAGGCCGGCTCACGCCTGCGACACAGCTCCTGGCCGTGACGGCGCAGCAAGTGATACGCGGCGATGAGCGAATCAGGGTCCCTGGGCAGCGCCGGCGCTAGACTCTCTTGGGCCCGCCGGTAGGTCGCGCGGTAATCCTTCTTGGCCGTGATGAGACCCAGGCGCACCAGCACGCGGAGCCCGTTGGAATCCAGGGGAAGCAGCCGCGCCCGTTTGGCAAACACGAGGATCTTGTCCGCACCAGGCTCCCCAATCATGGCGAACTGGGCGATGGCTTTGCGGGCCTGGGTGTGGGGTAACCGCAGCGCTGCCCGGAGATCGCCATTCCATCGTCCGACCGCGAGCTCAGCGGAGTGGCGCAGACGAGCGGCTCGAACCGAGACCGCGATCGGTCCCCCGATGCGGGCAACGGCCCGCAATTGAGCACCGGATGCAGCCAGGATGGCCGCTGGGGTCAGTCCGACCCGAGTGCGGAGAGCGGCAAAGGCGTGGTGACGCTGGGCGTCGGGGACGAGATAGGCGACCTGCTCCCAGAGGATGAGTCTGAATGGATCGCGACTGACAGGACGCTCGGGCGTCCCGTAGTAACGCCGGAGAGTTGTGAAGACCCATCGCAGGGACCTGTTCCCGAGCATCGCAGGGACATTTCGAGTCCGGGGTGCCACGACTCAGAACGCGTGCGTAATGGCAACGATGAGGAGAATAACGTAGGTCGTAGCGGCAAGGGCGAACAGGCCCACCCCCGCGAGAATGGTCGTCCCGGCCTGGAACCGCCGCTGCTCGATCCGTGCGATGTGGGCGGTGGGTAGCATCGCCACCTGGCCGGAAACGTCGGGGACAGGGCCGCCGGCCGTGCGCAGCTCGCCCAGGCGCAGGGCAACGGTGTCGCCGGCGGCGGCCTCGATTGCGCCACTGGCCTCCAGCACACCCGGATAGACCCGATGCGCGTTCTTCGGACCTGGCACGTGGGTCGTGACGGCGATTGCCGTTGTGAGCACGACCCGGACATGAGATCCAGGCTCAGGCACCAGCGCGGCTCGCCGGTAGGCAAAGCATGCCCCGGTCGTGATCACTACTGCGAGGAGCGCTCGTTGGGGAGCTACGTGCATTCGCCGGCTATCTCGGACGGACGACGCCGTCCGCCGCATCCATCTTCGGCTTGAGCTCAGCCAGATGCGCCCTGGCGAACGCCACATTGGCTGGAGAGGCGATGACATTCGCGCTCGTGGTGGCATGCTGCGCCGCCATGAGCGCCATGCGGAGCGCCGGCACTCCCACCAAGTACTCCTGCGCCGTCAGATCGTTCTGCCTCAAGATCGCCATTGCCTTCGGATCCATTTCCAGCTGCGCGCGCCGTTCTGCAGGAGTCATGTGCATCGTCTTGACCACGCGATCCTGAAAGTCAGGCAGGGCGACCACGTACTGCGTCATGGCCTGCAGCGCCGCGATCAGATGGTTCGCTCGCGGCAGGGTGAGCTGATACTGGCGTGCCTGGGAGGCGGTCGGTGTCTGGCCTCCCGCTGGACCACTTGCCTGACCCAGACGGAGGAGGACGAGAAGAGCGATGCTGTTTCGCATGGATGCTCCTGACGAGGTCGCCTTTCAGCACCGGTTGATAGTCAAAGGATACGTGGTGCGAACTACCCGATCCCCGTGACGCGTCAACATCGAATCGACCGCCCGCCAATCCCAGCCGCCTCCCCACGCCCCGTGGACGACGACGTATGTGGAATGCGTACCGCGGCGCTGCTGAGCGGAGAGCGTAGTGCCGCCGCACCCCACCGTCATCAGGATGAGCCAGAAAAGTCGGCGCATCAGAAGCTCAGTTGGTGCAGATATTCAAAGTTGCTGCGAGCGGCCCCCAACTCATCGGGCTCATTTTCATCCTCGACATAGCACGGCTTCCGGTCGAGCTCCGGCACAGCGGCCAGAAAGCGCTTGAAATCGAATACGCCGCGGCCGAGCGCCGTGTCGCTCGAGCGGTCAGCAAGGGCGTCCTTCAGATGAAAGGACCAATACATATCTTGATACTTCTGGAAATAGCGCATCGGATCGGCGCCGCCGATCAGCATGTTCCCGGTGTCGAGTTGCAGCCGGACCACTGAGCGATCGAGGCGGTCCACGAAGACCTCATAGGGCACCGTGCCGTCGATCGGCTTCATGTGGTCGGCCTCATTGTGGAACGCCAACCAGATCCCTGCGCGCCGCGCCGCGGCGCCCGCGACGTTGAACCGATCGGCCCATTCGCGCCAATCGTCCAGTGTGTGCGTCGTCTCCGTGCCGAAATCAGGGACAATGAGATACTCGTGGCCCAGTAGCTTCGCCGTCTCGAGGCTGCGCTCCCATCCCACAAACAGGATTATCGGCGACACGTGCGCCGACGGCGCCCGGAGCCCCTCGTGCTTGAGGGTGGCGGCGACCTGCGCGGGGGTGCGGCCAAAGTTTTCGAACGACCACAGCAGCTCTACGTCGGTGTAGCCGATGGCGCGGATCGCGGCGAGCGTGCGCTCCGGGTCCTGCGCCATCGCCTTGCGCACCGCGTACAGCTCGAGCCCGATGCGCTCGAGCCGGCCGGCCCGGGCGGGGCGATACGGAGCGAGCATCCCCCCGGCCGCTGCCGCGCCGAGCGTGTGAACGAACGTCCTGCGTTTCATGATCATCGCTCCCATTGGTAGACATGGACGTAGTCGACCAGCATCGTCGCCGGAAAGATCGCATCCGATGCCGGGTCGCCGTCGAAGGTCCCCCCGACGGCCAGATTCAAGATCAAGAAGTACGGTTGGTCGAGTACCGACTTGCCAAAATGCTGAACGTCGCTGCGCGCGACCACGTAGCGGACGGTATCGTCGACGAAGAATCGAACGGCAAGTGAATCCCATTCGACGCTGAAAGTATGGAAGTCGTCGGCAAAGGTGCCCTGCGGCAGCGAATGCGTGTGTGCGAACGGCGTGTTCCCGGAATAGCCCGGACCGTGCAGCGCCGAGCTGGTCGTGGCCGGCGCGCTGCCACGATTCTCCATGATGTCGAGCTCACCGCACTCCGGCCACGGCGCCGCCGGAACGCCATGCCCCAGCATCCAGAACGCGGGCCAGAGTCCCTGCCCCGCGGGGAGCTTGATGCGGGCTTCCACGATGCCCGGCGGTACATCCAACTTGCCTCGGGTCGTGACCTTGGCGGACGTGTACCGGCACGGACCGTAGTGACAGGTCAGCCCCGCCGGAGCACGCCGGGCGACGATCAGCAGCTGTCCCCGCCCATTGAGCGCGATGTTGTCGGGTGAGTCGGAATAGTATTCCTTCTCGTCGTTGCCCCAACCGCAGTTCCCTGCCGCGCAGCCGTCGGCCGTGTCGTACCGCCATTTCGTGCTGTCGACGGGAGCGCCTGCCGCCCCATCGAATTCGTCGCTCCAGATCTGGATCCACGCACCGGTTGAGGTGGACACGGTGGATGGTGAGCCAGGCGTGCACCCGAGCGACGCGCCAAGCGCGAGCGTACACAGAGTTCCGAGGATTCGACCTCCTGAAGCGCCAATCATGGGGCAAATTACCCTACTTGACCGCGCCCGCCAGCCGGCGTCGAGCCTCGAACGGCCACGTGCGTCCGTTCCACGACCACGCCGCGAAACACAGGGCGCCCAGCACCAGCGCGCCCAGTCCGAACGCGACCACCGTAGGCGGCGTCGTGGCGAAGATGAAGATCCATCCCAGCAGGGCGACGAGGCTCGGCAACGGATAGAGCCACATCGTGTAAGGTCTCGGCATGTCCGGCGCCCGCCGGCGCAACAACGTCACCGCGCCGATCTGCCCGATGAACTGCACCAGAATCCGCGTCGTGATCAACGCATCGATCACCATGCCCAGCGAGGCAAAACCGGCGAGGATGGAGAGGACGCCAAGCACGACGAGCGAGACGTGTGGGAATCCCTTGGACGGATGGAGCCGCGCGAAGACCTTGAAGAAGTAGCCGTCCTTGGCCGCCGCATACGGCACGCGCGAGTAGCCGAGCAAGAGGGCGAAGACTGAGCCGAACGCGGTCCAGAGGATCATGGCCGTGAACAGCGTCGCGACGCCCCGACCGTACGTCCGTTCCATGAAGATCGAGACGATGAAGCTGGCCTCCGGGTGCGACTGCGCCGGTACGACGTCCCGCCACGGGACGACGCCGATAATCGAGAGATTGGTCGCCACGTAGATCACCGCGACCGCCACGGTGCTGATGAGAATCGACCGGGGGATCACTCGGCCGGGATTCTCGACTTCGTCGCCGATATAGCAGACATCGTAGTAGCCCAGGTAGTCGTAGACGCCGATCCGCGACGCGGCGCCGAGGCCCATGAGAAAGCCCAGGGAAAAGTTGAACGCGCCCGGCGGAAAGTCGAAGGCGACCCTGGAGTCGAAGTGGAGTGCACCGGTCACGATGACCACGATGACGGTGGCGATCGTCCCAATCCACAGGGCGAGGGTGATCGTCGCAATCGACTTGATCCGCCGGTAGAGGAGTGCCAGGTTCACGAGCCCGATCATCGTGACGACGAGAATTGTCTGGCGCGCCGTGATCCCCTTCCATATGTAGCCGAGGTACTGCGAGAAGCCGATGTACCCGGACGCGATCTCGAGGGGGCCACTGAGCACAAACTGCCAGACGAAGAGAAAGCCCATCAGGCGGCCGGCCTTCTCCGCGCCATAGCCCTGGCGCAGATACCCGAACGAGCCGCCGGATCCCGGCATGGCCGCCCCCAGCTCGCTCCAGACCATGCCGTCGCACACGACGATCACCAGTGCGACGAGCCAGCCGAGCATCGCTTGCGGACCGCCGAGCGCGGACATGAGGAGCGGGATCGTGATGAACGGGCCGATACCGATCATGTTCGTCATGTTGAGCGCCGTGGCGTGAATCAGCCCGAAGCGCGGAACCATCGGCGACGGCGCGGTCGGCTCCGTCATCACGTCCCGCCAAAGACGATGGCGCGCCAGCGGGGCGAAGCGTTCAAGCGGGGGTCCTGCGCCGAAACAAACGCCACGCCCAGATGCAGAGCGCCCCTGCGGCGACGCCGATCGCGGCCTCCAGGATTTCCCAGGGGTCGGTAATGAGGCGCGGCCATTCGCCGATGATTCGCCAGAGATGCGCCAGGGCGAGCAAGGCAAAGAGCGTACCCGTGGTCATGAGATAAGCCTTCATGCGATCACGTCCGGTGTGAGACATTGGTTCAGAGAGTGGCTGCCGTCTTGTATATCGACTCTGGGTACAGTTGCCGCAAGTCAGGGTGGGCGAAGAGCTCCGTCAGAAGGTCTGACAGCCGCCAGCTTCAAATGCTTGTTAGGCGGCAGCCCACCGCCACGCACAGTTCACTCTTTGGGCGGGACTTGAGCGCGCGTCCGGACGTCCACCAATACTCGCTCAGTAAAGTCGAGGCGCTCCTCTAGCTCGGCAACTCGGCCTTCCACATCCTGCAACTGGTCTAGGTCGGCGGGCCGTGCGTCGAGTTCCCGCAACGTCCCCCCCACCTCTGCGTCAGCGGTGAACTGCTTCCTCAGCCCAAGGCGGTGTGCCCCGAGACCAAACAGCACCGCCAGTAGCGCGTGGCCTGTCGCATGCCAGGGCTCAGCCGGCCGAGCCGCGAACCAGACGGAGAGAAGGTTCCCGAGACAGAGGAGCCACGCGACAGGTATCCAAGCGCGGTTCTTAAACCACATGTATTCCTCCTTGTGTCCCCAGCCGCCTGACGGATTGCAACCAGGGGTGTTTCAGGAACGGGGCACCGTGTGGTCGGTGAGCACGGGCAGAAAAGGCACCCAAGGACCGACCTCCTCTCGATACTGCTTGGCCATCACCCGCGCGACCTGCGCGACGTGTCCTAAGTCATGCACGACCCAGGCTGCCAGAACTGCCGGAGCGTCACACGCCCCAGGCTCGGGTGGTCACCGGAGAGATCGAGCTCCCGTTGGCAAGAATGATGCGAGCGCGCGGGATCCAATCGGTCTCCTCACCGTCGATGAGATGCCCCACCACATCGAACGGACTGAACGTGTCGGGACCTTCAGTGCCTCGCACCCAAGGCTCACCCAGGCCGTCGAGGAGCGCCTGGAGGGTGGCGGGCGAACGCCGAAGCACCGCTATCGACAAGTCGAGATCGAAACCCATAATCTCTCGCGGCTGCCTGCCGCGTTCATTGAACTCGCTTGTAGCGGACTAGCAGAATCTGCGAGCCCTTCGCGGACTTGAAGTCACTCGGACGTTCTCCCGAACCAAGCTGATAGCAGACGGTGAGTTGCTCGCCTGCGAGTTCATAGATCGCCTGGATCGTGTGTCCTGCGTTCGGCCCCTCTCGTCCGCGCACGTCCATCTCGGCTGGTGGACTCGTGGAGAGTACCGCGTACGTACCCTTGTCACCCGCAAACTCGTAGGTGTCCATCGTCAACCGGAGGGTCGCTCCCGCGAAGTTCGCGACTGGGAACACTTGGCCGCCGAGTTCGGCGCTTAGTGGCGCCCAGTCGCCGGCAAGTGTGGGACTTGTGGTCCGAGTGCTTGCGCAGGCTGCAAGTGCGAGGGCAACCAGGAGTCCAAGCAAAAGGCGACGAAACATGGGGCCTTTGGTGCGGACCGCGATTACGGCACGCCTGAGTTGCTCACGAACGCCAGTCGCGTGCCGTCCGGCGACCACGACGGGACGTTGATCGTCCCCTGACCGCCATACAGGTAAGCGATGACTCGCGCCGGTCCGCCAGCAACGGGCATCACTCGCAGCAGCACGGGCTTGTAGAACGGATGATCGTCCGGCGCCACGTCCGATGGAAAGGCGAGGTACGCGATCCACTTGCCGTCCGGCGAGATGTGAGGGAACCAGTTGTTGAAGCCGTCGTTCGTGACCTGCTCCTGGGCGGTCCCATCGGGTCGCATCCGCCACAGCTGCATCCGTCCGCTGCGCGACGAGTTGAAGTAGATGTACGCCCCGTCCGGCGTGTATTCCGGTCCGTCGTCCAGTCCCGGCGCGGTCGTCAAGCGGATCTCGTCGCCGCCGGCCACGGGAATCTTGTAGACGTCCAACTCGCCGCTGCGCAGGCCAGTGTAGGTCAGCCAGCGACCGTCGGGGGACCAGCCATGCAGGTACGATGGGCCTCGCGCGGTCACGCGGGTCGGCGTGCCGCCGGTGGCCGGCAGCGTGTAGATAATCGAGGCGCCGCTGTCCTCCACCGCATGGTGACTGATGCCCAGCATCCGGCCGTCGAACGACAGGACGTGGTCGTTGTTGTTGCGCGTCGCGAATCCCGTGTTGATCGTCTCGGCCGAGCGTGATGAGAGATCGAAGCGGTAGAGGTGCCCCTCCTGCGCGTACATGAGCGCCCGCCCATCGCGCGTCCAGTTGGGCGCCTGAAATGATCCGCGGTACTGGTGCACGATCGTCGCGTTCCCGGTCGCGACGTCGAGAATCTCGAGGTTGCTGCCGATGTAATCCTGATAGGGGGCGAAATTCGATTTCGCCGGTATCGTCATGCGGACGTTGCTGAACGTGGCCCGTTCCACAACGGTGTCGTTGTGCGCGCACACGAACAGGCCGACGTAGACCGTATCCGGGAGTGACACGCCGGCGAGTTGCTGCGTGACGAGCGTGTCGCCGAATCGTGCGACCGACATGAGAAAGACGCTATCGCGCCGCTCGAGCTGGATGATCGCGTCTGGGTCCGGCAGGCTATCGCGGGACTTGGCCTCCTCCGTGATCCCGCCGGTCTGTCGACGGAACTGGAGCGACATCAGGCCGTTGCCGTGCAGCGCCGCGGTCACATGTGCGCTGTTGGCCTCGAGCGACGGGCGAATGGTCCAGCCGATCTTCCGATGCTCCTCGACGCCCGCGCCGATGAAGCGCGCCCGCGTGGACAGAATGAAGTTGCCGTGTATTCGCTTCCAGACGAAATGGAACTCGTCGCGGGCGTCCCACATGTTCTGCCCCGAGCCCGCGACCAGGTACGCCTGGTGCGGCGGGTCGTAGGACGCGAATCCTGCTGAACCTCTTCCTCGGCCGACGTCCATTTGGGCGTCGAAGATGCCGACGGGCCCTTGCGCGCGGACGAGGTCGCCGCAGACGACGAAGGTTAGGAAGAACGTGAGCATGCGGCAGAAAGAAGGAATGCGCATTGGATGCTTAAGGTGCAGTCTGCGGCGGCCTGAGACAAGGCAGATCTCCTCCCTACCCAGGCTGCGCGGCGCTCGCCTGCGCATCTCGTAGCATCGTATGCACGCGCCGGACATTCAAACGGACGACCAGGCGAGCAGCCCGATCCACAGGAGCTGGAGCGGCAACCGGAGCCTGAGCGGGGTCGCAGGGCGACCGCGAATGGTGAGGCCAGCGCGTGCGGATGGCCTCGCCACCGTCCATAGGAAAATTCTTGACAATGCTAATGCCGACCCGCCGGATCCCGTTCTGACCCGGCCCGGAGATCTCAACGGAGCCCTCGTCCAAGACCATGTCCTGAACGTTCTGACTTGAGCCGGAAAGGTTTGTCGAAGCTTTCCCTCCTAGAACCGATTGAATCTCAACTACTTGGAGAAGCCTACACGCCGAAGACAGTTGTTGAGCGTGTGCTCTGTACCCCAATTCGACGAGGCACTTTGGGAAGGGTAGTTTGACTTCTCAGAGGAGGGTCCTCGGATGGAGACGCATCGGTGGGGAGCGGATGGGCGTCGGTTGTTTACGACGCCGTTCAAGCAGGAACAGCTTGCCCGAATCGCCCGGGGGGATCTCACGCTCCCGGAGTTGGCGCGGGAGTTATCGATCTCGCCATCGGTCGTGCGGCGCTGGCACCAGCTGAGCACGAACGGCAGCACGGCGGCGGTGGGCGCGGACGAGGACGTGGTGCCGGCGAGTGAGCTGCGCGCGGCTCAGCAGCGAATCAAGGAGCTCGAACGGGCGCTGGGGAAAAAGGCCATGGAGATCGAGATTCTCCAGGCCGCGCGGGACGAGGTAAAAAAAAGACCCCGCTTCTACGGCGTGTCCAAGCGATGACGGGCCGGAAGCTGGCGCCGATCTGCCGGACTCTGGGGATGAGCCGCGCGTGCGCGTACCGGGAGAGTGTCGGGCGGCCCGCGCGGTATGCCCGGGCGGACGATCGCGTCGTGGCGGCGCAAATCCGCACGGTGATTCGCACCCGGGCCTCCTACGGCGCGCGGCGGGTGCGGGCCCTGGTCAATCGGGAGTTTACGACCGGGTACAACCTCAAGCGCATCCAACGGGTGATGGAGCTGAACGGCTGGAAGCTGCCCCGGGCGACGCGGCGGCGCACCGGCCGCGCCCATCGGGGGCTCATCCAGCGCGCCGCCTCGAACGAGCGCTGGTGCAGTGACGTGCTCGAGATCGCGTGCTGGAACGGCGCGCTCGTGCAGCTCGGCTTCGCCCTCGACTGCCACGACCGGGAGGCGCTGGCGACCGTGGCCGCAGCGCGCGATCTCCTGGGCACCGACATCCAAGAACTCATGCAGCGCGCGGTGGCCGGCCGGTTTGGGGCTGGGGCACGGCCCGACGCGCCGATCCAGTGGCTCAGCGACAACGGCAGCATCTACACGGCGCTGGACACGCTGATCACCGCCGCGCGACTGCACTGGGTCCCGATCACCACGCCCGCGGCGAGTCCGGAGTCGAACGGGATGTCGGAAGCGTTTGTGAACACGCTGCGTCGCGACTACTTCGCCGGGGCGGATCTCGCGACGGCGGAG
The DNA here is from genome assembly GCA_041497135.1 of Gemmatimonadota bacterium. Classification (GTDB taxonomy): domain Bacteria; phylum Gemmatimonadota; class Gemmatimonadetes; order Gemmatimonadales; family GWC2-71-9; genus DASTHG01. The sequence goes on along the minus strand of JBGQFX010000012.1, from coordinate 784 downwards.
GCGGTGCTGGAGCAGATTCCGGCCTGGATCGCGGACTACACCGCCGTCGCGCCGCACTCGGCGCTTGGCTATCAGTCACCCCAACAGTACCGGAGCACTCGGCTCGTGGCAGGGCTCACGTGTTAGCCCAAACTGCCTCACGAAACGGGGTACAGAGCAGGAATCACAAGGGAAAAGTGTTACCCATCAGCTGAGTACAAAGTGTCACCTATCACGTGGACCGTTCACTTCCTCACAAGTCCTCAGGCTTCAACCCGGTATGCTTGGCTATCCGCGCCAGCATCTTGGGTCCGAGTTCGTCATTATCGTGAAAGGCGAAGGCGTAGTTCGGCCATGCCTCGCGAGCCAATGTTCGGTGGGATCCTGTTTGACGCTTGATGGTCCAACCGATGCGGAGCAGCGCTGCCAGAACGCGACGGGCCTTGGCAGCAGGCCAGGCCGTCACGCCGCTTTGAAGGTGACGCTCAGGAGGGCAGGAGCTGCTTCGCTGTGCTCGAGGCGATCAGCGAGAACGCGGAGCGCCAGTGCCTGGACGTGAGCGATCGCGTCGTCCCGGCTCGTCCCGTAGGTCAGGACGCCTGGCAGATCCGGGACTTCGGCGATCCACCGCCCGTCGTCTTCGCGGTCCAACTCGATCTTGAAGTTCATTGTCAACACTTAATCTACTGCGGTGACTTGCTGCCGTCTAACGGAACGCGCTTAGTTGGGATGAAGCGGTAGCTGGACCTCCACGGTCTCGTGGTGGCAAGCTAAGCCCCACACGTTTGTTCACGCGCTCACCGTC
>JBGQFX010000011.1:0-70540 GCA_041497135.1 Gemmatimonadota bacterium | reverse complement strand
GGCAGAGAGATCCGCGAGCGACAGGGACGCCACACCGCTCAGGGCCAAGAGTACGGCTGCAAGTCTGCGCGACATGATTGGTCTCCGAGTGTACCTGATGGCTGATGACCGATGACCGATGACCGATGACCGATGACCGATAGCTGATAGCCGACAGCGCCGCTTACGGCATCACCGCGATCCCGCCCGCCTGCTTCCCGATCTCAACGCTCGCCACTTTTTGCAGGGTCTTGAGATCGATAATGTCGACCGTCCCCGGGTCGCCGCCGATACCCTCCAACGTGACGAACGCATAACGCGAATCACGGCTCACGGCGACGCCGCTGGCAATCTTCCTGGTGCCCGGGATCTGCGCCATCAGCGTGTCGTCGGCGAGGCGCCAGATCGTGACTGTACCGGGACCTTTCTGCGTCACCACCAGCAACCGCCCATCCGGCGTCGCGGCCAGGTTGTAGGGCGCGGCCGGCGTCTTCCATCGCTTCACGAGACTCCAGGACGCGACGTCGACCTCGACAATCTCGCCCGACTTGTTACACGCGACGTAGACACGCGACCCGTCCGCCGAGGGTTGGGCCCACGTCGGCGAGCAGACGCTGGACATGCTGGTGGAGGCGCCCGTCAGCGTCACTGGTCCTTCCTTCCCCGCCGCCACGTTGAACAGCCGCCGCACCGCCATGGTGCGGGCATCCACCTCGACCAGGAGGTCGTTCATCATGCACCCCGAGTAGTGCATCGAGCCCTGGGGGTTCAGGCGCGAGCCGTGCGGCATGCGACAGGTTTCGGGGCGGGCGATCTCGGCCATCGAATCGCCCTCGACGATCGACAGCGAGGACGGTCCCATGTCGGGATCTTCGAAGTTGAAATTGATCGCGTAGACGAACGCCCCACTGGGGGACACGTCCACGGTGGCCGGGAACATGCCCAACTCGACCGCTCCCAGCCGGCGCCCCGTCGCGACGTCGTACTTCTCCAGGCGGCCGAACGGCCGCCCGTGCGCGATGGAGACGTAGAAGCTCTTACCGTCCGGGGACGCGACGACGCCATGCGGTCCCTCGATTTCCAACGGCCACCGCCCCACGTCGTACGTGCGCTCCACGCGCGTGCCGCAGGCCGGTGGGACCTCCGCCGGCTGGCACGGCTTGAACGCGATCATGGCCACCTGATCCGCCGACTCGGCGGTCGCCAACAAGTGGTAGGTCGTCGCCGGGACCGGTGACGGCGCCACCACTACCGGCGGCCGCGGGGGCGGGACCACGACGCCCGACGGCGGGGGCTGCTCGGGCCGCACCGGCAAACCGGGCGCCGGTTGACGATGATGACATGCAGCGGTCACGAACACGGCGCACACGCCGACGCGCAGGGTTCTCATGGCAACGGCGGCTGCGGCCGCTCGGGAAGCTTGACGCTCCACAACCCGGAGTTGTGATCCGCGATGAACACGTGTCCCTTGAACGGCTGTGGCCCCCAGGCCATCGGCGCATTGGCCAGCTTGCCCTGGGGATCGTACGACTGAAACCGGACCAGCTCTCGGCCCTGATCGTACAGGTTGCCCATCAGCTCGCCCGACACGTCGACCACCCGTAGTCCTGCGTTGTAGTAGGCGACGAACAACGTGTCGTGCTGGAGCCAGACGTTGTGCGTGCCGGCCTCCGGCACCTGGTAGCGGGCGACTTCCTTGGGATGGGCGAGATCCGTAAAGTCGATGATGTGGACGTACCCCGCGGCCTCGTCCATTGCGGCATCGTCGGAATCGTCCCCGTAGGGGAAGATCTCGTCGGTGACGAACACGTACCATTTCCCGCCGGCCGATTGCGAGAAATAAGGAAACGCGGAATGCGTGGCGCCGATCGGGTACTTGTACTGGCCGATCTTGACCGGGTGCGAGGGCGACCCGCCCCACTTTCCGTTCCCGACGTCCACCAGCACCACGCCATCCTGCCAGTTCGATGAGTAGGCGATCCCGTCCACGACCCACACGTCATGCACGCCGTGTCCCGGCGTGTCCAGCTCGAAGAACCCGACCCGCTTGGGATGGCTTGGATCCTCGATCGAGATGATGTCGAACCGGGTGCCGTTGTTGATGGCGAACACGTGCTGGTTCCAGACGTTCACATTGTGGACGCCGCCCCACAATCCATCGTCGAATCGCGACAGCACCTGTACGTGTCGCGGATCGTGGCAATCGAGCACGAGGAATCCGTTCTTGCGATTCGACGCGCCTTCCCGCGTGATCACGCAGAGCTCGCGGTCCACGTCCACTTTCACGTCGTTGACGGTCCGGGCATCGACCTGGATGCTGTCGGTCTTCACCGGGACGGCGGGGTCGGTGACATCCCAGAAATACGCCACGCCGGAAGCACCCCACGTGCCGGTCACGGCATAGTCGCGACCGTCCTTGCCCGACCAGACCCACAGATCCGAGGTGTGATAGTTCGCGACGCGACCTTGCCCGGTGCCTTCGTGCGTGATGCGTTGGCTGGCCCACCGGTGGCCGATCCCGATCGTCTTGGTCGCCACGAGCGGTCCCACCGTGGCCACGACCGTATAGTCGCCGGCCCGCTGCGCGACGAATCGGCCATCCGCATCGATCTCCGCCGGCGCCGACGGGGCGATGACCGTGTCCTCCACGACCGCTTTGACCGCGTAGAGGATCGGCATGCCGGCAATCGCCCGGCCCGCGGCATCCTTCGCCACGGCCGTGAACCGGATGACGTCCCCGGTCCGGCCCGCTTCGGCCGAGCTCGTGAGCGTCAGCGCGCGGGCGGGATTCGCCACGACGGTGATGCGCTGTCGCCCGCTGATCCCGCCACCCGAGGCGCGGATCGCGGCCGCGCCGGTATGGTGCGCCGTCACATTGCCGGACTGATCCACGCTCGCGACACTCGGGTTGTCGGAGGCCCAACCGATCGGCACGTTGTCCCGCTCGACGCCGGCGGAATCGACGACCGTGGCGCGCGATCGCGCGGCGGTTCCGGCGAACATCCGCGGGCTCCCCGCGACCTCGACCCGGGCCAGTCCCGGCCATTTGACCGTGACCGTGGCCGTGCCCCGCAACGCGAACCCCGCGTCCAGGTTCAGCGCGACGATGCGGACGGGCTGATTCCCTGCTCGGTACGCCTTCACGTGACCTAGCGAGTCGACCCCGACCGCCCGGCGGCTGAACGAGAAAAAGACCAGCGGGACCGCGAGCCAGTTCCCCGCTGAGTCGTACGCGGTCGCCGCCACGGTGGCGGTGTCGTTGACGTTCAGGGTGAGCGCAGCCGGCGTCACCTCGATGCGGGCGATCTTCGGCGCGGGTGCGGGTGCCGTCGGCTGTTGCGCCATCAGCGCCGGAGCGAGCAGCAGACCAACATGAATCATCGAAATCCTCGGAGGAAGCGGGGGCGGGAGGAAGATGCGCCCCGTATCATGCACCGGCAACTCAGCCGGGACGTGCCGGTGGCACGCCGATCAGGTAGGTCACCCGGGTGACGAGCGGCGCCGATCGCACCATGCCGGCGTCCCACGTGTAACCGTCGTCCCCGAGTCCGCGGGCGAGCTCCAGCAGCTCGGCCGGCGTGTAGCTCCGCAGACAGGACACCGTGCCGTCGAACCACACCGCCAGCGGGACCAGCGGCACCAGATAGGTGAGCAGCAGCCGGCTCCAGCGAAACGGCCGGATGAACGGCGTGGCGAGCAGCACCATCAACGGCAGGACTAGCATCCCGATCAGGGAGAGGAATGATCGCTCGGTGATCTCGAACACGCCGATACCCGAGCGTCGCCGGACCGCGTCGGCCAGGATCGCTCGGGCCGCGGGCGGGGGAAAATGATGCAATGCCGTGAACAGGGTCCGAAACCCGCCGAGCCGCTCCGGCACCTGGGTGGCGGGCACCGATTCGGTCTCGCCACCGACCAGCCCCGCCGTTTGCTGGCCCAGCCTGGCGTAAGCGGCCCGGTTGGGAAAGGCGTCGGTCAGCGTTACCCGCACCACCGGTCCGCCTGTAGCGGGAATGCGCCGCACCAGATCGAGCCACGGCCCGCCTCCACCAGAGCAGAGATCCACGATGCGACCCTCCCCCATTCGGGTGAGCGCGCGCGCCAGGAGCGGCGCGGCAACCGAGTAGGGGGCGAACCGCTCCATGGTGAAGCACAGGAAATCGGTCATGGCGTCCCGCAACACGGCGGGACACCATGACTGATCTTCGATTTCGATGAGCTGCAGGCGCGGCAGGATCAGCCGGCCGAGCGCCCGCCCAGGAGCTTGCCGATCAGCCCGCCGACGAGCCCGGCCGCTGCGGTGCTGCCGGTGCCGATCGCCAGCGTGGACATCGGTACGTCACCAAGCAGGCTTGAGACCAGCGTCCCGATCGCCCCGCCCACACCTCCCGCCACGGCGCCGCCGCCGGCCGCCGACGGCATGCTGCCCTTGGACGCCCACAGACCGTTCAGGATGCCCGCGAGGCCGCCAATCCCGGTGCCGGCAATGGGGAACAGATTCGCCACCTGCGGCACGTAGTGCCCCACGACCACCATGATCAGCTGGAGCACCGTGCCGATGATCGCGGACTTGATCATCGGGTTGGACGCGGCGGCCTGGTCAGGCATGGAAGACTCCCGGAAGGGTGACCGGACACAATATCAGGGCGAGAACCGCCGCGCGAGGATTGAGTCCCAGGTCGCGAGAGCGGGCTTGGGTCCGAGTGCCGGCGACGCCGGGCCACCCCGCCCATCTCACAACCATCGCCGCACGTGTCGGCGATAGTCGGTGTAGGCGGCTCCGTACTTGGCCTCGAGGTAGCGCTCTTCACCCGCGATCACGATCCGATCGAGCAGGAGAAAGGTCACCGGTGCGAGGATCAATACCCACGCGTTGCAGAGCACGAAGGCGATCCCCACCTGCAACAGGACGAGACCGAGATACATGGGATTGCGGGTGTATCGGTACGGACCATTGATCACGAACGCCGTGACGTCGCCGGTTGGGTTCGGCGTCGTTCCGGCACGCCGGAAGACACCCACCGCGAACGCCGCGAGCGCGAGCCAGGCCAGGATCAGGGCGCCCCCGATCCATCGCCCGGTGGGCTGCTGAGCGAGCCGGAGCGGCCACAGGTACCGCAGCCCGACACCCACCAGGATGGAAGCTGCCGCGATGCCGGGCGGGAAGAGTCGGGAGCGAGGATCAGTTTCGGGTGCGGTCATGGGATGATCTCATCCAGTACGAGGAGCGGCAACCGTCGCTCGGCGGCGCCGGGGACCGGTGCCGCGATGTCCCCCACACGGTGCCCGCCGAGGCGACGATAGAAGGGCTCGGCGTTGGGGTCCGCTTCGATATCGAGCCCTACGGCTCCGCCCGCTCGTGCGTGCGCCAGTGCGTTGGCAAGCAGCTGACGGCCAAGCCCGTGCCCCATATGGTCGGGTCGCACCCACAGATGGTCGAGGGCCCAGCGGGGGGCACCAGGGAGCATCGCGTAGAACCCGGCGATTCCATCGACCGATTCGATGACGTAAACCGGGAGAGCCGCGATCCGGTCAGCATCGAACGTGAGATCCGGCAGCCAGGCTTGGAGCCACTGCTCCGGGTACCCCCAGTGTCGCTTCGCCGCCTGGGCAATCGTGCTGAGGATCTCGGCATCCGCGAACGTCGCACGCCGGATCTGCCATGTCGTCATGGACCGAACACCCTAGGCGTAATGGCGCGCACCAACGCCGTGAGGAACAGCAGCTCGACCACGGCCAGCGTGATAAGCGGCGGGGGAATGCGATAGACGGCGTAGAGGACGACGAGCACCCCGACGGCGATCGTGCTCGTGAGGATCGCCCTTCGCAACAGGCGGCCGGAGGAATCCTCGGCCCGCGCGATGATCACGCCGAACACACCCATGACGACGAGCGTGACCGACATCGTGAACGCCAGGCTGCGAAAGATCTCGTACACCGACGGGTGCATGCCGAGTCCCATGTCCAGACGGACTCCGCGCATCATTCCGGTCACCGTTGCCAAGGCTTGATCGGCCGGTGGCGGCGCGAGCTGCCCCCAGGTGTGGAGCCCCGCGACGAGGATGAGCGCGATCGAACCGGCGAGGTAGAGACGGCGGCCCGGCTGCGTCACGGAGGGCTCCCTCGTTGAAGGCGGCGCTCGAAGACGAGACTGCAGCACGTCACCGCCCCTTCGGCCTTCTGCAGCTCCGAGACATCGAGCGGCAGCAGCGCCACGCCGCGCCGCTCGAGCACCCGCCGGGTGGCGGGAAAGCTGGTCGGGTAGATCACCCGGTCCCCCACGAGGAGCCCGTTGGCCGCATAGGGCTCGGCCGGGTCGACCTCGAGCACTTCGACCCCGGCGAGCACCGACGGATCGATCCAACGCCGGTTACAGAGCACCGTCCCGGGGGCCACCAGCGTCGCGGCAGACTTGAGATGGAGGCAACCGTCCACCGACACCGCGCGCACTCCGTACCCGTGCGGCGCGCACGCCACCGCCATCTGGTCGATCGCGGCCTGATTGGTGCGGTCGGTCAAACCGACGTAGAGCGTGCGGTCGATCCGGAGCACGTCGCCGCCGTCGAGCGTGGCCGGGGCCTCGATGGTGAGCAGCGGACGGTACGGGGCCATGGCGTCCGCCACTGCCGCGGTCTCCGGGCGCCGTGACGGCGCGCCGGGGCGCGTCAGCAGCGCCACTTCGTCCAGGACGACCGCCACATCCTCCACGAAGACCGAGTCAGGGAGCGACGGGTCGGCCGGCAAGGTGTGCACTTCGCACCCGAGCGCGCGCAGCGCCGCCTCATACGCGTGGTGCTGGGTCTGGGCGGTTTCGAAATCGATCGCCCGCCGCGCCAGGTGGGTGAGCTCGCAGTCGGCGATCGCGGGACTCACCGCCCGCGTAATGGCGATTCGCACGCTACAGGCTTAGTGACGCAACGGCGCCTCGGCAAGGCCCGAGGCCCGGGCCAGCGCAAACGGTGCGGAATTGAAAGTGTTCCAGAAGAGTATCGTTTCTGCTTGCCCCGCCTTGCGACACGCGTCAAGACACGCGGCCAGGGCTTTGCCGGTATAGGTGGTCTCCAGCGTCAAGCGCGGAGCAGCCCACTCGATCGCCGCCTGGGCCGCCGGGGTCGACGCGCCATAGCGGGCGCCCGCATACCCGCTGATGAGGGTCACATCGCGCCACCCGATTCGGATCCGGGGAGCCGGCCGATCGATAGTGGCAAGCAATCCCGCGACGCGATGCGCTTGCCACAGCAGCAGCGGGGTGTTGGTGAACGCTCGTTCCGCGATACGGACCGCCATCACGCGTGATCGCAGCCCCGCCAGCCGGCAGCCCACAGCCAACCCGGCCGCGGTCCCGCACGTTCCGGCCGCCACGAAAATGCGGTCGGGCTCGGGGAGCAGGCCATCACGAACTTGCCCGGCCAGCTCGAGCGCGGCCGCGACGTAGCCTAGCGACCCGAGCGCGCTGGTCGCGCCGAGGGGAAGCACGTATGGCGCCGCACCGGTCCGCCGCAGGGAACGCGCCACCAGGGAGGCGTTCCACACGGCGCCGAGCGTGGTCGTGGCGTAGTGCAGGCGGGCGCCCGCCGCGATCATGCCGCGCAGGTTGCGCCGCACATCGTCCGTGACCGGCTGCCAGGCGAGCGATAGCTCCACGGCGAAACCCTCTGCCCGGCCATGCAGCGCCACGGCCAGCCCTTGATTCGAACCGATGCCCCCCAGCGCCACGAGTGTGCGGGCGCCGCGCCGCTTCGCGTCGGCGAGCAGGTATTCGAACTTGCGGACCTTGTTGCCGCCGTAGAGAGGCGATGTCAGATCGTCGCGCTTGACGAACAACCGGCCCTGGCCGCCGGCTGGAACCGGGAGCTCGTCCACCGGTGTGGGCAGCGTGGCGAGCGGCATCCACGGGATCTGCCCCGCGGCCGCCGGAACCGCTTCAAACAGTGGGTTGGGACAGCCCATCGAGCAGCGTCACGACTCCAGGTATTTCGTTTTCAGGATGTCGACGTGGTGCTGTTCGTGACCGGCGATGACGTAGGCGAGGGCGCGGGGCGTGAACGGATTGCCGCTCGCGGTGCCGCGCCGGGTGAGTGCCGCCGGTCCCAGGTGCCGGAACAGGTGCAGCGTGGCCTGGCGGATGGCGGACAGCTCTTCACCCAGATCGGCAAGCGTGCGCCGGTCAAATTCGCCGGCCGGCGCATAGTCGTTCTGCTCGTATCCCGGCAGCGGCGTGGCGTCGCCCCGCGCGATGCGCAGCGCGCGATAGCTCATGATGCGCTCGGTATCGCAGATGTGGCCGATCACTTCCTTGATACTCCACTTGCCAGGCGCGTAGCGATGCGTGCCGCGCGCCTCCGGGATCGCCTTGATGAGCTGCAGCGTCTCGCCCAGCTGGGCGGCGAGGAGGGCGAGCACGTCGCCGTCGGGGACCCGACCGACATAGCCGCCGTAGTACGGCGCATACTCGTCCGCCGGAGGGCGGGAAATCACACTGCCGGTCATGCTCGTCTCCTTCTCCATCGCAGGTGGCTTAGTGTCGGGTCCCTGCCGCGGCCAGTACCGAATCGATTTGCCGCCAGGTGACCAGGTGAATGTTTTCTTCCCGGAGCAACCGGCGAAAGCGCCGGCTGGCGACGAATTTCCAGTCGCGCACGCGCCACGCCGCGCCCCAGTTCACTCGCCCCATCGTCAGGGTCCTTACGTCCAGCGAATCGAGCGCCGGATGCACGATGAGCTCTGAAACGCCGGCCGGGAGCGCATGGATCTGATCCACGTAACAACTGTCCCAATCGGAGGGCGCCACGTCCGGAGCGATCGAGATCACCCGCGCCAGCTCGAGTGGACCGCTGGGCAGCTTGCGCATCTCGCGGCGACCGGAAACCCACTCGCGCGCGCTGAGCAGCGGCACGCCCGCTTCGTCGGCGACCCGGCGCAGTACCTCGAACAGAACCGGGCCGCGGGTGAACAGCACGAACTCGTGCACGTCGACGTGCGTCGGCCGGATGCCCGCTGCCCGGGCGGCGGCGAGTTGCGCGCGCAGCTCCTGCTCGACGTCCTGCCACCGGACCCGCGTCGAATCGGTCCACTCGCGGAGCAGCAGGCTGTCCCCGCCCAGCAGCGTGGGGACGGTGCTGCGCGGGGCGACCGATCCCCAGCGGTATCCGGGCCATTCGCTGGTGAGGGCGAGGTGCACCCCGAGATCGAAATCCGGATGGGCCCGCGCGTACGCCGCCGTTTCCTGAAACCAGGGCCCCGGCACGATCACGCTGCCCGACACGGTGAGCCCCGAGTCCCGGGCGGCTTGCACGGCGGCATTGCCCGAGCGGGTCGTGCCCAGGTCGTCGAAGTGCAGAATCAGGAGTCGTGAGCCCCGGGGATAGCCGAGCCCGACCTCGAGGGGGACCGCGGCGATCGCGTCGCCTTGGGGGGACACAGAACGAGTGTGCGAGGCCGTGCAGGCCAGCGCGAGACCGGCGACGAGACACCACCCTCGTGGTGCTGGCACGGCGGCTCCTTGCTACTGCTCCCGGGGCGCCGCCTGCGTGCGGTCCACCACCCTGGGCATGACGGGAGCTCCGGGGAACAGGAGCTCCAGGCCGCCCACCACGACCTGCTCGCCCGCGTCCACGCCGCTCGCGATCTCGACGAAGCCGGGCGTCCGCACACCGAGACCCACCTGGCGACGGTTGGCTTTCCCTTCCGTCACTACCCAGACGAAATTCGCCCCCTGCAGCGGCACCACCGCGTCTTCGGGGACGACGACGGCTTTGGGCCGCATGCCGGTGACGAGGTGCGCCTCGATGAACATGCCGGGCTGGAGCAGTCCCTGCGGGTTCGGCGCGCGGGCTTTGACGAGGATCGTGCGTCCCGGCAGCTGAACGACGGGATCCACGAAGTCCACCTCGCCGACGAAGTCCCGGCCGGCGATGGCCCCGACGCGGAAGGTCACCTGCTGCCCTCGCTGAAGCGAACGCGCGTAGCGCTCGGGCACCTGGAACGAGGCGCGTTGTGGATTGCTGGTCTGCAGCGAAACGAGCCGACTCGAAGTGGTGACGTAGTCGCCCAGACTCACGAACCGCTGCCCCACTACCCCGGCAAAGGGTGCCCGCACCGTGGTCCGGGCAAGCCGGGTGCTCTGCAGCCGCAGTTGCGCCTCTGCGCTGCGAGAGCTCGCCTCGGCGTGCTCCAAATCGGAGGTGGAGGCGGCGTTCTGCGCCACCAGGTCCTTGGTGCGCGCCAGATCCTGTTGCGCCAGATCCCGCTGTGCGGCGAGCTGCGCCACCTGGGCCGCGAGCTCGACCGAGTCGATCTGGAACAGCGGCGTTCCTCTCGCGACCTGCTGGCCCTCCCGGAACAGGATGTCGACGATCCGGCCCTCCACGTCGGGGCGCAGCTCGATCGATTGCACCGCTTCGATCTGTCCGGTCGCGGCGATTTCGTCGCGCACGGTATCGGCGCGGGCGACCGCGACCTCGACCGGCATGCCGGGCGGCATGCCGCCGCCGGGCCCGCCACCCGGCGCCCCGCCCTTGCCCTTGCCGCACGCCAGGGCCGCCAGGACGGCGACCGCCGCGTAGCCTGCACCACGCCCCACGTCGTAGCGGTTCTTCACGGTGTTTCCTGATCGAAGGTGATGCGCTCGCCGAGGATGACTTCCAACCCCGCGCGCGCGCGCCGCGTGTTGTACAGGGCCTGGACCAGATCCGCCTCCGCTGAGACCAGGCGGTTTTGGGAATCCAGGAGATCGAGAATCGTCGTCGCCCCGCCCCGGTAGCGCTTCTCCTGAACGCGGTTGTTCTCCCGAGCCACGAGCACCGCGTCTTGCTCCAGCGCCACCGTGGCCCGGCTCGTCTCGTAGGCGTCGTAGGCGACGGCCACGTCGTGCCAGGCCGAGCGCTCGAGGTCAACGCGAATCGCCCGCGCGACGTCGCGGTTCACGCGCGCCTGTGACAGTTGAATCTCCCGCTGTCCGTTGTTCCACAACGGGAACGTCACGGTCAGCGAGAGTGTCGACCGCTTGATCGCATTCGGATAAAACTTGTCCGTGTCGAACGCGCCACCCGTGAAGTCGAGGGACGCGTGGGGCAGATAGTCCCCCCGTCGAGACCAGAGCTGCGCCGAAGCCGCTCGCTCCTTGGCGCGCGCGATGCGCCAGGCCGGACCTTGCGAAAGCGCGCGCGCCACCGCATCCGATACCGTAAAGGGCAGGACGCGCATGGTCGTCGAATCGTCGAGCACCGGGGCGGCATCCGCCGGACCCGGCAGGCCGATGCGCCGGCCCAGTTGCAGCTGCGCCGCCCGCAGCGCCGATTGTTGCTGCAACAAGGCCACGCGCGCCTGGGCCAATTCCAACAGCAGCTGCAGGGAATCGGTCTGGACGGCGGCTCCCGAGGTGACCCGGGCGCGCGCCACCGTGAATTGCTGCTCGGCGCGATGGAGCCGATCATCGGCTACCCGTTCCAACGCCCGCTGTGCCAGCACCGAATAGAAGTCCGATTCCGTGTTCATCGCAGTGGTGAGACGCGCTTGCAGCTCCCCGGCGTGGGCACTCTCAAGCGCCGCTCCGCTCGAGGCCAGTCCGGCGAGTTTTTGTCCTCCGGTGAAAACGTCGATGCGAGCATCGATCGTCGCCGCAAACGTGTTTGGGGCGGTCGCGGTAAACGTGACGAAATTGAAGGTTGGCGGCCAATAGTGCGTTTGATTAGCCGACAACGTGATCGCCGGTACGATGAATACCGCGAACGCCGCACGGCGCGCCCACTCGGCGTTGTTCACCTGCCCAGCAGCCGAGACGTAACTCGGGTCGAGCCGAGCCGCCTGCTCGAGCGCCTGGGGCAGCGTCACCACCGGCACTGAGTCCTGGGCGGACGCCACCTGCAGCGCCGCGAGCAGAGACAGGATCACTTTGCCTCCGCCGGCTCGAGGGCTGTCTGTTGGAGGTCGTGCGCCTCCCGTGCACGCAACCGGTCGAGCAGCGTGTAGGCCACCGGCACGACGAACAATGTGAGCACGGTGGAGAAGAAGATGCCACCCACGATCGCGTATCCCAGCGGCCGGCGGGACGTCGAGCCCGCACCGAGTCCGATCATCACCGGGATCGCGCCCATGATCGTCGCCACCGACGTCATGAGAATTGGACGCAGCCGGATGCGGCCGGCTTCGATGACGGCGGCCACGGTGTCCAGACCGCGTGCCTTCAACTGGTTCGCGTATTCGACCAGCAGGATCGAGTTCTTGGTCACGAGCCCGATGAGCAGAATCATGCCGATTTCGCTGTACAGATTGATGGTCCCTCCGGGACGATGCATCAGCGCGGCCACGAGCAAGGTCGCCAGCGCTCCGGTCACGGCCAGCGGCACCGCCAGGAGCACCGTGAACGGGTGCACCAGCGACTCGAACTGCGACGCGAGCACCATGAACACGACGAGCAGGGCGATGCCGAACGCGAAGTACAAGGCGCCACCGCTCTCCCGGAACTCACGGGAATCACCCGCCAGGGCGGTCGTGCTGCCCGGCGGGAGCACTTGCTTGGCCAACCGATCGAGCGAATCGAGCGCCTCGCCCTGGGCGAAGGGTGGAATCAGCGAAGCCGACAGCGTGAACGAGGGCACGCGGTTGAAGTGATTGATCTGCCGGGGGCCCACGCCCTCTTCGACCTTGGCGAGCGCCGACAGCTGGACCAGCTGCCCGTTGTTTCCCCGCAGGTAGATCCCCGACATGTCGCTCGGCGTGGCCCGGTGCGCGGGATCGAGCTGCACCATGACGTAGTACAGCTTGTCGTTGCGGGTGAACGTGCTCACCCGGCGGCCGCCGAGGAACGTCTGCAACGCGGCCGCGACGTCGCGCACCGGCACGCCCAGGTCCTCGGCGCGGTCCCGATCGAAGGTGACGCGCAACTCAGGCTTGTTGACGCGCAGGTCTGTATCCACGTTCGTGAGACCCTTGATGGCGCGCACCCGCGGCACCAGGGTGTCCATCGCCTGGGCGAGCCGCGCGAAATCCGGATTCTGCACGACGTACTGGATCGGCTGGCTGAACCCGAGCGCCCCGGGGCTGTAGGGGAACGCCCGAATGCCCGCGATCCCGAAGAGCTGGGGAAACAGTCCGCCCACCATTTGCTGGACGGTGGTGTGCCGTTCGCTCCAATCCTTGAGGATGACCCCGACAAACGACCGGTTGACGCCCCCGGCGAATCCGCCAATGATCGTGAAGTAGCCCTGCACATCGGGGGTCTTGCCGATGATTTGCTCGACCTGGCGCACATACCCGTCCATATAGTCGAGCGACGCGCCCTCGGGCCCCGAGGACACCACCAGGAAGAACCCGCGGTCGTCGTCCGGGAGGAGCTCCTGTTTGAGGTTCTTGTACAACACGACCGCCAGGAGCACCGACGCGCCCGTCCCGACGACGACGAGGACCCGGTGCCGCAGCGCGGACCGCAGCAATGTCGCGTAGCGCTCGGCGATGGCGTTGAAGCCGCGCTCGAACACCTTGAACACGGGGCCGTGCTCGCGCGACACGCGCAGGATCTTGGCGCACAGCATCGGCGTCAAGGTCAGCGCCACGAAGCCGGAAATGATCACGGCGCCGGCCATGGCGACGCCGAATTCGTTGAACAACCGACCTGTCGTGCCCTGCAGGAAGGCGAGAGGCGTGAACACCGCCACGAGCGCGATGGTCGTCGCGATCACGGCGAAGCCGATCTCGTTGGTCCCGTTGACCGCCGCCTGCACCGGTTTCTCGTTCAGCTCCTCCTGATGCCGATACGCGTTCTCGAGCACGATGATCGCGTCGTCCACCACGATCCCGATCGCGATGGTCAACGCGAGCAACGTGAAGTTGTTGATCGAAAAGCCGAGGAAGTACAGGATCGCGAACACCGTGATGATCGACGTCGGGATCGCGAGCCCCGGGATGATCGTGGCGCGGAGGTTGCGCAGAAAGACGAAAATGATCAGCACCACAAGGATCGCCGCGATGAACAGTGTCAGGCGCGCGTCCTTGATCGAATGCGTGACGAATACCGACCCGTCGAAGGCAATTAAGAGCTTCACACCCGGGGGCAGGGTCTGCTGGATGCCGGGGAGCGCCTCGCGAATGCGCTGGGCCACCTGGATGAGGTTCGCCTTGGATTGCCGGACCACGCCGATAGCGACGGCGGGAATTCCGTTGAAACGGAAGATGGAACGATCGTCCTCCGGCCCCAGCTCGACGTTGGCCACATCCTTGAGCTTGACGACCTGAGTCCCCTGGCTCGCCACCACCAGCTCGCCGAACTCCTGCGGGGTCTTCAGCTCGCCCAGCGAGCGAACCGAGAATTCGCGCCGCGTCGATTCGATGCGGCCGGCGGGGATCTCGACGTTGCGCGAGGTGATCGCGCCTTCCACGTCCTGTACGGTGAGGCTGCGCGCCGACAGCTGCTCGGGCTGCACCCACACCCGCATCGCATAGCGCCGCTCCCCATAGACCCCAGCGCTCCCGACGCCCGGCAGGCTCTGCAGCCGAGCCTTGACCAGGCGGTCGGCGACGTCGGAGAGCTGCATCAGATCATAGTTCGAGCTACTCAACGCCAGCCAGAAGAACGGCTGCGCGTCGGCCTGCTGCTTGGCGATCACCGGCTCGAGTACGTCCACCGGCAGCCGCCCGCGGACACGCGACACCTTGTCGCGTACGTCTTGCGCGGCGACATCGACGGGCCGGTCGAGGGTGAACTCCAGGGTGATGTTGCTGCTCTGCTCCGAGGACGAGCTCGAGAGCGTGCGCAGTCCCTGGATCGTAGACAGCTCCTCCTCGAGGACGTCGGTGACCGCGGTCTCCACGACCTGCGCGTTCGCGCCGGGCAGCACCGTGGAGACCGAGATGATCGGGGGATCGATGTCCGGGAGCTCGCGTACCGACAAGCGGGTGTACCCGATGACCCCGAACAGCACCAGGGCGGCCGACAGCATGCTGGCCAGGACGGGGCGGCGAATGGAGGTTTCGGAGAGTCTCATAGGGCCGGAAAGTTAGCGGACAAACGGCATGACGGAACTGCGAACACGACACTGTGTCAGGAAACGGTGGAGAGAGGGCTTCAGTTTCAGAAATGTGCCGGCGGGGAATCAAGGAGTGATGAGTGGGTCAGGAGCGCGCCGAGATGCAGGACGCACCGAAGGTCCCAAACCCATACAGCCGCATCGGGCCCCGTCCGAGCGTCACCTGTGGGCCGACCCCGGACGTCGCGATGGAGTAGGTGGTGTTGACCGCGACAGGAAAGAAGGACTGGGGAATGAAGCGGTTCTCGTCCTCAAGGCGCCGAACACGTCGAGCCAATCACAGAAAGGCTAGATTCCACGCGGACTATCGAGCGTTGTGACCTCCAGGGAGGACACCGATGCCTGAGATTGCCTACGAGGACTTCGCCAGAGTCGACATGCGGGTCGGCCGCATCGTCGCCGTCGATGAGTTTCCACAGGCGCGCAAGCCGGCTTGGAAGCTGCGCATCGACTTCGGCCCTCTGGGGGTGAAATCGTCCAGCGCGCAGATCACGCTGCACTACGGCAAGGAGGATCTCATCGGCAGGCTGGTGTTGGCCGTCGTGAACTTCCCGCCGCGCCAGATCGCCAACTACTTCTCCGAGGTCCTCACGCTGGGCATCGATGTCGAGCCGGGCGACATCGTGCTCGTTCATCCCGAGCGAGACGTGCCCCTGGGGAGCCGGCTGTTCTAAGCCTTGAGGCGGGCGAACTGCTCTTTGCGGAACTTGGCGACTTTGGGGGCGATCACGACGCGACAATACCCCAGCCCCGGATTGCGCCGGAAGTACTCCTGGTGGTAGGCCTCGGCGGGATAGAACTCCGTCAACGGAGCGACCTCCGTCACCAGCGGATCGGCCCAGATTCCCGCCCCACCGAGCTCGGCGATCACCTCACGGGTTGCCGCTTCCTGCCCCGGACTCTGGTAGAAAACCACCGATCGGTACTGGGTGCCGACATCGGCCCCCTGTCGATTGAGCGCAGTGGGATCGTGGATCCCGAAGAACACCTGGAGCAAATCCCGAAACGAGAGCGTCGCGGGATCGAAGCTCACCTGGACGACTTCGGCGTGTCCGGTGCGTCCCGAGCAGACGTCCTCGTAGGACGGATTGAGGGTCTTGCCGCCGGCGTAGCCCGAGACGACGCGCTCCACACCTTTCAGGTCCTGAAACACCGCCTCGAGGCACCAGAAGCAGCCGCCTCCCAGCGTCGTGATCTCCAGCCGTGCGGTCATGGCGCCTCCACAACGTTCGCCGAAACTGCTAGCATACAGCCTCAGTGCTCCTGAAACGTCTGTACGACGACGGCCTGGCCCAGGCCAGCTACGTGATCGGCTGCGACGCGACCGGCGAGGCGGTGGTCGTGGACCCGCTGCGCGACGTCACGCCGTATATCGATGCCGCCAAGGCCGAGGAGCTGCGCATCACTCACGTCACCGAAACCCACATTCATGCCGATTTCGTCTCGGGCAGCCGCGAGCTGGCCCAGCTGACCGGCGCTACGCTGCACCTCTCCGACGAGGGCGGTCCCGATTGGCGATACGGGTATGCCGAAGCCGCCGGGGCGTCGCCGCTCAAGCACGGCGACCGCTTCGACCTGGGCAAGGTCCGGATCGACGTGCGGCACACCCCGGGACATACGCCGGAGCATCTCGCGTTCCTGGTGACGGACACCGCCGGCTCCGACGCTCCGCTCGGGATGCTTTCCGGCGATTTCCTGTTCGTAGGCGATGTCGGTCGCCCCGACCTGCTGGAGCGCGTGGCCAATCAACGGGGCACAATGGAAGCCGCCGCCCGCCAGCTGTTCCGCTCGGTCCAAGGTCTGCGCGGGTTGCCCGACTATCTCCAGATCTGGCCCGGCCACGGGGCCGGCTCGGCGTGCGGCAAGGCGCTGGGGGCCATGCCCCAGAGCACGCTCGGCTACGAGCGCCTGGCCAACTGGGCGCTGCGCACCACGTCGGAAGACGAATTCGTCGCGACGGTGCTGGCGGGGCAGCCGGAGCCGCCGACCTACTTCGCCGAGATGAAGCGGATCAATCGCGACGGGCCGCGGCTCCTGGGCGAGCGGCCGCGCCCGCCGCGCATCGACCTGGCGCGCATCGATCAGCTGATCGCCGATGGCACCATGGTCGTGGACACGCGGGCGGCAAAGGACTTCGCCGCCGGCCATGTTCCCCGCACCCTCAACATCCCGCTCAACCGGGCGTTCACCGGATGGGCCGGCTGGCTGGTCCCCTACACTCAGGATTTCGCTCTGCTGGTGGATGCCGCCCGGCCCGATGCCCTCGACCAGGCGGTGCGCGAGCTGGGACTGATCGGCTTGGACCGGGTCGCGGGATTCGCCGAGCTCGATGCCTCGGCGCTGGATCGGCGCCGGGCCGCGGGCACGCGGCCGGCCATCATCCGCAGCGTCACGGTGCAACAGCTCGAGGATCAGCTGCGGCACGATGCCGTCCTTCTGGTGGACGTACGGAGCCGAGCGGAGTGGGACGCCGGCCACCTCCCCGGTGCCCGCCACATCCCGCTGGGCGAGCTCGCGGGCCGGCTGGCCGAACTCCCGGCTTCCGGTACGATCGTCGTGCACTGTCAAACCGGGAGTCGCGCCGCGATCGCGGCAAGTCTGCTGCAACGCATGGGACGGACCAACGTGGTGAAATTCGAGGGGGGATACTCGGCGTGGCAGGCCGCGGGTCATCCGGTCGAGGCGGACGCCGGCGCCGGTTGACCGCTCCAGCGCGTCGCCACGTACTCCTCCAGTAGCCGCAGGAAATCGGCGACGATCGTCTCACCCTTCAGGGTCACGCGTAACCGCCCATCGATGTAGACCGGGGCCTTCGGCTCCTCGGACGTGCCCGGCAACGAAATGCCGATGTCGGCGTGCTTGGATTCGCCGGGGCCGTTGACGACACACCCCATCACCGCCACGCGCAGCTCCTCCGATCCAGAATAGCGCCGCTGCCATTCGGGCCGCCGGACCCGCAGGTACTCCTGGATCTGCTCCGCCATTTGCTGGAAAAACGTGGACGTGGTTCGTCCGCAACCGGGGCATGCGGTGACTTGCGGACTGAAGCTGCGAATCCCGAGCGACTGCAGAATCTGTTGGGCGACCTGAACCTCCTCAGTTCGATCCCCGGAGGGGCGCGGGGTCAGGGAGACGCGGATCGTGTCGCCGATTCCCTCCTGCAGCAGAATCGCGAGCGCGGCGCTGCTGGCGACGACGCCCTTGCTCCCCATGCCGGCTTCGGTGAGGCCCAGATGGAGCGGGTAGTCGGCCCGACGCGCGAGCTGGCGGTACACATCCACCAGGTCCTGCACGCCCGACACTTTGGCGGAGAGAATGATGCGATCGTGCGGCAGGCCGGTCTCCTCGGCGAGCGCCGCCGAGCGGAGCGCGCTTTCGACCATGGCGTCCATGGTGACGTCACGCGCGTCGCGCGACTCGGCGGCCTTCGCGTTCGCGTCCATCATCTCGGTGAGCAACTGCTGATCGAGACTGCCCCAGTTGACGCCGATGCGGACCGGCTTGCCCCGGTCGATCGCGACCTGGACGATGGTGCGGAAGTTGTCGTCGCGACGCTTGGCGCCGACATTGCCCGGATTGATGCGGTACTTGGCGAGCGCCCCGGCGCACTGCGGGTACTTGGTGAGCAGCAGGTGACCGTTGTAGTGGAAATCGCCGATGACCGGGACGTCCACCTGGGCGACGATGGCGGGGACCGCCTGGGCCGCGGCGTCGTTGTTGACGGTGACGCGGACCAACTCGGACCCGGCCTCATGCAGGGCCCGCACCTGGGCGACGGTGCCGTCGACGTCGGCGGTGTCGGTGTTGGTCATCGACTGGACGACGATCGGGTGGGCCGAGCCCACCTTCACGCCGCCCACGGCGACGGTGACGGTTCTGCGGCGGTGCATGGAAACCGGAATCTAACCGGTCAGTACTTCAGGCGCGTGATCGAGGCCGAGGAGTAGTTGGCGGTGTAGACGTGCCCGTTGGCCGCGTCGAAAGCCACCCCGAGCTCCTGATCGGAGTAGAACCCGGTGGCGTTCACCGTGCCCAGGAAGAAGTCCGTCGCGCCATCGATGACGGACACGTACCCATTGTACCTCGCTCCGACGTAGACGCGGTTGTTCACGGCGTCGACCGCCAGGCTCGCCGTTTGGAACCCCATTGGAATCGTCGCCACCACGGCTCCAGCCGCCGCGTCGATGACGTAGAGGTTGAACGGGTAGTTGGACGTGAAGATCTGGTCGATCACGTACAACCGGTTCGTGACCGGGTTCAAGGCGATGGCGAACGGCTCGCTCCCAACCGGAATCCGCTTCGCGATGGTCTTGGTCGCCGGATTCACCGCCACGACCAGGTTGCTGTCGGGAATCGTCACATACACGAAGCCGTCGTTCGGGTTGAACACGGCGCCGTTGCCGGTATCCGGCAGCGCCACGTCGTTTGTCGCCGAGAAGGAGATGCCGTCGATGCGGCGCAGCACGGGCAGTGGCGACGCGCCCGGCGCCACCACAGTGACGTAGATCCGGTTGTTGATCGAATCGACCGTCAGCCCCTGGCGGTTCTGCACCCCTTGATCGTTCTTGCCGACGGCCACCATAGCGACGCGCGAGAGCGTCGTTCCGTCGAGCACCGCCACGCCCGAGTCGGTGGCGGCGTACACCCGGTTCGTGACCAGGTTCACGGCGACCGCGGCCACTGTCAACCCGGTGTTGGTCGAGTCAGTAGCCGTGCCGGTGGTCCCGTCGATCCGGTACAGTTGGCCTCCCTGGTGTCCCGCGTACACGGCATGGGTCTGCGAGTTCGCCGCGATGGCCCACGGCTGCACGTCGACGTTGATCGGTTTCAGCACCGGGTTGATCACCTGCGCATAGCCGTACGCCGTGTCGCCCGGCGCGCGTGGCGAAAATGCCGTCACGTACTCCCTGCCGAACGGCGTGCTGTCCAGACGCACGACCGCCTGATGCGCCACCGTGGTATCGGTGATCTTGAGGTGCGGATTGAACGGGTTGTCGGGCCGCCAGTGGATCGGCACCGTGGGCATCGTATCGCCGCCGAAGTCGGTGACCGTCGCCTTGAAGGTTGTCGTCCCGCCCACAGACACGCTGATCGTGTCCGGGCTCACGTAGATGTAACCCGGCACCTGATTGACGAGAATGGGCATCGTGTCGGAGCCAAAGTTGTTCGCGCTGATGTCCTTCACGACGAAACGGACGAAGCCGTTCGACTGCGCGGTCACCGTCGCCGAATCATTGGCCGGAGCCCCGCGCGTGGTAAACGTGACCGGTGGGGTCGCGGGCGGCAGCAGGGTCCACTGGAACTGGGCGTTCTGGTTGCCGAACGGGGTGAGCCCGGAATCGACGACAAACGCATGGTATTCGACCTGGCAATAGAAGTTCGGCTGGCCGCTCGGGCAGATCGAGTTGAACACCGCCGTGTCCGGGGCAGTCTGGATGCCGTTAAAGGTGTACGGATCGCGGTCGATCTTCACGCCGGCAGCGACCGCGCTCATGGTGATCACGACCGAGTCTTGGAATTGGCCCGACACCTGCGTGTACGTCGCGCGTAGCACGAACGGTGAGGGCGTCGTCACGTTCGAATGGAAAAAGATCGTGTCTCCGTCAACTCCACCACTCGTGTGGACCGAGTCGATCGCACCCGGGACCGGGTAGGTGTAGCAGGTCCCCCCGACGACATCGAAGCAGTACGACGACATGTGCGTGGCGTTGTTGAAGCCGTCGTGGGCGTGCGTGACGATTACCCCTCGACGATTAGTGCTGGTAAAGGTGATCGCCCTGGGTCCGGTCGCCGTCCCTTCCGAGACCGGTTTGTTCAGCACGTTCCAACTGACCGCGGTTGTCAACCCCGGAATCACGTCGATGAAGTAGTCGGTGAAGCCCCCACCACCGGTAGCGTGTGCCGTCAGCCGCCCGGCCGTGTTGGTGAACTTCCACCCCACGTTCACTCGGCCACCGATGTCGCTCTGGGAGCTGCTCGGCGCGAGTAAGCTGGCAAGGCTCGGAATCGGCGTCCAGGATACCGTCTGCGCCCCCACGCCACGGCCGTTCGCCTCGATCACACGAGCATAGATCCCGATCGAGTCGCCCATGTTGACCGAGCTCAGCAGGCTGTCGCGCGTCGGCACAACGCCGGTGCCCGGGCCAACCGGGAAGAACGGGGCGCTCGCGAACGGAAGGACCAGGGCCGCGTTCTGGTTCAGGCTGGCGCGCCCCAGACTGTCAGGGTAGTAGAAGTACCCGGTGTCAGGACCGGCGAGGTCGCCCCACCAATCGTTCACGAGGTTCACCGAGTCTGCTGTGCCGCCCCGATAGGCACTCTGGATCACCCGCCCGCGGTAGTGATACAAATCCGATCCCGAAATCGATAAATGGCTCCCCTGTCCAAACCGCGTCTGGATCATCGGGTCGGGTTTGTTGTCGTAAAACTGACTGCCGGCGATACTGACGGTTCCCGTCCCGCCGCGCTGGAAGTCCAGCGCGATGGAGTTCGAGCGGCGCACGATGATATCCGTGATCGACAGATCGACGTCGGTCGGCGCAATCGAATCGGTGAACCGCAGCGCCCCGAACGGGATCGGGTAGCACTCGCCGAAGCAGGGGACGTAGTACCCGGCGCGATCGACGTCGACGTGGCGGAACACGTTATTGGTCGTCGAACCCGAGCCGGACATCAGGTGGAAGTCGACGCCGTGCCAGCCCTGCGGCAAGGGGCCGCTGGCCGTGAGCAGGATCTTTCCCGTCGACCCGTCGGCTGCGAGGGCGGCGGGAGAGAGCCCACCAACCTGGATGCCCGCCGAGCTGTCGAACGCGATCGTATCTCCCGGAGCCAGTGTGAACGTAGCACCCGCATCGATGGTCGTCGTCTTGGTGGCCCGCCACACGTAGCCCGGGAAATTGGGCAGCGTCACACTGGTGGTGAGCAACCCACCGCCGAAGAGCAGCGTGTCCGAGGCGGCCGTGGTAATCGCGTTGCCCTGCAAGGCCCGCAGTGCCGCAGCCGTGAGTGACACCGCGTATTGCGTGCCGGGGAACGTGTTCCCCGAAATGGAATCGGCGGCGGTAAGCTGTGTGCCGCCTTCCATGTACGCGAAGATGCCGATCGTGTGATTCTGGATCGTGTCGTTCACGATCTTGAAGCCTTTGTCCTGGATCGCGATCCCGAAGCCCACGTTTTGCAACAGCACGCTGTTGCGGATCTCGGTGCCGCCGGTTCCCGCGATCCCGATGCCCGCCGAATTGGCGACCGAGCCGGTGGAACCGCTCGTGGTGATGTTCGCACGATCCAGCACGAATGGCACCGCTACCGGGTTGCGGATATACAGGCCGGCGCGATGGCGAGTGTAATTCGGAATAGAATCACCAGCGTAGTCGATCCGGATGAACCGCAGCGTGTCGGGCCCGGATAACCGGCCGATTTCGAGCCCGACCCAGGCGCCCGGGAGTCCCGCACTCGACGCGGTCAAAGCCGCCCGGTTCAGCGTGTTCGTGGCGAGCGAGCGGATCGTGCCGCTGCGCGTCCCCGCGCTGTCGCCGATCCGGAGGCCCGTCTGTCCTTCGAACCGCAGCACCACATTCGAATCGAGCGTCACCGCCTGCCCACCGACTCGGCCGATATCGAGCAGGCCACCGAACTGGCGAATCAGGTAGCCGTTCAAGCCGATCAGCTGGGGCTGGGCGAAGATCGTGAACGCGGCGACGGTCGAGTCGGGCCGCCCCCCCTGCACCTCGATGAAGTTGGTGCCGAAGTTGACTCCGTTTCCCACGATCGAATCTTGCTTCAACAGTCCGGGCAATTGGAATGCGTTCAGATGAATGCCCGTTCCCGCGCTGCCCAAGACCCGGTTGCCACTCGAGGGCAGCAGGCGCGAGGTCAGGCTGGCGAAGAACAGCCCCTCCTGCCCCGATCCGCGGATCGTGGTCGAATCGAGCTCGAGCTGCGCGTCAAAGTCGACGTGGATGCCCGAGCCCGTGACCGAGTCGATCGTGGTGCGGTGCACATGCGCCGTGCCGCCGAAATGATGGATCGCGGCGTGCACGCACTTGCGAATGTGCAGGCTGTCCAAGTCGAGCGCGGCCCCGGAGCGATTCACGATCAGGACGCAGGCCTCGGCGAGGACGCCGCCGAACGGCGACCGTGTGCCGCCGCCGTATTCGATCGTCGTATTCTGCCAGGCCGGACCACCAAGGGCACGCTGTACCTCGATGCCGCGCCAGAAGCCCGGTACGGGCGTCGCGGTATTGGCCGTGAGGATGATGCCGAGCGCGGCGCCGTCCATGTTCAGCCGGCCCGCCTGGTTCGATGCCGTGTCGCCGACCTGCAGCCCGGCCCCGGCATCGAACTTCACCGTGGCGCCCGGTTGAATGGTGAGCGTCGCACCGTTGCGAATACGGAGGTAGGTGCTGACGATGTGCGGGCTCGCCGCCGCAGTCCAAGTCGAATCGGCCAGGATATCGGCCGTATGGACCGAGGAGAAGACGCGGATCGTGGGCAGCGGCACTGACGTCACGGCCGTGCCGTTGATCGTCGCGCCGATCTGGGTGGGCGTGCCGGCATTCACCGCGGTGAACGTCGCGGTGTACGTGCCATCGTTGTGATCGGTTGTGATGCTGAAATTACCAGTGCTGGTGCCACCCGACTGCGTAAACACGACGGCCGCGCCGCCGCTGGTGATCACGTTGCCCGAGCCATCCTTCGCCTGAAGCGTCAGCGTGGCCACGCCGCTCACCGGCAATAGTGAATCGGTGCTGGTGACCACGGACGTCACCGCCGAGATGCCGCTGGAGGTGACGGTGATGGTCGGCAGCGTGGACGTCACCTGCACGGCGTTGATCGTGGCGTGGATCGTGGTCGCCGTCCCGGCCGTCTGACCGGTAAACGTTGCCGTGTACGTACCGTTGTTGTTGTCCGTCGCGGGGCTCGGCGCGATGGTGCCGGTGCTCGTCCCGCCGGAATGGCTGAACACGACGGTCAGCCCGCCGGTCGTGATGTTGTTGCCCGCCCCATCCTTCGCCTGGAGCTTCAGCGTCGACGCGCCGCCCGCCTGAATCGTATCGGGCAATACCGTGATCACCGACTGGGCGGCGGTGGTGTTGCCCGGCACGACCGTGATCGGCGTCGTAGAAGTGGCCAGCACACCGCCGATCGTGGCCCGGATCGTGGTCGCCGTGCCGGCGGAATCGGCGGTGAAGGTCGCGGTGTAGGTGCCGTTGCTGTTGTCGGTCGCCGGGCTGGGCACGATGCTGCCGGTGCTGGTGCCGCCGGCACGGGAGAAGACGACCGTCGCCCCGCCCGTGGCCAGCGAATTGCCGGCCGAGTCCTTGGCCTGGAGGGTCAACGTCGCGGTTGCGCCGGACGACACGGTGCCGCTCGAGGTCGTGACGAGAGACGTGAGCGGCGAGATCGCACCCGCGGTGACGGTGATCGTGGGCAACGCCGTCGAGACGGCGGTGCCGTTGATCGTCGCGCCGATCGTCGTGGCCGATCCGACGAGGAGTCCGGTGAAGGTTGCGGTGTAGGTACCGTCGTTGTTATCCGTCGCCGGGCTGGGCGCGATGTTACCGGAGCTCGTCCCACCGGTGGCACTGAACAGGACGGTCGCACCGCCGGTCGTGAGGTTGTTGCCGAACTGGTCCTTGCCGCGCAGCGTCAGCGTGACGCCGGTGCCCGAAGCGACGGTGGCGCTGGACACGGTGACCACGGACTGAGCCGCCGTGATGGCGCCCGCCGTGGCAGTCGCGCTGAAGGTCGCCGTCAACGCGCCAACCGAGGCCCGGTAACTCTTCACGCCGGCGAGGGTGTCGAGAGTCGCCGTGTCTGCGGCGAAGCCGAGGCTGTCGGTCAGTACCACCGAGTCCTTTACGCTTCCGCCGCTCAGCGCCTGGAACCGCACCGGGACGCCCTGCACGCCGAGTGAGTCGCTCGCTTTCACTCGGGCCCGCAGCGGCACGGGAAGCCGGGTGCCGACCGTACCCGACTGGCCTGAGCCCGCGAACGCCGCGACAGCCGCCGGTACCGGTACGAATGTGACCCGGGTCGAATCCTTCACGCCGTTCGGGGTCACCGCCCGCACGACCACACCGCCGCGCGCATTGGGAGCGCGCAGCAGGCCGGCCCCGTTGATCGGGGCGTTTACGGTGTCGCTGGTGGACCAGTGCACATAGAAGGAAGCGATCGAGACGCCGAGTGATTCGGCGGCGGCCGTGAAGCGCAGCGAGTCGCGGAGCGTGAGGACCGAATCGCGCGGCCCGATACTCAATTTCGTGAGTCCCGAACCCGGCCCGACGTAGCTGAGCGGGATGGTCGCGGCGGACGACGTATCCGGCGGGCCACTCGAGACCTGCGCCGTATCGACGCCCGAAAAGAGGACCACGGAGCCCGCCCGCAGCTCCAGGTGGATGACGAACGTCTCCACCGCTGCGTGGAGCAACACGGACAGCGAGAGGTGCAACGACGCCGAATCGGGACTGAAGACGACCGTGGTGTCGAGCGCCGTATCCGCCACCGGACGGACGGCGACCACGCGCAGACGGTCGACAATGAGCCCGAAGGCCGCGAGATCCACCGGCGACGCCAGCACCGGACGGATCGCCAGAACCCCTCGCCCGAAGCGGCCGGGGCCGGTCGGATGATCGCTGGTACAGGTGACGAGCGTCGCGGAAAGCAGCGCCGCGCGCAGACCGAGACGGCCTGAGGATCTCATGAGCGCAGGCAATGTGTCACGAACGGCGCGGTTCGGCTAGAAGATCTTGTCTTGAATCACGATGCGCAGGCGCAGCGCGCTGAGCCGCGCTTTCCCCACCGCCAACCCGGAGGCCACAGCCCGCATCCCGACGTACACCGTCTGGCTCAGAAACAACTGACGGGACAGGGCAGCCAAGTCCCCTTGGAAAGGGGCCGGGCTGGTGTTCCCCGGCGTGACGGCGACCGGCGTCACGGAGAAGGCCGGCGTGCCCCCATACACGGCGGGAACGGTGTCGATGTAGAACTCGAGACCGACCGTGCCGTTCCCCGCCTGATTCACGAAGTCGACACTGCCGCTCACGGTCACGGACTCCACAACCGAGCTGCCCAGTCCAATCGGCAATAGGTTGACCGGCTGAGGCGGGGTCGTGTCGAACGGCGACGGCGCGACGTAGGGGACGGAATCATTCCCCGCGTCCTTGAGAAAGCTGTACACGTCCACATTAAAGATGGCGCGGCCTTCCCCGCACCCGAGGATCAGCACGCCCGCCGCGGTGGCCGCGAGCCAAGTGAGCCGGGTGACCGACATCGACGCTCCCGTGCGCATCAGTAGATGGAAATCGAGGTGGCCATGGTGATCCCACGGGCCGTGGACAGTGAGCCGGAATGCGTCGCGAAACCCACGTCGAGACCGAATGCCCCGAACCGGACACCGGTGCCCCAGCCGAGCTGAACGCGCTTGCGCTGGTCGCGCGCCACGCCGCCCCGGAGCGCCAGCGGCCCGACGCGCTGCTCCACCCCGATCTGGATCGTGGTGCCACGGCCATTGTTGAGAATCGTAGTGCCGGCAGTCGTGTTGGTGCCCAGCTCAAGTGACGCGTTCGCGACGTAGGTTACGGGCAGCTTTGTCTTGCTCGGCACGTGGTTGGCCACCAGGCTCGAGCCGAAGTTGTTCGCGGCGGTGTCGAAGGTATCGCGGTCGACGCGGGTATCGGGCCAGGTCAGCGTCGCGCCGATGTCGTTGACCCCGAACCCAACCTCCACCGGACCGGTCACGTACACGATCCCGACGTCCGCGCCGAAGCCATGCCCGAACGAATGACCGGCCTTCGAGTACGTGACGAGCGCATCCACGGTGGGCGTCACTGGATTGGACCCGGCGAACAGGGTGTCGCCGGTGACGAAGCCGGCTGTGCCGACGACGGACCCGTAGGCGACGCCGAGATAGTAGTGCGCCGCGGCTCCCACGTAGATTCCGCGTGTGCTGTCGCCCCATACGCGGCCGGCGTAGCCCAGCGTCGGGGCGAACCCGGCTTGCGCAATCGCGTCCCCGTCGCTCGCGTAAGTCGTATTGGTATCGGCGGGCGCCTTCTGCCGGAGGAACCGGAGCAGCGTATCGCCCAGTTGGAAGCCGACCTCGTGGTCCTCCCACACCAGCGCGCCGATATGCACGCCCTTGATCGTGAGCCCGATGTCCATCAGGCGGCTCTCCCCGCCGAAGCCGAACCGGTCGGTGGGCACGAGCTGCGCCGCCGAGCCCAGGTCCACGATGAGCGAATCGCGGCCGATCGTGAACTCGACGTCGTTGGTCGGAGTTGGGGTCTTCTTGATCTCGTAGAAGAGCGGCGGGTGCAGAATGTAGTTCGCCAGCGCGATTGGATTGAAGTACGATTTGTTGAAGTCGAACGCGGCGCTGTCCTTGAGCACCTGGAACAGGCCCAACGGAACTGGAATCGTGACCTTGGCGCCGCGTCCCTGCCGGGCCGGCACGGCGGGGTAAGCCGGATTGAACCGGCCCAGCGCCCCGTCTCGGCTCAGGCTGACTCCCGCCATCCCCGTGCGGCGCGCGTCGAACGACAATTGAGCCCGCGCCACGGGGGCGAGGCCCACCAGCCAGCCGGCCGACAGCAGGAGCACAAACCAGTGCCGCACGATCCACCTCGGGCGAGTACGGGAGAATGGTGGCATTCGCCGGGCTCTAATGTTGTGAGTCCGGTCACGCCGCACCAGTCTTTGAGGCCGCCCGCAGCACCAGCTGGACCGTCGTTCCGCTCCCCAGCGCGCTGGTGAGGGTGATTGTCCCCCCCCAGCTCTCGACCAGCCGCCGGGCGATCGCCAGCCCCAGCCCCGATCCACTCGACCGGGTCGAGAACATCGGCTCGAATACGCGCCCTTGCGCGTCGGGGGGAATGCCGCTGCCATCGTCGCTGACGGTGAGCCGGAGTCCGTCCGCGTCGATCCCGACGCGCACTTCCCGCGCCCCCGCGATGCGGGCGTTCTCCACCAGGTTGACGAGCACCTCCTTGACCTCGTCCCGGCGGGCCTGCGCCGCACGTCCCGATTCCCCTGTCAGCACCACCCGCGCTCCGCCCGGCTCGTCACCCAGCGCGTACAGCTGCACCACATCCCGCGCCAACGCATGCAGGTCCACCGCCTCGAGGGCCGCCTGGCTTTCCATCGGCGCCCCGAAGCGCGAGAACGCGCGCGCGATGGTGTCGAGGCGGTCGATCTCGGCGAGAATGCGCTGCGCCGTGTCCCGCAGCGTCCGGTCGAAGTCGGCGCGTGGCCCGGCGCCGTGGACCCGCTCCAGATGCTGGATGCCGAGCCGG
The DNA here is from genome assembly GCA_041497135.1 of Gemmatimonadota bacterium. GTDB lineage: Bacteria > Gemmatimonadota > Gemmatimonadetes > Gemmatimonadales > GWC2-71-9 > DASTHG01. Next base: position 42,246 of record JBGQFX010000011.1, on the reverse strand, counting down.
ATCGGCGTGAGCGGATTCTTGATCTCGTGGGCGACCTGCCGCGCCATCTCGCCCCAGGCCAGGACGCGGGACGCCCGCGCCATGGCGGTCGTGTCGTCCAGGGCCACGACGCACCCGTCGCGTGATGCGCCCTCCCCCAGGGGAGCGAGCTGCACGCGAATGTCGCGCCCATGGATCGCGAACTCGCGCTCGACGATTTCGGTCCCCTGCGACGCGATAAACGCCCGCACGGCCTCCCAGACCGGGGTCCAGTCCGGGGCCGTGGCGCCGGCCACGATGTCTCCAGGCTCCAGACGAGCGCCGAGCAGATCTTCTGCGCGCGGGTTCGCGATCGTCACGCGCAACCCGTCGTCCACGGCCACGACGCCGGTGGCCACGTTCGCGAGCACCTGCGCCGTGCGCCGCCGCGACTCCTCGAGCGCCGCCTGGCTGCGGCGTACGTCGCGCACCATGCGCTCGAACGCAGTGAGCACCGGCACAAACTCCGCCGGTACGTGCGCCGGGAACGGCGGCGGAACGGCGCCCTGCCCCACGGCCAGCGCGGCCTCCCGCAGCACCGCCACGGGCTGCGCCAGTGTGCGCGCCACGACGCCCGCCAACGCGCCCGCGGCGATCAACCCCACCAGAGTCGCGAGGATCAGCGCCAGCCCGAGATCCTCCTGCTGGCGACGAACCGCCTCATCGTCGAGCAGCTGTGGCGCGGCGAGCACCACTACATCACGCGGCGAGCCGGCCTCCGCCACCCGATACCCGACCCGGGTGGGCCGACCCGCCGTGCGATCATCGACCGTCAACTCCAGCTCGTCCTCGTACGCCAGACGTCGCTGCACTCGCGGCTCCAGCAACGGATCCACGAGGGCCAGCTCCGCGAGCACCGCGGCGCTCGTGCCGGCGAGCCGCCCACCCCGGTAAGCCCACAGGTCGGCGTCGAGACGCCGCCCCAAATCGGTGACCATCGCGGCGAGCGCGCCCACGCCGCCGGGCCCCGTTTCCCCGGCCGACGCCACCGCGTCGCGCAGCGTCTGCCGGATGAGCAGATCTCCGCTGGCCCGCGCCGAATCACCGAGCCGGGCGAAGTTGGACAGCGCGAAGGCGAGCACCGGGGCGATGAAGAACGCCGCCAGGGCCATGGTCAATCGACCGCGGTAGCTCGCCAAAGCACGCGGCAACGACGGCGCCCGAGGCGCCCATCCACCGGCTACGAGCCGACTCAAGACCCAGACGGCGGCGAGCAACATGACGTCGGCCAGGACGACCAGAATCCCGCGCACCAGCGCCGCCCACGGACCGCGCAGGTCGAGCGAGAGGTGGACGTGGCGCACGCCGCCGGGCAGATCGACGCGCCGGTCCCCGCGGGCGGTCCATCCCGACCGCCTCCATTGGACGAAGGTCGGCTCGGGTGCCGACGTCGGCAGCGACAAGGAAATGGCGTAGGGAGGCTCCGCGCTGCGCTCGCCGCGGAGAAAGCGCGCCACGCGGCTCGCCGGTACCAGCCGGGACCGCGGGCCTACACCTACGGTCAGGACGGCGCCACCGGAGAGCGGCGTGGCCAACACGTACACGGTGCCGGGAATCCGGTTCAGCGGCTCCACCCGCGGCGCCGTCAAGGCGGAATCGAGCGCCAGTGCCGCGAGCAGCGGAGTCGGGAGATCGAGCGACGCGAGCCGCAGCTCGGCCAGCGTCCGGCCGGTGCTGTCCCACGCGAGCAGTACGGTGGGATAGTCCAGCGTGGCGAGCGGCGACTCGCGCCACAGTACGTACAGGTCCGCGGCGGTTGAAGGAACCGGACCGCGCTGCACCTGCCGGCCCAGACGCTCCAACTCCGCCACCGCCAGCGGATCGGGATCACTTCCGAGCCGCTGCGCATCGCGGACTGCCAGCTGGACTCGTCCTTCCAGCGCGGCGCCCCAGGTCACGAGGCCGGCCGCCGAGCCCGCGACGACCGCGATCCCGAGCAAGGCCCAGCGCCGCGGAGCGGGGACGATCACGCCCGCCAATGCCGGCAGCCACAAGAATGTGTACCACTCGGGCCACGCACCCGAGGGCTGCCACAACCACAGCCCCACCGCCCCGGCAAGTCCCGCCCAGACACACGAAGCGGCGATGGTCCACGGCACTCGCGTGGGCTCGACCGGGCCGCGCACCAGGGCCGCGGCGAGGAGCACGACCATCATGCTCGCCGCGGCGAGCGCCGTCTCCCAGGACATCCACAGGCCGAAGCTCACGCCGGCGGCAGGAGGGGCGATGCCGCGCCCGAGGTAGCGCACGAGATACGGCGCGTAGACGAGCAACGCGGCGGCGATCACGACGTTCCACCACCGTCGCGGCGAGCCACGCCGCCACACCGAGGCCGCCACGAGCAGCCCCAGCACGGCGATGGCGAGCAGCGCGCCGGCCGACGCGCTGAAATCGCGCAGCAACGGCCGGTAAAACGTGGCGGGCGAAAACAGCGCTGCCGGCGGCACCGCGGGTCCGAAGAACGCTCGAGCCGCGGCCCACGCCGTCATCGCCACGACCAGCCACCGCCCGCGGCCGGGCGGCGCGGCGATGAGCAACAGCGCCAGCGCGACAGCGAGCATCACGCCGGCGCTCCCGGCGACCCGCGCCAGCACGGCAAGCTTGGCGTCACCCTGGGACGGCGGACGCGGTCGCACCGTGAACAGGACCGGACTCGCGTCGCAGGTGGCGGCACAGAACTCGAACTCATCGGAGTCATGCGGCGCGACGCCGGGGGCCGCGAAGCGCAGCTCGACGCCATGGGCGTGTCCGAACACGACCGACAGGGCGCCGCCACGGTCCGCCACCGCGGGCGCCGCGTCGAGCAGTACGGAGCCGACGGCGGCGCGGCCCGCCGGCGCCTGGCGCCGGGCCTCGAGCGTGACGTAGAATGGGGTGATGACCGCGCGCAATTCCGTCGTGTCGACCACGGGGATCGCCCGGTGCCGGCCGGCCCAGGCGTACGGCGCGCCGTCGGCATCGAGCACGATCACTCCGTGTTCCGCCGCGGGACGTGTCGTCGCAACCGCCGAGGCCAGCTGGTCGAATGCCGCGCCCGGCGGCAATTCCGCGGCGGTCGCGCCCCGCTCCGCGAGGCGTCGCGCCAGCGCTACCGCGTCGGCCAAGGTCGCTTCGAGCGAGCTCGACGCCGCCGTGACGCGGGCTTCGCGTAGCGCAGCCCAGCAGCACTCCACCCGGCGCACATCCCGGGCACCGACAACCAGCACGAGCCCGAGCACCAGGCTCGCACCGCCCGCGAACAGGGTGGCCGGTCGCCACGGACGAGTCGCGAGCGCCGTCGCCGCCGCGGCGAGCCCGGCCGCGCCCGCGAGCCACGACCAGCCCGCCCCCAGCCCGTGCAGCCATTCGGCCGCCGCCAGCGCGGCGAGGACGCCCGCGACTATCGGATGAGCGCGCCGCTGCAGCTGAAGCTCCTGGTTCCCGAAGACATCCGCTTGCACCTCGCACGGGATCCGCGTCTGCTCATTCCCGTCGGCACCTGCGAGCAGCACGGTCCGCACCTGCCGTTGGGGTGTGACACCATCATCGTCGAGCGCCTCGCCGACGATCTCTCCGCCGAATTCCAGGTGTTGCGCGCGCCGACCGTCGAGTACGGCGTCAACACCGCCACCCGGCGTCCGTTCCCCGGCAACGCCTCGGTACGACGCAAGACCCTGCACCGCTGGATGAACGATCTGCTCGGCAGCTGGGAGGAAGCCGGCGTGGACCAGTTCATCATCCTCACCGCCCACGGCCACGATCCCCACCAGGAAGCGCTCTGCACGCTGCGGACGACTCGGGCCCGGGTGTTCACGGTCGACGTCTTCGCCCTCGACGTGGAAGATCTACTGCTCGATTCGGACTCGCCCACGCACGGCGGGGAGTTCGATACGTCCCTACTACTTTACCTGGCGCCGGAGCTGGTCCGCATGGACCAGGCCCGGGACTTCGTCCCTCCGGCGGAAGGACGCCATGTGCGCGGCCTCACCGGCCCGTTGCCAGCCCTCTCGCCCGGCTCCCTGGGGCGACCGACCCTGGCGACGCCCGAGAAGGGGGAGCGCCTCTATAAGATGATTCGGGAGCGCGTCGCCACGCGAGTGCTGGCGCCCGCCGCCACGTGAGCGCCGCGCTGCTCGCGGCGCTCGTTCTCACGCAGGGAGCGGGGACCCCGCTGGACGAAGGCACGCTCGTGGTCCGGATGGACACGCAGGAAGTGGCGCGCGAATCGTTCCGCTTGCTGAGCCGCCACGCCACCGACAGCACGAGCGGCTGGCTGCTCGCCGCGCGCGTCCGCTGGGTCGCGACGCCGCCGGTCACGTTCGCAACGAAGCTGGCCCTGGGACCCGACACGGCGCCTGAGGCCCTCGAGTACGCGGTCGCCGCCAACGGAGCCTCGCAGCGCATCACCGGCCAGCCTGGGCCGGGCCGGTATACGCTGCGGTACGTGGCGCCCGGGCTCGAGCGCGCGCGGGAGCTGGCTCGGGGAGACCCCACCGTCATCGTGGATGATTCCGTGTTCGCCCCGTTCCTGGTCGCGAGCTGGCTGGCGTCGCCGACGCCCAGAATCATCACGGCGATCTACCCTCGCACGGCGCGGCGCCTTGCCCTGACGGTCACCGATCTAGGGATCGGGGTCACGACGTTGAACCGCGATCCCGCCACACTGCGTCACGTCCTCATCGCGGGTGGTGACGACGGCCCGGTGCACGTCTGGCTCTCACCGGAGGGGCGTCTCATGAAGGTGGAAGTGCCGGCTCGTGCGCTGCGCGCCGAGCGGTTGCCGGGCTGATTCCCACCACTCCACATAAGTCCTTGTAGCGGCTAGCTTTTCCCCCAGCCAGGGCGAACGTCGCAGCCCGAAACCTGACCTGGGCCGCACGCGTATGGGGCACGGCTTCAGAATAGCTTCCCAGGCATCAGCAAAGGATCCCATGAGACAATTCACACTCTTGTTCGGGCTGATGGGCATCGCCGGAACCGCGGCCGCGCAGCAGCCGATTCCGGCGACCTTGTCGCTCGCAGACGCGTTGAGCATCGCGCACGACCACAACCCCGTCTATCGCCAGGCGCTGAACAACCGCGCGCCGGCAGCGTGGGGCACGCGCAACGCGTTCGCGAGCTTGCTGCTCCCCCAGGTCACCGCGTCGGGGAGCCTGGGGTACTCGGGTACGGGGTCGCAGCGATTCCTCACGTCGAATTTCTCGCAGACATACGCCACGCTGAGCTCGAGTTACTCGGTCGGGCTCGACTGGACGCTCTCGGGCGCGACGTTGTCGCAGCCGGGACTGCGCAGAGCCGAGCTCACGGCCGCGGACGCCGATATCCATGGCGCCCGGGCCACGCTCGACGCCACGGTGTCGCAGCAATACCTGACGGTCTTGCAGGCCCGTGACAACGTCGGGGTCGCCGAGCGGCTGGTGACGCGCGACGAGGAGTTTCTCCGGCTCGCCCAGGCGCGCTACGCCGTCGGCCAGGCGACCCTGATCGACGTGCGCCAGGCGCAGGTCGCACTGGGGCAGGCGCAAGTCTCCCTGCTGCGCGCCCGGACGGCGCAGCGCGTGGAGAAACTGCGTCTGTTCGAGCAGCTGGGCGTCAGTGCCCCGACCGGCGTGGACGCCGTACAACTCAGCGACACGTTCCCCATGGCCGAGCCGACCTGGAAGCTGGAGGACGTGCTCTCCATGGCGGAAGCGCAGAACCCGGCGCTCGAGGCCCTGCGCGCGCGCGAGCGCTCTGCCGCCTGGGGGGTCCGGGCGGCGGCCTCAAGCTGGGCCCCGACGGTGTCGCTCTCGGCCGGGTGGTCGGGTTTCACCCAGGCGTACGCGCACGGCGGCGATCTCAACTCGGTGATCCTCAGCAGTCAGCTCTCGGCGGGCGCGCAGGACATCGACTGCCGGGAGACCAACATCATCCGCGCGAACAACGGCCTCACCCCACCAATCGACTGCAGCCCGTATGTGTGGACCGCTGGGCGAGAGCAGCAGATACGGGACCAGAACAACGTGTTCCCGTTCACCTTCATCGGCCAGCCGTTTCAGGCGCGCCTCTCGGTCACGCTGCCCTTGTGGACCAATTTCTCGCAGCCGCAGCAGGTCTCCCTCGCCAAAGCGCAGCGCGAGAACCTGGAGGAAAGCGTGCGCGCGCGCGGCCTGGGGTTGCAGACCGAGGTGAGCCAGGCGTACTACACGCTGCAGACCGCCTATCAGGCGGTCGGCATCCAGGATACGAACCGCGCCCTCGGGCGCGAGCAGGTCCAGCTCGCCACCGACCGCTACAAGGTGGGCGCGGGCACGTTCTTCGAGCTGCTGGACGCTCAGGTGGCCGCGCTGCGGGCGGAGACGGACTACATCGCGGCGATCTACGACTACCACCGGGCCGTGGCGGCTCTGGAAGCGTCGGTCGGCCGCAGCTTGCGTTAACCGGAGAGGAAACCGAGACATGTCCAGGGTGAGCAAGGTTCTGATCGGCGTCGGCGGCGTCGTGCTCGTCGGCGGCCTGATCGTGATGAGTGCCTCCGCCAAGCGCGAGCGTGGCGTCGAAGTCAGGTTCGAGAAGGTGGGTCGGCGCGATCTGGTTGCGGCGGTGACGGCGAGCGGCAAGGTGCAGCCGAAGACGAAGGTCGACGTCAGCCCCGACATCACGGGGCGCATCACGCGGCTCGGGGTGCACGAAGGCGATCTGGTGCAAAAGGGCCAGTTCCTGCTGCAGATCGATCCGACGATCTACGAAGCGGGACTGGAACGCGCCCAGGCGTCGTACGCGTCGGCGCAGGCGGCGCTGGTGCAGGCGCGGGCCAGCCGTGATCAGGCCGCGCGGGCGCTGGAGCGGGCCAAACAGCTCAAGCGCCAAAACCCGAACCTGATCTCCGATGAGCAGATGGAGCAGGCGCAGACCTCGTTCAATGTGGCCGAGGCGGTCGCCAACTCGGCGGAGCACCAGGTGGACCAGGCGCGCGCCGGCGTCCAGGAGTCGCGCGACCAGCTGGCCAAGACGCACATCGTCGCTCCCATGACCGGCCGGGTGACCCGGCTCGCCGTGGAAGAAGGCGAGGTCGCCGTGCCCGGTACATTCTCGAGGGATGTCGGGCTCCTGCTCACGGTGTCCGATCTCTCGGTGATCCAGACCAAGGTGAACGTGGATGAGACCGACGTGGTCCGCATCCATCTGGGTGATTCGGTCGAAGTGTCGATCGACGCGTTCCCCGACACCGCGTTCGTGGGCCGTGTCACCAAGATCGCGAACAGCGCGCTCCTGAGTCAGACGGCGGTGACCGGCACGAACGACCGTGCGGTGGATTACGAGGTGGAAGTCACGCTCGAGAATCCTCCCAGCGATGTGCGCCCCGATCTCTCCGCCACCGCGCGGATCGTGACCGACACGCGCAAGCAGTCGCTGTCGATTCCGATCATCGCCCTCACGGTCCGGGAAAACACGCCGGTGACGCCCGAGAGCCGGCGCGACACGTCGCACGTCGGCAAGAAGAAGGAAACGGAAGGCGTGTTCGTGGTGCTGAACGGCAAGGCCACGTTCCGGCCGGTCCGGGTGGGGATCGCGGGCGACGAGTATTTCGAAGTGCTCGACGGCCTGCGGGAGGGCGAGCAGATCGTGGCCGGGCCTTACCAGGCGATTCGCGACCTGAAAGACGCCACCCCGGTGCGCGCCGCCAAGCAGCCGGCCGATTCCGCGCGGCGCGCGCGCCCATGAGCCGCGCGCAGGAGTTCCGCACCGGCGACACGCCGCTGCCCGACATCATCATCCTGACCCACAAGCTGACCCGCGACTACGACATGGGATCGGAAGTCGTGCGCGCGTTGCGCGGCGTCGATCTGCAGATCCGGCGCAACGAGTACGTGGCCGTGATGGGTCCCTCGGGCTCTGGGAAATCCACGCTGATGAACCTGATCGGGTGTCTCGACACACCGACGGCCGGAGAGTACTGGCTCAACACGCAGAAGGTCTCGGATCTGTCCGACGACGAGCTGGCCCGAATCCGCAACAAGGAAATCGGCTTCGTGTTTCAGACGTTCAACCTGCTGCCGCGCGCGTCGGCACTGCACAACGTCGAGCTGCCGTTGATCTACGCCGGCATTGGCGCCCGCGGCCGGCGCGAGCGCGCCGCCCACACGTTGACGCGGGTGGGGCTGGGCGATCGCATGGACCACAAGCCCAACGAGCTGTCCGGCGGCCAGCGCCAGCGCGTGGCGATCGCGCGCGCCCTCGTCAACGACCCCAGCATCCTGCTGGCCGATGAGCCGACGGGAAACCTCGACTCGACCACGAGCCAGGAGATCATGGGTGTCTTCGGTGAGCTGCACGGTCAGGGGCAGACCGTCGTCATGGTCACGCACGAGGCGGAGATCGCGGCGCACGCCGCACGGGTGGTGACGCTGCGCGACGGCCTGGTGGCGACGGACCAGCGGAAAGCCGCCTAGCGTGCGGCCGTTCGAGGCGATCCGACTCGCCTTCCTGCAGCTCCGGGCCCAGAAGCTCAAGAGCGGTTTCGCCCTGATCGGCGTGTTCATCGGGGTCTCCTTCCTGATCGGCGCCTGGTCGATCGTGAACGGCATGAACACGTACATGACGGAGAAGTTCGCCGGCACCCTGGTGGGGGTGAACACGTTCCACCTGCGGCGCGCCCCGAACGTGAACTTCGATGTGGACGACTCCACGTGGCGCGCCTGGCGCCGGCGCCCGCGCATCAAGTTCGCGGATGCCGAAGCGGTGGCGGCGGGACTGACCATACCGGTGATCACCGCGTGGTATTCCGAGGACCGGGGCCCGGTAGAGTTCAACGGCAAGGTCGCCAAGGACATCACGCTCGAAGGCGCCACCGAGCGCTACTTCGACATCATGAATCTCAAGATCGAGAGCGGCCGCCCGTTCAGCGCGCAGGAATCGAAGGCCGGCGCCGGGGTGGTCGTCCTGGGGTACGACCTCGCTGACAAGCTGTTCGGCAGCGCCAACCCGCTCGATCGCACGGTGCGGATTCACGGCATCCCGTACCGCGTGATCGGCGTGGTGGAGCGCCAGGGTAACCTGCTCGGCATCTCGCTCGACAAGTTCGTTGTCGCCCCTGCCCTGTCGCCGATCCAGCGCGAGGTGAACCCGCCGGGCGTGGTGGACGCCCTGATCGTGAAAGCGAACTCCCCGGCCGAGATGCGCCAGGGGATGGACGAGGCCGAGGCGATCATGCGAAGTCGCCGCCATTTGCGGCCGCGCCAGGATGACAATTTCGCCATGATGACCTCGGAGGGGGTGCTCGACTTCTGGAAGAAGCTCAGCCGCATCCTGTACGCAGTCGGACCCGGTCTGGTGGGCGTGGCCCTCGTGGTGGGCGGCATTGTGATCATGAACATCATGTTGATGGCCGTGGCGGAGCGGACGCGCGAAATCGGGATCCGGAAGTCCCTGGGCGCCCGGCGCCGCGACATCCTGCGTCAGTTCCTCGCGGAATCGGTGACGATCGCGACGGTCGGAGCCGTTTTCGGAATCTGCGCGGGGATACTCCTCTCAGTGCTGCTCAACGCCGCCACGCCGCTTCCGGCGACGGTGTCGCCCGTGTCGATTCTGTTGGGTGTCGTCGTGGGCGGTGGCGTCGGCGTGCTGGCCGGCGTGTACCCGGCCAGCCGTGCCGCCCGACTCGACCCGATCGTGGCCCTGCGCCAGGAGTAGCCCATGACCCCCATGCTCGAAGGCGCCGGCATCGCGCTCGCGTCGTTGCGGGCGCACAAGGCCCGCGCCGCGCTCACCATTCTCGGCGTGGCGATCGGGGTGATGGTGGTCATGGTGATCGGCGCCGTGATCTCGGGCTTCAACAAGGGCATCGCCGACATGCTCGAAGAATCGGGGCCCAAGACGTTCTGGGTGGGCCGGTTCTTCCAGGGCGGGGTCAACGTGTCCGACGGGTCCGACGAGATGAGCCCCTGGCGCCGTAATCCGCCGCTGTCGATCACCGACGCCCGGGTGATCGCGAGCCTGCCCGAAGTGAGCTGGGTCGCACTGGACGAAGGCAGCCAGGGCGACATCGTCTTCGGCGCCAAGACGCAACACAACGTCAGCATCCGCGGTCGCAGCGCCGCCTGGCCCAACGTCGCCGGCGGAGACGTGTCGCCCGGACGGTCGTTCACCGAGGTGGAGGACGAGGCGGCGAGCACCGTGGTGGTCATCAACCAGAAGTTGGGCGAGCTGCTGTTCGACCGCGTCGATCCGATCGGGCGACGCATCCGCGTTCAGGGCGTTCCCTACACGGTCATCGGCGTCTTCAATCCGCCGCCGCAATTGTTCGGGGGCCAGCCCTCCCCCGAGGCGATCATCCCGCACGGCGCGCTGGTCAAGTACGTGGACTACTGGCGCGGCTGGATGGACCTGCTCGTCGGTCCGAGCGAGACTGCGACCACGCCGCAAGCGATGGAGGCGGTCACCGAAGCGATGCGCCTGCGCCGCGGCCTGCGCCCTGGACAGGACAACAACTTCGCGGTGGTGAGCCAGGAGAAATTCCTGGAAAGCCTGAACAGTACCACGCTCATGATCCGCATCGTGATGTTCGCGCTGTCGGGCGTGGCCTTGATGGTGGGCGGCATCGGGGTCGTGGCCATCATGATGATCTCGGTGACCGAGCGTACCCGGGAGATCGGCGTGCGCAAGGCCCTGGGCGCCACGCGGCGCGCGATCCTGTGGCAGTTCCTGGTGGAAGCCGCGACGCTCACGCTGGTGGGCGGCGTCGTGGGCATGATCCTCGGGGGTCTCGTGGCGCTGCTGCTCTCGGTGGCGACCCCGATCCCGGCACACGTGCCGCTCGGGTCGATCGCGGCGGCCCTGATCGTGGCCGCGCTCACCGGCGTGGTGTTCGGACTGTACCCGGCGGGGCGCGCGGCGCGGCTCGATCCGGTGGAAGCGTTGCGATACGAGTAGGTTGCCGTCATGCCGTTCTTCGAGGCGATCCGCCTCGCCCTGCAGACGCTCCGCACGCAGAAGCTGAAGAGCGCCTTTTCCATCATCGGCGTCTTCATCGGCGTGATGTTCCTCATCGCCGTGGTGTCGGTCGTCCAGGGAATGAACCGCTACATGACCGACAAGTTCGCGGGCACGATCCTCGGTGTGAACACGTTTCGGTTGCGACAATTCCCCGACGTGCAGCTCGGCAACGTGACCGACTCGACGTGGCGCGTCTGGCGGCGGCGACCCCGCATCTCCTACGAGGATGGCGTGGCCGTGGCGCGCGGCCTCACGGTGCCGGCGATTTCGGCGTGGGAGTCGAGCACGAGCGCCACCCTCTCGGCCGGCGGGAAGCAGGCCAAGCTCGTGCAGGTGACCGCGGCGACCGAGCAGTACTTCGCGATCCGCTCGTTCGTCATCGAGCTCGGTCGCCCATTCACGCTGCAGGAGGTCCAGGTCGGCACGCCCGTGGTGGTGCTGGGGCACGAGCTCGCGGCGAAGCTGTTCGAGGGCCAGGACCCGATCGGCCGCGAGCTGAAGATCTTCGACCTCCCCTACCGCGTGATCGGCGTGGTCGAAAAGCAGGGCAACCTGTTCGGCATGTCGCTCGACAAATTCGCGGTCGCTCCGGCGACCGCCGACCTGAAACGCTGGGTCAATCCGCCGCGCGTCGTGGACGCGCTCGTGGTCAAAGCCGCGTCCCAGGCGGAAATGCGCGAGGCGTTGGCGCAGGCCGAGGGGATCATGCGCAGCCGCCATCATCTCCGGCCCCGCGCCGAGGATGACTTCGCACTCGAGACGGCCGACGAAGTGCTGGACTTCTGGAGCAAGATCAGCCGCGTGCTGTTCCTGGCGCTGCCCGGGCTCGTGGCCATCTCGCTCGTGGTGGGCGGCATCGTGATCATGAACATCATGCTGATGGCGGTAGCGGAGCGGACGCGCGAGATCGGGATCCGGAAGTCGCTGGGCGCCCGGCGGCGCGACATCCTGCGCCAGTTCCTGGTCGAAGCCACGACGCTGTCCACGGTGGGGGCGGCGGCCGGAGTGGCGAGCGGGCTCGGACTCGCGGGACTGGTCGCGGCCACCACCTCCCTGCCCACCAGCGTGGCCCCGTGGTCCATCGGGCTCGGCGTCGTGCTGGGCGCGGGAGTCGGGATCCTCGCGGGCGTCTACCCGGCCAGCCGCGCCGCGCGACTCGATCCGATCGTCGCGCTGCGGCAGGAAACGTGACGCCGCTCCTGGAGGGCGTCGGCATCGCGCTCGACTCGCTGCGCGCCAACAAGGCGCGCGCCGCGCTCACCATCCTGGGGGTGGCGATCGGCGTGATGGTCGTGATGGTGATCGCCGCCATGATCAGCGGGATCAATCAGAGCGTCGCCACCACGTTCGAACAGATCGCGCCGCGCACGTTTCTGGTGTGGCGCGTGTTTCAGGCCGGCGTGACCATCGACGACGGCTCCGACGAGAATTCGCCGTGGCGCCGCAACCCGCCGATCCGCGAGATCGAGGCGGACCGCATCGCCCAGCTGCCGAGCGTGCGCTACGTGACGCGGCGCGAGGAGAGCGAGGCCGAAATCGAATTCGGCGACCTGCGGCTCGGGTCGGTGAACGTGGCCGGGCTCTCGTCGCAGTGGGTGGAGGTGAACGGCGGCGACGTGTCTCCCGGGCGCAGCTTCACCCGGATGGAGGATCTCGCCAACAGCCCGGTGGTCGTGATCAACAAGAAGCTCGAGGCCCAGTTGTTCCGCGGCCGTGATCCACTGGGACAGGTGGTGAAGGTGGCGGGGGTGCCCTTCACGGTGATCGGCGTGTACACGCCGCCGCCCAACCTGTTCAGCGGCGCCTCACCGCCGTTCGCCGGTATCCCCCACGGGGCGTTCGTGAAGTACGTGCCCTACTTCAAGGGATGGATGCGGCTCGCCGTATCGCCTGCGCCCGGCTTCACACAGCAGCAGGCGATGGATGAGGTGACCGCGACGCTGCGCTCGCTCCGAGAGCTCAAGCCCGACCAGGAGAACACCTTTTCGATCGTCACCCAGGACAAGCTGCTCGAGTCGTGGAATCAGATCACCGGGATGTTCTTCCTGGTGATGATGGTGTTGTCGTCGATCGGGCTGATGGTGGGCGGCGTGGGGGTGGTGGCGATCATGATGATCTCGGTCACCGAGCGCACGCGCGAGATCGGGGTGCGCAAGGCGCTCGGCGCCACGCGGCGGGCCATCCTGTGGCAGTTCCTGGTCGAAGCGTCCACGCTGACTCTGGTCGGCGGCGCCGCCGGCATGCTGGCCGGCGGCGGCATCGCGTTCCTGCTGTCCCGCGTCACCCCGATCCCCGCGCACGTCCCCCTGTGGTCGGTGGTCGCCGCCCTCGCCGCGTCCGCGTTCACGGGCGTGGGGTTCGGGCTGTATCCCGCCAGCCGGGCGGCGCGCCTCGATCCGGTAGAGGCCTTGCGATACGAGTAAGGTGCGCAGTGCGCGGTGCGCGGTATTCTCCCGTCCCTGGCCGTGCCTGCGTCACCGGATCTCAAGTCCTGACCGGAAGAAAACCGCGCACCGCGTACCGCGCACACCCCGATTAGTTTTCCCGTTCCATGCAAGTCACCGAAGCCATCCTGCAGGCCCTCCGGGCCGCGTGGAGCCACAAGCTGCGCTCGTTTTTCACGCTGGTGGGGATCATCGTGTCGGTGGCGTTCCTGGTCGCGGTCGTCGCCGTGATCCAGGGCATGAACGCGTACGTGCGCGACCGCATCGGCGGGGCGATCGTCGGCGTGAACGCGTTCCAGGTGCGGCGTACCCCGATCGCCATCGGCCTGATCGACGACGAAGAATGGCGCACCATCCAGCGCCGCCCGATCATCGCGCCCGAAGACGTGCCGTACGTGCAGCGGGCCTTGCCGGATGCGAAGGCGATCTCGCTGCAGTCGGGGTGGCCCACGCCCCAGGCCGACGTGGAGTGGCGCAACCGCACCGTGGGCGACGCGTTTGTGTTCGGGGTGACGGCCCCGTTTCAGATCGTGCAGGACTACCAGTTCGCGGCCGGCGAGCCGCTCACCGACACCGACGTGCGGGAGCGGCGCCTGGTCGCGATGCTGGGCTACGACGTCGCCGACAAGCTGTTCGACGGCACGGTGGCGCTCGCCGTGGGACAGCGGATCCGCGTGCGGGGCGAGCAGCTCACGGTGAAGGGCGTGATCGCCAAGAAAGGCACCGTGCTCGGCAACTCGTGGGACGGGTTCGTGATGCTCCCGCTCACGACGTTCGAGACGATGTACGGCCGGCGTCAGACCACGGTGATCTCGGTGAAGATGCGCGACGCCCTCTCGGTGGCGGGCGGCATGCAGCGGGCCGAAGAGGCGATGCGGATCGCCCACCGGCTGCGACCGAACGCGCCCAACGACTTCACGGTGGACACGGCCGACGCGCTGGTGTCGTTCTGGAAGAGCCTGACGCGCATCCTGTTCACGGTGATCCCCGCGGTGGTGGCGATCGGGATCGTGGTCGGCGGCATCGTGATCATGAACATCATGCTGATGAGCGTAAACGAGCGCACCCGTGAGATCGGCGTGCGCAAGTCGCTGGGCGCTCGCCGTCGCGACATCCTGCGCCAGTTCATGGCGGAGGCGGTGACGCTCTCGCTGGTGGGCGGCCTGCTCGGTCTCGGCGCCGGCGCCGGTCTCGCGGCCCTGATCAACGCCGCCACCCCGCTGCCCGCACGGGTCACGCTCTGGTCGGTGCTGGTGGCCATCTCGCTCGGCGCCGGCGTCGGGATCCTGTTCGGGGTGTATCCGGCGGCCCGGGCAGCACGGCTGGACCCGGTGGTCGCGCTGAGGGCGGAGTGAAGCTCCACTCCCTCTCCGAAGGGTTCGGCATCGCGCTCGACCAGCTGCGCGCCAACAAGCTGCGTTCGGGGCTCACCATGCTGGGCGTCGTGATCGGCGTCGCCACCGTGATGGCGATGGCGTCCATCGTCCAGGGCATCCGCGATCAGATCATCACCACGATCGAGGTCGCGGGACCGACCACGTTCTACGTGGTGCGCATCTTCTCTCAGACTCCGCTCAACCCCGACGCCCTGCCGCGGGAGGTCCGCATCCGGCCGGTCGTGAAACCCGAGGAAGCGCAGGCGATCGCCACGCTGCCCGAGATCCGTTACTCCGGCATGTGGGTGCAGCTGTTTCAGCGCATGGAGTTCGAGGGCGCCCGCACCCAGATCATGACCGAGTTCGGGGCCGACGCGCACTACATGGAGATCCAGGGCGGGCAGCTGTTGCGCGGCCGGTTCTTCACGACGGCCGAAGAGAATTCGGGAGCGGCCGTCATCGTGCTGGAGGAAAAACCAGCCGAGAAGCTGTTCGGCCGCATCGATCCGCTCGGGCGGTTCGTGCGCGTCGCCGGAAAGTCGCTGAAGGTGATCGGCCTGTACCAGAATCCGCAGAACATCTTTCAGGCGCCCTCGCAGGAGATCGGAGCGATCCTGCCGTTCGAGACGGCGCGCCGCTCCTTCCGCTACGACGAGACGAACGCCTTGTGGATCGTGGTGAAGCCGCGCGACGCGGTGACGGTGAGCCAGGCGATGGACGCCGTCACGGTGCAGCTGCGACGCATGCGCGGCCTGCGGCCCGCCGACCCGAGCAGCTTCGACATGATCACGCAGGATCAGATCCTCGACATCTTCAACCAGCTCACGGGCGTGTTCTTCCTCGTGATGCTGGCGCTGTCGTCGGTGGCCCTGATGGTGGGCGGCATCGGGGTGATGGCGATCATGATGGTGTCGGTCACCGACCGAACGCGGGAGATCGGCGTGCGCAAGGCGCTGGGGGCCACCCGGCGCGAGATCCTGTGGCAGTTCCTGGTGGAGGCGTCGACACTCACGCTGGCGGGCGGGCTGATCGGCGTGCTCGTCGGCCTCGGCATGGGCGAGGTGCTGAAGGCGTTCCTGCGGACCGGTTCGGGCGTGCCGATCTGGAGCGCGGTGGTCGCCTGCCTCGTCTCGGTCGTCATCGGACTGATATTCGGCGTGATGCCGGCGACGCGCGCGGCGCGCCTCGATCCGATCGAAGCGCTGCGCTACGAATGATGGAACTGCGACACGACGCGGTCGATCTTCTCGCCATTGCCGCCCACCGCGACGACGTCGAGCTCACGTGCGGCGGCACGCTCGCCAAGGCGGCGCGCGCGGGGCATCGCGTCGGGATCCTCGATCTGACGCAGGGCGAGTCCGGCACGCGCGGCTCCGCCGAGCTGCGTGCTGCCGAGGCGGAGCGCGCCGCCCGCACCCTGGGAGTCGCGGTGCGGCTGAATGCCGGCCTGCCGGACGCCCATCTCGCCAACGACGAGCCGTCGCGCGAGCGGATCGTGCGCCTGGTGCGCGAGCTGCGCCCGCGCGTCGTGATCCTGCCCTTCCCCGTCGGCCGGCACCCCGACCATCGCGTCGCCTCCGAGCTGGGGCGCGACGCCTGCTATCTGGCCGGCCTCGCGAAGTACGCGCCGTCCCCCGGTGTCGAGCCGCACCGGCCGTTCAAGCTGCTGTTCGCACTCGCGTACCGCGAAGAGCCGGTGAAGCCGTCGTTCGTGGTGGACATCTCCGACAGCTTCGAGGCCAAGATGGCGGCGATCCGGTGCTACGCCTCCCAGTTCGACGGCGCCAAGGCGGCAGGGGAGATCTTCCCCACCGGCCAGGACCTCTACGAGCTGATCCGGGTGCAGTCGGCCCACTACGGCTCGCTGATCCGCGCCGCGTACGGCGAGCCGTATTTCACGCACGAAACCGTCGCCGTGGATGACGTGCTACAGCTTGGCGTGTCGAGCCTGTAAACCTAGATTCTCCCCACGATGACGACGCGCGTCACCTATCTCGATCACGCCGCCACTACGCCCGTACGGCCCGAGGTGCTGGAGGCCATGCTCCCCACGCTCGGGGACGAGGCGTTCGGGAATCCGTCCTCCGCGCACCGGTTCGGGCGCGCGGCGCGGGCGGGCGTCGAGCAGGCCAAGCGGACGATCGCGCAGGCGGTGGGCGCCGAGCCGAACCAGGTGATCTTCACATCGGGCGGCACCGAGGCCGACAATCTCGCGGTGATCGGGGCGGCGCTGGCCGCGCGCGATCGCGGCGGGCCGTTCCGGGTCGCCGTCGCCGCGACGGAGCACAAGGCGGTGCTCGCCGCGGCGCACGCGGTGACGCATCTGGGCGGCGAAGCGATCATCCTGCCGGTCGACGCCGGCGGGATCGTGAGCGAAACCGCCCTGGATGCGGCGCTGGCGCGCGGCGTGGCGGTCGTGAGCGTGATGTGGGTGAACAACGAAGTGGGGACGGTGCAGCCGGTGGCCCGCCTGGCCCAGCGATGTCGAGACGCCGGCGTCACCTTCCATAGTGATGCGGTCCAGGCCTTCGGCAAGGTTCCTGTCTCGCTGCATGAAGTCCGTTGCACCCTGCTCAGTATCTCCGGTCACAAGATCGGGGCGCCCAAGGGCATCGGGGCGCTGATCGTGCGCGAGCCGCGCGCAGTGGAAGCGTTGCAGCACGGCGGCGGTCAGCAGTTCGGGATCCGGCCGGGCACGGAGAACGTACCGGGCATCATCGCGCTCGGTCGCGCCGTGGAGCTGGCGGCCGTCGAACAGGCCGACCTGGCCACGCGGCTCGCCGCATTGCGCCAGGAGCTGGCGGGGCGCATCCGAGCCCTCGTGCCGGATGCGATGGTGCACGGCGCCGCGACGCCCACGTTGCAGGCGCCCCACGTGCTGAACGTCTCGATCCCGGGCACCGACAGCGAAGCGATGCTGATGCATCTCGATCTGGCGGGGATCGCCTGCTCGGCGGGCTCCGCGTGCAGCACGGGCGCGGTCGAGCCGTCGCACGTGCTGACCGCGATGGGCGTGCCCCACGAGCTCGGGCTCGCGGCGCTGCGGTTCTCCTTCGGCCGGTCGAGCACGATCGCCGACGTGGAGGCAGTGGCAGCGGCTCTGCCGCGAATCGTGGAGAAGGTACGGTCCTTGTCCGCCGTGTTGCATCGATGAAGCCCCGCGTGCTGGTGGCCATGTCGGGTGGCGTGGACTCGAGCGTCGCCGCGGCGTTGCTCGTGGAGGATGGGTACGAGGTCATCGGCGCCACGCTGAAGTTATTCTGCTACGGCGACAGCGTCCCCGACCGCCCCTGCTGCTCGCTCGATTCGATCACCGACGCGCAGCTGGTGGCGCACCGCCTCGGCATCCCGCACTACGTGCTCAATCTCGAGGACAACTTCGGCCGCGACGTGATCGGCGACTTCGTGCGCGAATACGCCCGCGGCCGTACGCCGATTCCCTGTGTGCACTGCAACTCGTTCACGAAGTTCCGCGATCTGTTGTCCCACGCCGACGCGCTGGACTGCGACTACCTGGCCACCGGGCACTACGCGGTGGCGCGAGACGGCGCGTTGTACCGCGGCGCCGATCCGGCGAAGGACCAGACCTACTTCCTGTGGGGCATCGATCGCGCGGTGGTCGCCCGCTTGCTCACGCCGGTCGGCGCCATCACCAAGCGCGAGACGCGGAGCCTGGCCCGGCGCCTGGGCCTCGAGACGGCGGAAAAGACGGAGTCGGTCGAGATCTGCTTCGTGCCCGATGGCAATTACGTCGGCGTGCTGGAGCAGCGTCTGCCGGCCGACGCCCCGGCCCTGGTTCCGGGCCCGCTCGTCACCACGACCGGCGAGGTCGTCGGCGCGCACGACGGCTTCGCGCGCTACACCATCGGCCAGCGGCGTGGCCTCCCCGGCGGGTTCGCCCGACCGATGTACGTCGTGGACATCCGGCCCGACACGCGCGAGGTGGTGATCGGCGCCGGGAATGAGCTGTTGGGACACGCCCTGTCGCTGTCGGACGTCAACTGGCTGGCCGATCCGCTCGAGGTCGGCGCCGCCACGTGGGTGCAGTGCCGCTATCGCGCCGCCGCCGTTCCGGCAACCGTTGCCAGCCGCACCGGCGATGGACTGAGCCTGCAGCTCGCCCGGCCGGTGCGGGCCATCACGCCGGGGCAGTCCGGGGTGCTGTATGATGAAACCGGGCGCCTGCTGGGGGGCGGACTCATCGCCTAGTGCCGTTCCAACTTGCGAAAGCAGCGTTCCGATGACTTGGCGAGAATAGTTGGAACGGCACTAGCGCCTGCACGCTTTCGTGGCGCCGATGCGACCACCGACCCCGGGTGCTCTGCGTCACCGCCCCCTCCCCCGAAGGCTTCGATACTAGCGGTTCCAGTACCCCCTTCTCCCACCAGGCCACCGCCCGGAGGCGTTCCCGTGTCTCGTTCCTATTTGCCCCTTCTGGGCCTGGCCCTGACTTCCGTGGTCGCCTGCAGCGAACCCAGCGGCCCGGCGAAACTCATGGACCCCGCCGCAACCACCGCCAAGCTTCAGGCGGTGAGCAGCGTGTTCGCCGTGCCCACGATCGCGGCGTTCACGGCCGTGGGCGATCTCATGGATCCGTCCACCGGACTCGCTCCGGCCGGGGCCCTGCTGCGAGCGACGCAGCCGGAGGCGCCCCGGCCGCTGGCGTCCAGCTATGCGGGCTCGGCGCAGCGGTACCGCGCGTTCACGGGATTGAATCTCTCCGCCAGCAACACGCTCGCTCTCATCCCCAACGAGCTGAAGGGGAAGACGTTCGAGTGGGACGTGGCGACGCATCACTACGCCATCACCGATCGTCTCGGGGCGCCCGCGGACGGCGTGCGATTCATTCTCTATGCCGTGAACCCGATCACGCACCGGCCGGCCGAGCCGCTGGTCGAGGTCGGCTACGTCGACCTGCACGATCTCAGCGTGGACAACACGCGGTCGCTGCGGATCGTGGTCGCCGGGGTGGACGGCACACCCGTCTACGTCGACTACACCGTCGCCGGCACGGTCTCGCCGGGCCAGTTTGTCGCGTCCGCCAATGGATTCATCTCGAACGGCGAGAGCGGTGACGCCGCCAAAACGCTGACGTTCGATCTTTCGGCGACCCTCACCGAAGCGAGCTTCACGTTCAACGCGTCGTTGTCGCTCGACAACCCCGCGACGACGATCAACGAGACCACGACGGCCACGAAGGGCCTGGGCACCGTCACGCTGACGATCGACCTCACCCTGGTCGATCCCAGCCAGAAGGTGCAGCTCACCGGCGCGGCGACGGTCGCAGACCAGGAGCAGCCCCAGGATAACGCGAGCGCCGGCCATGATGACGATGACGGCGTCGTGACGGTGGATTTCGAGGTCCGGGTGAACGATCAGCTGTTCGCGACCATCAAGGGCACCGCACCGGACATCAAGATCCTCGGTGCGGACGGCCAACCCCTGAGCGAGGATGAGCTGCACGCGCTGCGCGAGCTGTTCCGGCTGCCGGCGCGTATATTCAACTTCTTCCAGGACCTGCTGCATCCGGTCCGTCGCTGCTTCCATGTCTGATCCCCGGCGCCCGGGAGGGCTCGCATGAGAGAATGTCGCTCGCTGTGGTCCGGCGTCGTGCTGGCGGCCGTACTGGCGGCCTGTAGCGACAACAGCGCCGGACCCGGCACGCTCACCAATCCGGTCGCCACGTCGGCCGCGCTCAGCTCGCTGGACAGCGCGTTCGTGGCTCAGGCTGTGGTGAGCTACGGCTCGCTGGGGCGGTTCATCACGCCGAGCGCCGCGCTGGCGCGAGCCGGGAGCATCGCCAGTGCCACGCGGCCGCGCTGGCTGCCGGCGGGCACCCCGCCCGAAGTGGCCGTTGCGCACCACCTGGCGGGCCTGCGCGGGCTTGCCGCCGTTCCCTCGAGTCCGCAGGGCCCGATCATCGCGGACAGCCTGTACGGCTCGATCTTCACGTGGGACTCGACGTCGATGATGTACGTCCGCTCTCAGACGACCGGCGGTCCGACGAACGGAATCGAGTTCGTGTTGTACGCAGTCAATCCGGTCACGGGCGACATCGTCTATCCGTTGATCCCGGTCGGTGTAGCCGAGTTCCTGGACGAGAGCAGCGGCAACACCGCGAAGCTGCACATCCGGGTGAAGGACGACCTCACCACCTACCTCGACTACACGGCGACGCTGACTCCCGGCGTCTTGTCGCTCACGGCCACGGTTTCGGGGTTCGTCACGAACGGCGCGAGCGGTGGTGCGAACAAGACGTTGACGTTCGACGTCAACGCACAGGTGACCCTCATCACCGTCACGGCGCAGGCCACGTTCACGCTCAACAACCCCGTGGTCACGATCTTCCTGAATGCGACGGCCACCAGCCTACAGGGAACGGAGACGGTGTCGGTGACCTTCTCGTTCACCAGGCCGGGAGAGACGGTGCAGCTGAAGGGCTCCGTGACGACCACGAACGCGGTCCTGGACACCGTGACCGCCGAGATCCGGGTCAACGGCCAGCTCTACGCATCGGTCGAGGGCAACGCGAGCGGTGTGAACTTCTACGACAAGGATGGCAACGTCATCACCGACGCCGGCGCGCAACACGATGTGATCGAGGCGTTGGATCACCTGCGAGCCGCCGTGGAAGAAACGATCGAGTTCATCGACGCGCTGTTCAACCCGATCGGCAACCTATTGACGGGCTGAGCCGGACCCCCGCCGACTCACTTGGACCGCCCCCGTCGGGCTCTGGCCTGGCGGGGGCGTTTGCGATAAGATGGACCCCATGACCTCCCGCCGCCGTTTTCTCGGCTCACTCGTGTCCACCGCCGCGGCCGTACCGGTGGTCCCGGCGCTGACCAATGACGCCATCGGCCACGTCCTGCGCACGGTCGGCGCCACGGCCGGACGATCCGCGGCCGAACTCGCCGACGATGAAGACTTTTGGCGCGAGATCCAGAACGCGTTCACACTGGATCGGGCGATCATCAACCTGAACAACGGTGGGGTCTCCCCTTCGCCCCGGATCGTGCAGGAAGCGATGCAGCGCTACCTCGCGATCTCCAACACGGCGCCGGTCGTGACGATGTGGCAATGGCTCGAGCCGGAGATCGAGAGCGTGCGGCGGCAGCTGGCGGCCGACTTCGGCTGCGATCCCGAGGAGATGGCGATCACCCGCGGCGCCTCCGAGGCGCTCGAGATCGTGCAGCAGGGTATCCCGCTGCAGCGCGGCGACGAAGTGCTCACGACGACGCAGGACTATCCGCGCATGATCACGACCTGGGAGCAGCGGGCGCGGCGCGAGGGCATCGTGCTGAAGCAGTTCCCCTTCCCCGTCCCGCCGCCGTCGTTGGACGACCTGGCGCGCCGGTTCGAGGAGGCGATCACGCCGCGCACCAAGGTACTGCACGTCTGTCATATCACGAATCTCACAGGGCAGATCTTCCCGATCCGTCGCATCTGTCAGATGGGGCGCGCGCGCGGCCTCGAAGTGATCGTGGACGGGGCGCATGCCTACGCGCACTTCCCGTTCACGCGCGACGAGCTCGATTGCGACTACTACGGCACCAGCCTGCACAAGTGGCTGCTGGCACCGCACGGCACCGGCTTCCTGTACGTGCGCAAGGAGAAGATCCCCAGCATCTGGCCGCTCATGGCGGCGCCGCCCGCGATGGACGGCAACATCCGCAAGTTCGAGGAGATCGGCACGCATCCGGCCGCCAATCACAACGCCATCGCCGAGGCGCTCACGTTCCAGCAGGGCATCGGCGCGGAGCGCAAGGCGGCGCGGCTGCGCTACCTGCGCGGGCGCTGGGAAAATCGATTGGGCGAGGTGCCGGGAGTGAAACTGCTGACGCCCGACGACGCGAAGCAGTCGTGCGGGCTGGCGTCGTTCACGCCGGGGGCACTCGACGTCGGGAAGCTGGCCGGGTACCTGTGGGACAAGCACAAGATCATCGTGACCGCGATCGCCCACCCCGAGTTCAACTGTCTGCGCATCACGCCGAACGTGTACACGCTGGCGGCGGAGGTGGATCGGTTCGCGGAGGTAGTGGAGGAGACGATGCGGAAGGGGATTCCGGCGTGAAAATGTCATCGGCTATCGGTCATCGGTCATGAGAACGTCATTGGTCATCGGTCATCGGTCATCGGTTGTTCCGATCTTGGCGGGCGTTCTGCTCGCCGTGGCGTGTGGTGGAGGTGGAGGAAACAGCAACGGACGAGCCGCGCGGGATACGCTGAGCGAGCGGCAGCGGGACAGCATTCTCTCGAAGTCGTCGATCCCCGGTGCGTCTGGGGTGGGGCGCGCGATGAACGCAGCGGATTCGATGAGCGCGCGGAACCAGGCGGGGGATACGATCGGGCAGTAGCCGTCGGCCGGCCTTCGCGACTGAGAGTCGCGACTCGGCTGAACTGTCACTGAGAGTGACGCGACGGTCAAATTGAGTCTTCGAACACGTCGCGACACAGCCGGCTCACGTCGAGCTGCCCGCTCGCGCCTCCCGGCAGCATCCATTCCATGATCCCATCGAGGATTTCCGGTCGCACGTCGTCGGGGCGCCAGCGCTCGATGAGACGGGCGTCGAGATCCACGATCCAGTACTCCCCTACCCCGGCGCGTTGATAGATGCGCCGTTTGGCGCCGCGATCCCTGGCCGCCGTGGTCTCGGACAGAATCTCGACGGCGAGCAGGGGGATACCGACGTCGGCCCAGCGCTCGAGGCGCTGGCCCGGCGTGCGGCGCACCACGAAGAGGTCCGGCTGGACGAGCGTGCGGGGCCCGAGGACGACGTCCGCAGGTGAGGTGAACAGCTCGACGGCTTGGCTGCCCTCGAGAGCCGCCCGAACGTGGTCGTACACCCTGCTCACAGCGCGCTGGTGCAAGAGTCGTGGAGCCGGGGTCACGACGTGCACCCCGTCCAATAGCTCGTGTCGCAAGGCGTCTTCGGGGAGCGCGAGGAGCTCCTCGATGGTCGTGATGGAGGATTGCAGCGCGGGCATGCGCATAAGTTGAGCCTCCTCGGCCGAGGGAAGCAAGGGAGCACGGCCGAGGATAAGCCAGGCGAGTCCGGAACGCGTCATCGAATTGTTGCGAGGAAGACCGGATCCTTGCCGCCTCAAGTCCGGAAGCCAAGCCGGCGGGCGACCGCCCGCTGGGGACGGTCGAGAGTGAGGAACGTGACCGCTTCCGGGTTTTCGCTCATGTGCAGCGCACACGCCACGTGCCAGGCATCGGCTCCCCGCAGATAACCGGCGGCTAGTACCCGGGAGATCTCCTGGGTCAGAGGCCGGTCGGGAAAAATCCAGTCCAGCCACGTGAGGACGTCGGGATCGATCGCGACACGCTCGCGTGTCAGTGTCGCGCGCAGCTCCGCCTCGAGGAGGTTAGAGGCGAAGAGTTCGTCAAAGCGTTTCAGTCGTGCGGCAACCGCGGCGGCCCCACGCTCTCCCAGGGCAATCGCGACAAGGCAGGACGTATCGACGAACGCGCGTCCCAACCCTCAGTCGCGCTCCGCCAGGAACCGCTTGAGCGCACCGGGTCGCCGAGCAATCGGCTTGAGCTTCCCACGCCGTGTGGCCGCGCGGACGATGACCCCACGCTCCTCGAGCTCCCGGATCCGCTCGTCGAGCGTCTGCTTGCCCTTGGCAATCGGCCGGATCTCGACCACGGGCTCGCCGCGATAGGAGATGGTGACGATGTCGCCCTCGCGCACGCGGCGGACGATCTCGGAGAGTTTGGCCTTGGCGGCGTAGAGGGAGTAGGTGCGGAGCATGCCCTACCCTAGCCAATCTGGTCAAACTGGTCAAGTAGAGCCATCTCACAAGCCGGCCGCCGGGTGGAAGACCGGCGGCCGGGGATCATCCGGGAACTTCAGAACAGCTGGATCGCCCGAGTGACGCGCAGCACGGTGTTGACCAGCGCCCGGCCTTGCTCGAGCGGAAGCCTCCCGGCAGATACGAGCGCGTTCACTTGATTGATGAACGCCCTGAGTTGATTGGCAGCCGCCGCCGGGTTGGCGGCAGCGAGCTGGATGAGAGCGGCGCGCAGTTTCGCACCAAGCGCGTTGGCGTTGCCTGAAGAAAGCACTCCGACGGCGACCAAGTCGCCCAATGACGTCAACAGCACGCCGGTCGCTTCCTGTGGACTCTGCACTACCACCGACACCTGCCCGATACCCGAACCGCCGTCATCATCGCTGATCGTCACCCTGACTAGGTAGGTGCCCGGCGTTCCATACCCATGGCTCAGCGTGAAGGCATTCCCCACGAGCGTGAGCGGCTGCAACCCTGAACCGTCGCCGAAGTCGACCAAGGCGGTCCAGATGTCGGCACCCGGGTCCGTGAACGCGCCCGCACCAGTGTATGACTCGCCCTGGAGAATGGTGGCGCCGGCGAACGGATCGACCGATGGGGCCACATTCGCGATCGTCGCTGAAGTCACAACAGCGCTGGAAAGACCTGTTCCATCTGTGACCGTCAGCGTCACTTGAAACACACCGTTGTCCGCGTAGCCATGGGTTGGTGAGACCTCCGTGGCGCTTGAGCCATCGCCGAAGTCCCAGGCGTAGCTCAGCGCATCTCCGTCGGGATCCGTAGACCCACTGGCGTCAAAGCTGACGGGTGAACCTTCGAAGCCCTGGAACGGCCCCCCTGAAACCGCCACCGGCGCGCGGTTGTCGGTGGAGGCTTCTAGCGTCCAAACCGTTGCATGGAAGCTCCCGGTCTCTGTCGTGCTCAGTCCGACAATCATCCCCATGTCATTGATGTCCGCCGCCTCTGCGAATGGTGCCCCTTCTCCACCCACGAGGCCGAAGCCGATCGGATCAATGCCAATCAGCCCGCTCTCCTGCGTCCACAGGAAGGCCCGCCTGACATGGATTCCGTCGGACGTTCGGCCGCGGAAGTCATTACCCACGACCAAGCCGTCGTTGTTGATGGCGAGAGGGACGAGATCGGTACCGGTGAGGGTTTGAAAGTCCGTCATTCCCGTCTGCGGTGACCAAATGAAGCCGCGGGAGTCGCTTTCCCCGACGACTTGATCCAGGTCGTTGAGGTCCTTCGCGTCACTGTATGAGAACTGGCCATTGTCTAAGGTTCCGAGGTTCTGCATGCCACCGCCGGTAGTCCACAAGAAAGCCCGGTCTTCCGCCAGACCGACAGCGGAGATAATTGTTGCCGTACCCGCGACGTGGCCGACTCCGTTGATCGCCTCGGCACCACCCCCCATACCAGCCTGCAGCTCGCCGAGGACAGTGGGCACGCCAGTGGGGGACCAAATCACTGGCAGTCCGCTCGACCACCCTGCAATCGTACCCTGTGCGTTGACGTCTTCAGCCGAACTGCCGTCGACATTCTGAGGATCCAATGCTCCAAGGTCCAAGAGCCCGGTAGTGGGATTCCAGCGAAAGCCGTGGGACGCTGATCCTGGGTCGACGGTCATCCACATCCAGCCGACCAGATCCCCAGCGTTATTGATGGCGTTGACTTGGGCGAACCTCGGTGTGCCAAGGATCCCAAGATCGGACATCCCGGTCTCACTGGTCCAAATGAACACGTGTTCCTCGCCGGTTACCGTCGTGCTGGTTCCAACGACTTGCCCAAGATCGTTGACCGCCGTCGCTGCGCTGAAGTCCCCGCCGAGCGTGCCTAGGTCGTGAACCACTACATGAACGTCCGATGAGAGCGTGAGGTTGGCGTGAACCCGGGGCGGGTTCGATCGAGATGGCTCAGTGACGTCTCGGCATCCCGCTGCCACCACCACGAGCGTCAAGAAGAGAGGTATGCTGCGCATACGTGACCTCCTCGCGTTTGACCGACCATGGCTGATTTCGCCACACCCGGAGCTCGGTTACAGACCGTCATTGCGGATCTGAGACCCGAATCGGACTCGTGCTACAGGCGATCCCGAACGCACACTGCTCCGTCGTCGGGGCGCCGAGCTCCCCGTATCGATTCTGCCCCCAGCAATAGCCCTCTCCGGCCGCCGTGAGCGCGCAGGTGTGGTCGCCCAGCGCACTGATGGAGACGAACGTCAATCCGCCGCCAACGGCGACCGGCACCAAGCTGTTCGTGGTTCCGCCGTTGCCGAGTTGGCCGAGGGAGTTCGTGCCCCAGCAGTAGGCGTCGCCGGTGTCGGTGAGAGCGCAGGTGTGGCGCACGCCGGCGGTCACCGCGACGAGCGTGAGTCCGCCCGCGACGGCGGTCGGGGCCGGGCGGTTCGTCGTCGTGCCGTCGCCCAGCCCGCCGGCGAAGTTCGCTCCCCAGCAATACGCACGACTGTTCGTGGCAACCCCGCACGTGTAGTGGCTGCCCAGCGCCATGGTCGTGAACGCCAGTCCGCCGTCGACGGCGATCGGCGTCGTGCTGCACGGTGCGGCGAAGGTCCCGCACGTTTCGCTCGTCGCCGCACCGAGCTGGCCGTACTGGTTGTAGCCCCAACAGTGCGCCCCGCCGCCTGGGGTGAGACCGCAAGTGTGGAAACTGCTGGGAGCGATCTTCGCGAACTGGACGCCGCCCGTGACGGCCAGCGGGCTCGTGGTACACGGGACCTGGCTGTTGTTGAAAAAGCAGCTCTCCGTGACGGGGGCGCCGACGCTGCCGAAAAAGCTCGGGCCCCAGCAGTAGGCCGCTCCCGGAGCGGTAAGGCCGCACACCGTGGCCCCGCCCGCGATGAGGGATGTCAGCGAGAGGCCGCCGCCGGGTGGCATCGGCGTGAGCCGGTTCTGAACTGTGCCATCGCCGATCTGGCCCAGCTCGTTATCCCCCCAGCAATAGGCTTCCACCGCTGTCGTGAGACCGCAGGTGCTCAGCCCGCCGGCACTGATCGATGCGAACGCCAAGCCTCCCGAGACCATGATCGGGGTCGTACTCGGCGTCGTGGTGCCATCGCCGAGCTGACCCGACGCGTTGTCACCCCAGCAGTAGGCGACATCCGCCTGGCTCACGCCGCAGGAGTGAACCCCACCCACGCTGACACTGCGCAGTGTGAACGCCGAGGAGGTGGGGCCTGCGACGTACTCGCTGAAGCTCGAGATGTCCCCACTCACGGTGTGCGAGAGCGGATCGTCTCCGCTGCCCGAGACGAGCACGAACCCGTTACGTACCGCCTTTAACAGCCTAAGCCCGGCCACTGACACTCCCGACGGAACCCGCGCCGGGTCGTAGGTGATGGTGAGGTGGACGGAAACGGCAAACTCGAGTCCTTCGGGCCCGAAGTGGAATGCGCTGCCGGGCACGATTCTCGAGTCGGCAGGGATCTGGTCCGCCGGGGAGATGGTGATCCCGATCTCTCCCGGCACCGCACCCGGCGGCACGTCTAACCTCACAGTGCCCCCCTCAGCGGTGATCGTGCCGCCCGCGGCGCCCACCACGAACACCGCCCCCTGCTCGATTCTGAACTTGATCGGCAGGGTCTTCCCATTGAGGAGACCGATGAACTCCCCCGATTGGACATTCTTGAGTTGCTTCCCGCCGCTCACGACGTCCACGTCGGCGAAGCCGAGCTCGGTGCCGGCGACGAGGACCCGGATACGATAGGTCTTGGCCGGATCGAGGCTGGACCGATCGGTGTGCCAGTTGACGATGTAGAGCTCGCCCGCGGCATCGACGCGCACGCTCTCCGAGCCGGATCCGGAGGTCCGCGTGAACTCGGCCACGATCCGTCCGCACGCCGAGCCGGTCAGCTCGCAGATGTGCACGACGGGGGACAGGGAGGGGTCAAGCGTACCGCTGAAGTTCGGTGCCGGGACCAGCGGCGGGAGGAAGAAGAAGTGCGCGTTGCCCGACTGGTGCGCGCCGTCGGAGATCGCAGCGCGCAGGTCTGGCGGCGTCGGCCCGGCGGTCTGCCGGTCGGTGCACGTAGCGACCGACAGGACGACAAAGCACCCAACGAACCACCGGAAGGAACGGGCTCTATCGCGCGGGTGCATGGGTAGGCCCCCTCAGGCGTTCATCTCAAGGGTGATCAGCGCGATCATCACCTGCGCCAATTCGATGAGCGGCCGCCCCTGCTGCTCGCTCAATACGGGGAGGTTCGGGGGTGGCGGGCTGATGAAATCGTTCACCTGCTGGATGAAACCATTGAGGACCGCGATTGCTTCAGCGTACTTGCCGCGGTCACGCAGCTTGAGCGCCTGATCGATCTTGCGGGTGAACGCGTTGGTCTGCCCCTTGTTCAGCACGCCGGCGTCGCGAAGCGCCAGGATTTGCGCCGTGAGATCGGCGGCGACCGTCTCCGGGGTGCGGGTGAGGAAGGTCACCGTCCACAGCGTCGCGTGATTCTCACCAGCAGCGGTAGTACTGGAGCCCACGACCTGACCTGCTTCGTTGAGCGCTCTTCCGATGCCGCCGGAACCCCCAAGGGTGCCGAGATCGATCATGGTCGCGCCGTCCCAGAGGAACGGATGCGGGAATTCTCCAGCTCTGGTGCTGTACCCTGTGACCTGGCCCGCATCGTTGAGGGCGAGGGCGTCGCTAGCTTTGCCACCGAAGGTGCCAAGGTCGCGCATCGTCACACCGTCCCAAAAGAACGCGTGCGATTCACCGGCAACGTGGGACGCACCAGGTGGCGTACTGATCCCGGCCACTTGGCCCGTGGCGTTGATCGCCCTTGAGTAGCTGAACGTGCCGCCGAGGGTACCGAGGTCCCTCATCGCCACGCCATCCCAGAGGAAGGCATGCGTGAAGTCAAAGTCCTCGCCGGCGTCAGTAGTGCTGTTGCCGACGACCCATCCTGCGTCGTTGATCCCCCTGGCGCCCGCGGAAGGGTACGTCCCCCCGAGGGTACCGAGGTCGCGGATCATCGCGCCTTCCCAGAGGACAGCGTGGTTCCCGGCACCGCTGGTAGAGGAGCCACCGGCTACCTGCCCAGCATCGTTCAACGCGCTCCCGAAACTGCAGCAGGACCCGTCGAGGGCGCCTAGGTCGCGCATGGTCGCGCCGTCCCAGAAAAACGCATGCACGCCGCGGTTGCCGGTGGTATTGCTGTACCCTGTAACCTGGCCCGCATCGTTGAGGGCTGTGGCTACACTGAAAGTGCCCCCGAGCGTGCTAAGGTCACGCATAGCCACTCCGTCCCAGAGGAACGGATGCCAATCACCGGCCGCAGTCTTGCTGATGCCCGCAACCTGGCCGCTGCCGTTGATCGCCACCGCTTCACTAACCGTCCCCCCGAGCGTGCCAAGGTCGCGCATCGCAGTACCGTCCCAGAGAAACGCGTGCCTCTCGCCGCTCGCGGTGGTGCTGACGCCCGCGACCTGACCTGAAGCGTTGATCGCCCAGGCATCACCTGAAGTGCCACCGAGGGTGCCGAGGTCCGTTATGGTGACGCTCGCGACGGCACTGGATTGAAAGCGTGGCCCTGCCAGCGAGGCCCGAGCCGGCCCAGTGGAGTCATGGCAGGAGGAGAGTGAGCCAGCCATCAGGAGGGGCCAAAGTAGCCAGCTACGTCTTGTCACCCCCAACAGACACCGACCGGCTCGCATGCAGGTGATGGAGGCAGGGATGACGAGCAGGCCGGAGAGCTTGCGCATAACGGCGCCTGGAGAGAGTCACTCTAATCGAACGGACGCGGGCGCGGCATTTTGCTTGTGGGCTGGAAGCCGAGTAGGTGGGCAGGGTGAACGTGAAACGCGCCCGCAGCACGGGGCTGCGCGCCAGGGCACCTCACGGAGCCTCATCGGAGTGAAACGGACGGTGGCACTCGGATTTGCGAGAGTTGGAACAAGAACCGCCGTCGGCCATGGGCCGACGGCGGTCATGAGGCGAGCAGCGGTACCGTGCGCTTGACGCCGCCCCCTGGTGTCTTCTCTACGGCTGTCCGAAAACCTTCACGGGCACGGTGCTTCCGACACCGCTGGTGTTCCCGAGCTGGCTGCTCCTGTTCTCACCCCAGCAGTACGTCACCCCTCCCGTCGTTAGTCCGCAGGTGTGTCGCCACCCAGCACTCAGTGCGACGAACCTCAGTCCGCCTTGAACCAGCACCGGGCTGGGTTGGTCCGCGGTCGTCCCGTTTCCCAGCTGCCCGACGAAGTTCCATCCCCAGCAATAGGCGAAGCCGCCGATCGTGAGAGCACATGTGTGGTTGGTGCCTGCCGCCAAAGTCGTGAACAGCGAATCGCTCGCGATCCGTGTGGGGGTCGGGTGTTGCGAAGGGACCTGTCGGTTGGGGTTTTTGTTGATCGGGTCACTCTGGCCAGTTCCGAGCTGGCCGCTGCTGTTCGACCCCCAGCAGTAGACCAGGCCCCCGGTGGTCAGGCCGCAAGTGTGATATCCGCCAGATCCGACTCTGGCGAACGTGAGATTCCCCACCACAGGGACGGGCGCATGACGATCGATCGTGCTGCTGTCCCCCAGCTGTCCGTGGTCATTGTGGCCCCAACAGTAGGCTGCCCCCGAGCTCGTGATGGCACAGGTCTGGAACTCTCCGGCGGCGATGGACGCAAACGTCAATCCGCCCGCCACGGCGGTCGGGATTTGGCGGTCGGTAGTAGTGCCATCGCCCAACGAACCCCAATTACTGCGGCCCCAGCAGTAGGTCACCGCGCCCGTCGTTAGTCCACAAGTGTGTTCTTCACCAGCCGAAACGGTGGTGAAGGTGAGACCGCCGGTGACCGCTACTGGAACGAGGTTCGAAACGGCGCTGCCGTTTCCCAGCTGGCCGTAACCGTTCCCCCCCCAACACCACGCCGTGCCCGCAGGCGTGACGCCGCATGAGTGAATCCCGCCAGCCGTCACCGTGCTGTAGGCCTGGGGATCTGCTACGGGAACAGCGGCCGCTGCGTTCAACTGGGTGCTGTCTCCGAGCT
Source organism: Gemmatimonadota bacterium (assembly GCA_041497135.1). Taxonomy (GTDB): domain Bacteria; phylum Gemmatimonadota; class Gemmatimonadetes; order Gemmatimonadales; family GWC2-71-9; genus DASTHG01. The sequence goes on along the minus strand of JBGQFX010000011.1, from coordinate 10,662 downwards.
GGCCATCACTGTTCCAACCCCAACAGTAGACTCGCCCACTCCCGATTGCGCAGTTATGGGCCAGATCCGACGCGAGAGAGTCGAATCGGAACCCCGAGGTGATCAGGGCGCTGTCTCTGTGCCCTTCAATGACGGCTACGACGTAGGCGGCGCCGAGTGCGTTCGATGTGACGATTCCCATCGCACTCACGGAGGCGACGGAGGGCTGTGTACTGCTCCAGGTCACTGAATGTCCCGAGAGCGGATTCCCATTGCTGTCCCTGGCAATCGCGAACATCGCGGCTGACGCGCCCAGGACGATCATCCCCTTCGGGGGAATCACGTCCACGGACGCGACGGCAGCCTGCGGCTTACCCTTCGCCTTCACCGTGAACAGCTCCGATCCGATCCCCTTCTTCCCCGTGCTCGCCGTCACGATCACGTCGTACAGTCCCAGGTCCGCATCGAGCGCGATCGTAATGTTGGCAATGAGCTTCTTGGACGTCACGAACCGGGTGGAGTTGGTTCGGATTCTTGGCGACAGCACTCCCGAGCGGGCCCACTGGGCTTGCGAGCCCTGGTCGAACCCCGAGCCGCTCACCACCACGTCGAGCGTCGTGTCCTGCGTCGCGCTGTCGGGGTCGGTGGCCGTCACGCTCACGCCGACGCTGCCGCCGCCGGCGGCCGCCCTGATATCCGGGAGGGTCGGCTGTTGATCGGAGCAGGTGAGCGCGAATGCCATCGCCAGCATCTGACCGAAAACGCCGAGAGACTTAGCAATAGGACGAACGCGCATCGCTTACCGCCTCCAGTCCGGCCACAGACCGTTACCCGCCAGAGTCGTGACCTTCTTTGTGACAAGGTTGATCGTGACCACTTTTCCCGCGGTCCAGTAGGCCAGCTTCGAGTCATGCGGTGACCACGTGGGACCACTGCCGCTGACAACCGCGCTCGGTGCCGCGCCGGAAGTGGCGAGGTCCAGAGTGAAGACCTGCTCACCGCGCCCGACTCCGGTAGCGGAGAAGGCGAGCACATCTTTCGTCCGGGCCCAATCCAGGGCACGGATGAAGCCGAACACTCCCGGCTGCACCACCGTTGTCGCCAAGCCCGTCGCCCGATCCAACACGCGAATCGCTGGATCGTTCACGCCGTTGTTCACGTTCTCCTCGACAAACGCGATGCTGGAGCCGTCCGGACTCCAGACCGGGAAGTACGTTGCATACCCATCCGGTGGCGAGCCGTAGATCTCCGTCTGGGGCCCACCCTGCGCACTCATGAGGAACAAATGGGACACCTGACCGACCATCCTCGCCCCTTCCGCAAACACGACCGTGTCCGCAACTGGAGACCAGGCAGGATGGCACGCGATCGGCGTAGTCGGCACCACGGTCCGATTGAGACCTACCGACGCTCCGTTGACAACCGCGACGTCCAGCCTGATGAGGTTGCGAGAGCAACCACTGCCGTTCTCGTAGATGACACGCCACGGATCGGTGGTCGTACCCACTCCCGTCGAAGCCCACGAGATCGTGAACACACCCGTGTCATTGGCGGCGATCGTCTCGTGGGAACCATCGAAGTTCATCACTTGGAGATTCGTAGTGCCTGAGAAGGCGATCTCCGGGAGTGCCTCACTGTGACCCTTCGGCCGCACCGCGAACAGCTCGCTCCCGATGCCCTTCTTTCCGGTAGACGCCGTGACGATCACGTCGTACAGGTCCACCGCCGCGTCGGGAGCGATGGAGATGTTCGCGACAATCTCCTTCGAGCTGACGTACGTCGTCGAGTTGACGCGCACCTTGTCGGTGACCACGCCCGCAAGCGCCCAGTCGGCCCGCGACCCCCTGTCGAAGTTTGCGCCGAGGATGCGGACGTTGAGCGTCGAGTCCTGGGGACCACTGGTAGGGTTGGTGGAATCGACCGCGACGTCACCGGTGCCGCCACCACCCTTGGCTGCCCGGATGGACGGCATGGTCGGCTCGCGATCGGCACATGCCGCAACCAGGAGCGCAGCCGAAACGAGCAGTGTCCGACGCATGGCTCTCATGGTCCCCCCCGCGTGTCGTCGCAACCACCAACGGTGCATCTGCCGGCCGTATCAGGGTCGAACGGACAAGGCCGTCAGATTTTGCGCTACTTCGCCCCCGCTGAACACGTAGCCCCCCCAGTAGAACGGCCCGCTGTAGCGCGGGTGCGACAACAGCTCGCGTTGCGCCCGGGCCAGCGCCTCCGCCGGCTCCGCCGACCGTAGCTGCTGGTAGAACGCTTGGGCAAACACCGCCGCCCCTCCATCCTCGACCCGCCACAGCGTGGCGACGACGTTGCGCGCCCCGGCAAACAGGAATGCCTGCGCCAGGGTCGCGTAATCCTCGCCGCGCGCGAAGTCCGTCGAACCAGCCGGCCCCAGCCCCGTCTCGCAACCCGAGAGAAAGACAAGGGGACTCGCCACCGAGAGGCCGAGCAGCTCGTGCAGCTCGAACCGACCATCGTCGTCAGAGGAACGTGAGCGGGGAGCGAACGCGATCCTCGAGAACATGGGGTTCATCGCGTCCAGCCGGCCGTGACTCGCCACGTGCACGATGCCGTTTACCGCCACCGCCGCGCGGAACCGCCGCTCGGTGGCGCTTGCCCCAACGCGCAACGTCGCGCGCCCCAGCGCGTCGCGCACCGCCATCGCCTCGCCGCGTGTGGCCGGCAACTCGTCGGGCAGCGGAGCGAAGACCACGGCCTCCGAGGCTGCCGCAGCGGGCCTCGGACGCTCGCGCAATGCCGGGAGCGCCGCGGCGGACGGGAGGTAGGCGAGTGTGTAGTCCTCGATCAGATAGCGGCTAGTCGAATCGTCGTGCAGCGCGGCGAACGGCAAGTAGGTGAGAACGTCGTGGGGCACCACGACGAGCCGGCGCACTCCCCGCAGCATGCCGGAGCGCAGCGCCGGACGGACCAAGGACTCGAACAACGCGGCCAACACCGGCGGACCGGGGCCCGCGGCCGCGGCTGGACGTCCCATGAGGTCGCGCGCCAGTCGAACCCGGCTCACCAGATTCTCTGCGCTCACCGGCGCGTCCAACGACTCCACCCGCGCCCCGGTCACGACGAACAGGCGCACCCGATCCGGCGCCACCAGGTATTCGAGCAGCGCCTCGTCCGGCCGGAGGCTGCCGCGCACCGCCGCCGGGTCCAGCGCCGTCTCGCCCAGCAGCGGTCCCAGCTCGCCGGCTCGCTCGGCCTGCTGGACGAGGACCGCTTCGTAGGCACTGCGCGCCCGGGCAAGCTCACCGTACAGGAGTCGCACACTCGCGCTCTCCGGCGCGCTGGGCTCGGCTGCCAGATCTCGTTCGGATTCGTCGATCTGCTGGACGAGGCCGGCGATGCGCCGCAACAGCTCCGCTCCATCACGCAGCGGTTGCACCGCGGCGGCCAGTGTATCTGATCCGTCGCTCGAGGCCGCCAGGTGATCGAGCAGCGCGCGACCCCGCGCCGCGTCACTAGTCGCGAAGGCCTCTTCCACGCGGCGCAGCCTCAGCAGCACGCCGACGAGATCGGCGTACGCCGACGCGCGGTCGGCGAGATACGCGGTGCGCAGCGCGCCCGAGCCGAACCGGCCGCGCACGCGCTCGATCGCGGCCACCGCCGCACGTCCTGTCGCTGCGGCCTCCTCGAGACGGCCCAAGCGCGTGTAGGCGCGAGTGCGCAGCGCCGCCGCCTGCCACTCGGAGTCGTAGCCCCCGCGTTCAAGGTCAGGTGCCGCTACCGCGAGCCCGCGCAGCACCCGGCGGGCATCGCCGCGAGCATCGGCGATGCGCGCCTCCGCAAGCGCGACGTCGACCCGGGCGGTCCGGATGTCGAGCCGCGCCGCCAGGGCATGCGCGGCTGCGAGCTCTGAGTCTGCTTCGGCGTCGCGGTGTGCGCGGGCATCGAGATCGGCGAGCAGCAGATGATCGAGGAAGACCTCGTAGGGCGCGTCGATCTTTCGGTGGCGCGTCAGAGCTTCTGCGGCATGACGGGAGCCGAGATCCAGATCGCCCAGCGCCGCGTAGATCTCGGCTTCCGCGCGCAGGTCGGCGCCTAGCTCGGTTTCGAGCTCCAGCTCGGCATCGATGGCCTTAGCCTGCGCGTAGAAGTCGAGCGCACGGCGCAGGTCGCCCGCTTTGCGATACTCGCGTGCCAGCGACTCGAGGTCACTGGCTTCCTCCTGCCGCAGGCCCTGCGCTCTCGCCTGGCTGAGCGCGCTGTCCAAGGCCGCGATCGCTAGTCGTGGCTCGCCCAGCGCGTCGTACGCCTCGCCCAGCTGCCCGAGCGCGTTCTGCTCCTGGGCGCCGAGACCGATGCGCCGGTAGGCGGCGCGCGCTTGCTCGAGCGCCGGAATGGCCGCCGCGGGATCGCCGGTGCGGTTGTCCAGCATGGCAAGATTGGTCAGGACGTTGCCTTCGAGGCGGGTTTCTCCCGCCTCACGCGCGAGCCGGCTCGCAACTTCGAGATCGTCGCGCGCCGCCACGAACCGCCCCTGCTCCACGCGGATCAAGCCGAGGTTGTTCGTCGCAGCGGCCATCGCCTTGGCGTCGCGCGCGGTTCCGGCGCGCACGATCGCATGGCCGAACAGGGAGTCCCCGTCCGCGAGTCTGGCCTGGTGCCAGGCAACGAGCCCGAGCGCGTTGTAGGACTTGGCGAGGTCGGCCGCGAAGCCACGCCGCAGCTTTAGCGCAAGCGCCTCCTCACCCAATTGCCGCGCCTCGGCGAGATCGCCCTGCTTCCAGGCGGCGATGCCCAGCCAGGTAACGACGCGGGCGATGGCCGCCGAGTCGCCGGCCGCGCCCGCCCGCTCCAACTCCGAGCGCCACAGCGCCCGGGCGCTGTCGATCTGCCCGTGGTAGTAGAGCGTTTCCGCCATCGCCAGCACAGGCGGACCGTGCGAGTCGCGCGGCGCGGCGCACGCAATCAGGAGCAACACGGCTCCCCGTGACGTCATGGCCCCACTCGGAACTCCTTCACCCCAGTCGTCGTCGAGCGAGCGTCGGGCAGGAGCGCGTCCACATACCAGTAGTAGGCACGCCCGTGCATGAGCCGCACCGAGCCTGGCAGGATGACCGTGGTGTCGGGCGTCTGGGTGGACCACACGACGTCACCCCGCTCGTCGGTCAGGGTGAGGCGGTAGGAGACCGCGGCGCCTGCCCCGCGCCAGGCGAACCCGATCGACTCCGGCGCGATGGTGGTGTTCGGAACGGGGGCGATGGCGACTGGCGCGTCACGGCCGTCCGACCCGTCCCCCCGAAGCGGCGGCCGTCCCGGTCCGCCCTGGTCGCCGGAGCGGGACAGTACGAGTAGCAGTGTCGCCGCGATTCCCAGACCAGCGATGGCAGGCCACGTCCAACGGCGCGTCCTACTGCGCAGCAGGCGGCGCACGGCGACGACTTCCTGGCGGCACTCGGCACACTCGGCCAGGTGCGCCTCGACCCGAGCGAGCTCCACGGCTGCAAGCCGCCCATCTACGTAGGCGGCCACCAGGCCGTTCTCGAGGTGTCCCTGCTTCAAGTCGTGGTCGGTCATTGCTCACCCGTCGTATTAAACGGCCGCGACGCCGGTTCTTGAGGCCCACGCGACGCAAGCGCTGCCCGCAGACACTCGAGCAGCGCGTTGATCCGCCGATACACGTGAAACGGAGTCGGAAACGCGAGCAGCGTGGCGATTTCGCGCGCGGACAGATCGTCCTCGAACCGCAGTTTCAGGATCAGCCGGTCGCGTGGCTCGAGTGCCGCGACTGCGCTGTCCAGTGCCCGGGACTGCTCGGCGGCGATCATCCGAACATCAGCTCCTTCCACGTTCCCGTCGGGCACCGCGTCCGGGTCGACGCGCTCGGACAGCAAGTCCTCCAGCCGCCGCCGCTCCACCCGCCGCTCGCGTCCCTCCGCGCTCTCCTCGCGCGCGCGCCCGTAGCGCCGTCGCAGTTGGTCGAGGCAGAGCCGCCGCGCCACCACCACCAGCCAGGTCGTGAACTTGCTGCGCCCGTCGGCGGCATAGGCCCGCAAACGATGGCAGTCGTCGAGGCGGAGCTGCTCCAGCAGGTAGGCATACGCGTCCATCGCGGCGTCGTAGTCGCGGCCGATGCTGCGGGCGACGTGCAGCAAGAGCCGGCTGTGCGCGCTGACGAAGGCCGCCCAGGCCGCCTCGCGCGCGGCCGGGTTGGTGGCGTTGAGGAGGCCGACCAGCTCGGGAGGAGGAGCGTCGGCCATGGATAGGACTCTGCCTGAGGGCGAAGCTACGTGCCCGTTCGGGAGGCGGCCAGCCTGCCGGCCCCACCCTTAGTCGCCACCCCGGAGCCGCGCAAACCCCCATCGCCTCCCAGCATCTGCTCGTCGAGCCGGCGGTCCAGGATGCTGCGCCTCATATGGGGAAGGCTTGCGTGGTGCAGTGCATCTGCATTACAATGCATTGCATGGATGACCAACTGACGCTTCGGATTCCCAAGGAGCTCGCCCGCGCCTTGAACCGGTCGGCGCGCCAGCGCGGACTGCCGAAATCCCAGCTCGTCCGCGAAGCGCTGCGCGAGTACCTCCATGCCGGGATCAAGCGACCCGGCAGGGCGACGATCCTCAAGCGGCTGGAGGCCTACCGAGGCATCGCACCTCTCGATATGGAAGCGATCAAAACCGATCCGATCGCGCGTCAGATCCTCGAGCACAACTGGCGCGAGTAGGCTCCTGGCACAGCGCCGGGACGTCGTCCTCGATACCGGCCCGCTGGTCGGGTATCTCAATGCCCACGATCAATGGCACGCCCGTTCCGTCACTGCCTGGCCCGGGTTGGTGGAACGACTCGTCACTACAGACGCCGTCGTCGCCGAGGCGTGCTACCTCATCCTCAAGAGCGGTGGATTGGCATCGCTCCCCCTCGAATTGCTCCTGGACGTTGAGGTCCCCATCTTGCCGCTCGAGACGTCGCTGCACCACCGCGCCGCACGTCTCATGCGCGACTACGCCGATGTGCCGATGGACTACGCGGACGCCAGCCTCGTCGCGCTCGCCGAGGCGCTCGGGACTGCGCGCGTGTTCACGACCGATCAACGGGGGTTCGGGGCGTATCGCCTGACCGGTGGCAAGCGGTTCGAGGTCGTGCCATGAAGCGTGGGATCGGAGCGTCGTGCCTCACCGTTTTGACCCTCGCCTGCGCCCCCTCCTCCCCCTGCCACTCCGGGGACGCGCGCCGCCAGTTGGCCCGCTTTTCCCGCCAGTACGCCGGCCACTGGATCGTGGCCCGCGGCGATTCCCTCACCTTCCCCGAGATGGGCGACCGGTTCCGGCTCGGCGCCATGGTGCTCGACACCGACACGGTGTCGATCGCGAAGCAGTGTCTGTACCGGGGCCAGCTGGTGTTCGCCGAGCCGCGGGCGGACACGCTCGCGGTGAGCTGGTTCGGCGTGCCGGAGCACGTCACCGTATTCGGCTGGCCCGCCGAGCTGGGACCGTTCGCGGGGATCAACGCGTCGTGGTGGCGCGGCGACTCGCTGCACGGCGCGATCCTGTTCGACGAGCGGATGGGTGTCCAGGTCCGCCCCGGGGTCACGGCCCAGTTCTGGGCCGGCCGCGCCGCGACGCGCTGACGCACCCACTCCACCCCGCGATTATCTTCGTCGGGAAAGGAGTCTCCCATGCCGCTCTCCGCCGCAGATCGCACCGCGTTGATCGATCGCTACGAGCGGGGCCCCGCCCTGCTCAAGGCCGCTCTGGCGAAAATCCCGCCCGAAGCGCTGCAATGGCGCCCGGCACCGGGGAAATGGTCGGCGCACGAGGTGATCGTGCACTGCGCCGATGCCGAGACCAACGCCCACGGCCGCATCCGCTATCTCCTCGCCGAGGAAAAGCCCGTGATTCAGGGCTACGATCAGGCTCGCTGGGCGCAGCAGCTCGACTATCACGAGCTGCCGCTGGCGCCCGCGCTCGCGACGGTCGAAGCAGTGCGCGCCAACACCGTGCCGCTGCTGCGTCGCACCAGCGACGCCGCCTGGGCGCGCGAGGGCACGCACTCCGAATCGGGCCACTACGACGCCGAACAGTGGCTCCGCTTGTACGCGGCGCACCTGGAGGATCACACCCGCCAGCTGGAGCGGAACCTCGCCGCCTGGAACACCCGATGAGAGGCTTCCTCACGCGGCTCGTGATCACGGCGCTCGGGCTGTGGGTGGCCAAGACGATCATTCCCGGGGTCGCGATCCTGGGCTGGGGCAACCTGATCGTCGCGGCGGCGCTGCTCGGGATCGTCAACGCGTTCGTGCGGCCGATCCTGTTGATCCTCACGCTGCCGATCACCATTCTCACGCTGGGCCTGTTCCTGGTGGTGCTGAACGGCATCTCGCTGGCGCTGGTGGCGTGGCTGATTCCCGGCATGAGCGTGAGCGGTCTCGTCGCCGCCACGCTGGGCGCGATCGTCGTGAGCCTCACGAGCTGGTTCGCCAACGGCTTCATCGGCAGCTCTGGGCGGATCGAGCGCTATCGCTTCGTCGAGGTCCCCGGACGCCGGGTCGATTGACCGAACGCCGCTTCGCTCTGCTCGGCAGCCTGTCCGGCGCCATGGCCGTCCTGGCCGGGGCGTTCGGCGCCCACGCCCTGCGCCCGCGCCTGCCCGCCGATCTGTTCGCGGCCTTCGAGACCGGGACCCGCTACCAGATGTACCACGCACTCGCCCTGCTCGTCGTCGCCTGGGCAACCACGCAGTGGCCCACGAAGCCGGTACGACTCTCTGGATGGCTCTTCGTAGTCGGCTCGGTGCTGTTCTCGGGAAGCCTCTACGTGTTGGCGCTCACCGGCCGAACCGGGTGGGGCGCGATCACGCCGCTCGGAGGAGCCCTGCTCATCGCCGGCTGGCTCGCCCTCGCCATCGGGATATGGCGGCGCTGAGCGGTCGCGCGCGAGCCGCGTTGCTCGCCGCGACCGTCGTGTACGCCGGCATCGCCGTGCCGCTCGGCGTGGCCAAGGGCGACGACGTCACGACCGAGATCGCGCAAGCGCATCACCTGCTCGACGGACAGCCGCTGTACGACACGCCGCAGACCCAGGGGACATGGTGGCCGCCGCTCGCGCTGCTGCTCGTGCTGCCGTTCGCCGCCCTCGCCGACGTGAGTCTCCCGCTCGCGAAGGCGTGCTGGGGAGTGCTGGGCATCGTCGCACTCGCCTGGAGCGTGCACGAGACGGGCCGACGCTGGGGGTGGCGGCCGGCGCTCGTCGCTCTGGCGGTCGTGCTGTTTCCCGTCCACAACAACTTCCATCACCTGAACGTCGAGACGATTCTCCTCGCCCTCACGGTGGCCGCCGCCGCCGACCTGTCGGCGGGACGAGCGGCTCGCGCCGGGGCCTGGGTGGGGATCGCTACCGCCATCAAGGTGTTCCCTGGACTGCTGCTGCCCTACTTCGCGTGGCGCCGCGAGTGGAAAGCGCTCGGCACGGGCCTCGCCGTCGCGGCGGGCGCGACCGTGCTCGCCCTGCTGCCGCTCGGGCCGCGCGGGGCCCTGGTGTCGCTCGGTCGCTGGCTCACGCTCACGCTGCACGGGCAGAACTTCCTGGGCGGGACGATCGCGGGTTTCCACATGCAGAAGCTGGGACGACTGGGCTACTGGCTCGGAGCCGCGCCGGCGTCGATCGTCCTGCTGCACGTGCTGGCGTCGGGACTCGTGGTGGCGGCGCTCGCGCGCCGTCCCGCCGGGGACGATGCGCCGCTCGAGGTCGGCGCCGTCACGCTGCTCGCCGTCCTCGTCGCCCCGATCGCATGGCTCCATACTTTCACGCTCGGCTACCTGGCCTGGGTGGCGGTGATCGCCTATCCGCCGGTGGTGGCCGGCCGCGCCCGAGCGGTGTGGCTCGGCTGCCTCTGGGCGGCAGGCATCTACGCCTCGACGGCCACGAGCGCACTCCCACCGGCGCTGCGATCGCTCACACCCTTCACCGACACCGTCGGCGCGCTGCTCGCCCTCGGCCTGCTCGTGTGGTCGCGCCGCTCCCGCCGGCGCCATCGATCCACTCTTTCAACCGTTGGGAGCGTGCAGCCCGCATGACCACCCCGCTCTTCGCCCTCGTCGCCGCCCTGCTGCAAACGCCCACGCTGTCCGCGTCGCCGCGCCGACCGCTCGGCACGTTGCGCGAGCAGGCCGCCGTGCAGCAGGAATGGCTCCACTACCGGCTCGACTCCGTGCTGCCGCGTCTGATGCGGCAGTATCACATCCAGATGTGGATCGTGCCGATGCGGGAGTACAACGAGGATCCGGTGTTTTGGTCGCTCGTGTCCGCCACGACGTTCGCCGCGCGGCGGCGCACCATTTACGTGTTCACGGATCGGGGGCCCGAACGCGGCGTCGAGCGGCTGGCGCTGGGCGGCAGCTCGCAGGGCGGCCTGTATCAGGCGGTGTTCGCCCGGGACACGATCGACCCCACGACCGGCCGCCGGCCGGAGCTCGTCGGTCAGGGACAATGGGACCTGCTGCGCCACATGGTGGAAGAGCGCGACCCGCAGTCGATCGCCGTGGACATCTCGCACACACACGCGTTCTCGGACGGCCTCTCGGCCGGCGAATGGGAGCAGCTCCAGGTCGCCCTCCCCCCGCCTTACCTCGGCCGCCTGGTACGCGCCGAGAATCTGCCGCTCGACTATCAGGCGATCCGCGCGCCGGCGATGCGGCCAGCGTACCAGCGCCTGCAGGAG
>JBGQFX010000010.1:0-71432 GCA_041497135.1 Gemmatimonadota bacterium | reverse complement strand
GTGGAGGTCGTGGACAACGGTATCGGCATGGACGCGGAGACGCGCCGGCGCTGCCTCGAGCCGTTCTTCACCACCAAGGGCGAGCGCGGCACGGGTCTGGGGCTCGCGCCGGTGTTCGGGATGGTGCAGCGGCACCGCGCCGAACTGGAAATTGAAAGCGCGTCCGGTGCCGGCACCACCGTGCGGCTCGTGTTTGCCATTCCCGCTCCGATCCTGGCGGAGCCGGGGCGGCCCGCGGCGCCGCTCAAAGCGCCGTCGCGGCTGCGGCTGCTGCTGATCGACGACGACCCGATCCTCCTGAAGTCGCTGCGGGACGCCCTGGAGACCGACGGCCACGTCATCGTCACGGCGAACGGCGGCGAGGCGGGCATTGCCGCGTTCCGCCTGTCGCTCGATCGCGGCGAGGCCTTCGCTGCGGTGATCACCGACCTCGGCATGCCTTACATCGACGGGCGCCGGGTCGCCGCCGCCGTGAAGGAGACTTCGCCCGCTACGCCGGTGATCCTGCTCACGGGCTGGGGCCAGCGGTTGGTGGCGGAGGGCGATATCCCGCCGCACGTCGACCGCGTGCTCGCGAAGCCGCCCAAGCTGCGCGAGGTGCGCGACGCGCTCGCCCAGCTCTGTCAGCCGGGAGCCCACTGAGGCGATGGCATGACCTCCGTTCCCCTCGCGCGGATCTGCATCGTCGACGACGAAGCGGCGAACATGCGCGCACTGTGCGACACGCTGCGCGATCACGGCTACGGCACCGAGGGCTTCACGGCGGGTGAAGAGGCCCTCGGGGCGTTGCGGGAGCGGCCGTTCGACGTGCTGCTCACGGATCTGATGATGCCGGGCATGGACGGCGTCGCGCTGCTCGGCGCGGCCCTGAAGATCGATGCGCACGTCGTCGGCGTTCTCATGACCGGCAAGGGAACGATCGAAACCGCGGTGCAGGCGATGCAAGCGGGCGCGCTGGACTACGTCCTGAAGCCGCTCAAGGTGAGCGCGCTGTTGCCGGTGCTCTCGCGCGCGGTGGCGGTGCGGCAGCTGCGGCTGGAGAACCTGGATCTGCGCAATACGGTGGCGATTCACGAGCTCAACCAGGCCATCGCCTACACGCTCGATGTGAACGTCCTGCTCGACAAGGTCGCCGACGCCGCGCTCGCGCAATTCGAAGCCGACGAGGCCTCGGTCATGCTGCTCGCTGAGGGCGCTGAATTTCTCCGCGTCGCGGCGGTTCGGGGCGAGCGGCGGGAGACGCTGCTCGGTAGCCGCGTGCCGATCGGCAAGGGCATCGCAGGTCATGTGGCCGCCCACCGCGAGCCACTGGTATTGCAGGGTGAAGTCAGGGAGGCGGGCCTGGCGCCGCTGTACCCGCGCCCCGGGATCCAAACCGCGTTATGCATGCCCATGATGACGCGCAACAAGCTGGTCGGCGTGCTGAACGTCAACTACACGCAGAAGGCGAGAACCATCCCGTTCGGACAGATCAAGGTGCTGAGCATCTTCGCCAATGCCGCCGCGGCGGGCATCGAAGCGTCGCGGCTGTATGAGGACGAGCGCAAGACTTATGGGCGCTACCGCGAAGTCCTGTACATGGCGGCCGACGGCATTATCTCGATCGACCAGGACCAGCGCATTGTCCTGTTCAACGGCGGGGCAGAGAAGATATTCGGCTACGATCCCGAAGAGGTGCTCGGCAAACCGATCACCGTGCTGTTACCGCAGGAGATGGCCGAGACCCATCACCGTCACGTGGAGGCATTCGGGCAGGGTCCCGACCAGTCGCGGGCGATGGGGCGGCGTGAGCGCTTGGTCGGCCGGCGGAAGGACGGAACGCTGCTCAACGTCGAAGTGGGCATCTCCAAGCGCTCGGAGAACAGCGATCTGCTTTACACGGCGGTGGTGCGCGACGTCACCCAACGCGTGGAGGATGAGGACCATATCGCGCAGCTGAACGAGAGGCTCAACCAGGCTCAGAGAATGGAAGGGCTTGGGCGCCTTGCCGGGGGAGTGGCACACGATTTCAACAACCTGCTCACCGTCATCATGGCGTACTCGGAGTTGCAGATCGAAGACCTCTCCACCAACGACCCGCGCCGCGCCGACCTCGAGGGGATCCTCCACGCCGCCCGCCAGGCTGCCGACCTCACCCGGCAGCTCCTCGCCTTCAGCCGCCGACAGGTGTTGGAGCTGAAGGTCTTGAATCTCAATGACGTCGTTGCCGGGATCGAGAAGATGCTCCAGCGCGTCATTGGTGAAGACCTCGACCTGGCCATGGCCCTCACCCCCGATCTCGGCGCGGTGCGGGCCGATCCCGGACAGCTCGAGCAGGTCCTCATGAACCTGGTCGTGAACGCGCGCGATGCGATGCCGGACGGCGGCCAGGTCACGATCGAGACTGCCGCCGTCGAGTTGGACGACGCCTACGCCAAGACCCACTCGCCCGTCGTCCCGGGGCCGTACGTGCTGCTCGCGGTCAGCGACACTGGGGTGGGGATGGATGAGGCCACCAAGAACCGCATCTTCGAACCGTTTTTCACGACCAAGGAGCTCGGCAAGGGCACCGGCTTGGGCCTCGCCACCGTCTACGGTATCGTCAAGCAGAGCGGCGGCCATGTCTGGGTCTACTCGGAGCCCGGCCGGGGGACGACCTTCAAGATCTACCTGCCCCGCGTCACCGAACCTGCCGAAGCGTTGCACCCGGTCGGTGCGGGCGCCGAGGTCCAGGGCGGCAGCGAGACGATCCTGGTCGTCGAGGACCAAGCGGACGTCCGGACAGTCGTCCGCAAGGTGCTGGAGCGGTGCGGCTATTCGATTCTCGAGGCCGATCGGCCGAGCGCCGCGCTGGCGCTGGCCGACGCGGCCCGCGCGCTCCCCGATCTCCTGATTACCGATGTGGTCATGCCGGAGCTGAACGGCCGCGAGTTGGCGCGGCAGCTCGAAGCGCGGTGGCCCGGGCTCAAAGTGCTCTATCTGTCGGGGTATACGGATGACGCGATCGTGCGCCACGGCGTGCTCGAGTCCGGGGTGTCGTTCTTACAGAAGCCGTTCACCCCCGACACGCTGGCGCGCAAGGTGCGCCAGGTGCTGGACTCAAGATCGTGAACAGCGTGGGGAGAGGGGAGTGGTTCGCTCCAGACTACGAGCGCGCTAGCGGATGCTCACGGACATGTCCCTGACCGGCAGCTACGACCTTGGGCTCGTCGCCCTCTCGGCGCTCATCGCCGTGCTCGCGGCGGGGGCCGCACTCGACCTCGCGGGCCGCGTAACCGCGACGCACGGCCGCCGCCGATTCCTCTGGGCCGCGGACGGTGCCTTCGCCATGTCCACCGGGGCGTGGCGCTGCGCGCATGTCAAGGCGTATCGGTCATCGCACAATGCCGCTCCCCGATGACCTCGAGACGATCTTCCAGCCCGCCGTGCGGTCGACGGCCGCGGCGGGCGGCCGGATGCAGTTCGATCTGGATCTGCTGGGCTCTATGAACGGGCTGCTGCCGCTGTTCCAGGTCGAGTCGCTCCTGCCGCACGGGTACTGCTACCTGTGGCGGCCGGGGTTGCTGTGGCTGCATCTGATCTCGGACTCCATCATCACGCTCGCCTACTACTGCCTCCCCGTCGGCCTCGTGTACTTCGTGCGCAGGCGTCGGGACATGCCGTTCAACTGGATTTTCTGGATGTTTGCGATCTTCATCGCCGGCTGCGGCACGACGCACCTGATGGAGATCTGGACGCTCTGGCATCCGAGCTATTGGGTCTCCGGCGGCACCAAGGCCGTGACAGCCGTGGCGTCGCTCGGTACCGCGGTCGCGTTCGTGGCGCTGCTCCCGAAGGCCGTCGCGCTCCCGAGCTCCAAGCAGCTCGCAGACGCGAATCACGAGCTCGAGACGTTCAGCTACTCCGTCTCCCACGACCTGCGCGCCCCGCTGAGGGCGATGCAGGGCTTTGCGCAGGCACTGCTCGAGGACTATGGCGGCCGCCTGGACCCGACCGGCCAGCACTACGCCGGGCGCATCGTGAGCGCGGCGGAGCGCATGGACCTGCTGATCCAGGATCTCCTCGCCTACAGCCGCTTAGGCCGCCTCGCACTGGATCTCGCGCCGGTCGAGCTCGACGCGGTGGTGCGAGACGCCTTGGCGCTGCAGGACGCGGAGCTGAAGGAGCGCCGGGCGCGAGTAAACGTGGACACTCCCTTGCCCAGGGTTCGGGCGCACGCCGCGACGCTGCGGCAGGTCGTGGCGAACCTCGTGTCGAACGCCGCGAAATTCGTGGCCACGGGGACCGAGCCCCGCGTGCGCGTACGGGCGGAGGAGCACGACGATCGGGTCCGGCTCTGGGTGGAGGACAACGGCATCGGCGTCGCTCCGGAGCACCACGAGCGCGTCTTCCGTGTATTCGAGCGCTTGCACGGGATCGAGAGCTACCCCGGTACCGGGATCGGCCTGGCGATCGTGCGTAAAGGGATGGAGCGGATGGGCGGCCGCTCCGGCGTCGAATCCGAGCCCGGCCGCGGCAGCCGGTTCTGGATCGAGTTCCCCCACGAAGGCTTGCGCTCACGATGAACGTGCCGACCGCGCTGCGCCTCCTCCTGATCGATGACAACCCGGACGACCGGGCGCTGGTCATCCGTCAGCTCGCCCGGGAGCTACCGGGCCTCGACGCGCGGGAGATCACGGACGACGCCGCGCTCACGCGCGCACTGGCGGAGGGCGGGTTTGATCTGGTCATCACCGACTACCACTTGCAGTGGACCGACGGGCTGGCGGTCCTCCGGGCCGTCAAGACGCGCACGCCGCATTGTCCCGTCATCATGTTCACGGGCACGGGAAACGAGGAGCTCGCGGTGCGAGCGATGCAGGCGGGGCTGGACGACTACGTCCTCAAGTCGCCAAAGCACTACATCCGCCTGCCGGCGGCCGTGCGGCTGGCGCTGGATCGGGCGCACCAGCGTCGGGCCAGGGAACAGGCGGAGGAAGGACTCCGACTCTTTCGAGCGCTGATCGATCGGTCGAATGACACCATTGAAGTCGTCGATCCGGACACTGGCCGGTTTCTCGATGTCAATGAGAAGGGTTGCCTGGTCCTCGGCTACAGTCGTGATGAATTGCTGGCTCTGAGCGTTGTCGATGTCGATCCCATGCTCGACCAAGCTTCATTCACACGGGCCGTGGAGGGGCTCCGGAAATCAGGCGTCCTGTTGTGGGAAGGTCTCCACCGACGGAAGGACGGCTCGGTATTCCCTGTGGAAGTCAACATATCACATGTTCGGCTTGATCGAGAGTACGCTGTAGCTGTGGTTCGCGACATCACCGAGCGCAAGCGCGCCGAGGGCAACCTGCGCAGGGAGAAGAGCTTCTCCGAGGAGATGATCGAGAGCCTACCGGGCGTCTTCTACCTATTCGACGCGGACGGCCGGTTCCTGCGGTGGAACCAGGAATTCGAGCGCGTCTCTGGATACTCCGCCGACGAGTTCGCGCGGCTGCACCCGCTCGACTTTTTCCGCGAGGACGATCGGGCGTTGATCGAGCAGCGGATCGGGGAGGTATTCGTCAAGGGATGGTCGAGCGCCGAGGCGGAGCTGGTCGCGAAGGACGGCACCCGGACGCCGTACCACTTCGTGGGCCGGAAGGTCACGGTCGAGGAGCGGCCGTGTCTCGTCGGCATGGGGTACGACATCACGGAACGCAAGCGGGCGGAGCAAGCGCTCTCGGAGAACGAAGCGCGCTACCGCACGCTCACTGAGGCCACCTTTGACGGCATTCTCGTTGCCGAGAACGGCGTGATCCGAGAGGCGAACGACGGCTTCGCGGCCATGCACGGGTACACCGTCGCGGAGGTGCTTGGCAGAAACGCCATGGATTTCATAGCCGAGGGATCCCGTGAGTTCATCGCCCAGCAGATCCGCACCGAAGCGGAAGGGCGGTTCGAAATTGTGGGACTCAGGAAGGACGGCCGGACCATCCAGCTCGAGGCCGTCGTCAAGACACGCCCGTACCGAGGCAGTCGAACGGCGCTGGTCGCCTTGCGAGACGTCACCGAGCAGAAGCGTCTGGAAGAGCAGTTTCGTCACGCGCAAAAAATGGAGGCGGTGGGGCGGTTGGCGGGCGGCGTGGCGCACGACTTCAACAACGTGCTGACCGCTATCACGGGTTACGGGGATCTGCTGCTGGATGAACTCCCCCAGGACTCTCCCCTGAGACAGGATGTTGATGAGATCCGCAAGGCTGCTACCCGGGCCAGCAGCCTGACCCGCCAGCTCCTGGCCTTCAGCCGGAAGCAGATCCTCGTCCCCCAGGTGCTCGATGTCAACGCCCTGGTAGCGGACCTGGATAAGCTGCTGCGCCGCCTGCTCGGCGAGGACGTTGATCTGGTGACCAAGCTGGACCCGGCCCTGGTCGCCGTGCGCGCCGATCCGGGGCAGCTCGAGCAGGTGATCGTCAACCTCGCCGTCAACGCCCGCGATGCCATGCCCGAGGGCGGCAAGCTCACCATCGAGAGCAAGAACGCCGAGCTGGACGAGGCCTATGCGGTAGACCACACGCCGGTGAAGCCGGGCCGATACGTCCTGCTCGCGGTGAGCGACACCGGGACCGGCATCCCCGCGGAGATCCAATCCCGCATCTTCGAACCCTTCTTCACCACGAAGGAAATGGGCAAAGGCACGGGCCTGGGCCTCTCCACGGTGTACGGGATCGTGAAGCAGAGCGAGGGTTACATCTGGGTCTACAGCGAGCTTGGTCACGGGACCACGTTCAAGGTCTACCTGCCGCGGGTCTCAGATCCGGTGCAACAGGTTGCGCAGCGCCCCACCGGGAAGCCGGCCGGCGGCCCGGAAACGGTGCTGCTGGTGGAGGACGAGGAACAGGTCCGCCGGCTCGCCCGGCGGGTGCTGGAGGCGTACGGTTACACGGTGCTCGATGCCATGAACGGCGAGCAGGCGGTGGCGCTCGCTACCCAGCACGGAGGCCCCGTGCACCTGCTCATGACCGATGTGGTCCTGCCGGGCGCGAGTGGCCGGAAAGTGGCCGACGAGCTCCTCGCGCTCCGTCCCGGCATGAAAGTGCTGTACATGTCCGGCTATACGGAGGACGCCATCGTCCACCGCGGGGTGCTCGAGCCCGAAACCGCTTTCCTGCACAAGCCCTTCACGCCCGATGCCCTGGCCCGCAAGGTGCGCGAGGTGCTGGACGCGAGGCCGCAGGGGTGAACCCCTTCCGACAAGACCCCCCCGCTCCCGACCCGGAACGCGAGCCGGCTGCCGCACACGCGGCTGTCTCCCCATCCCGGACGCTGCTCCTGGTGGACGACGATCCGGACATTCTGCGCGCCTATGCGCGAGCGCTGCGACGCCGGTATCAGGTGACCACGGCACTGGGCGGGCGCCAGGCGCTCGAGACGCTGGCGCGCGCCGAGGGTCGGTTTGACGTCGTCATCTGCGACCTCACGATGCCGGACGTGGACGGGATCGATGTGCGTGCCTGGCTGATGCAACATGTGCCGGGCCTGGAGCGACGCATGATCTTTATCACTGGCGGGGCAGTCATACCTCGTGCGCGCGAGTTTCTCCGCTCGCTTTCCACTCCCTGGCTTCAGAAGCCGTTCGAAATGAGCGATCTACTCCGTCTGGTTGATCAGGTGTCCGGAGGGACGACCGGATGACACTGCGTTTCCGAGCCTTCGGGCTGATCGGCATTGCCGCCGCCGTGATCGCGCTGCTCGATGCGCTCGATGCGCGGCAGGATCGCAGGCTGTTCTCGCTGCTGCACGCAGCCGCCGTCACTGGCGATCTGCATCAGAGCGCGGTGGCCATTCGTCGCCACGCCCTGGCCGCCGCTCGGGGAAGCGCGGTGCAAGCCGAATCGGTCCACGTGGAGCTGGGCCGCGCCGGCCGCTCGGCCGGCGCCCTCCAGGCAGGCGGCGACAGCCTCGGGGCGTTCGGCCTCCCCGCGCCGCTCCGGGTCCAGCAGCTGGATCCCCTGCTTGCCGCCTGGGAGCAGTTCCGACTTGCGGCGGAGCTCCTCGCCCGAGGCGCGTCACGTGATACTCTGGTTTTGGAAAGTCACTACGTCAGCGTGGTGCGTGGAGCGGGCGAGCTGAGTAGTAGCCTAGGGGACGCCGCCCGGCTTAGCTCCACAGCCATGCTCCACCTCATGCGGGTGCTCCGGGTTGTCCTGATCGGGACGTTTGCCCTGCTGATGGCCGTAGTCTGGTTCGGGGTCGTACGCCCGTCCGACCGCCTGCTCTACGCGCTCGAGCGCCGCGCGAGTGCGGAGGCCTCGGCAGAACCGGTAGACGTACCGGGTGCGGCTCCTGAGTTGGCCCGACTGGTCGGCGCGTTCAATCGCGTGCTCGAGAGACTCGAACACTCCCGCGACGAGCTGCGCCGCACCGTGCGCGCCACGGACACCTTGTATGCGGCGTTGCGCGCGGGTCAGGGGGTGCTCGACCTCGCGTCCCTGGTCCAAGTGGTGGCGGAAGTCACGGTGAGCGCGGGCGGCGCCGACTTCGGAGCGGTGACGATCCGCGAGCCGGGGGGACGGCGCATTCGGTACTCCGCGACCGGGGGCATCCCGAAAGAATTCACGCGAGGGGAGGTTGTCCCTGACGGACTCTTGGCGACGCTGCTGGATGGGCACGCCATTCGGAGCGATGCAGCGGCCTCGCACCCCCCCTTCACCACTCTGCTTGCCGTACCGGTCAAGGTCGGGAGGGAACATCGGGGTGAGATCTACGCCGCCAATCTCCACAACGGCCGCTCGTTCGGCGAGGACGAGAACGCAAGCCTGCATAGCCTCGCCACATTCTTGGGCTACGCGGTGGAGCAGAGCGAGTCACACGCATCCCAGGCGACCGCGGCGACGGTTCGGATGACGGCAGAGCTCGCGACCGGGATGGCCCATGAGATCAACAACGCCGTGACCGGTGTGCGGCTCAATCTGCAAGCAATCGCAGATCTCGTGCGCGAGGAGCTCCCCGGCGGAGGCAAGGAGGAGACCGTCTCGCAGATCGCGGCGGAGTCGGTCGCAGCGATTGACCGGGTTGCGGCCCTGATCCGGCGCGTGCTCGATGCGGCGGCCGTGCGCGCCGGGGCGGAGGACCGAGAGTGCGTGAACGTCGCCGCCGCCGTGCGGCGTGCGGCGGACCTCGCCCAGGTGGAGACGCCTGCGGCAGCTCCGATCGCCGTAGAAAGCCCACCCGAAATCCGGCTGGATGGCCGGCCGATCGGTCAGGTGACATTCGTGCTCGATGCCTTGATGCGCTGGTGCGCGCGGCGGGTGGCCGCCGGCACGGGCGCAGGCGGGGACGTCTTCGCTCGGGTCGGCGAGCGGCCCGGCGGAGCGGTGGTGGTGGAGATCGGTCACCGCACGATGCCGCTCCCCGAGGACCTCGAGACAGTCTTCAAGCCTGCGGTGCGGCCGACGGCGACGGCGGGCGGCCGGATGGAATTCGAGCTCGATCTGTTGCTGGCGCGGGCGGCCGTGCAGGCGGCCGGTGCGCGAATTCGGGCGGTCCCCGGGTCCGGCGGCCGAGGGGTGCTCTTTCAGGTAGAGTTCCCGGCGCCGGGTAGGGGAGGCTGAGGTGGGCAAGCCACTGCGCGTCTTGGTCGTCGAGGATTCACCGGATGACGCCGAGCTGATGCTGCGCGAGCTGCACCGCGCGGGCTACGACGTCACGGCGCAGCGAGTCCAGACACCCGGCGCCATGCGAGCCGCCCTGGCGGGCGGGCCCTGGGACGTCATCCTGTCGGATCACTCGCTGCCGCAGTTCAGCGCGCCCGCCGCGTTGCGCGTCTTGAAGGAAAGCGACCTCGACATTCCGTTCATTCTCGTATCTGGTAGCATCGGCGAAGAGGCGGCGGTCGCCGCGATGCAGACTGGTGCTCGCGATTATATCGTCAAGGGGAACTTCGCGCGGCTTGCGCCCGCCGTGGAACGAGAGCTTGGCGAAGCCACCGTGCGGCTGGAGCACAGGCGCGCGGAAGTAGCGTTGCGGACGAGCGAGCGACGGCTGGCCGAGGCGGAGCAACTGGCTCAACTGGGTAATTGGGAGTGGCACATCCCGACCAATAGCATGACTTGGTCCGACGGACTGTACCAAGTCCTCGGCGTCCCGAGATCTGGATTCCCTGGGACCTTCGAAGCTTTCTTGGCGCTGGTCCACCCTGACGACCGTGTTCTCGTACAGCAGACGGTTGAGCGGGCCAAACGAACCCCCCAGCACTTCAGTTTCGAACACCGGGTGGTCCGCCCCGATGGAGTGGTACGTCACATGCATGCTCGAGGGACGATCCTGTGCGACGAGATGGGGATGCCATCCCGAGCCGTCGGAACCGCGCAAGACATCACCGAGCGACGGAGTCTGGAAGACCAGTTCCGCCAGGCGCAGAAGATGGAGGCGGTCGGACGGCTGGCGGGCGGAGTCGCGCACGACTTCAACAACCTTCTCACGGTTATCACCAGCTACGCGGAGTTCCTACTCGACGACTTGGCGCCCGAGGACCCGCGGCGCCGGGACGTGGAGGAGATCCGAAACGCTGGTGGCAGTGCGGCCGGGCTCACGCGTCAGCTGCTGGCCTTCAGTCGCCAGCAAGTGATCCAGCCACAGGTGTTGGACCTCAATGATGTGGTAACGAATGGCGAGAAGCTGGTGAAGCGCGTCGTCGGGGAGGATATCGAGGTGGTCACGGCGCCCGGGCCTGAACTGGGGGGGGTGAAGGCCGATCCGGGGCAGCTCGAGCAAGTGATCATGAACCTCGCGGTCAATGCCCGAGATGCCATGCCCCGCGGAGGTAAGCTGACCCTCGAGACGGCGAACGTCGAGCTGGACGAGGTCTACGTGCAGGGCCACCCCCTTGCCAAGCCGGGTCAGTATGTGATGCTGGGGGTGAGCGACACCGGCGTCGGTATGGACGAACAGACCCAGGCCCGCGTCTTCGAGCCGTTCTTCACCACGAAAGAAGCAGGCACGGGGCTCGGCCTTGCGACGGTCTACGGGATCGTCAAGCAGAGCGGCGGTCTCATCCGGGTGTACAGCGAGCCCGGCCACGGTACGAGCTTCAAAATCTACCTGCCGCGAGTGGATGAACCCGCTGAGGAGTTGGCTGCCTCCGCGGTGACGGCGGACTCCCTGCGGGGGACCGAAACCGTCCTGCTCGCGGAGGACGCGGCCGGGCTGCGCGTGGTCGCGCGCCAGGTGCTCGAGCGCTATGGCTATCGGATCCTCGAGGCGCCAAACGGGGAGGCGGCGTTGCGACTCGCGGCGAAACACCACGGCCTCATACATCTGCTCCTTACCGACGTCGTCATGCCGGAAAGAAGCGGGCGGCAGCTCGCCGAGGATCTGGCTGTAGTGCGGCCCGGCGTGAAAGTGCTGTACATGTCGGGCTACACCGACGACGCCGTCGTGCGGCATGGGGTGCTTGAACACGGCGTCAGCTTCCTCCAGAAACCGTTCACCCCCGACGCCCTGGCGCGCAAGGTTCGCCAAGTGCTCGACTCGCCTGCACCCGCCTAGGCCCCACCTGTCGTAAACCCGGAGGAAGCCATCGTGGCCCGAATCCTCGTCATCGACGACGACAAACAACTCAGAGAGGTCGTGAGCCGCGCGCTTCAGCGCGCCGGCCACACCGTGGTCGAAGCGGAGGGCGGCCGGGCCGGCGTTCGGCTGTACCGCGACCAGGGCGCCGACCTCATCATTACGGACATCTTCATGCCTGAGCGGGACGGGCTGGAAACCATCCTGGAGCTGCGGCGCGAGTTTCCGGGGGTGAAGATCGTCGCGGTCTCGGGTGGCGACAGCACCGGGAGGATCGACTTGCGGGAGGAAGCCCGACTCTTCGGTGCTTTGCGCACCTTGCGCAAGCCGTTCCAGCCGGGTGAACTCGTCAAGGTCGTGGCCGAGCTGTTGGGAGAGACCGAGCCGCGTAATCCCACGCGGGAGTCCTAATCCGTGACATCGTGGTTAGGCGCGGCCTGTGAGCTGTTGCTGGTGAGCGGCAGCGTGACCTAACTTGCTTCAGTGAACACCGGCCGAAGTTGGCTGGTGTCGGCCGCGGCCCCCACCGTCTTTCACCGAAAGCGAAATCCTCGTATGCGACGCGTCGCGTGGCTCGGGTGCACCCTCCTGTTCCCCGTCGTGAGTGCAGCGCAACAGCCGCCGCCCCGCACATTCACCCACGCCGATACGCTGCGCGGCGCCAATACGCCGCAGCGCGCCTGGTGGGACGTGACCTTCTACGACCTCAACGTCCGCGTCCAGCCGGCGGACAGCACGATCAGGGGATGGAACGGGATCAGCTACGTCGTGCGACAGCCGGGGCGCGAGCTGCAGATCGACCTCCAGACGCCGCTCGAAGTGGACAGCATGATCCAGGACGGCCGCCGCGTGGCGTACCGCCGGGACGGGTTCGCGTTCTTCGCCACCCCGACGCAGCGCCAGCGGGCCGGCGAGCGCCGCACCATCACCGTCTACTACCACGGCCATCCGGTCGCTGCGAAACGCCCTCCGTGGGACGGCGGGCTGATCTGGCAGCACGACAGTCTGGGCAACACGTGGGTGGCCACCGCCAACGAAGGCACGGGCGCCAGTGTGTGGTGGCCCAACAAGGATTACCTGGCTGACGAGCCGGACAGCCAGCGCATTGCGATCACGGTGCCCGACTCGATGGTCGACGTCTCGAACGGCCGGCTGCGCAAGGTGTCCCCGCACGCGGACGGCACCACCACCTACGAGTGGTTCGTCTCGAGCCCCATCAACAACTACAACGTGACGATCAACGCTGGTGCTTACGCCCACTTCTCGAGCATCTACGCCGGCGAAGCGGGACCGCTCACCATGGATTTCTGGCCGCTAGCCTATCACCTGGACGTGGCCGAGCGACAGTTCCTGCAGGTGCCACCGATGCTCAAGTGCTTCGAGTCGTGGTTCGGTCCCTACCCCTGGTACGAAGACGGGTACAAGCTGATCGAGACCCCCCACCTCGGCATGGAGCACCAGACCGCCGTCGCCTACGGGAACCACTATCAGAACGGCTACTTGGGACGGGATCTCTCGCACACCGGGCTGGGTCTGTTGTGGGACTTCATCGTGGTGCACGAGAGCGCCCACGAGTGGTGGGGTAACAGCCTCTCGGCGCAGGATCACGCCGACATGTGGGTGCACGAGAGTTTCGCCAACTACTCGGAGAACCTCTACACTGAATGCATCGCCGGCACAGGCGCCGGCGCCCGGTACGTGATCGGGACGCGCCAGAACATCCGCAACGATCGGCCCATCGTGCCGCCGTACGGCGTCAACGCCCAGGGTTCCGGAGATATGTATTACAAGGGCGGCAACATGCTGCACACGATCCGCCAGGTGATCGGCGACGATGCGAAGTGGCGCAGCGTGCTGCGCGGGCTGAACCAGGACTTCCGACACCAGACCGTCACGGGGCAACAGGTGCAGGACTACATCAGCCAGCACAGCGGGATCGATCTATCCAGGATCTTCACGCAGTATCTCACGACCACGCAGATCCCGGTGTTCGAGTACGCGATCGCCGATTCCACCCTGACCTACCGCTGGAGCAACGTGGTGACCGGATTCGACATGCCCGCGAAGGTGACGCTCGCCGATACGGGGTTCGTGACGATCCATCCCACCGAGCAATGGCAGCACATCCGACTGCACCTGACGGATCCCGGCACATTTCGCGTGGATGAGAACTTCTACGTCCTGGCCCGGCGCGCCGGAGGCGTCTGACGCCCGTGGATCATCTGCTGCCGATTCTCCTCCTGGCGGTCTGCTGCTGCGCGGGGTTGATCCTGGTGCCGTTCTCGCTGCCCGGCCTGTGGCTCATGGACCTGGGGATCATCGGGTTCGGCTGGCTCACGGGATTCCGGTCGGTGGGCGTCGGAACGATCGCTCTCGTCGCGGGACTCGCGTTGGTGGCCGAGATCGTCGAATGGTGGCTCGGCTTTCGCTTCACTGAGAAGTATGGCGGCTCCACGCGGGCCGGGTGGGGCGGCTTCCTGGGCGGGATCGTCGGGGCCATGATGGGCGTGCCGGTCCCGGTGTTGGGCAGCGTGATCGGCGCCTTCATTGGCGCCTTCGCGGGGGCGGCGCTGTTCGAGTACACGCGCACGCGCCATTCAGGCGTGGCTGCGCGTGTGGGCTGGGGCGCGGTGCTGGGTCGCGCCGCCGCGGTGGGCATCAAGATGGGGTTCGGGTTCGTGATCCTCATCGTGGCGCTCATCGCGGTGATCCGGTTGTGACGGCCGGGCGATGAAATGCGTGCAGGCCGTGGCGCGGGACGGTCGCATCACGGCGCAGCTCGTGGACGTCCCGACGCCGGTGCCCGGCGCGGGTGAAGTGCTGGTGCGCGTCCACGCCTCGGGCGTGAACCGCGCCGATCTCTCCCAGATCGCCGGCCGCTATCCATCACCACCCGGAGAGTCCGCGATCCTGGGGCTCGAAGTCTCGGGGCGCATCGTCCACACCGACGAGGCCGTGTGCGCGCTCCTGGGCGGCGGCGGACACGCCGAATACGTCGCCGTGCCCACGGGCCAGATTCTGCCTGCTCCGCCCTCGATGGACCTCGTGAAGGCGGCCGGCATCCCGGAAGCGTTTCTCACCGCCTTCGTGAACCTGATCGTCGAAGCGCAGCTCGGCGCCGGACAGCGCGTGCTGATTCACGCCGGGGCCTCCGGGGTGGGGCTCGCCGCGATCCAGGTGGCAAAGCTGGCCGGCGCCACGGTCGCGGCCACGACGCGGACCAAGGAGAAGCAAGCCGCGATGAAGGCGGCCGGTGCCGATCTCGCCATCGTTTCGAGCGAGGTGGATGTCGCCACGGAGATCGAGCGGTCGTGGGGCAGCGATGCGGTGGACGTGGCACTCGACCCGATTGGGGCCGCGACGTTGGCGAGCGACCTGCGCCTGTTGCGGACAGGAGGGCGGATCGTCGTGATTGCCACCATGGCGGGCGCCCGCACCGAGCTCGATCTGTCGCTCCTGATGAAGAAACGCGGCCGGGTGATCGGCTCGACTCTGCGCGCGCGCAGCCGTGAAGAGAAGGCTCGGCTGGTCGGGCGGTTCCGATCCGACATGTTGCCCGCCTTCGACAGCGGAGGCCTGCGGGTGACCGTCGACAGCATCGTGCCGGCGACTCGAGCCGACCAGGCGTTTCAGCGACTGCTGGACAATGCGAGTGTGGGTAAGGTGCTCATTAGCTGGAGTCACGAAGCAAACAAGCCATTGTAAAACAACAAGTTACAACCGCCGTTCCTGCCGTCCATCTGGCGCGAAAATGGTCCCATTCCTATCGTGACGGGGCCTTGCTGCCGAAAGCCTTGCCCACCATGCGGTTCCGCTGGTACAGCCAGGGAGGGTCGAACTCGCGTGAACAATCGGTCGTCGGTCCAGGTCGAGGCTCCGGTGGAGGATCGCGCGGGCCATCCGGTACGGGCAGCCCCGGACGCCAACGAGGCGCTCGCGATTCTCAGGACGTTCCGGCCGCGCCTGATCCTGATGGACATCCAGCTGCCGGGCATCGACGGGCTGACGCTGACCCGTATGCTCAAGTCCAATCCATCGCTGCGCGACATCATCGTCGTCGGGGTGACGGCCTACGGGATGCGAGAAGACGAAGACCGCGTGCGGGCGGCCGGTTGCGACGGGTACATCTCCAAGCCGATCGACACGCGCGCCTTGCCGGACGTCGTGGCCTCCTACCTGCAACCGGCGGTCGGCCAGTGAACGGGAGACGCGCGCGCACCAAACGGCCCTCCCCGACCTCCGAGGATCGTCTCAAGGCGGTGCTCGATTCCGGGGTGGGAGAAGCCCTTCGGGCCTCCGAAGAGAAGTATCGCACCCTGGTGGACCTCCTTCCCGCCGTCACCTATCGCTGCGCGTTCGGCGAGCATGGCGAGTGGTTGTACGTCAGCCCGCAGATCGAGTCCTTGTTGGGCTACTCGCCGGCGGAATGGACGGCCAATCCCGCCCTGTGGTACAGTCTGCTCCACGCCGAGGATCGCGAGCGGGCGATGACCGAGGAGGCCCGCATTCGCGACAGCGGCGAACGCTACGTCATGGAATACCGCCTGCAGGCCCGGAACGGTCGGATCGTGTGGGTGCACGATGAAGCCTGGCCGATCCGCGATGAGACAGGCCGACCGGCCTTCCTCCAGGGAGTCCTGCTGGACATCACGGAGCGCAAGCGGGCCGAGCAGACGGCTCTGGAGTCCGAACGCCGCTACCGAATGCTGGTGGATTCGATCGAGGGCCTCGTGTGGGAGGCGGACCCGCACACGCTGCAGTTCACGTTCGTGAGCCGGCAGGCCGAGCGCCTGCTCGGCTACCCCGTCGAGCGCTGGACTGGCGACCCGACCTTCTGGCGGGACCACATTCATCCCGAGGATCGGGACTGGACCATCGGCTCCTTCCTCACCGCCACGCGGGAGCGGCGCGCGCACGAGTTCGAGTACCGGATGATCGCGGCGGATGGCCGGATCGTCTGGCTGCGCGACATGGTCACCGTCGTGGTCGAGCGCGACGAGCTCGTCAGCCTCCGCGGCGTGATGGTGGACGTAAGCGCCATGAAGCAGGCGAAACAGGAGCTGGAAACGAGCGAGCAGCAGCAGGCGCTCGTGCTTGCGTCGCTCCCCATGGCGTTGTACCGGTCGGACTTGCGCGACGCGTTCGGGATGACCTGGATCGGCGAGGAGATCCTGCGCATCACCGGATTCGGTCCCGATCGGTTCATGGCGGACCCGCTGTTTTGGGAGTCCCGGATCCATCCCGACGACCGGGAGCGGGTGTTAGATCTCTTCTCCCGTACCCTGCAGGATGGCCTGGCCGCCTCCGAGTATCGCTGGCGTTGCGCCGACGAAGAGTATCGCTGGTTCCTCGATCACAACGTGTTGATCCGGGATGCCGGCGGCGAGCCGCGAGAGATCTTCGGGGTCTGTCTCAACATCCACGCTCGCAAG
Organism: Gemmatimonadota bacterium; assembly: GCA_041497135.1. GTDB lineage: Bacteria > Gemmatimonadota > Gemmatimonadetes > Gemmatimonadales > GWC2-71-9 > DASTHG01. The sequence continues at coordinate 54,483 of JBGQFX010000010.1, read as the reverse complement.
CAGGCGGAAGAGTCGCATCGGCACGTTGAAGAACGGCTGCTGCTCATGGGTCGCGCCACGCACGACGCGATCTGGGACTGGGACCTGACGAAACAGTCGCTGTGGTGGAGCACGGGGTTTCAGACGATCTTCGGCCACACGCAGGACCCGCTCGACGCCTCCATCGACAGCTGGTTCAGCCACGTCCATCCCGACGACTTGGAGCGCGTCAGCGCCGGGATCCGCGCCGCCATCGAGAGCGGCACTTCGTCGTGGGCCGGTGAATACCGCTTTCGCCGAGGCGACGGCTCGTACGCCCACGTGTACGACCGGGGCTTCGTCGTGCGCGACGCCGCGGGCAAGTCCGTGCGCATGGTCGGTTCCATGATGGACATCACCGAGCGCAAGCGGCTCGAGGAGCAGTTCCGCCAGTCCCAGAAGATGGAAGCCGTCGGGCTGCTCGCCGGCGGCGTCGCCCACGACTTCAACAACCTGCTCACCGTCATCACGAGCTACTGCCATCTGCTGCTGGATGATCTGAGCCCCGCGGATCCCCGGCGGGCCGATCTGGAGGAGATCCGCAAGGCGGCCACGGGGGCCGCCATGCTCACCCGCCAGCTGCTCGCCTTCAGCCGGAAACAGGTGCTGGAGCCGAAGGTGCTGGACTTGAACGCCGTGGTCGCCGCCGCGGGGAAGCTGCTGAAACGTCTGATCGGTGAGGATGTCGAGCTGGCGGCGGTCCTGGCTCCAGACCTGGGGACGATCAAGGCCGACCTGGGGCAGCTCGAGCAGGTGATCATGAACCTCGCCGTCAACGCGCGCGATGCTATGCCGTTGGGCGGCAAGCTGACGATCGAGACCGGGAATGTGGAGCTGGACGGCGCCTACACGCAAGAGCACCCTGTGGTCACGGCTGGGCCCTATGTGCTGTTGTCCGTGAGCGACTCCGGTATCGGCATGGACGAGGCCACTCAGTCCCGCATCTTTGAGCCGTTCTTCACGACGAAGGAGAAGGGTAAGGGCACCGGTCTGGGTCTCTCGACCGTGTACGGGATCGTGAAGCAAAGTGGCGGGTTCGTGTGGGTCTATAGCGAGCTGGGTCATGGGACCACGTTCAAGATCTACCTGCCGCGGGTCGACGAGCGGGCGGACGCGGAGGCGGGTGCCGAGGCGGGACCGAGCTCGATGCACGGGGCCGAAACGGTGCTGGTCGCGGAGGACGCTGCGGCCGTGCGCGCGGTCGTGCGACAGGTGCTCAAGCGACACGGCTACGTCGTCCTTACCGCGGCCGACGGCCAGTCGGCGCTGGAGCTCGCGCTGGAGCAGGAGGGGCCGATCCATCTGCTGGTCACCGACGTCATCATGCCGGAAATGAGTGGGCCGCAGCTGGCCGACCGGCTCCGGGAGCGGCGGCCCGAATTGAAAGTCCTGTTTGTGTCAGGCTACACCGACGATGCCATCGTCCGGCATGGTATCCTGGAGCCCGGCATCGCGTTCCTGCAGAAGCCGTTCACGCCGGAGGCATTGGCGCGTAAGGTTCGGGAGGTGCTGGACAAGCCAGCCTAGCACGCGCACTATCTTCCATCGTTTCGTTATGCTCATCATTTCTTCCACGTCGAGGTCTGCATGAAATTCATCTCCAGCGCACTGGCGGTCTGTCTCGCCATGCCGACGGCGCTTCTCGCTCAGCAGGCCGCCAGTCCGGTGGCCGATGCGTTCCGCTCGAGCTTTCAGGAGCAGCAGCGGAACCTGGCGGAGGCCGCCGAGCAGATGCCGGCCGACAAGTATGGGTTCAAGCCCACGCCCGCGCAGATGAGCTTCGGCGAGGTGGTGGTGCATCTGGCCAGCGGGAACACGTTCCTGTGTGGCGTGATCGGGGGGAAGGAGCCCCCCACCTGGCCGAAAATGCTCCCGACCGCGCCGAAAGACAGTCTGGTCGCCCGCTTGCGGGCGTCGTTCGAGTTCTGCGGCACGGCGTTGACCGGGCTGGACGATTCGAAGCTCGGCGAGATGGTCCCGTGGTTCGGCGACAAACCCGTGTCACGCGCGCATGCCATGTTCGTCACGGTGGACGACTGGGCCGATCACTACAGCCAATCGGCGATCTACATGCGGTTGAACGGTCTCTTGCCGCCTACCGCACGGCGACAGTAGCCTCGCGGCGGGCTTCAGCTGTGAGATCGTGTGATCCCAGCTGAACGCCCGCCTGCTGCAGGAATTCGTTGGGCGGCAGGCTTCCCGCCAGCACCCAGACGTAGTCGTTGGGGAGCTCGCGGGTCTGTCCCTGGACCTCGAGCAGGACGGACCCCTTCCGGATTTCCACCGGCTGCGAATTGAACAACACCTTGAGTGATCCCTTCTTGACATAGTCCTTCAGGCGCTGGGTATTGCGCTCCTTGATGCGCGAGAAGGCCTCCTTGCGGTAGGACAGCGTCACCGCATTGCCGCGCTGATAGGCAAGCCCCATGGCTGTTTCCACGGCACTGTCCCCGCCGCCCACGACGAGGATCCGCGCGTTGGTATACGCCTCGGCGTCGATCAGGGAGTACATCACTTTCGGCAGATCCTCGCCGGGCACGTCGAGCTTGCGCGGCGTTCCGCGCCGGCCGAGGGCCAGGATCACCGCCCGGGCGCGCACCTGACCGCGCGCAGTCACGACGGTGAACAGGCCGTCGTCGTCGCGGCGTATGGTGTCGACTTTCTCCCGGGTACGGAGCGCCAGCCCGGATTCCTTGTGGACCTTGTGCCAGAACTGGAGCAAGTCCTCCTTGGAGAGCTGGAGCTTCTTGAATTTGCCGTGCAGCGGAAACTCCACCGGGCTCGTGAGCACGATCTTTTGGCGCGGATACTTGGCGACGGTGCCCCCGAATTCATCCTGCTCGAAGGTGACGTAGCTGAGCTTGCGCTCGATGGCCCGCAGCGAGGCGCTGATGCCGCCCGGCCCCGCGCCCACGATGCAGACATCGCGCACGTCCGCTCCGGCGCGCCGCCCGTTGCGCTGCAGCCGGGCCGCGATGGTGTCGATGCAGTCCCGGCCCTGATTGATGGCGTTCTTGATCAGCGCCAGCCCGCCCAGCTCCCCGATGACGAACAGATTCGGCAGGTTGGTCTCGAGCTCGCGCGAGAGACGCGGCAGGTCGGCGGCGATGCTGGGGCTCGCCATCACGATCTCGATCGCCCCCACCGGACACGCCTCGGCACAGAGGCCATGCCCGATGCACTTGTGCCCGTTCACGATCGCCGCCTTCCCTGCGATCACCGCGAGCACGTCCCCCTCGGGGCAAACCTCGACGCAGGCCCCGCACCCGATACAGTGGGAAACGTCGATGTGTGGATGCTGGGCCCGGGGCCCGAGGCCTGTGAGCCCGGCGCGCTTCGCCGCGGCCAGGGCGGCCCTTTCCTTCCGCCGCATGCGGCGCAGGGAGGACCACATCGAAACGCCCAGCAGCAGGGCGAACGCGACGTAGATCAGTGTGCTGTTCATCGCTCTTTAAGGAACCCTCTTGGTAACCCCAGTTGCCGCGGAACGCGCCAAGTGCAATACTTTGGTGCACTGTGAATTTGGCCCAACTACTTGGGCATATGCCAACTCATTGCTGACAAACAGCTTGGGCGATCTAACGGGCCGCATCGTTGCTGTGTGGTTCTTGCAGTCGCAGGTTGTATGCCGCACACGAGAATCTTGCCCAATGATGTCGTAGCCCCCATCACCGCGGAACAACAGGCGAAAGAGACTATAGAAGGCGAGATGCCCGAATCCAAGACCGTCTTCGGCCCGGCCCGCGCTCAAGTCCCCCGTCCGGCCCTGCGTTCGCGTCCGTCCCTTACTTCCAGGCGCGAAGTTCCCGGGCATGCGCGCCGCTCGCTGTTTCTGGTCGTGGCGCTGCTAGTGGGGATCGGCGTGGTGGGGTTCCCGTATTACACGCTGCCGGTCGCCGAGCGGGTGCGCAGCCCGATGCATCCCTGGCTCCGCCCGTCGGGCTACATCGGCCAGAGCGCCGGGCTCGTCGCGATCGTCATCTTTCTCTTTCTCTGGCTGTACCCGATCCGCAAGCGGGCGCGGTGGCTCGCCTGGACCGGCTCGGTCGCGCGCTGGCTGGACGTGCACGTGCTGGCGGCGCTGGTGCTCCCGCTTCTGGTGGCGATCCATGCCGCGTGGCGGTTCGAGGGCCTGATTGGACTCGGGTTCTGGTCGATGATGGTCGTGTGGGCGAGCGGCGTCGTGGGACGGTACCTCTACGCGCGCATTCCGCGCAGCAAAGCCGGGATCGAGCTGACGCTGGAGCAGATCGGGACGCGACGGCAGACGCTGCTCGAGGAGATCGCCCGGACCACTGGGCTCGACGCCCAGCTGATCGAGCAGACGTTGTCGCCCGACCGGGCCCCGGCCCGCCCGGGCATCTGGGGGACGCTCGCCCGGCTGGTCTCGGATGACCTGGCGCGCCGCCGCGCTGGCCGGCGGCTGCGGCGTCTCTTCCAGAGCCGTGGACCGCACCGTCGCAAACAGGATCGCGTGGTGCTGACTCGGGTGCTGAAGCTTGCCCGGCGCGAGATGGCGCTGACGCAGCAGGCGCGCATGCTCGACGCGACGCACGCCGTATTCCGTTTCTGGCATGTGCTCCACCGTCCGGTGGGGATCGCCGCCCTGGCGGCCGTGGTCGTGCACGTGGCCGTGGTGGTCGCCCTCGGCGCGACGTGGCTCTGGTGAGGCGTGCCGGCGCACTCGTCGGGTTCGTGTGGGTGGTGGCGTTGCTCGCCAGTCCCCGGGTGGCCCGGGGGCAGATCTCGCCGGGACCCCTCGCCAAACCCCACGCGGCGCTCGAGGGTGCGCTGCGCTGCGTCAACTGTCACGGGGGCGGAGGAAAAGAGCAGATGACGGTGCTCTGCCTCCAATGCCACAAGGAAATCGCCTGGTTGATCCAGCAGAACCGCGGCTACCATGCGCGGCAGAAGGGCGAGCGCTGCGCCAGCTGTCACCCCGATCACGCGGGGCGGGACTTCTCCCTGGTCAGCTGGCCCGGGCGTGACTCGCTCCGTTTCGATCACGCCCTGGCCGGCTGGCCGCTCGAGGGCCGCCACCAGAGCGCGAAGTGCGCGGACTGTCACCGGGCGGTCTTCCGGGTGGGCACCGCGGCGACCCTGGCGCCGGAGCAGGGCACCGCGCCGGGCTGGATCGGGCTCGAGCAGAGCTGCGTGGCGTGTCACCGGGACGTGCATCGGGGATCGCTGGACAAGAATTGCCTCGCCTGTCACGACGTGCAGCATTGGAAACCCGCGCCGGGCTTCGACCACGCCAAGACCGATTACCCGCTCACCGGGAAGCATCGCGACGTGCCGTGCGCGCAGTGTCACAAGCCGGGGACCCCGCCGGCCGACACGTCTCAGGCCGTGCTGCGGTTCAAACCCCTGGCCCATCGCGACTGCGTCTCCTGCCATGCCGATCCGCATCGCGCCCGCTTTGCGGGCGCCTGCGCCGATTGCCACGTCACGACCGGATTCAAAGTCATCGAGCGTGGCCACTTCGATCATGACCGGACGCGCTACCCGCTGCGCGGGCGGCACGCGTCGGTTTCCTGCACCGACTGTCATGATGCACCGGGGGTCAAAGGCAAGAACCCGCCGTTCGCCCGCTGCCTCGATTGTCACACCGATCCGCATGGCGGCACGGCCACGCTGGCGGGCGCGGTGGTGGACTGCGCCTCGTGTCACGGCGTCGCGGGATTCGCGCTCCCCACCTATACGGTCGTGCAACATCGTCAGGCGAAATTCGCGCTCGAGGGCAAGCACGCGCAGGTGGCGTGCGTGGCCTGTCACGTGAAGAATCCAAGCGGCGTACCCAAAACCCAGCTCGGCGGTGCGGGCATTCTGATGCGGCCGGCCTTCGGCCGCTGCCTCGAGTGCCACCGCGACGAGCACGGTGGGCAGCTCGCCACCCGCGTGGGCGGCGGTGAATGCGCCGGGTGCCACAACGTCGCGGCCTGGAAACCGAGCACATTTACCGTGGCCGTTCACGCCAAGGCGACGTTCGCGTTGGAGGGACGCCACGCCGAAATCGACTGCGCGGCCTGTCACGGCGTGACGCGAACCGGTCTCCCACCGCTGCCCAACCCGGCCCGCCTTGGCACGGCCCGGGTGGCCTTCAAGCTCGCCGAGCAGGATTGCGTGGCGTGCCACGTCGATCCGCACCAGGGCCGGTTCGCCCGGGGCGGACCGCGACCGGTCGCGACAGGATGTCTGGGGTGCCACACGACGCGGGGCTACCGGCCGTCGACGATCGACGTCGCGGCGCACGACGCCTATCGCTTCAAGCTCGAGGGTGCCCACCGCGCCGTGCCCTGCGTCGGGTGCCACGCCGAGTTGCGGCGCCCGGCGGCGGTATCATCGCTCGTGCTGGCGCGCTGGACCGGCGCTCCGCTGCTGTTTACCGCCAAGGAGCAGGGGTGCCGGAGCTGCCACGAGAGCCCGCACGGCGAGCAGTTCGCTGCGCGAGCCGACGGCGGCCGGTGCGAGAGCTGCCACGGCCAGGACGCTTTCGCGCCGGCGTCGCGGTTCGATCACGACCGTGACACGAAGTTTCCCCTTCGGGGTGGGCACGCGAACGTGGCGTGCAGCCAGTGCCACCCCGTGATCGCTGGGATTGGGAACGGCCGGACCATCCGGTATCGCCCGGTGTCGGGGCGCTGCGAGAACTGCCATGCAGACGGAGCCCGTCAATGACGCGTTCGCCGGTGGTCCTCTGGGTGCTGCTCGCGCTGTCGTCGCCGGCCGTCACGGTCGCGCAACAGCCCACGGTCCGGAACCCGCACGGGACGCTGGCCCAGCCGTGCGCCGTCTGTCACAGTCCCCAGGCGTGGAAGCCGGCGCGGATCTCCTCGAGTTTCGATCACGCCAAGGCGGCGCGATTCCCGCTCGAAGGGGCCCACGCTGCGGTCGCCTGCAAGTCGTGCCACACGTCGCTCACGTTCAAAGAGGCGCCCAGGGATTGCGTCGGCTGTCACACGGACCCGCATCGCGGCGAGCTGGGCACCACCTGCGGCCGCTGTCATACGATGCGCAGTTTCGTGGATCGGGCGGAAATGGGCCGCGCGCACCAGCTCACGCGGTTTCCGCTGACGGGCGCGCACGTGGCCGTGGACTGTGAAGCGTGCCACAGCGTCTCGGCGCAGGGGCAGATGACCTTCGCGGCCCGTGCCACGGACTGCAACAGCTGCCACGTGAAGGACTACCAGGCGGCCCGTAATCCGAATCATGCCGCGGGAGGGTTCCCTCACGACTGCCAGTCGTGCCACGTGACCGTGTCCTGGATGGGTGCCAAGTTCGATCACAACGCCACCCGGTTTCCCCTGACGGGCGCGCACGTGGCGGTCAACTGCACCCAGTGCCACGGCACGGGTGGCTTCGGGGCGTTGCCCACGGCGTGCGTCTCGTGCCACCAGACCGACTACAACAACGCCAAAGACCCGAATCACCAGCAGGCCCAATTCCCCACGGACTGCACGGTCTGCCATTCGACGGTGACGTGGACCAGCGCCACCTTCAATCACAACACGACGCGCTTCCCGCTCACCGGGGCCCATGTCCAGGCAACTTGCGCCCAATGCCACGGCGATGGTGTGTACAAGGGCAAGCCGATGGCGTGCGTGTCGTGTCACCAGACCGACTATAACAACGCCAAGGATCCGAACCACCAGCAGGCCCAATTCTCGACCGACTGCACGGTCTGCCATACCACGACTACATGGAACGGGGCCAACTTCAACCACGGCACCACGAGTTTCCCGCTGACCGGGGCGCACGTGCAGCTCACCTGCGACCAGTGCCACGGCGACGGTGTGTACAAGGGCAAGCCCATGGCGTGCGTCTCGTGCCACCAGGCCGATTACACGCGGACCACCACCCCGAACCATCAGCAGGCGCAGTTCCCGACCGACTGCACCGTGTGCCACACCACAACTACGTGGAACGGGGCCAGCTTCAATCACAACAGCACCAGCTTCCCGCTCACCGGGGCGCACATCCCGCTGACCTGCGACCAGTGCCACGGGGACGGTGTCTACAAGGGCAAGCCGACGGCGTGCGTCTCGTGCCATCAGACCGACTTCAACAACACCACCAATCCGAGCCATCAGCAGGCGCAGTTCCCGACCGACTGCACGTTGTGCCACACGACGGCGACGTGGACCAGCGCTTCCTTCAATCACAGCACGACGACCTTCCCGCTCACCGGGGCGCACGTGCAGGCGACTTGCGCCCAGTGTCATGGGGACGGCGTGTATAAGGGGAAGCCGACGGCCTGCGTCTCGTGTCACCAGACGGATTACAACACGAGCACCGACCCGAATCACCAGGCGGCCCAGCTCCCGACCGACTGCTCGTCGTGCCACACGACGACACTGTGGACGGGGGCCCAATTCGCCGCGCACAATGCAAACTATCCACCCTATTTCCCGATCTACTCCGGCCGGCACACGCAGGGGGTGTGGAAGAACTGTTCCACCTGTCACGTGAATTCGAGCGACTACCGGGTGTACGACTGCCGGTCATGTCACCAAGGCGCCCACAACGGGAGATACCCCAGGTTGACTTGCGCGGATGTGGGCTGCCATGCCAATGGGAGAACGCCTTGAGCGGTGGTGGGTGGTGGGCTGTGATGGGCTTGCTGGTTCCGGCGACCGCGGCGGGCCAAGCGGGCGGCCCACACCGCTGGGCGCGCGTGACCTCGGTCGTGCTTGGCTCGGTCGCGATCGATGCGGGATCCTCTGACGGTGTGCGGGTGTGGACGCGCGTGGAAATCGTGCGCCGCGGCCACGCCGTGGCCATTCTCAAAGTCGTCACGCTTGGCGCTCGCCAGACGACGTGTGAGGTTACGAGTCGCCCGATCCCTCTGGTACCGGGAGATTCCGCTCGCTTCCTGCCGAGCGGGCGGCCTAACGAGGCGATGGCGGTGGCGCCTCCGCCCGCTCCTCCCGTGCCGGGCCCACCTCCCGTGGTCGACACCGCACCGTCTGGTCGGCCCAAGTCACCGGCACCGGCACCGGCGCCGCGAGCGCCGGTCGCTCCGTCGACCCGGATCGTAACGCCCGCACCCGGTCGCCTGTCCGACTCCGGACTCGTCCTTGCCAATCCGGCCACGCCGACCCCAACGCCGCGTGACACGACGCGCACCGCGGTCGTTCCCAAGCCTAATCCTGCCGCGCCACCGGCCGTCGCCGCTCCCGTACGACGAGACACGACTGTGATGCCGCCGCCGTCGCGACCGGTCGTCGTGGCACCTCCTTCCGTGTCGGCGCCGGCGCCACCAGCGCCGAAGCCGCCCGCTCCACGCCCACCCGCGCCACTGCCGCCTGCGCCGACACCGCCTGCGCCGACACCGCCTGCGCCGACACCGCCTGTGACAGTTCCTGCCCTATCCGGGTCGTCGCGCAGCGCACGGGTGACATTCGTGACGACCAGCTCTGCGTACGTCAACGCGGGGAAAGCCGATGGACTTGCGGTGGACGGCCGGGTCGACGTCGTCCGACGCGGGAGATCGGTCGCGGAGCTGAAAGTGACGTTCCTGTCCACGCACCAGGCTGCCTGCCAGATCGTGAGTGTGGTGGACAGCGTGGCCGTCGGCGATTCGGCGCGCTATGTACCCGTCGCGACGGCACCGGACTCCGGGGCAGTGGCTCGTGGCACCCGAGCGACGGCACGCCTCGTTGCGCAACGCTCCAGTCGTCCGTCCAGCGTGGGGCGTCTGCGCGGGCGTGTCGGGCTGTACTTTCTCAGCGTCCAGAGCGCCGCCGGGCGAGTGTCGCAGCCTTCGGGCGACTTCCGGCTGAACGGCGTCGGGCTGGGTGGGTCGCCGATCGGTCTGGCGGTCGACATGCGCAGCCGCCGGTTGGTGCAGGCGCTCCCTGGGAACCAGAGGCGCACTACCGATCTCACTCGCGTCTATCAGGCGGCGGTGTTCTGGCAGGCACCCGGGTCGCCATATCGATTCACGACGGGACGCCAATACGCGCCTGGCATCTCCTCGGTCGGCCTTCTGGACGGTGGCGCCGCCGAAGTGAGTCTGGCTGGCTGGGACTACGGGCTGTTCGCCGGGACGCAGCCGGATCCTGTGAGCCTCGGTTTCTCCAGCCATATCGCGCAGCTGGGGGGATACTTCCGACTGCACAATCGGCCGGCATCGCTGGCGCACTGGTCGTACACGATCGGGGCGAGCGGCTCCTACCTGGACGGCCAGACGAACCGGGAGTTTGCCTACGTCCAGGCGAACTATCTCACGCGCCGATTCTCGGTCTATGCGGTGCAGGAGGTCGACTACTACCGGCCGTGGCGCCGCACGGGCGGCGAGAAGTCCGTCTCGCCGACCAGCACGTTCGCCAACCTGCAGGTTCAACTGTTCAACGGCTTCAGCCTGACCACCGGCATCGATAACCGGCGCAGCGTCCGGCTGGGCAACGAGGTCGCCGATACCGTCTTCGACGATACGTTCCGCCGCGGCGTCTGGGCGGGCTTCGCCGCACGCTTCGCGCGCTATTTCCAGGCCAGCTTCGACGCCCGCACCAACCACGATTCGTCGAGCGGCACGGCCAACACCTTCACGCTGGCCCTCGGCGCCGACCGGCTCACGCCGCTCGGCGTGAGCGTACGAACCCGCAGCACGCGCTACACGACCCCTGCGCGGCAGGGGTGGCTCAACTCGGTCGCGCTCGGGGTCGAGCCGTTCGGGCGGGGCAGCCTCCAGGTCACCTCGGGGTGGCGCAGCGAGCAGGGCGCGACACCCACGAGCATCAACTGGCTCTCCGCCGACATGGACGTGAGCCTGTTGCGCTCCATGTTCGTGATCGTCTCGGCCTACCGGGAGCGGGGGGGCATCGAGGGCCACGACCTCCTGTACGCCGGCGCCAGCTTCCGCTTCTGATTCTCCACCTCATGAAGACGAGAAGCCGCCCGTTGTCGCACAGCGAATCACGTGACGCGTTTTGGTCCAATCCACGCGCCGAGCGCGCTTTCTAGCAAGACGAAACCGTATGTCGGGGCAGCAGTTGAGCAGAGGGTGGATGGTGTACGGATATTGCTGTTCCGGGGAGCCGAGGTGACCCGGAGGTAGAGTCTCGTGTGGCAGAAGGCGCTGGCTTGTTGTCTCCTGCTGGGTGCATCCGTGGCGGGTGCACAGCAATCCGTTGTTCAGAACCCGCACGGGCCGCTCGCGCAGCCGTGCAGTGATTGCCACGGACCCGAGAGCTGGGCGCCAGCGCGGATCAGCCCCGCTTTCGACCACGGCCGCGCGGCGCAATTCCCGCTCCAGGGCGCCCATACAGCGGCGGCCTGCCGGACGTGTCACGTCACGCTGGACTTCCGGGGGACTCCGCGCGAGTGCGTCGCGTGCCACACCGACCCGCACCGCGGTGAGGTCGGGACGGACTGCGCACGCTGCCACACCGCGCGGAGCTTCCTCGATCGCACGACCATGACGCGCGCCCACCAGCTCACGCGCTTCCCGCTGGCCGGCACCCACCTCACGGTGGACTGCGAGGCCTGCCATGCCGCGTCGCAGGGCCGCCCGGTCTTCGTCGCGGTGTCCACCGAGTGCGTGACCTGCCATCTGAAGGACTTCCAGGGGACTAGGGACCCCGACCATGTGGCCGGAGCCTATTCGACCGACTGCGCGCAATGTCATGCCTCCATCACCTGGCTGCGGACCAGCTTCGATCACGCCGCCACGGGATTTGCACTCACCGGGATGCACGTGCGCATCCACTGCTCCCAGTGCCACGGCACTGGGACGCCCCAGGCGCTGCCCACGGCGTGCGTGTCCTGCCACCAGACGAACTACGACCAGGCCAGAGATCCCAACCACGTGACGGCTGCGTTTCCGACCGAATGCGTGCTGTGCCATTCCACGTCCTCCTGGCGCGGAGCGCGCATGACCAACCACGACGCCCAGTTCTTCCCGATCTACTCCGGCCGCCATCAAGGCAAGTGGTCGTCGTGCGCATCGTGCCACGTCAACCCCAGCAACTACCGCGCGTACGACTGCCGGTCGTGTCACGGGGGCGCTCACGACGGCGGGAATTTCCCGAGACTGACCTGCGCGGATGCCGGCTGCCACCAGAACGGGCAGTCACCCGGTTGAGTGCGATGCCTTGCGGGCGAGTGTGGAGACTCCTGGTCCTCGGGGTGGTGCTCCGGAGCCCCGTCGCTCAGGGGCAGCGACCGCTTCCTTATCGCTGGGCCCACGTGACCTACCTGACGCTCGAGACTGCCTACATCGACGCGGGTACGGCGGAGGGTCTTCGCATCGGGAGCCGGATGGACGTGGTGCGTGGTGACAGTGCGATCGCCGTGCTGACGATCAACTTCATCGCCATGCACCGGGCCGCGTGCCAGATCGTCACGCGCACCGACAGCGTCCGCGTGGGGGATTCGGTGCGTTTCACGCCCGTTTTCCCAAGTCCCGATTCGGCGGGGGCCGTCGCCGCGGTCCGATCTGCGCCAGTTGCCGAGAGTCGCGTCGCGCAGGGTGCGGCGCGCGGCGCCCTGCGCGGCCAGATCGGTGTGGATTACCTCCTCGTGCGCCCGCGGGACGGTAGCGGGGCGCAGCTCAGCCAGCCGGCCGGCACGTTACGGATCGTGGGGCGCGATCTGGGTGGGACCGGCTTGGACCTCACGCTGGACGTACGCGGTCGCCGATCGACGCAAACGCGGGCCGACGGGTTCGGCACCGTAGCGCGCCTCGAGACCAGGGTGTATCAGGCCGGCGTGAGCTGGCAGCTCTCCGCGCCGGCCATGCGGGTGACGGCCGGGCGGCAGTTCGCTCCCGGGATCGCCTCCGTGGGGCTCGTGGATGGCGTGTCGGTCCAGCTCGACCGGCGGACCTGGAGCGGCGGCGGCTTCGCGGGCACCGAGCCTGAGCCACTGCATCTCGGCTTCTCGAATGCCCTGACGACGGCGGGCGGGTACGTCGAGCGGCACAGCCCTGCGGGGGCCCTCGCGCATTGGTCCCTGGCTGCCGGGGCGAGCGGCTCGTACCGCCATTCGGGATCGAACCGCGAATTTCTCTACCTGCGGGGGGACTATCGCACGCGACGGCTGGTGATCGATCTCGCCCAGGAGGTCGACTATTACCGGCCATGGCGCCGGGTGGACGGGGAAAAGGCGATTTCTCCTACGAGTACCTTCGCCAACGTGCAGTTTCAGGTGGCGCCGGGCTTCCATTTGATGACCGGAATCGATCAGCGGCGCCGAGTGCGGCTGTACGACGACGTGGTCAACCCGGCCACGCTGTTCGACGACGCGTTCCGCCGCGGCATCTGGGCGGGGTTTTCCGCCCGCTTCGCGCGCCATTTCCAGGCCAGCTTCGATGCTCGTACCAACCACGATTCGTCGAGCGGCACCGCCAACACCTTCACGCTGGCCTTCGGGGCCGACCGGCTCACGCCACTCGGTGCCAGCGTGCGCACCCGCAGCACGCGCTACACGACCCCCGCGCGGCAGGGGTGGCTGAACTCGGTGTCGCTCGGGGTCGAGCCGTTCGGACGCGGCAGCCTGCAGCTCACGTCGGGGTGGCGCAGCGAGCAGGGGGCCACGCCGACGAGTATCCGTTGGCTCTCCGCCGACATGGACCTGAGCGTCTTGCGCTCGCTGTTCGTGATCGTCTCGGTGTACCGCGAGCGTGGGGGCATCGAGAGTCACGATCTTCTGTACACCGGGGCCAGCTTCCGCTTCTGACGATCGGGGGGTAGTCTTTTCCGCGTCCTCCCATGATCCGATTCACGCACCTCAAGGGTTCGCTCAAGGGCACGACCACCAGCAGCGATAAACGCTGGCTGCGGATCGGCACCGGGCACGATTGCGAGCTCCGCTACGACGCCGCGGCCGAGCCGAAGCTGGCGCCGTACCACTCGGCGGTCGTGTTGAAGGACGGCGTCTACCACCTGATCGATCTCGATGCGCCGGGCGGCGTGCGTCTCAACGGCAAGAAGGTGAGCAAGGCCGAGCTGCGCTCCGGCGACAAGATCCACTTCGGGGCGACGGGCGGTCCCGAGGCCGAGGTGGACATCGTGATCGACGCGAGCTACGACCCGGCCCAGGACGCGGCGGAGATCGCCAAGGTGCTGCAGGCGGGATCGGGGGCGTCGGCGACCGGGCAGATCTTCGCGGCCACCGCCAAGCGCATCGCAGAGGAGCGGCAAAAGGCGGGTGGGGTGCGGTCGCGCAAGACGATGGACCACATCGCGAGCGCGGTGAACGAGGTCTCGGAGGTCGTCAAGCGGCAGACCAAGAAGCGGTGGGTCAAGGTCGTCGGGGTCGTCGCCGGGGCCGCGGGCGTGGTGATCGCCGTGATGGGGATAGTGATCTACGCGCAGCACCGGCAAATCGCGCGGCTGCTCGACGCCAAGGGCCGCTTCGACTCGCAGATCCGCCAGATCCAGCAGCAAATGCAGTCGGAGCAGGACTCCACCAGGCTGGCGCTCCTGGAGCAGCGCTATCTCGACGCCACCTCCAACGCGGAGCGCACGCTGGCCGATCTGGCGCGGACCGACCGCGCCAAGGCTGTCGAAGCGGCGAACGCGGGGGACGAGCTGGACCGCGAGATCCGGACCATTCTCCGGCAGTTCGACGCCGAGACGTACGCCGTCCCGCCGATCTTCAAGGAGCGGCTGCAATACCACATCGACCAGCTACAGAAGCAGTACATCGCCGTCCGGGAGGTATACCAGCGCAAGGTGAAATACTGGCCCATCGTCGTGCGGGAGTTCCGCTCACTCGAGCTGCCGGAGGTGATGGGCTACGTGGCCTGGACCGAATCGCGCTTCGACCCGCAAGCCCGGAATCCCTCCGGCGCCCGCGGGATGTGGCAGATGATGCCGGTCACGGCCCGCCAGTTCGGGCTGCGGGTGGACGGCAAAGTGGACGACCGAACCGACGTCAACAAGCAGACGCGCGCTGCCGCCCGCCACCTGGCCAATCTGCTGTCGGAGTTCGGCGAGGACGCGTTCATGCTGGCGATGGCGAGCTACAATCGGGGTGAGAACGGCGTGCGCCGGGTGCTGCACAAGATCGCCCAGACCCCGGGCGGCTTCAAGAAGCAGAACCGCGACTTCTGGCACCTCTACCGCATGAAGCTGCTGCCGACGGAGACGATGGAGTACGTCCCCAAGATCCTCGCCGCCGCGGTGGTGTGCAGCAATCCGCAGCGCTACGGACTGGAGCCCGCGGCCCGCTAGAGTCAGCCGGCCAGCGTCTTGCAGAACTCCGCAAACACCTCGATGTAACGGTCCACGTCGGCGTCGGTGTGCTGCAGCGAGAGCGTCCACTGCTCCTCGTCGCCGGGCGTCATGAAAATGCCGCGGTTCAAGAGCCAGGGATAGGACGCCGCGAACAGGTCCGGCTTCGTGTCCAGGAAGTCGCGATAGTTGCGCAACGGCATGGCTCGGTAGGACACGCAGCCTTTGGCGCCGAGATCCACCGTGTGGGCGGGAATGCCGTAGGTGTCGATCACCTTCTGGCACCCGGCCACGAGCCGGGCGCCCAGCCGGGCCAGATAGCGATAGCCGTCCGGCGTCAGCAGCTCGCGCAGCGTTACCAGACCGACGTGGGCGACCAAGGGGTTGCCGTTGTAGGTGCCCATCTGCGACACACCCTGCTCGATCAGGAACATCAGGTCCTTCTTTCCACCGAACGCTGCCGCCGGCAGGCCAGCGGAGATCGCCTTGGCGAGACAGACGAGGTCGGGCTGGACACCGAATCGCTCGGTGGCGCCCCCCGCCGCGATCGTGAACCCGGTCTTGACCTCGTCGAAGATGAAGATGACGCCGTACTGATCGCACAGCTGCCGCACCCGCTGCAAATACCCGGGCTGGGGGACCACGATGCCGATGTTCAGCATCGCCGGCTCCATGATGAGGCAGGCGATCTCCTTGCCGCGCTCGGCGAACACGCGCTCCAGGTGCGCCGCGTCGTTGAACGGCACCACCTCGATGTACTTCGCGGCGTCTTTGACCAGCCCCTTGGAGACGGGCGCCCGCGCCGGCCGCTCCCGCCCGCCCATGAGGTCGGCGTTGGGGAGCACCGAGAACATCACGGCATCATGGTGACCGTGGTAGGAGCCCTCGATCTTGCAGACCACGTCGCGCCCGGTCGCTGCGCGGGCCACCCGGATCGCGTCCATGGTGGCTTCGGTGCCGGAATTGGCGAAGCGGATCGCCTCAAGATGGAAGCGGCGGCAGATTTCCTCGCCGAATTCCACCGCGACCTCCGTCGTCACGGCGAAGTGCGTGCCCCGGCCCGCCGCCTCGGCGATCGCTTCGACGACGCGCGGATGGGCGTGGCCCACCACCATGGCGCCGAACCCGTTGTGGAAATCGAGGTATTCGCGGCCGTCCTGGTCCCAGACGTGACTGCCCTTGCCGCGCGTCAGGTACAATGGGTAGGGCTGCATCTTCTGGAACGACGACACGACCCCGAAGGGGAGAATCCGGGATGCGCGCTCGAACAGCCGGGCGGACCCCTGCGTGCGCTCCAGCAGTCGAGCCAGCTCGGTCTCGCGAATCCGTTTGGCGCGCTCGATCAGATGATCCGCCGAAGCGGTCGGATGTGAGGTGGCGACGGTCATCGATGCTCCCCTCGGGCAAAAATGCATGAACTGGCCAGGCTCGAAGCCTGCTCGCGCGCGTGCGCATTGTCAACGTGGGGCAACTGGCGGACCCGCCGTTTGGCCTGCAATTTCCAGCCTGTCCGAGACCTTCGAGGCATCGTTTTGACCCAGCCGCGCCCGACCGATGCGGTCATCACCGTCGATCACGTGTTCAAGCGGTTCGGCAGCTATGTCGCCGTCCGCGACGCGAATTTCACGATCGCCCGGGGCGAGTTCTTCTCCATGCTGGGGCCCTCGGGCTGCGGCAAGACGACGACGTTGCGCATGATCGCGGGCTTCGAAGAGCCGACCGAAGGCCGCATCCTGCTCGAAGGGCAGGACGTGTCGCACACGCCGCCCTACCGCCGCAACGTGAACACCGTGTTCCAGCACTACGCGTTGTTCCCGCACATGTCGGTGCGGGACAACGTGGCGTTCGGTCCTCGCAGTCAGAAGCTGGCCGATGCGGAGATCGAGAAGCGCGTGAAGGAGCTGCTCGAGGTGGTACGGCTGGCGCATTTCGCCGAGCGCAAGCCGGCGCAGTTGTCCGGCGGGCAGCAGCAACGCGTCGCTCTGGCCCGGGCGCTGGTCAACTATCCCTCCGCCCTCCTGCTGGACGAGCCGCTCGGCGCCCTGGACCTGAAGCTGCGCCAGGCGATGCAGATCGAGCTGAAGCGCATTCAACGTGAGGTCAACATCACCTTCATCTATGTGACCCACGATCAGGAAGAAGCGCTGACGATGTCGGACCGGATCGCGGTAATGAACGAGGGTCGGGTGGAGCAGATCGGGACCCCGCAGGAGATCTATCACTCGCCCGCCAGTGTGTTCGTCGCCAACTTCATCGGCAGCGCCAATCTCATGAAAGCTACGGTCGCCGAGGTCCACGGCGACCGCGCGACGGCCGTGATCGCGCGGGACCACCGCGTGGACGTGCCGGCGGGTGACTGGGGGGCGAAGCCGGGTGGCGCCGCGATCGTCATGGTCCGTCCCGAGCGCCTCCGCCTCACGGGCAACGGCCAGGCCGAGCGCGGCGCGATGCCGACCACGGTGCAGAGCGTCGTGTTCCAGGGGCCGGTGGTCCGGTGCGCGCTGCGCTGCGCCGACGGGACGACGCTCGTCGCCCACGTCGGCCCCGAGCACGCCCTGCCCGACGTGCGCGCCGGGCAGACGATTTACGTCAGCTGGGACGCCGACGCGGCACGGCTGCTGCCGCCCGGTGATGCGAAACCCGGAGATATCGACATCGACGACCGGACCACGGTCGAACGCGCCATTCCCACCCTTTAACGATTGCGAGACCCGCCATGACCGACTCCGAACGTCCCGACGACCTGCCGCCCGTCCTCCGGGGGGCCATCAACCGCCGCCAGTTCGTGGGCCGGTCCGCCGCCGCCGCCGGGGGGATCGCCTTGGGCGCCAACCTACTCGCGGCGTGCAAGGGCAAGGCGCCGGCCATGAGCACCGGGCCGCTGCGCGTCTCCAACTGGCCACTCTACATCGACAAGGAAACCGTACCCGATTTCCAGAAGGCGACCGGGATTACGGTGCAGTACACCGAGGACGTCAACGACAACGACGAGTTCTTCGCGAAGATCGACGAGCCACTGAAGCGTGGCCAGAGCATCGACCGAGATATCATCGTGCTCACCGACTGGATGGCGAGCCGCCTGATCCGGCTCGGCTACACGGCCCAGTTCGACGACAGCAAGTTCCCCAACAAAGCCAACCTCGTCGACGCGCTGCGCGACGTGAGCTTCGACCCCGGCCGCAAGTTCAGTGTGCCGTGGCTCTCGGGGATGACCGGCCTGGGCTACAACCCCAAGAAGACCGGCCGCGAGCTCACCAGCATCAACGACATCTTCGACCCGAAGTTCAAGGGCAAGGTGACGATGCTCACGGAGATGCGCGATACCATCGGGCTGGTGATGCTGGGGCTGGGCAAGGACCCGGCGACCTGCACCGTGGACGACGCCAAAGCCGCCGCGGCCAAGATCAAACAGGCGCGCGAAAGCGGTCACATCCGCGCCTTCACCGGCAACGACTACGCCGAAGACCTGGCCAGCGGGAACATCTCCGTCGCCATCGCCTGGTCGGGCGACATTCAGGGCCTGGCCGCCGACAACCCGGATCTGAAGTGGATCGCCCCCTCGGAAGGGGCCATGCTGTTCTCCGACAACATGATGATCCCGAAGACGTCGGACCGGCAGGATCTGGCCATGGCGTGGATCAACTATTGCTACGATCCCGCGCATTCGGCGAAGATCGTGGCGGCCGCGCCGTACCTCTCGGCGGTGAAGGGCGCCGGCGCGGAGTTGGCCAAGATCGCCCCCGCCTTGGCCCAGAGCGCGCTGGTCAATCCGCCGCCCGAGCTGATATCCCGGTTGCACGTGTTCCGCGCCCTGGGTGAGCAGGAGGAGATGGAGTTCAACCGAATCTTCCAGGACGCCATCGGAGGGTAATCCGCTTTCATGGCGGGGACTGCCGCGGGTAGCGCGAGAAGGAACCCAATCGCGCCCTACCTCTTGATCGCTCCCGGCGTGGTGTGGCTGGTGGTGTTCTTCGTCGTGCCGCTGATCACCCTGGCCCATAGCTCGCTCGGGGGACAGGGTGTGCCGTGGTGGGACGGCTACCGGCGGGCGTTCGCTGATTACGGCGGCTTCATGCTGCGTTCGTTCCGGTTCTCGGCGCTCGCCACGCTGGTCGCGGTGCTGCTTGGCTACCCGCTCGCCTACGTGATGGCGTTCCGCGCCGGCCGGTTCAAGAACTTTCTGTTGGGGCTCGTGATCCTGCCGTTCTTCACGACCTTCCTGGTGCGCACCTTCGCCTGGAAGACGATCCTGAACGACGCGGGCCCGGTGGTGACGCTGCTGCAGACGCTGCACTTCCTGGGCCCGGAAGGACGGTTGCTCAATACCAATTGGGCGGTAATCGGCGGGCTGACGTACAACTTTCTGCCGTTCATGATCCTGCCGATCTATGTGAGTCTCGAAAAGATCGACCGCCGGCTGGTGGAGGCGGCCCAGGACCTCTACTGCAGCCCGCTGCGGGCGTTCGGCAAAGTCGTGTTTCCGTTGTCACTCCCGGGCGTGTTCGCCGGGAGCCTGTTGACGTTCATTCCCGCCTCGGGTGACTTCATCAACGCGGAGCTGTTGGGGAGCCCCAATCAGCGGATGATCGGCACGGTGATTCAGAATCAGTTCTTGCGGGTGCACGATTATCCGCTCGCGGCCGCCCTGTCGTTCGTGTTGATGACGATCATCACCATCGCCGTGGTCGCGTACGCGCGGGCCCTCGGCACCGAGGACCTCGCCTGATGACCGCGGCCGTCGCACCCGCCCCGCTCGCGCGACGCGCCCGGTGGCGCGGGTGGGCGCTCGATGCCATCGGGGGCATGGTGCTGCTATATCTCTTCCTGCCGATCTTCGTGATCATCCTGTACAGCTTCAATCGGCCCGAAGGGAAGTTCAATTTCGTCTGGAAAGCGTTCTCGCTCGACGCCTGGCGCGATCCCTTCAAGTACACGCCCCTGGTGGACGCGATGAAGCTCAGCCTCAAGGTGGCGAGCATCTCGACCGTCGTGGCGACGGTGTTCGGCTCGCTCATCGCGCTGGCGCTGTGCCGCTACAAGTTTCGCGGCTCGGGCGTGATCGGATTGCTGCTGGTGCTGCCGCTCACCACGCCCGAGGTCGTGCTCGGCTCCTCGCTGTTGTCGCTGTTCCTCGACCTCAACGTCCACATGGGTTTCGCCACCATCGTGATCGCCCACATCATGTTCTCGGTGAGCTACGTGGCGCTGACGGTGCGCGCCCGCATCCGCGGGTTCGATTGGACGCTGGAAGAAGCGGCGATGGATCTCGGGGCTACGCCGGTACGCGTGATCTTCAAGATCACCCTGCCGCTCATCGCGCCGGGCATCGTCGCGGCCGCGATGCTCTCGTTCGCCCTGTCGCTCGACGACTTCATCATCACGCTGTTCAACTCGGGCAGCGAGGTCACCTACCCGCTGTACGTGTACGGTGCACGGCGCGCCGCGTTCCCTCCGCAGATCAACGTTCTCGCCACCACGATTCTCGTCAGCAGCCTGCTGCTCCTGGGCGTCACCGTCCTGTGGCAGCAGCGACGACTGAAACAGGCGCTCGTCGGTCCGGGGTCGTAACGGGGCGCTGGTGAGGGTCCGTCGCCCGCCCCACTCCGCCGCTCACACGGCTCGCGCGACCCACCACACTCCGACGGCTATTTGCTAGTCCCGTTGGACACCAGCCGCCCGATCGAGCAGGCCTGCTTCTGGCTCGCCCGGCGGGCGCCCCGCGCGCCCGTGGCGCTCGTCGGCCCGCGCTCGGTCGACATCGTGATCGTGGGTGCGGGGCTGACCGGCCTGTGGACGGCGTTGTTCCTGAAGGAGCTGGCCCCGGAGCAGGACGTCGTAGTGGTGGAGCAGGGGGTCGCCGCCTATGGGGCGAGCGGCCGCAACGCGGGGATGCTGTCGGAAACCGTGGATCACGGCCATGCGCTTGCGATCGAGCACTTCGGCGCAGATGAGGCGCGACGCCTGGCACGGCTCGGGGAGACCAACGTCGCGGAGCTGACCGCGTTTCTGGTTGAGCGCGGGATCGACTGCGAATACGAACCCACCGGCCGCCTGATCGTGGCGCTCACGCCCACCCAACTGGACGACTGCCGGCGCGCCGTCGAGATCGCCGAGCGGCTCGGCGTGGCGACGTTCAGGCTGCTCGACAAGGATGCGGTTCGAGCCGAGGTGCATTCGCCGCTGTACCTGGGGGGCATCGCGATCTCGGGTGGCGGTATTCTCGATCCGGTGAAGCTGGTCGACGGATTACGGCGCGAGGTTGAGCGGCTCGGCGTCACCGTGTACGAGCGCAGTCACGTGATGGCGATCGAGGCGACGGCCACCGGCGCGCGGCTGCGGACCGGCCGGGGTCGTGTCGACGCGCGCCGGGTCGTGTTGGCCACGAGCGCCTACACGCATCAGCTGTTGCCCAGGGTCGCCCGCCGCATGATCCCGCTGTACGACTACATCCTGGTCAGCGAGCCGCTCACGCCGGCGCAGCGCGACCTCATCGGCTGGCGGCAACGCCAGGGCGTGACCGATGGACGCACCTTCTTCAACTACTATCGGCTCACCGGCGACGATCGCGTGCTGTGGGGAACGAGCGAGGCGGCCTATTATGCGGGGAATCGGGTCGACGCCACGTGCGACCATTCGCCCCGGCATTACGAGTCGCTCCGGGCCAGCTTTCGGCGCCACTTTCCGTCGCTGGGCGAGGTGGAATGGGCCTATGCCTGGGGTGGCCCGATCTGCTCGACGACCCGGCTGACACCGTTCTTCGGCCGGGCGATGGAAGGGAAGATCCACTACGGACTGGGCTACACCGGGCACGGGCTCGG
Source organism: Gemmatimonadota bacterium (assembly GCA_041497135.1). Lineage (GTDB taxonomy): Bacteria > Gemmatimonadota > Gemmatimonadetes > Gemmatimonadales > GWC2-71-9 > DASTHG01. The sequence continues at coordinate 32,468 of JBGQFX010000010.1, read as the reverse complement.
GACGACACGCCTGGCCGGGCGGATCCTCGCTCACCTGGTGCTCGATCAGCCCAGTGATCTGCTCGATCTCGCCCTGGTGAAAAAGCAACCGTTTCCTTACCCACCGGAGCCGTTGCGGGCCCTTGCGGTGCGGGCGGTCACCCGGGCGCTGCGCCGGGTGGACGCGGGGGCGGAGCCGAGCCTGATGCTCAGGCTGCTGAATCGGATGGGGATCGGGTTTTCGAGTTAGCCTTCCACCCGCGCCAGCGCCAGATCCAGCACCTCGAGCGCGAAGTCCACGTCTGCCGCCGAGATGCACATGGGCGGTTTGATGCGCAGCACGTTGCCGTACAGCCCGCCCTTGCCGATCAGCACGCCCAGCTCGCGGGTGTGCTCCATAATCGCCAGCGTCTCTTCCTTGGCCGGCTCCTTGGACTGACGGTCGCGCACCAACTCGACGCCCAGCATAAGCCCCATGCCGCGCACGTCGCCGATCAGGCGGTGGCGCGTCGCCAATTCCTGGAGCCCGGTCTTGAGGCGGCCGCCGACGACGCGGGAGTTCTCCTGCAGCTTCTCCTCGTCGATCACCTCGAGCACCGCGAGCCCGGCCGCCATCGAGACGGGATTGCCGCCGTAGGTGTTGAAGTGGATCCGCTGCGCCAGCTTGTCGGCGATGTCGCGGCGGGTGGTGACGGCGGCCAGCGGCAGCCCGTTGCCAATGCCTTTCGCCATCGTGACGATGTCGGGAACGACGCCCCAGTTCTGGAAGCCCCAGTAATGCGTTCCGGTGCGTCCGAACCCGGACTGCACTTCGTCGGCGATGCACAGGCCGCCGTGCTCGCGCACGACGGCATACGCCTCGCGCAGGTAGTTCGGGGCGCCGTAGGTCACGCCTCCCACACCCTGCAGCGGCTCGGACAGAAACGCGGCGACTTTGCCGGGGGTCGAGAACCTGATGATCTCGCGGATGTCCTCAGCGCTCTTCGAGGCGATCTGCTCGGGTGTACCGGTGAACGGGCTGCGATACGGATCGGGGCAGAGCGCGTGATGGATCCCGTTGTTGAGCTGGGTCGGGAATTTCCACGTGTGATGCGAGGTGAGCGCCATCGCCGACGGTGACCCGCCGTGGTAGCTGTTGCGTACGGCGATGACGTCGTTATGGCCCGTGTAGAGCCGGGCCATCATGATCGCGAGGTCATTCGCCTCACTGCCGGAATTCACGAAATAGGTGACGTCCAACCCCGGCGGCATCCTGGCGGCGAGGCGCTTGGCGAACTCGCCCATGAGCGGATGGAGATAGATCGTGGTCGTGTGCGCCACCATCGCGGCCTGCTCCTGCACGCGCTTGGTGATCTTCGGGTGTGCGTGGCCGCACGACACCGTGACGATGCCGGCGAACAGGTCCAGGTAGCGCTTCCCGGTTTCGTCGAACAGGTACTGCCGGTGCCCTTCCACCAGCAGCAACGGGTCTTTGTAGATGGTGAAGAGCGCGGGGTTGGCGTACTGGCGTCGCGTGGCGAGCACCTCGCTCCGCGTGGGCCCGGTGTACGGCTTGGGCGTGTGCGGGCAGGGCGGCATCGTGGGGCGGGTGGTCGCGGCGGTAGTCATGGAAAACGACCCCGAATTGGTGGTTAGCCGGAGTCTGTCGGCCCGCGCGAGGCTTGTCAATGCTATTTTCGCGAGGATGATCGATCGCGCGCGTGTCGAGCAGCGTCTCGCCGAAGAAGAGCGGCGCTTCGTGGATTCGCATCCACAGTCGCGGGCGCTGTTCGAACGGGGCCGCAAATCCCTCCTGGCCGGCGTCCCGATGCCATGGATGGTGCGCTGGCCGGGCGGCTTTCCGGTCTTCGTGCGCGAGGGGCACGGCGCGCACTTCACCGACGTCGACGGTCACCGCTACCTCGATCTGTGTCTGGGCGATACCGGCGCCATGACGGGACACGCGCCCGAGGCCGCCGTCGCCGCAATCGCGGCGCAGGCGCGCCGCGGCATCACCTTCATGCTGCCGGGCGAGGACGCGATCTGGGTCGCGGAAGAGCTGGCGCGACGGTTCGGGCTTCCGTATTGGCAGTTCGCGCTCACCGCGACCGACGCCAATCGGTTTGCCGTCCGGCTCGCGCGTCACGTGACCGGCCGCCCCAAGATCCTCGTGTTCAACTGGTGCTATCACGGCACCGTGGATGAAACGTTCGTCACCTTGACTCCGAACGGTCCGACCGCGCGGCCGGGGAACACCGGGCCGGCCGTGAATCCGGCGGACACGACCCGCGTCGTCGAGTTCAACGACGTTTCCGCGCTGCAGCAGGCGCTGGCGATGGGCGACGTCGCCTGCGTCCTGGCCGAGCCCGCGATGACCAATATCGGGATCATCCTGCCCGACCCGGGCTTTCACGACGCGCTGCGTGACCTCACCAGGCGCACCGGAACGCTGTTGATCATCGACGAGACGCACACGATCTGCACCGGACCGGGCGGCTACACGGCCGCGCACCGGTTGTCGCCCGATATGTTGACGGTGGGGAAGCCGATTGGGGGCGGGGTCCCGGGAGCCGCCTACGGGTTGTCTGCGGAGCTGGCCGAGCGGGTACGGAACGCGATCCGAGTGGACGAGTCCGATACCGGCGGCATCGGCGGCACGCTGGCGGGCAACGCCCTGAGCTTCGCGGCGATGCGGGCGACGCTCGGGGAGGTGCTCACCGAAGCGGCGTTCGCGCGCGCGATTCCGCTGGCCGAGCGCTGGGCGCAGGGGGTGCAGCAGGTGATCACCGAACTCGGGCTCCCATGGATCGTACAGCGACTCGGCTGCCGGGCGGAGTACTGGTTTCGCAAGACGGCGCCGAAGAACGGGGGGGCGGCGGCGGCGGCGGTAGATCCACTGCTGGACCGCTACATGCACCTCGCGGCATTAAACCGGGGGATTCTCTTGACCCCGTTCCACAATATGGCGCTCATCGCCCCCGATGTGACCGAGGCGGACATCGACCGGCACACGGGCGTATTTCGGGAGAGCGTGACCGCTCTACTTGACTAGGGTTACTCCCCCGGGGGTCGTTGGATGGAGGCGTAGCCCTTCTGCGCCGCGATGCGCGCCGCCGGATCGCCGAAAATCTTCTCGCCGTCGAAGCGGCCGTTTTCGATGAAGATCTCGGAGATCTGGTTGCCGGCGACGACGCTGCCGGCCACGTGGACGCCCGGGACCGATGTTTCCAGCGTTTCGGGATCGACCGTCGGACGGCCGCTCGTGGCATCGAAGCTGATTCCCATGCGCCGAAACAGCTCCGTATCGGAGTGGAACCCGGTCAACGCATAGACCCGGTCGGCGGGCAGGCGCTCCGGATCGCCGTCGCTGCGGCGGATCGCGACGTCGGCCGCGGTAATGCTCTCGACCGTCGCCCCGAACCGCACCGCGATCTCTCCCGCCTTGACCCGGTTCTCGAGGTCCGGTTTGAGCCAGTACTTCACGCTGCGCGACAGCTCGGCGCGTCGATACACGAGCGTGACCCGCGCCCCGGCACGGAACAGTTGCAATGCGGCTTCCACCGCCGAATTCTTTCCGCCGATCACCACCACGTTCTGTCCGAAGCTCAGGTGGGCTTCGTCGAAGTAGTGACTGACATGCGGCAGCTCCTCGCCGGGCACGCCGAGCGGGTTCGGGTGATCGAAGTAGCCGGTCGCCAGCACCACCCGATCGCAGGTGAGTGGAATCGGGCCGGTTCGCTCTGACAACTCGACGTGGATGGCACCATCCTGCCGCTTGCCACCAACCAAACGCGTGTATGGACGCACACGCAGGGCTTCGGTGCGGGCCACCCCGCGGTAGTACTTCAGCGCTTCCTCGCGCGTGGCCTTGGCGCCGGAGCAGACCAGCGGATGGCCCCCGATCTCGAGCCGCTCGGGCGTGGTGAAGAACACCATGCCGATGGGGTAGCGGACGATCGAATTGGCGATCGCGCCGGCGTCGATCACCAATGGATCAAGACCCCGGCGGCGCGCCGAGATCGCGCACGCGAGGCCGATTGGCCCGGCGCCGACGATGACCGCGGATTCATGGGAGGTGGCACTCACGGCAGGGGAATCTAACTGCGCCGCCGGTGGCCAATCGGCCGCCCGCGCGCCATCTTCTCCCGCCATGACCAGCGCCGCGACCGATCTCCGACCGTCCTCCACCGACGTCGACATGTTCGGGCTCACCGACCGCGGTCAGGTGCGGCGCGAGAACCAGGACCAGTTCCTCATCGCCACGCTGCACAAGCTGTTGCGGGTGCACCAGTCCAGCCTCCCGGCCGACGAGATCACCCCGCTGATCAGCGACAATCGCGGATTCCTGTTTCTCGTCGCCGATGGCGTCGGCGGCCGGCCCGACGGGCAGGCGGCGAGCGGCACGGCGGTGCGCTCCATCGCCCACTACGTCACCCATCTCACCGATCTCTACCGCCGGCTCGACCCGGAAAAGGAGGGCGCATTCCTCACCGAGCTCGAGGAGTCGGTGCGCAAGACGCATGAGATCCTGCGAGTCGAGAGCGAGAAGGAATACGGGGGAAAGGGCGGCGCGACCACGCTCACGATGGTCGCCGCGCTGTGGCCCCGGGCGTATCTCGTGCAGGTTGGCGACAGCCGCTGCTACCGGATGCGCGACGGACAGCTGGAGCTGATGTCCAAGGACCAGACGGTGGTACAGGCGCTGGTGGACTCGGGCGCGCTGTCGGAGACCGAAGCGCGCCGCTCCCCGTTCTCGGGCGTCTTGGCGAGTGCCTTGGGCGGGAGTCAGGCGAGCCCGCAGACGCGGACCGTCGAGATCCGCTGGGGCGACGTGATGCTGTTGTGCACCGACGGGCTCACCAAGCACGTCACCGACGCCGAGATCGAAGCCGAGCTGCGTCAGATCCGCACGTCTGAGGAGTCATGCCGGAAGTTGGTCCAGCAGGCGCTGGAGCAGGGCGGGACGGACAACGTGACGGTGGTGATTTCACGACTGAAACACCGGCCCGAAGGGCCTTAGCGCGTGGGCCTGAGCCGGAGCGCAAACAGCGCCGCGGCCACGGCGAGCCCCGCGAACGTCACCAGCGCCCCGGCAAAGCTGCCGGTCGCGTCCTTCACGAGCCCGACGACGTAGGGCCCGACAAAACCGCCCAGATTTCCCACCGAATTGATCAGCGCGATGCCACCCGCGGCCGTGCTGCTGCCCAGGGCGGCGGTCGCGAGACCCCAGAACGGACCATACGCCCCCGCCAGGCCGATTGCCACAACGGTGAGTGCGGCCGTGGCGAGCAACGGGGAGTGCAGCACGGCGGCGGTGGCCGCGAATCCGGCCCCCGCGACGAGCGACGGCACGGCCATGTGCAAGTGACGCTCGGCCGTTTGATCGGAGTGTGCGGCGATGCGCACCATGGCGATGGCGGCGGCGAGCGGTGGGACCACCGACAGCACACCGACTGCCAGGTCACTCATCCCCGATGCGCCCTTGATGATCTGGGGCAACCAGAGCAGCTGCCCGTAAGCGATGACGATCAGCAGGAACCACAGCACCGCCAACTGCCAGATCTTCCCGTCGCGCACGATGCGCCCGAACTCCGGTCGTGCCCCGCTGGCGGGGCGCTCGCGGCGCAGTTGGCCGACGAGCCAGGCTTTTCCTTCGTCCGGGAGCCACGCCGCTTGCTCCGGGCGCTCGGTCAGGTAGACGAGGACGAGCCCGCCCAGGAGAATCGACGGCAGCCCCTCGAGCAGAAACAGCCACTGCCACCCGGCCAGGCCGCCGATTCCCTGCATCCCGAGCAGGGCGCCCGAGATCGGGCCGCCGACCACCTGGGCCAGCGGGATCGCCGTCATGAAGCGCGCCACCGACTGTGCCCGGTAGGTGGCGGGGAACCAGTACGTGAGGTACAGGATCATGCCGGGGAAGAACCCGGCCTCGACCACGCCGAGCAGGAAGCGGAGCGTGTAGAAGCTGGCCACGCCCTGGACGAACATCATCGCCGACGCGATCAGGCCCCAGGCGACCATCAGGGCGGCGATCCAGCGCCGCGCACCGACGTGTGCCAGCAGCAGGTTGCTGGGCACCTGGCACAGGCAGTACCCGAGGAAGAATATCCCGGCGCCCAGGCCATACGCCGCGCCGCTGAACCCCAGGTCGCGGTTCATCTGGAGCGCCGCGAAGCTCACGTTGACGCGGTCGAGATAGTTGGCGATGTACAGCACAAACAGGAAGGGGATCAGCCGTCGCGTCACGCGGCTGATGGTGGCGCGCTCGAGGTCGTCCGTCTCCGCCGGCACTATCGTTCAGCGGTGAGGCGGGCGATGCGTTGCTGCACGTCACGCACGGCCGGTTGCAGCTCCGGGTCGGCGCCTTTCCAGAGATCCACGAAGCGGCCGTAGTAGTCCCGGGCCCGCGCGCGATCGCCTTTCGCTTCGTACAGCTCCCCCAGTCGCTTGAACGTCGGAGCCAGTGCGAGAGCGTCAGTCCAGATCCGGAATGGGGCGGGTCGGGTAACCAGCGCTCCGTAGGCGGCAAGTGCCGAGTCCGGTTGGCCGGCTTGCTCGAAGGCGTTGGCCTCCTCGAACAGCCCGCACACCGGACATCCGGATTCCTCCCGGTAGGCGCGGTACTGCGCGATAGCGTCAGCCGGCCGGCCGCGCGCGCGCGCGACCGAGCCTGCGGCGAGCAGCCGGCTTGGATTGTTGCGCCGCAGGCCTGCGGGAACAACCCGCTCGTATTCCGTGAGGAGGCGCTCCGCTTCATCCGCGCGCCCCGCACGGGCGTAAAAGTCAGCCAGCCCCGCATACGGCCGGTCGGCGGCGGGCATCGAGACGAGGGGATGGTGGGACAGCGCGGCGGTCGCCCGGCGCAGCCCATCCGCGGCCCTCCCGTACTGCACATCCATCGACCCCAAGAAGATGGCCACCCCGACGTAATCCTGTGGCAGGCCTCGTGTTTCCCCCACTTGCGCGGCCTCAGCGAGATGCTGGGCGGCCTGTCCCATCCTGCCTTGAATGGCAGCCACCATGGCAAGCTCCCAGCTGGTTCCTTCCTGGATGACCGCGCTCTGCTTGAATTGTTCGCGTTCCTGCCGCCAGGCGCGCTCGGCAGAGGGGTAATCCTGAAGGGCGCTGGCCACGAAGCCGCGCATGTCCGAGACACCCGGATCGTGTGGGGCGGCTCGTGCGTAGCGCTCGAGCGTGGCCTGAGCGTCCGGGAAGTGGCCTTGGAGCACCTGTGCCGCGATGGCGTTGCCGAACAGTACGCCGCCCTGTCCGAGGTCCAGACCACGCACAAAGAGACTTTCCGCGGCGGCCCATTGGCGCTGTCGTAACAGCTCCAGTCCGAGATTGTTGAGCGCGGTCTGGTCGTTGGGATCAAGGTCGAGGGCGGCGCGGTAGGCGGCCACGAGCTCCACCGGATCGCGGTCGACCTGGTCATAGTAGTACGCGGTCGTGAGGTTGCGTTCGAGCTCGGGCAGTCGGTCGCGGTTCTTGAACGCCCGCGTTGTCGCCGCCGCGATCTGCTCCGTGGAGGCCCGCATGTTGTTCAACACAACGGCCAGCTTGCGGTACGCCATTGCGAAGCCGGTATCGAGGGCGGTTGCGTCCTGCAGCAGGGGGAGGGCGGCGTCCAGGTTCCCTTGATCGAAGAGACGGATCGCCTGAGAGTACTTGCGGAGCGCCTCGAGCGACCCCGTGGTCACCTGCTCGAGTGGGGCGGTCGCCCGGATCGTCTTGAACGACTCACCGATGCGCTCGCGCAGCTGGCTGGACAGGTGGTCGAGCGCTTCGATCAGTTGCGCGCCGTCTGCCGCCGTGGCCCGGACAGCGGTGAGCACCTGACCGTCCGCGGTCGATACGATGCTGGCCGACAGCAGGTAGCCCTTGTCGACCGGATCGATCTGACCCGTGACGACCGCCGTCACACCTTCGCGCTGCGCGACCTCTCGCGCGAGCTCTGGGGTGAGACGCGCGCCGGGGTCGTGCTGCATCCGCTGCAGTGCTTCCCCGACGGCGCTCGCATCCATCAGTTTGACGGTGTGCGACTGCGCCAGGTCCACGCGGAACGCTTCCGTCAGTGTAGGACCGAGGGTCGTATCGGCAGCGCGGTTCACGAACTCGGCGAGCAGCACTTTCTGGCGGTCCTTGAGCGCACCGGACGCCACCAGCGTTCCGATCGGTCCGATGCCGAGCGCGCGCATCCCCATGTAGGTCGCGGTCCCGACGCCCAGCGCGGCGAACGCCAGCGCCCCGCCCAGGATGGTCTTGCGCCAGGTGAACAGGCCGGGGAGCCCGCCGGCCGGCGGCAGCGGCGTCAGGCCGGTGGTGCGCGCGACGGCGCGCTGCCGCTCGAATCTGCCGGTGAGCAGCATGATCGGCAGCCCCACCACCAGCAACGCCACGGCGCCGGCCAACACCCAGCTCGGCAGGCCGACGGCGATCATCAGGAGGTACACGAGGCCCAGCACGGCCGCCGAAGCGGTCACGAAGAGGGCCGTCACTCGGATTGGATGGCTGTGCCGGATCGCCGCTTCGGTTCCGGAGGAGATCGGCGTGGTTCCGGTCGGCGCCATGCCGCCCGACGGGGTGGACATGGAAGCAAGCAGGCCCAGCAGATCTTCAGCGCGCTGCACCCGGTCGGCGGGTTTCTTCTCGAGGCAGCGCATCACCAGCGCGTTGAGCGCCGCCGGCATCGCCGGCCGGTGTGCGCTCGGCGGCTCGGGGACCTGCGTCACGTGGGCGGCGAGCGTCGCCTGCGGCGTCATCCCGGTGAAGGGCGGCCGCCCGCACAACATCTCGTAGGCCATCGCGCCCACGGCGTAGAGATCGGCGCGGTGGTCCACGTGCGGATCGGCGGCGGCCTGCTCGGGCGCCATATATGCGGGCGTGCCCAGAGCCACGCCGAGCGAGGTGAGCGTAGAGGAGCCGCTCGACGCGCTCACGGCCTTGGCGACGCCGAAGTCGGTCACCACGGCGTGCTGTCCGCTGATTAAGACGTTGTCCGGTTTTATGTCGCGATGCACCACGCCGTGCGCGTGGGCGTAGGCCAGCGCGTCGACGACGTCCCGCAGAATGCGCACCGCGTCACCGACCGGAAGCTCTCCCTCGCGCGCGAGCTTGGCGCGCAGGGACTCTCCCTCAACCAGCGGCATCGTGTAATAGAAGAGATCGCCGACCTGGCCGGCGGCGTGCAGCGGTACGATGTGGGGGTGCTGCAGTGACGCGGCGAGCTGAATCTCGCGCCGGAACCGCTCGATATTGACGCCCGCGGCCATCTCGGGCGGCAGCACCTTGACCACGACCTTACGCCCGAGCGCGGTCTCCTCGGCGAGAAAGACTCGGCTCATGCCGCCGCCGCCCAGCTCCTTGTCGATGCGGTAGGCGTCGCCCAAGGCGGTCTGGAGTCGGTCGAGCAGCTCGGTCATTGGTGGCCTAAGATAGGACGCCGCTCCAGGCGGCGCGAGCAGCCGGAGCGATCGCGATCAGAACCGAGACAGGTAGGCGATCTTGATCACCGCCGCGCGTTCGTCGAAGTCCCACACCGACCGGTCGGAGCCGCGGCGCTCGTTGAACACTACGAAAAGGTCGCTGCCGGGACGGAAGGTGTAATTCAATCGTACGTTTCCGCTCACTTCGCGGCCGAGGCCGTCGAACTGGGCCAGCGCGAACACGGCCAAGCGGGTCGTGAACGCGCAGGTCATGCGGACATGTGATAGATCGGCCACAAACTGGCCACCCGGGAGCCTGACCCAGGTGCGCGACCCTCCCGCCTCGAAACTCACGTGCCGACCCGGTTCGAGGCGCAACGACCCTGCGGCGGTGGTGAGTCGGCCGGCGTAGAGCCGCTGAAAGGTGCCACTGGCGCTGAGCTGCACCGGCCGGCTGGAGGCGCTGGAGGCCGACGCGCCGATTTCTTCGTAGTGGTATGTGCCGGGATTTACCGTGACCCGGTCCGACAGGTCGAACGCGCTGTCGAGTCGCTCGCGGCCGGTCAGGTAGTAGAGGCCGACGCTCTCGCCGCTGCGCCAGTTCAGGTCCAGGTACGGCCCGGTCCACCATTCCTGCGGCTCGAAGTTCCAGCGCGTGGTGCTGTTCACCTCCCAGAACAGGTTCATTTCGCGCAGACCGAGGGTGCGCGGCCGGGGCGAGAGTCTGACGAATGTCTGGAAGCGACGCACGTCGGCGCGCGTCATGAACCCGGCGTCGACCTGCATCCCGGGAGTGATGCCGTACGTGAACGTGGACAGGCCCGCCAAGTCTCCTTGATAACGGAGCGCGACTCGGTAGGCGGCGCCGTCACCGCCCGGACCGCTGGTCTGGCTGCTGGCGATGAACCCCTGCACGTTGAGCTGAGGGGTGAGCCAGAGCAGGGCATCGACCCCGCCCGCCGTGTTGGCGGAGCCGTCCGCCCGGCGGACATCGGTTGCGATCCCGCCCAGGTAGCCCGCCGCGCCGACGTCGTGTTTGAGCCGCGCCACGGCGTAGTTGGAGCTGGCCTGACCGACTGTGGCATCGGTGATGGCGTCGAGCAGCCCGATGGTCTCGTGCCCCAGGCGACCCGTGAGCCGGGCTCCGCCCAGCAGCGGCACCTCCCCGGAATCCGAGACGCCGATGCGTCGGGAGAAGAACAGCAGCAGCGGCGGGGGCTCGAAGAACGCCCGCATCCCGAAGTTGAACACGCTGCTGTTCTCCAGGAAGAAGTCGCGCTTTTCGGGGAAGAACAGATCGAACCGCGTCAAATTCACCTGTTGCGAGTCGATCTCCACCTGGGCGAAGTCGGTGTTCGTGGTCACGTCGAGGGTCAACCCCGGACGCACTTCCCACTTCGCGTCCACCCCGATCTTGGCGTGACCGACCCCGTGCGCAGGCTGCTGCGTCCCACTCGTCAGCACGTAGGGCTTGAGATCGAGGGCGAACCCGGTCCGCGGCAGCGCCGCGAGACCGTCGAGCTGGCCCGCGAGGCTGACCCGTTGCAGTCCCTCGTCCCGACCCCACGCCCGCCACAGACTCTCTTCGTTCCGCGACCGGGCCATGCGCGCCACGTTGACGCCCCACGTCCTTGGCCCCTTCCCGGGCGCATAGCGCAGCGTGCGAAATGGGATCGCGAGCTCGGCGCTCCAGCCGCCGGAGAACCGGGCGGCGTGCACGCTCCAGACGCCGCGCCAGTCCACGTTGAAATCGCGTCCCTCGTCCGAGAGCAGGGCATCGAACTCGGCGCCGTTCGGGTTCGTGGCGAACACGAAGGCGTTGCGATGGTCGTGGAAGGTATCGAGCAGGATCGCGACTGCATCGTCGCCGCCGAAGGCGATGCCGCCGAAGCCGTCACTCCCGAGCAGCCGGTCCCGTTGCAGCACGCGCGCCGTCACCCCGGAGCGCGCGTAGGCGACGATGCCGATGAACAGCGTTTCGTCATCGTAGACGATGTGGACTTCGGTCGAGTCCGACGCCGGGCGGCCGGCGTCGGGTTGGCGCTGGCGAAAGCCGGTGAGCGGCAGACTCCGGCGCCAGAACGACTCGGTGAGCAGGCCGTCGAGCCGCACCGATTCCGTAATGCGCGTCGCCGCGGCGACCCCGGGGTCGGCGGCGCCGTCTCGGAGCAGGCAAAGCAGGAGCGGGATCATGGGCAGCGCGCCGGGCGCATCAATCGCGCAGGTATCCCCAGGTGTGCAGCCGGTCGAAGTCCTCGAACCAGCGATCCCCCACGTCCTTCCGGTAGTACATGTTGGGGATCATGATGTTGTCGATCCGGTTGTAGACCTGACGCTGCGCCTGCTTCATGGTCGAGCCGAGTCCCACCACGATCAGCACCACACCGGACGTGCCCGTCACGAGCCATTCGTTGTCGACCGTCTTCACGTCCTCGATGTGCACGCCTTCACGGGTGGGCTTCTTGAAGATGATCACGGCGTCCTTGGAGCTGGTCTCGAACGTTTCGGGATCACGGAACGGGAACGGGGGCACCACGATCCGCACCCCCACCTGGAACCCGCTGCGCGTCTTGAACCGGGTGATCGACCCTTCCGCGAGCTTGTGCAGGAACTCGCCGATCGGCGTGAGCATCCCCTCCTGCTGGATGCTGATCGTGGGATAGCCGAAGCGCGCGGTGAACTCCAGGGGATAGATGCCGTTCGAGTTGACGATGCAGTTCACGTCGATGTAGCCCGTGTAGCGCTCCTCTTTGAGCTTCGGCTCTATCTTCTTCAGGGTAGCGTTGAAGATCCGGTTGGGCTCGCTCCAGAACATCGAGGTGCCCATCTCGCCGGTCGAGGGACCGATATCGCCCGGAAACAGCTTCTTGTGCTCGAAGTTGACGTTGATCGGGGTGACGAATTCCTTCCCGTTGAAGAACGCACCCGCCGCCACTTCCACACCCACGATGCGGCGCTGCAGCTGGAACTCTTTGATCCGCGCCGCCCAGGCGCGCTTGTAGTCCTCCAGCACCTGAATCACGTCTTTGCCGTCCTCGTCCTCCCCCACGAACAGGAGCTGCTTCAGGTTCTGCGCTTCGCCGGAAGGCTTGATGACGTAGCGGTTCGGATTCGCCTGGACGAAGGCGATGGCATCGTCGAACGACGTGAAGTTGTCCTGCGGGATGATCGGGACGCCGGCCGCCTTCAGCTCCTGCTGGCCGAATGCGCGGTCGTCCTCGAGGCGGTCGGTGTAGGGCGACCCGCCCACGACCAGCCGGCCCGCGTCCCGCAGCTGCTGCGCCTTGGCTCCCTGGCCCAAGACGTCGTCGAATACGACTACGTCGGCCCATTCCACCTCGCGCTCCCAGTCGTCGGTCTTGGGGACGAACCCGCTGCCGATCTCCTTTTCGCTCTTCGAGTCGATGCACAGCTGGACTTCATGCCCTTCCTTCACCACCTGCCAGGCGATGTCGGCGATCAGCCCGTCCAGCGACACGAACAGGAACTTCTTCCGGTCCACCACGCCCTCGTAGGTGCGAGTCTGGGACACAACGTAGCGGCTTGACTGGGTCTTGACGACCGGCGGCGAACGTCCGGGGAGCGTCGGATGGCCCGACGCCTTCTTTAAGAAAGGAGTCCTGTATGCACCCGTTCCGTACCCTCCCGGCGCTGGCGGCCCTGTCGCTGATGGCCATCGCCGCGTGCCGCGACGACGGCATCGCGCCGCCGCCCGCGCCGGTCCCCCATCTCGAGCGCGACCTGCCGGGTGGCGGCAGAGGCGGCATCACCGTCATGACGCGCAACCTCTACGTCGGCGCCAACGTGGATCTCGTGATCCAGGCGGCCAACACCGATCCGAACTCGGTGCCGCAGGTCGTCGCGGCGGCGTTTCAGCAGCTGCAGCACACGGATTTCCACGTGCGCGCCGAAGGGATCGCCGACGAGATCGCCCGCAATCGGCCCCATGTGGTGGGGCTGCAGGAGCTGTCGCTGATCCGGATCCAGACCCCCGGCGACTTCCAGCCGTTCAACGCCGCGGATACGGTGATCGACTTCCTGAACGTGCTGCAGGCGGCGCTTGCCGCCCGGGGCCTCCAGTACACGGCCTACACCATACCGGAGACCGACGTGGAAGTGCCGACGCTGACGGGCTTTGATCCGTCGACCGGGCCGACGTTCTCCGACGTCCGGCTCAACGACTACGACGCCGTGCTGATTCGCGCCGACCTGCCCGTGGCCAACGTGGCGAGCGCGAACTACGCCAACCTGGCCCCGCTGTTCGGACCGCTGCCGCTGTTGCGCGGCTGGGTCGCCGCCGACGTCACGGTGGGCCGCGCCACGTTCCGGGTGCTCTCTACCCACCTCGAGGCGTCGAACCCGACCTTCAGCGGCCCGCAGGCCGGGGAGCTCGTCACGTTGCTGGCGGGAGTCCGCTCGCCGGTCGTGCTGCTGGGGGACTTCAATTCGGGTCCGGGGGACGATGAGACCGCGTATCACATACTCACCGGGGCGGGGTTCGCGGACGCGTGGACGGCGGGCCGGTCCCGGGGCCCGGGCCTCACCTGCTGCAGCAGCTCCGATCTCGATAATCCGTCCACGGCTGGTGTGTACGATAAGCGCATCGACCTGGTGCTGGTGCGCGATCGGATTCGGCGTGGTCACGTCGATCGCCACGACCGGGACGAGCTCCTGGAAGACGCCCAGATCGCGGTAGTGGGCGAGGAGCCACGGGAACGGCTGCTCGCGCTGGGTGGCTATCTGCTCTGGCCGTCGGATCACGCCGGTGTGGTAGCGACGCTGCGTCTCCCGTAAGTTTCCCAGGGTAGATTTGAGCGCCTCTTCCCTGGAGCCGTCTGATGCGTCGCTCGCTTGCTTCCCTGTGCGCCCTGGCTGTGTGGCTCGCCGGCTGCGCCACCAACCCGGCCACAGGGGAGAAGCAGTTCAGCCTCATCAGCGAAGGCCAGGAGATTCAGATGGGGCTCGAGGCCGACCCGTCCATCGTGGGCAGCATGGGGCTCGACCCCGACAGCGGGCGGCAGCGTTACGTGCGCGAGCTGGGACTGCGGCTGGCGCAGGTCTCGGAGCGCCCCGGTCTGCCGTGGACGTTCCGGGTCATCGACGATCCGGTCGTCAACGCGTTCGCCATTCCGGGCGGCCACATCTACGTGACCCGGGGCATTCTGGCCCACCTGAACAGTGAAGCGGAGCTTGCATCGGTGTTGGGCCACGAGATCGGCCACGTCACCGCCCGCCACTCCGTGACGCAGATGAGCCGCCAGCAGATTGCGCAGCTGGGCCTCGTGGTGGGCACCGTGTTGAAGCCCGAGTTGGCGCGCTACGCCGGGATCGCCTCGCAGGGGCTGGGTCTCTTGTTCCTCAAGTACAGCCGCGACGACGAGAGTCAGGCCGACCAGCTGGGCCTGCGCTACATGCGACGCGGCGGGTACGATGCCCACCGCATGCCCGAAGTGTTCACGCTGCTCGACCGGGTCAGCCAGGCGTCGGGTGGGGGCCGGGTGCCCGAATGGCTCGCCACCCATCCCAACCCCGGCAACCGCCGTGGAGCCATCGAGCGCCAGATAGCGGCGCTGCCGGCCGAGTCGCTCGGAACCGTCGTGAATCGCGATTCGTATCTGCGCCACATCGACGGCGTCGTTTTCGGTGACAACCCGCGGGATGGGTTCTTCAAGGGCACGGAGTTCTTCCAACCGGATCTGAAGTTCCGGATCACTTTCCCCCAGGGGTGGGCGACCCAGAACCAGCGCCAGGCGGTGCTCGCGGTCAGCGCGCAGCAGGACGCTCTGGTGCAGCTCTCGCTCAGCGATCAGGCGACGCCGGAGGCCGCCGCGCAGGCGTTCTTCGCGCAGCAGGGGGTGCGCGGGGCGCCGGGGCGCGGCTCGGTTCATGGATTCGCCGCGGCCGGCGGCGCGTTCAGCGCCCTCACTGAAGACAGCACGCTGCTGGCCGGCAAGGTGGTGTTCGTCGCCTATGACGGGCGCATCTACCAGCTCCTGTCCTATGCGCCGCAGGCCCGCTGGTCCAGCTATCTCGGCCTCGCCGATCAGGCGATCGCCAGCTTCGACCGGCTCACCGATGCCGCGATCCTCGCGGTCCAGCCGTGGCACCTTCAGCTCGTCAGCCTCCCGCAGGCGATGACCATCGAGGACTTCACTCGGCGCTATCCCGCACCCGTGCCCCCCACCACCATCGCGCTGGTCAACAACGTGGATCCGGGCACCCGATTCGGGTCGGGCACCCTCGTGAAGCGGATCACGGGGCTGCCGCTGCCGTGAGCCCCCCGCGGATCGCGGGCAAGCTGGCGCTCGTGACCGGCGCGTCCGCGGGGATCGGACTGGCCTGCGCCCGTCGCTTCGCCGCGGATGGGGCGCATCTCGTACTGTGGGCGCGCCGTGCCGACCGGCTGGAGCAGGAAGCCGAGGCGTTGCGGTCTGCCCACGGGGTCACCGTTCGCACCGCCACGGTGGACGTGCGCGATCGGTCGGCGGTGGAGCGCGCCGCTCAGGCGCTCGTGGACGGCGGCTCGGTCCCGGATATCCTGCTCAACAATGCCGGTCTCGCGGCGGGCTTCGACAAGCTCCAGGACGGCGATCCCGCGGACTGGGATCGCATGATCGACACCAACGTGAAAGGGCTGCTGTACGTGTCCCGCGCGATCCTGCCGCACATGGTGCGGCTCGGCCGCGGTCACGTGGTGAACCTGGGCAGCCTGGCGGGCCACCAGACCTACCCCAAGGGGAACGTCTACGCCGCGACCAAGTACGCGGTCTGGGCGCTCACGGAAGGGATGCACCTGGACCTCGTGGGCACGCCGGTGCGCGTTTCGAGCGTCGATCCGGGGCTGGTGGAGACCGAATTCTCCGTGGTGCGGTTCCACGGCGATGCGGCACGGGCGCGGCAGGTCTACCAGGGGATGCAACCGTTGACCGCCGATGATGTCGCCGAGGTCGTCAGCTACGTCGTCAATCTCCCCGAGCACATCAACGTACTGGACCTGGTGCTCATGCCCACCGCGCAGCGCAGCACCCAGGTGGTGCACCGGCAGACCTGAGCGGGGTCATTTCGCCCGGTCGAGATACTCTCCGGTGTTGGGGTTCACCCGGACCTTCTCGCCGCTCTGCAGGAACTCCGGCACGTTCACCGTGACCCCATTGGACAGCTTGGCGGGCTTGGTGGACGCCGTCTTGGTGGCGCTGCGCATCACCGGTGAAGTTTCGACGATCTCGAACACCACTTCGTTCGGCAGCTCGACGCCGATCGGCCGGCCTTCGAAGTACTCGGCGATCACTTCCATCCCGTCGGCCATCCACTGGGCGTGGTCGCCCAGGGCCTCCTCGTCCATTTCGTACTGGTCGTAGGTCGACTTGTTCATGAAATGGTAGGAATGGCCGTCGTGATAGAGGTATTGCAGCTCGTGCGTCTCCATCCGCGCCTCGTCCACCGTGTCCGAGGCGCGAAACCGGTGCTCGATCGTGACGCCGGTCTTCAGCTTGCGCAGCTTGGCGTGCACCATGGCGCGCAGGTTGCCCGGGGTGTGGTGGTGAAACTCGATCACCCGACACGGCTCACCCTCGAACATGATGGCCATGCCACGACGAAGGTTGGTGGCGTTAATCGGCATAGGGCGGACAATCTACTATGGGCGGGAAGGGGAGGAGACCCGTGACGCGAGTCGCTCGAGGCGGGTGTAGGTTCGGAACCCCAATGACACCACCCCGCTTTTGCTTCACGGTCTGTTTGGCGGCCCTGTTGGCGGCCTGTAAGCAGGCGCCCGCCCATCCAACTGGCGCCTCAACCCCAATGAATCTGCTGCCGGGTATGCCGGCACCGCTGGACGCGCACAACGTGTATGCGGGTGCCGGGGTCGACATGATCGACTCTATCGCCCGGCGGGCCTTACCGCTCGTCTACGTGCCCCTGGGCGGGGCCGCAAGCGTGGCCGTGATCGATCCGGCGACCTACCGCGTGGAGCGCACCTTCTCGACGGCCACGCTGCCCCAGCATGTGGTCCCCGCCTACGATCTGCGCACCCTCTGGGTCGCCAACGACATCGGCAACAGCCTCACGCCCATCGATCCGCTCACAGGGAAAGCAGGAAAGAGCGTATCGGTCGAGGACCCCTACAACCTCTACTTCACCCCCGACGGCAGATACGCTGTGGTCATCGCCGAGCGCGATCAGCGGATCGATTTCCGGGACCCGCATACCATGGCGTTGCACGATTCTTTGCGCGTGGACTGCAAGGGCGTCGACCACATGGACTTCACGCTCGACGGCCGGTTCGCGGTAGCCACCTGCGAGTTCTCGGGAAAGCTCCTGAGGCTGGATGTCGCGACCCACAAGATCGTGGGCTACCTCCAGCTCGATCCGGGCCAGCCGTCGATGCCCCAGGACATCCGGCTGTCCCCCGACGGTCGCGTGTTCTTTGTCGCCGACATGCAGGCCGATGGTGTGTTCATCGTCGCCGCCGACAGTCTGCGGCGTCTGGCCTTCATCCCGACCGGGACCGGGACGCACGGCATCTATCCGAGCCGGGATGGGCGGCGCTTCTACGTCTCCAACCGGGGTTGGCACATACTGCGCGGGCGGCCGCATGGGCCGGGCAGCGTGAGCGTGCTCGACCCCGAGACGCGCCGGGTCGTCGCCACCTGGAAGATCCCGGGCGGCGGGAGTCCAGACATGGGCAATGTGTCGGCAGATGGGAAGGAGCTTTGGCTCTCGGGGCGGTACGACCAGGAGGTCTACGTCTTCGATACGGGAACCGGGCGCCTGCTCCATCGCATCAAGGTCGGGCGCGATCCGCACGGGCTCACCGTGTGGCCGCAACCCGGCCGGTACTCGCTCGGCCACACGGGCAACATGCGCTGAGCGAACGCTCCACTTGACTCCCGCGACCGCCCCGCTAAGATGCCCACAGGGAGTCGCGTCCCGCTGTTCGTTGACCTGAGCCTTGTCTGGCGGAGGGAGAGAACGGTCGGTGAAGCGACTTTTTCATCTGGCAGGAGTCGATAGGGACGTGAAGTCGATCGGGAAGATGGAGCAGCACATCAGAGCGAATAGAGTGAGCACCGCCGTCCGCCGACCGGGAACCGTTTCCGGGCCGGCGTACCGTGGGCTCTCAATCGATTTGTGGAGCCGACACACAGGCGTGGAGAGGGCCGGCTAGAGAGGCCGCCTCTTTCCCGGTGCGATTCGATCGCCCCGCCTGTGCACGCGCAGACGGGGCGATCGGCGTTTGGCGACGGAAACCACCACCACACGGAGGAGACCATGGAACGCTCTGGGCCCGATCCGTTGGGCGATTTCTTCGTGGTATCGACCGAGTGGGACACCTGGTGCGTCAGTACCGAGATGGCGCGCCACGTCGAGGCTTGTCTCGATGCGGATCCCATGCCGCGCTGGATCACCTTCGTCGACGTGACCGGTGCCCGGGTGCGGTTGCGGGCCGAAAGCGTCGAATCGTTGTCGCAGCGCACCGTCGAGCAACGCGCCGTGGGCCGCCGCTTCGAGCGGCAGGCGCGCGACGAGCGCCGCATGGATGGGTTGGTGCCGGAGGAATAACGGTGCTACGGGAACCGGAGCCGCCAGCGCGGAATCGCGCTACCGATCCCGGCACCGACAGCCGCCCCTCCGAGCATGCCGCCCATGACGATGAGAGCTGGTACGGCGAATTGGCCGCAAGGATACTGTGAAAGGTCGCAACTCTGGCGCTGTTGGTGGCTCGCGATCACGAGGCCGATGACGCTGCCCACCAGCGCTCCTACGAGCGCGCCGGTCTTGGCGTTCGACTTCCGAGTCCACAACGAGTCGAGCGCCGAGGCCGGGATCGCGCTCGAGCCCAGGGTGAGCATGGTGTCCGTCACGATCGAAACGGGCCCTTGCCGCCGGCCGCTCGGGGTGGTCACGCGAATCACCGCTCCGGTCCGGAGGCTGCGCAGCGCCTCCATGGAGGGGCCCCAGTGTGGCGTCGCCGCGTTGGCGTCCGTAGCGGGGCTCACTGACCGGGCTCGGGCGAGCGCGCGACCCAATGCTCCGAAGATGTCCTCGTTCCAGCGTGTGTACGTGAGGTTGGTCGCGAGGCGGGGGACGGTGTGAACCCGTACCGATGTCTCCCCGCTCGGCAGCCGCTGCATCAGGACCCGCACGATCTCACCGTAGCTGAACACCGAGCTCCCGCTTCTGGCGATGATCATGACCGTTTGGGAATCGGGGTAGAGGATGGTATCGACCGTCAGGCCGGCGCTTCGCACTGTGCCCTCCGCCGCCGCAGCCACGGGATCGAGCGAATCGGGATAGACCCGCGCCACGCCAGCGTCGAGTGGGGCCGTGCGCAACCCTTGCGTGCTGGCGCAGGCGGCCAACGCCCAGAGGCTCAGCAGAGGGACGAGGGTCGTCTTCACTCTGCGCCCGCGCCGATCTCCTTGACCTGCGTCACCAGCGCGCGCGTCGGGAGCGCCTCTACCGGGAGTGCGATAAGTCGCTCGACCAACCCGGTGATCGTGTCGCGCGAGCACCGGAACACGTCCAGGACGTCCGCATCGGACCCATCGGCGTCCATCGGGTCGGGCAAGTTCCAGTGCACCACCGCCGGGGATCCCGTGAACAGCGGGCAGGCCTGCTTGGCCGCGTCGCACACGGTGATCACCAGGTCCCAGTGCTCCCGCTCCAACCCGCTGAGCCCCCGCGGCGTACGGCCCGACCAATCGATGCCCAGCTCGGCCAGCACCGCCACGGCCCGGCGGCTCACCCGCCCGGCGGGGGTGGCCCCCGCGCTCGCCGCGGAGAAGCGGCCTCCCCCCAGGCTCGTCAGCAGCGCCTCCGCCATCTGGCTGCGGGCTGAATTGGCCGTGCACACGAACAGCACGCGAAATGACATCGAGTAACTCGTCCTCAATTCCCCAGTGAGGCTAGGGCTTGCGCGCCCGCACGAACGCGCCCATGACCCGCCCGCCGACTTCGCGGGCCAGCACCGTGGCGTCGAGCCCGGACGCACTCAGCACCCGTTCTGCGTCCGCGAATTCGTACACGCGGGTCGGCTCGATCTCGGCGTCCTCGAATCCCACCTCGGCGAGCAGGCGAGTGAACTCCTGCTCCTCCAGCGCCCCAGCCACGCAGCCGACCCAGAGCTCCAGGCTGCGCCGGACCGCCGGCGGAATCTCACCCCGCACCACGATGTCCGAGACCGCGAACCGGCCGCCGGGCTTCAACACGCGGAACGCCTCGGCGAGCACCGTGCGCTTGTCGGCGGAGAGGTTGATCACGCAGTTTGAGATGATCACGTCCACCGACCCGTCGGGCAAGGGGATGTGCTCGATGTCGCCCTTCAGGAACTCCACGTTGGTGGCGCCGGCCTGCCTCTGGTTCTCGCGCGCCAGCTCCAGCATCTCGTCGGTCATGTCGAGGCCGTAAGCCTTTCCCGTCGGGCCGACCCGCCGGGCCGACAGCAGCACATCGATGCCGCCGCCCGAGCCGAGGTCGAGCACCACATCGCCCGGCCGGAGCTGCACCAGCGCGGTGGGGTTGCCGCAACCCAGCGAAGCGAGGACGGCGGTTTCGGGAAGGCACGCAGTCTGGTCGGGTGCGTACAGGTTGGCCGAGATGGGGTCGGCGCCGGCAGCGCCGCCGCAACAGTCTGTGCCGCAGCACGCGCTGGAGCTGCCTGCGCGGGCCTGACGGGCGGCCTGTGCGTAGTGCTCGCGCACTGTGGTCTTGAGGTCGGCAGTCATCTCGTCGTCTCCTTGCATCAAATTACGTTGATGGGTTGAGGAAAAAAAACTCAGCAACACGAGCCCGCACGTCCGGCGCGCGGCTTGAGCACCGCCAACGCGTCGCTCAGATCGTCCCGGGCGTCGGGCGCGATCGCATAATAATTCCAGCGTCCTTCGCGCCGGTCGACGACGATGCCGGCGTCCTTCAATGCCTTCAGATGGAACGACAGCCTGGACTGGGCGGCGTCCACGGCGTCCATCAGCTCGCACACGCACCGCTCGCCACCACGCAGTCGGGCGAGAATCTTGAGCCGCGTTTCGTCCGACAGCGCGTGGAACAGTCGTGCGGTCCGCCTGAGGTCCGGTGCAGCAGTCGTGGCCATAAGAGTGTCCTATTATATCAACATTTGTTGATATGTCAACGCGCCAACCGACGACCGAAAACCGACGACGCCTTTATTGGAGGTTAGCCCGGCGAATCGAATCGTCCAGCGCCAGCGCACGGCGCGGTTGCCACTTGTAGTGCAGTTGCAGGCAGGCGCCCGTGCCCACGCGGCGACGGCTCAGACAAGTCCGGATCTGGCGCTGATGCTCCGCGGACCGGCTGTTCCATACGGAGTCGTCGGCGGCCGTGGCCCGGTCCTCCTCCCACCCGTACCGCGTGATGAGGCAGGTCTTCAGGTCCACGAGGACGCGATTGCAGGCCCGAATCTCCCCGGTGTGCTGCGTGTCGGCGCGCGCCGTGATCGCGCCGATCTCAGCCTGGAGGTTGTCCAGCTCGAGCGCCCGGGCGGTTCCGGCCGATTCTGCCGCCACTTGCTTCCATCCCGTCTCTTCGCGGAGGCACTGGGCGATTGCGTCCGCGGTCGTGTGCGTGGCGCTGCAGCTTTCCACGTCGGTCGCCTTCTCTTCGGCCGACTTGCCGCAAGCGATCAACAGGGCCACGAGCGCGACACCGCGAAGCGAGGAGGGCATGTCGCGAATATACAACGCGCATCGGGACTCGTCCGTAGGTTACTGAACCCTGATGGAGAGCACTCATGAGAAACTCGCGTGCGTTGGCCCTGCCGCTGGTGCTCGCCCTCGCGGCCTGTCACAAGCGGGACGATGCGGCGTTCGCCGCCCTGCAATCCCGTGGCCAGGAGGCGATGGGCGTCGATCAGTACACCTCCTCCCATCGGTTCGAGTCACTGGCCGACGGGGGCCGGATCGAGCTGCAGCGCGACATGGAAGACTCGCTTGGCGTGGCGCAGATCCGTCGCCACTTGCAGGGCATCGCGATGGCCTTCAGGGCGGGGCGGTTCGACACGCCGATGTTCGTGCATGCCCGGTCAGTCCCCGGCACCGCGGTCATGACGTCGCACCGGGACGCAATCACCTACACATACCGGGATCTGCCTCGGGGAGGGGAAGTGCGGATTACTACGAGGGATTCAGTCGCGATCGCGGCGATCCACGAGTTCTTGGCATTCCAGCGCATGGACCATCACGTCGGTATGCGGTAGCTGATAGCTGATAGCGTCTCTATCTCAGGAGCAAGAACGCATCGTACAGCGCGTGCGTCCAGGCCGTGATCCCGAACCCCCGCAACAGGAACAGCGCACTGAAGGCGAGACCGGCGATGGTCCGAAACACGAACGAGTACACGTGGAACGGATCGCCGTAGCGGCCGACATAGTGGAACAGAGAGAACACGACGGCGCCGATGAGCGCGGCCGCCAGCCCCGCCACCCACGGCCGCCAGCCGAGCAGCCGTCGACCCACCACGGCGAGCGTGCCGACCAGCAGCACGCGAAACAACAGCTCCTCGTACAATCCAGCCCCGAGCGACAGCATGAGCCGGGTGCCACGCCCGAGCTCGGCGACCGGGGCCTGCGCCAGCAGCGCCGTGGGCCGGACCAGTCCTGAGGCGACCAGGCTCACGACGACGCCGAACACGAGGGCCAGGACGATCGCCTCGACCAGCATCACGCCGAAGACGCCGGCGCGCAGGTCGCGCGGATGAGCGCGGAGGTCGCGGACCACGAACCAGAGGCCGAGTCCCACGAGGCACACGAGGAGGAGCAGCGGGCCGCGGGCGCCGGCCAGGCCGTAGAACAACTGCTGCAAAATGACGTCGGCCCCGTTGCGGACGCTGCCGCCGGGGCCGGGCGGCGAGAGCGCCGCGAGAAGTTGATAGGTGGCGAACAGCGGAAGGGCGAACAGCAGGCTGAAACGCGGTGCGCGGCTGTCCCGCCAGTACGCGTTCAGGTGATGCCGAGACGCTTCTCGAGGTGCTGTTTGACGCCGGGCGTGATGGTGCCGCGCTGGTGCAGCCCCTCGATCGTCGTCTTCATCATCGCGCGATCCGCGTCGAGACCGCGCTCGCGCAGCTCCTGGATGGCCCGGGCGAGCCGCTGATCGTACTCGCCGTGTTTCAGGTTACCGGCATCCATTTCGACCTTCATTTTTTCCAGTGCCTGCACGAAACGTTCAATGGAAACCGGAGTGGTCATTGCTGCCTCGAGAAAATGGGGTGACCGGGCGTCCTGTCTGCCCTGCAAGATATCGGTCTCGCGGGCACCCGGCGAGCGGTGCGGTCAGCCGGCGGTGGCGGCCGCGGCGAAGGTCCTCACCACCTCGCCCGCCGGAAGAATCTCGTGGATGCCGGACACGCTCTGGCCGGCCTGCCAGTAGTCCCGCGAGGAGCTGCCGTCCATGAGCGAGCGTTTCAGCTTCCAGATCGAGCGCACCGCGTAGAACGTGCGAATCCACCGCTTGGTGCGACGGTGGCGGAACATCCACCGCGCGATCGGTCCCACCCGGGTCCCCACCCGCTCGACGAAAGGCGTCCGGATCACCGCCAGGGGGACGCCCGTCACGCGCTCGGTGAGCACGATGTCCGAGTCCTGCGCGGCCACGATCGCCTGCTTGTAGGCGGGCGCCGTCCGGCACTCCAGGGTGGCGATGAATCGCGTGCCGAGCTGCGCGCCGGCGTATCCCATCCGCAATGCCGCCACGAATGCCTCGGCGTCCCCGATGCCCCCCGCGCACACCACCGGCACGCCGAGGTCGGCGAGCTCGGCGAGCAGCTGTTCGGCGGTCTTCGCGCCGGCGTGCCCGCCCGCCCGGTTGTTCACCGCGATGAGCCCATGCACACCGCCCGCGAGCCCCTTCTCGGCCCATTTGCGCTCCGTCACGTCGTGATACACGAGTCCCCCGACCTGGCTCACCCGCTCCACCACCCAGCGGGGGTTGCCGAGGGACGTGACGAAGAACCGGATGCCCTCCTCGAGCGCCACGTCGAGAAACCGGCGCATGCGATCGAGATAGGCGTTCGAGCTTTGCTCGATCAGCACGTTCATGCCGATCGGCTTGGTTGTCAGGCGCCGGATCGCGCGCAGGCCGTCCGCGAAATCGTAGCCGTGGACGTACGTGAGTGAGAGCGGCTGCACCACGCCGATGCCGCCCGCCTCCGAGACCGCGGCGACGAGCTCGGGATTGGAGCACGGATACATGGCGCCGCAGATCAGCGGCACCTCGATCCCCAGCTGACGCGTCAACGGCGTATCGAGCAGGCTCACGCGGCGGGGTTCGGCCCCAGGCGCCAATGGGCGGCGGCGCGGGCTACGACGTCGCCCGCCGCGTTGGTGATCGTTGCCGTGGCGTCGTACTGCTGATCCGCCGTCACTGCCGGTATCGCGCAGCGGCATTCGGCGGTGAGACGGCCGCGCGCCTTCTTGAGGAAGGTGATTGACAGTCCGGTCACGATGCCCCGCACCGTGGGCGGCAGTCCGACCAGCATGGCGAGTCCGGTGGCTACCTCACCCAGGTTCATCAGGGCGACCGCGTGGATCGAATCGAGGTGGTTGCGGACGCGGCGGCGATCCGGCAGCTCGACCCGCGCGTACCCCGGCTCCAGCGCGGTGACCGTCGCGCCGATCGAAGCGGTGTAGGGCACCTGCCATCCGAGAAAGCGGCTGAACAACCATTTCCCGCCGGGCAACGGCGCCAGACGGCGCCACGCGCCGCGCAGCATGGCTCCGGGTGCGGGGTTGGGACTGGGCATCGGTGCCGGAATCTAAACCGAAACTTCGCCCTGCTTCGAGCGTACTTTTCCCGAATGCTGGCCGTCCTGCTGCTGGCGCTCCAGGCGCCGATCGTCTCCGATACCACCGCCTTCTTGGATGCAGGCGCGCGCGACCTGGTCCGCCGGGCCCGGGAGCGGCGCGCCCAGGCCGAGCAAACCATCACCGACTACCACGCCCAGGTTCAGGAGCGGATCTTCCTGGGCCTGCGGGCGTTGCGCCGCGACCGGACCTTTTACCAGCGGGAGATGGTGGCCCGGGTCGCCTGGCATCGCGACGGCGCGGACAGCGTCACCATGCTGGGCGCCCGCGAGGACATCCCGATCGTGTTCCGGGATGCGCGGGTGCCGGAAGACCTGCGCAGCGATGCGCCCGACCTCGCCTTCGATCCAAGCGACGAGCGGCTCACCGTCGGGATCGGGGACTCCGAGTTCGTCTACGATCCGATCGCGCCGGGCGGCGAGGCGCGGTATCGCTATCGCTCGGGCGATACGACCGTGATCACGTTGCAGGGCGGACGGACGATCCGGCTGCTCGAGCTCCGCATCCTCCCGCGTCGCGACGACTTCCATCTGCTCTCCGGCTCGTTCTGGTTCGAGGACGAGCACACGGCGCTGGTCCGCGCCGTGTTCCGGCCGGCGCGGGCCTGGGATCTGGAGCAGGACCTCGCCCCGCAGGACAGGAAGGACGCCAAGGGCATCCCGGGCTTCCTGAAGCCGATCCGCGGTGAGGTGCGCTACATCACCGTCGAATTCGCGCTGATCGAGGGGAAGTGGTGGCTGCCGCGCCTCATCGCGCTGGACGCCGTCGCCACGGCGGGGACGTTCATCACCGCGCCCTTGCGCTACGAGCGCGTGTTCTCGGACTTCGACGTCACGACCGGGTCTCCGGCGCCGTCGGTCGCGGCCGCATCGGTATCGGACACGCTCATCGTCGATACGATGGCCGCGGCGTGTCGGGGACGGGCCGACTGTCCCTGCACGCGACGTCGCTGCTTCGACGCCGTGGTGGTCGTCCCCGACGACACCCTGAGCCTGCTGGCGAGCCCGCTCCTGCCACGTTCGCTGCAGGACGAGACACCGTATCTCTCCACCGCGGAGGCCCGCGATCTGGGTCGTGCCGTGGGGCTGCTGCCGGCGACCCCCTGGCACGTGCACGCCCCGACGCTGCGATTCGGGCCCGGCGGGGCGGGGCTGTTGCGCTATAACCGGATCGAGGCGCTCTCGGTGGGTGCGCGGGTGGAGCTGGACTTCGGGCGACTGACCGGTGACGCAACGGCACGGATCGGATTGGCCGACGGCTGGCCGAACCTCGAGCTGGGCGTCGGTCACGAAACGCCGCACCTGTCGCTGCGCCTCGCGGCTTACCGGCGCCTCGCCGCGGCCAACCCGGATACGCGCCCGCTCGGAATCGGGAACTCGCTGGCCGCCTTCACGCTGGGACGGGACGACGGGATGTACTTCCGATCCTGGGGTGGGGAGCTCCTCGTGCGCCCGCTCCCGACCGCCGCGCCGAGCTATGAATGGCGGGTGTTCGCGGAATGGCAGCGGGCCGCCGCGAAGCAGACGGATTTCAGCATCCCCCATGTTGTGCAGGACCGGCAGGTCTTTCGCGACAACATCACCGCCGCCCGAGCGCGGGACGTCGGGACGTCGCTCGTGCTACGCGGCTCGCACGGCGTGTCCACTCACGGCGTGACCGTCGGCGCCGAGCTCGTGATGGACGCGCACCTGGGCACGTTCGACTATGCGCGGACCGGCCTCACCACCCGCCTCACGGCACCGCTCCCCCACCGACTGATTGGCGCCGCCGAGCTGGCGGCGGGCACGACGGGTGGTGCTGCCCCGGCACAACGGCTGTGGTACCTCGGCGGTCCGGCGACGCTGCGCGGGTATCCCGGCGGGGTGACCGCGGGTCCGGATTACTGGCGCGCGCGCGTCGAGCTGGCCAATGCCTTCCCGGGTGCGCGCATCGCCGTGTTCGGGGATGCCGGCTGGGCTGGGCGGGGCACGGCGATCGCCACCGGACGGCCGCTCGCGGCGGCCGGGATCGGCGCGTCGTTCCTGGATGGGATACTGCGTCTCGATCTGGCCCGGGCGCTCGTGGCTCCGAAGGGGTGGCGGATGGATTTCTATGTGGACGGTATTCTGTAATCGGTAGTCGGTATACAGTGTTCTGTAGTTCCCCTACCGATTACCGATCACCGATTACCGACGTAGTTTCGCTCCCCGTGCCCGACCCCACCAGCCTCCCCGACCTCGACCCGGCCGACCTCGACACCGTCCCCGTCGAGCGGTCCGAAACGATCCCGTCGGCCTGGTATACCGATCCCCGCTTTCACGAGCTCGACCGTCAGGCGGTGTTCGGGCGGACGTGGCAGTACGTCGCCGATCTGACGCGCCTCTCCTCCCCCGGCAACGTGGTCGTCACGCAAGTGGCCGGTGAGCCGATCATCGTGGTGCGCGACAAGGCGGGCGAGCTGCACGCGTTCTTCAATGTGTGCCGCCATCGCGGCGGACCGCTCGCCCTGAAGGACGAGCACTGTGACATGCTGATCTGCAAGTACCACGGCTGGACCTACCGCCTGGACGGCATGCTGCGCGGCGTCCCCCATTTCAACCAGGTGGAGCTGTTCGACAAGCAGGAGTACGGCCTCACCCCGGTTCGGTTCGCCTTGTGGGAAGGGCTGCTGTTCGTCCATCTCGGCGAGCGTCCGGAGCCGATCGAGGCCACGTTTACGGGCATTCGTGAGCGGGTCGCCCCGACACGGCTGGGCGCCCTGCAGTTCGTACGCCAGGTCGACTACGAGGTGCGCTGCAACTGGAAGGTGTACGTCGACAATTTCCTCGAAGGCTATCACGTCCCCTACGTCCATCCCGAGCTGTGCACTCTGTACGACTATCAGCACTACGTCACCGAGGTGCACGAGCGGTACAGCGTCCAGGTGGGCCCCCTGACCGGCGAGCGGAACGTGTACACCGCCGGCGGCGGCGACGCGCTGTACTACTTCGTGTTTCCCAATCTCATGCTCAACGTCGTTCCTGGGCGGCTGCAGCTGAACCTGGTCGTGCCCACGGCGCCCGACCGGTGCCGGGTGCTGTTCCGCTACTACTACGAGGCGCCTGACACCCCGGCCGCCGCCCCGCGGATCGAGGCCGACGTGACGTTTTCCGACCAGGTGCAGCAGGAGGACGCGGAGATCTGCGAGCGGGTGCAACAGGGACTCGGCAGCCGGGCCTATGACCGCGGGCGCTTCTCGGTCCGGTTCGAGGAAGGCGTCTATCACTTCCAGCAGCTCTTGAAGCGGGCCTACGGCGGGTGGCAGGCGGCGCCTTGACCGAGCTCAAGCGCCAGCTCGGGCTGTTCGACGCGACCATGATCAACGTCGGCACCATCATCGCGTCGGCGATCTTCATCGTTCCGGCGGGGATCGCTCTCAGCCTGCACGCAACGTCCCTTACGGTGCTGGTCTGGGTGGTCGGCGGGATCGTCTCCCTGCTCGGGGCGTTGTCGGTCGCCGAGCTGGCCGCCGCGCTGCCCAGAGCGGGGGGGGCGTTCGTCTATCTGACCGAAGCGTATGGACCTGTGTGGGGCTACCTGTACGGGTGGGCGAACGGGACGGTGATCAATCCCGCGTCGATCGCGGCGATCGCGGTCGGGTTCGCCGGCTACCTCGGCTTCTTCATCCCACTCGGCGGCTGGGGCATCAAGGCTGTGGCCATCGCTTCCATCATCGCCCTGACGCTGGTCAATGCCTATGGCGTGCGGGCCGGCGCGATCACCCAGAATGTCCTTACGGTCATGAAGATCGGGACCCTGGCCGCCTTGATCGTGATCGGGTTTGCGCTTCCCGGCGGGCACGTTTCGAACTTCGCCCCGGTGTGGCCGACCCAGTCGTGGTCGTCGACCGTGGGACCATTCGGCGTCGCGATGGTAGCGGCGCTGTGGGCGTACGATGGGTGGGTCGAGACGACCTTCGTAGCGGGCGAGGTCACCGCCCCGGAGCGCAACCTGCCGCGCGCCATCATCTATTCGACGCTGATCGCGGCCGCGCTGTACATCCTCGTGACCGTGTCCTACACCTACGTCCTGTCCCCCACGAAGGTCGCGGGCGCGTCCCTCGTCGCTTCCGATGCCGCGCAAGTGACCCTGGGTCGACTCGGCGCCGGGTTCGTCGTGGTGGCGATTCTCATATCGACGCTCGGCGCCAACAACGGCATCGTGCTCAGCGCCGCCCGCATCCCGTACGCGATGGCCCGCGAGGGTGTGATGTTCCGCTGGATCGGAGACATCCACCCGCGTTTTCTCACGCCCGTTTCCTCGCTGCTCGTTCAGGGGGCGATCTCGATCGTGCTGGCCCTGACGGGAAGCTACGACCAGCTGTTCACCTACGTGATCTTCACGGAGTTCCTGTTTTACGCGGCGATGTGCGCGGCCGTGATCCGGTTGCGCCACTCCGCCCCCACGCTCGCGCGGCCGTATCGCGCCTGGGGCTATCCGGTCACGCCGCTGCTGTTCATCGCGTTCGCGGTCTGGCTCGTGGGGAACACCATCGTGGAGAAACCGCTCGATGCCCTGGTGGGAACCGCGATCTTGGTGGCAGGGCTGCCGCTGTATTTCTACTGGAAACGGCAGCGCCCCGATCAAGGCGGCGGCCGCCCGACCAGCTAGCGCACCACCCGGCGCAGCTGGACGGGTCCGCCCGTCACCGGTCCGATGATCGTGGAATGGTCCCACGTGCCGGCCAGACCGTTCGCGACCTCGGGCTGAAGCACCAGGAAGACGTTGTTGTCGGCCCAACCGGGGTTGAGGTCGAGCCACAGCTCGCTCGCGGTGCGGCGACCTTGCAGCGTGCCCGTGCCCAGCTGGGGACCCACGGCGATACCCGTATCCGAGCCGGGGACACGCCGCAGCTCCCAGGTCCCGGAGATGATCGAATCGCCCACTACCAGGGTCATCCGCCCCTCGACCACAGGGGTCAAACCGACTCGGGCGAGATAGGCGTAGACGCCGCTTGGGTCGCCGGTGGGGGCGGGAGCGGCGGCATCGCCGCACGCGGTGATGGCCGCGGCACAGATCAGGGACCGCGTCACGCGAGTCATTCCGAAGGGGCATACCCGGTCTGCCGCGCAGCCGTCACGTTGGCTCACGGCCGGCGCAGCCCCCTCGCATAGTCCAGCAGATCGACCAACTCGCCGGGCGCTCGCGTCCCGAACACATCCCGTTGCGGCAACGTGAGGATCTGCGGCCGGCCTCCGGGTGCTCCGGCCTCGCCGGTCGGACCCTCACTCCCTCGCATCCCGGCCTGCCCGCGTAGACCGGAGGCGCAAGGCGCCCCGTTCACCACCGACCCGGCGCCACCTTGTCCTCCGTTGCCGCCGGCAGCGCCCGGCCCTCCGGGTCCGCCTTCTCCTCCAGGGACTCGTGCATCCACCAGACCGGCGAGGAACGGCTCCTCGGTCGGCGCCATGATGGTGAAGCGGCCGCCGCGGCCGCCATTGCCGCCGCGGGACCCGTTGCCGCCACGGCCTCCCGGGAGACCGTCCTGGCCGGGGCAGCCGGCGACGCCGTTGGCGCCTGGAGCGCCTGGGTTTCCCGCCTGTCCCCGCGCGCCTCGCCCCCCCGCGGAAGTGAGGATCAGCCAATCGGAGGGCGGCACCACAGCGGCATCGGCCAATACGAACACGGGTGGTGCGTCGGCGACTTCGATCTGGGCGACCAGCAGGCGGTCCACGAACGGCGAACGGACGATCCCCAATCGCACCACGACATCCGGTCCGTCTTGGCCCCCGGATCCGCTGAAAGTGTAACTGTGGCGCAGACAGTCGTAGTTGGGGGTGATGGTCACGCTGTCTGCAACAGCTGGTTTGTCGCGCAAGGCCACGCGCAGCCGGAATCCGCGCATCACGCTCGCGAGGGGATCGCGCTCGGCGGCCCATCCACCGTCCTCCAACGGAATCGCCTCGGGACTCGTGCGGTCGAGGAAAACGACATGCAGCCGCGGCGGGTGCTTGCGGTCGTAGCGACTGGCGAAGGGAATGCGGGAGCCGTCATCGAGGATCGCGGTGTAGCTTGCCGCAAAGCCCTGGCCCGGGCAGGCCGTGGACGGCGTGCTCATCGCGATTGAGCGGATCCGGGCGAGCAGGCCGGGATCGGGCACGAAGTCTTCCGGCGGGCGGTGCGAGCAGGCGGCCGCGAGCGCCAGCGCGGCGAGGCTCGGGAAGAGAGGTTTCATGCCCCCAAACTCTTGTAAGTGCCCTCGGCATGCAATATGGCGAGACGTGAGCCGAGCCGGTTAGATTTCCTCAAGCGTCTGAGCGTCTATACGTCTGAACGTCTAGTAGCATGGTGGCTGTAGCTCAATTGGTTAGAGCGCCGGACTGTGGCTCCGGAGGCTGCGGGTTCAATCCCCGTCAGCCACCCCTGAAGGCTGGACGCCAAGACGCGCAGCCGCCGGGACGCCGAGTGGTTCACAGTGCCCAGGCGTGAGGATTATCCTCGGCGGCTCAACGGCTTGGCGGCTCGACGTCTAGAATGTAGGTCCGTAGCTCAATTGGTAGAGCACCGGTCTCCAAAACCGGGGGTTGCAGGTTCGATTCCTGCCGGGCCTGTTTCGAGCCAAGTCGAAGTCGGGTTCAGCTGAAAAAGGAGTGGTGCCGCCGATGCGAAGACTCGCCCTGCCACTGGCCGCGGTTCTCGCGGCGCACACCGAAGCACTGGCGCAAGCACCCGCCGCAGCAGGCGCGGCGGTGGAGCGCCGGGTGGATTCGCTGCTCGCCCAGCTGACGCTCGAGGAGAAGATCGGGCTGCTGGGCGGCGTGAACTTCTTCGATATCCCGGGCCTCCCGCGGCTCGGGATTCCGCAGCTCGGCACGGCCGACAGCCCGTTCGGCGTGCGCGCGACCGGCCCGTCGACCCTCTACGTGGGCGGGATCGCCCTGGCCGCGACCTGGAACCCGGCGCTCGCCGAGCAGGTCGGCGCGGAGATCGGCCGTGATGCGCGCGCCCGGGGCAAGCACTACTTGCTCGGCCCCGGCGTGAACCTCTACCGCACGCCGCTGGGCGGCCGGAACTTCGAGTACTACGGCGAAGATCCGTTCCTCGGCTCCCGCACGGTGGTTGGCTTCATCACCGGGCTGCAACGCCAGGGGGTGAGCGCCACGGTCAAGCACTTCCTCGGCAACCAGTCGGAGTTCGCGCGCAACACGTCGGACTCGCGCATCGACGAACGGACGTTGCGCGAGATGTACCTGCCGATCTTCGAGGCGGCGGTCAAGGAGGCCGGCACCGGCGCGGTGATGAGCTCGTAC
>JBGQFX010000009.1:0-73882 GCA_041497135.1 Gemmatimonadota bacterium | reverse complement strand
GCCTGATGCCGCACGTAGCGGCGCAGTTTGGACTCGCTCTCGTGGGTGACGGTGCAGGAATTGACCACGGCGAGATCCGCGGTCTCGGGCTCCTCCACGACGGTGGCGCCCGCGTCGGCAAACGCCTGGCGCACGAGCTCGGTGTCGTATTGGTTCGCCTTGCAGCCGAACGTGTGGAAGTAGACGTTCACGGTCGCAGTGTGAGGCCGACGAGAGCCGTCCACCCCGTCTCGGTGAGCCCCGCGCTGCGGCGCCGCAGCCGCTCGAGCGCGAAATCGATGACCCCGCGGCCCTGCGACAGGGTCAACCCGGAGCCCACCGCCACCGCAAGCTCGCTCGGCGCGTGGCCGCCGGGCCCGAACGGCAGGTCCCCGCCGCGCGCCCCGAACCGCAGCGGCACACCACCAAGCCGGACGTCAGCGCCCGCCGACCAGCTGGTCGTGTTGTAGGCGTTGGAGTCGGCGGCGACCGCCCAGGAGCGCCGCAGCACCGAGCCGGCGAAGGTCACGTCCGGCGCCGGCTGCCAGCGAATCGCGCCGCCCACCGTCTGGGGCAAGTCGTTCACGGCCACGGTAGCGCCACCCACCTCGCTCGTGAGCCTGGTATCCGTGCGCCAGAACCCGGAGATCGACACGTGGGGGAGGCTCAGGAGGGCACTGGCAGAGTACCCCGCGCCGTGGTAGGCGATCTCCTCCGACTCCGTCACGCCGCGATAGGTGGAAGTGTCGGTGAAGATCCGCACTGCGGCGACCCGAGCCGAGCCGGTGAGCAGGTGGTATCCCCCGCCCAGCGCCAGCCGACCCCAGCGCCGTGCGAGGACGAACCGCACGTCGGTCACGCCGCCGTCGCTCGACAGCCGGTCGGTTACCGCCTGCCCCGATCCGCCGAGTGTGATCGTGTCCGCGATCGTCACCCTGTAGCTGCGATCGAGGTAGGTCGTGAACCCGCCGCCCATCACCACCCCATGCCCGAGGGTTCCCAACACCTGAAACAGCGGAAACCGGCTGGTCCGGCGGGAACCGGTCACGCCGCCGAAGTCATCGTTCAGAACCGTGTGCGCGCCGACGGCCGTGGCGGTGATCCGGGTAAGCCCCGCCGTCGACGCTTCGGTCAGCGCCGAGAGCTGATCGAACGCCGCGAACGCTCCGCCGGTGGCGCGCGCGCGAACGCTCTCGAAACGTCCCGGGATGCCGAGTCCATGAATACTGAGCGGCGAGTCCTGGCCGAGTACGGGACCGGTCGCGGCCAGCGCGATCAGGACAAGGGCAGCAGCGCGAGCGGTCCGCATCTCACGGCGCTCCGAACTTGATGCGCGGCACGTAGGTCACGCGCAACGTTGGTTGAAACGCCGGCGTGCGAGACGAAAAGAATCGCAACGTGGTGAGGGTCGTCCCCTCGAGGCCGTCGATTCTCGTGGTATCGGAGCGATCGAGGGCAATCAGCCTCACGAACGCCGCGGGAGCGGCCGTTGTATCGAGCTGCCAGTAGCGTAGCAGCGTGGTCACCTCGACGCGCACGGTGTCGTTCCCGGAGGGAAGGAACAGCGGCGACCTCGCGCCAATCGTATCGAGCGCGAGTGGCGACTTAGCGCCAACATCACCGGCCAACCGGCTCAACTGGAGAAACACCGTATCGCCGGTGAGCACGGGTGGCGGTCCGGCTTGGACCAGCAGCAATGTCGCCCGGATGATCTGTGCCGAGTCCCGCATGTTCCGCGGCAGGGCGAATCGCAGCAGGGTGCGGGTCGAAGGGATACCGCCTATGGTGAGGTTCGAGTCCAACGTGACCGGGGCCACGTTGGAGACGAAGCTGTCGAACAGCAGACCTCGCGTCTGCGCAGCCCGTGACACCAGCGTCCCGGCCGAATCCACGCGGTTGTACCACACGATCCGTGGCCCTTCTCCTGCCTCAACGGAACCCAGTACGAGCGTCGCGTTGGAGTCCGCGGTGACGCGTACGCCGAACGCGACCTTGCCGCTGTCGGCGGGCGTGAAGGGCGCCTGAGCCGAGTCGAACTTGACGGAGACGACGATCACCCGCCGCAGGCTGTCGCGGCTGAGGATGCTGTCGCCCGTCACGGAATCGTGGAGAGTCGGGAGTGCCAACAGACTGTCGAGATTCACCACCCGCAGCGGCGCACCGAATGACGGCGCCAATCCCGCGAACGTGCTGGTGCTGTCGAGACCCAGCGGGAGGCGGTACAGCTCGAGTCGCAGGGTGCGCGTGGTCGTGTCCCGGCGCAGCCAGATGAGCGTCAGGCGGGCCGAATCCACGACGATCGGACCCGTCGTCGTATCGCTCCCGGTGTCGATCTTGAGCCGCGTGGCGATCGGGAGCGTCTGGAAGATCGGGCGACTCTCGAGCCCCGGCTGGTTCGCCGCGAGCATCACGAACGCCTCGGGTGCCTGCCGGTAGCCGGTGAACGATGAGTCCCGGACGATGGCGCCGGCCAGCAACGATTCCACCGTGACGATCTGACCGCCGGGGCAATAGTCGGGACAGCTCGGTGGGGACGTCACGTCCTCGACGCACGCCAGCGCCGCCAGGGCGGCGACCGCACCGAGCGCCACGCCACGCCACAGACGCCGGGGGCTCACCTGAGTGACTCCCGGGTGAAGGCCTCGGGCAGGAGCTCGCGTAACCGCCAGCGGCGCTCCGAAGCCGGCCCGACGGCGATGATCTCGAGATCGAGACCGAACTCAGCGAGGAGCTGCCGGCACGCGCCGCACGGCGTGGCTGGAGGCTCGACCGCGGTCGCCACGACCAGCCGCGCGAGCTTCCGCTTCCCGGCCGCCACCGCCGCGCCGACGGCCATCCGCTCGGCGCAGATCGTCAAGCCATAGGACGCATTCTCCACGTTGCACCCCACGTGGACGCTCCCGTCCTCCGCCTCGAGCGCGGCCCCGACGTGAAACTTGCTGTAGGGCGCATAGGCGTTTGCCATGACCGCGCGAGCCCGACGCACCAGCTCGGCGCTCACGTCCATACCTCGCTCAGAAACGACCGACCCGCCGCCAGCGGTGGCACGGCGAAGTACTGCGCCACCGTGGCCCCCAGGTCCGCGAAGGTGGGTCGCTCCCCCAGCGCCACCGGCCGTACCCGGCGCCCCAGCACCAAGACCGGCACCGCTTCGCGCGAGTGGTCGGTGGATGGCGTCGTGGGATCGTTGCCGTGGTCGGCCGAGATGATGATCAGATCGTCCGCCCGCATGCGCGACTCCAGGCGCGGCAGCCAGGCATCCAGCTCCATGAGCCCCAGATGAAACCCCCGGATGTCGTTCCGGTGCCCCCAGCTTTGATCGAACTCGATCACGTTCACGAACACGAACCCCGTCTCCAGCGTGTCGAGCGTCCGCTCGATCAGGCGATAGGCGTCGCCGTTGGTGGGCGTGTGCTCGCTCGCGATGTTACGGCCGGCGAACAGGTCGTCCACCTTTCCGATCCCCACGCGCGGCACGCCCGCGACGGCCAGGCGGTCCAGCAGCGTCTCGCCCACCGGCTCGATGGAAAAATCCTTGCGGCGGGCGCCGCGCCGGTAGTCGCCCGGGGCGCCCTCGAACGGCCGCGCGATCACACGGCTCACCGCGTGCTCGCCGATCAACATGTCGCGCGCCACGCCGCAGGCACGGTACAGCTCGTCGATCGGCACCGTCGCCTCGTGCGCCGCGACCTGGAACACGGAGTCCGCCGACGTATACACGATCCATTTTCCCGTGCGCTGATGCTCGGCCCCCAGCTCGGCGATGATCCCGGTCCCCGACGCCGCTTTGTTGCCCAGCCACCCCCGCCCGGTGCGACGGGCGAATTCATCGAGCAGCGGCTTCGGAAAGCCCTCTGGGTAGGTGCGGAATGGCTGCTCCAGCAGCACGCCGCAGATTTCCCAGTGGCCCGTGGTGCTGTCTTTGCCCGGCGAACGCGGCAACGCGACGCCGTAGGCGGCGCCGGTCGTCGCCGGCCGATCCATACCCTTCAGCGGGCGGCATGCGCCAAGCCCCAATCGCTCGAGATTGGGCAGACGGAACCCACCCACGGCCTCAGCGACGTTTCCCAGCGTGTCCGATCCGGCGTCGCCATACCCTTCCGTATCCGGCGCGCGGCCGATGCCAAGCCCGTCCAGCACGATGATCGCCGCTCGTTTCATGCGTAGATCCTCGGCAGCCTCGCCCCGAGCCCCGTCAGGATCCCACGGGGCTGTATGCCGCTCGTCGCCACGAGATCGGCGAGGGTGATACGCTGGCCCTCATCCTCCCCTAACACGGTGGCCACGTCCCCGGGCGCAATCTCGCCCTCACCAGCATCCACCAGCGTCAAATCCATCGTCACCGTGCCCACGATCGGGCAGCGTGCCCCGCGCAGCAGGACGTGGCCATGCCCGTCGGGACCGAGTGTCGGCGGCATCCCATCGGCATAGCCGATGGCGAGCGTGGCGATTGTCGTATCGCTCGGCGCCGTCCAGCGGGCGTTGTAGCTCACGCTGTCCCCCGCGCGTACCCGCCGCACGCTCACAATTCGCGCCCGGATGCCGACCACCGGGCGGCCCGGCACGATGTCCCCCCCCGGACTCCCGCCATACAGGTACACACCCGGTCGCACCAGGTCGAGCGCACAGCGCGGATCACCCAGCGCCGCGGCGCTGTTCGCGACGTGACGCAACGTCGGCCTGCGCGGCAGCCGGCTCAGCGCCGCGAAGTAGCGCTCGAGCTGGCACGTCACCGAGCCGTCGTCGCACTCGGACGAGTGCAGTTGGGTGAACGCGCCTTCGAAACTCGGCGTGTCGGTCAGCGGCGCCAGCCGGTCGATGGCGTCCCAGCGCACACCGGCGCGCGCCATACCGGTGTCGATCTCCAGATGAAACGGCCCGCTGTCGTCCGCCCTCCACACGGCCAACGCGTCCGGGTGGTCGAACGCCGGTGTCAGGCGAGACGCGCGATACTCGCCAAAGCGCGCCGGCCACGCCGGCATGAACACCAGAATGGGTCGGGAGATACCCGCTGCGCGGAGCTCCGCCCCTTCCTCCACGGTGGCGACGCCGTAGCCCCAGGGCTCGACCGCTTCCAACGCCCTGCAGACAGCGGCGGCTCCGAGCCCGTACGCATTGGCCTTCACGACCGGGAGGAGCCGGGTGCCCGCAGTGCGCGCCACCGTGCGGGCATTCTCGACGACAGCCGCGAGATCGATCTCCACCCACGCGCGGCTGTTCGGCGCGCCGATTGACACGTTCACACGAGTCGATATCATACCCGGCAAGGAGGCTAAATGCAAGGCGATTCAGCGCTTGGACGCGCGCTGGCGCTCGTGCGGGAGCTGCGAAAACGCTCCCCTTGGAACGCCGCGCAGACCGCGTACACCCTGCGTCCCTACCTGGTGGAAGAGGTGCTCGAGCTCGATCACGCCATCGCGAGCGGTGATCCGATGCAGCTGCGCGAGGAAGTGGGCGACATGCTGCTGCACCTCGCGTTTCAGATCGTGCTCGCCGAGGAGCGCAGCCAGTTCGATGCGGAGACGGTCGTCCGCTCGCTGGAGGAGAAGATGCGGCGGCGCCATTCGCATCTGACGAGCGGTACGGCGGCCATCCCGGCGGCGAGGGATTCCTGGGAGCGCAGCAAGATTCGCGAAAGCTCGAGCGGCCGCAGCGCGTTCGCGGGCGTCCCCCCGCACCTGCCCCCGCTCCTGATGGCGCTCCGGCTGCAGGAGCGGGCATCCGGTGTGGGATTCGATTGGCCCGACGAGCGTGGTCCGCAGGCCAAGGTGCGCGAGGAAATGGCGGAGCTCGACCAGTTGACCCCGAGCGACCCACCAGAGCGTGTCGCGGTCGAGGTTGGCGACCTGCTGTTCGCGGCCGTGAACCTGTCGCGCAAGCTCGGCGTCGATCCGAACCAGGCGTTGGAGCTCGCCAACGCCAAATTCCGGTACCGGTTTGAGGAGGTCGAACGGATGGCGCGCGAGCGCGGCGTCGAGATCGGCCAGGCGACACTCGACGAGCTGGATACGTTGTGGGAAGAGGTGAAGCAGAGCGGCTGATTGGCTACGGCCACAGCTTGTACAGCATCCGGGGAAACGCGATGGCCTCCCGGATATGCGGCAGGCCACAGATCCAGGCCACCGTCCGTTCGACGCCGAGTCCAAACCCCGCATGGACGAATGTGCCATACTTGCGCAGGTCGAGGTACCAGCCGTACCCCTCCTCCGGTAGCCCCTCGGCGCGGATCCGCCCGAGCAGCTTGTCGTAATCGTCCTCGCGTTGGCTGCCCCCGATGATCTCCCCGTAGCCTTCCGGCGCCAGCATGTCGTTGTTCAGTACGGTGCGGGGATCGGCGGGGTTCTCCTTCATATAGAAGGCCTTCACGGCCTTGGGGTAGTTGAACACCATCACCGGGCGATCGTACTGGTTGGCAAGCAGGGTCTCCGCATCCCCACCCAGGTCTCGACCCCACTCCATGGCCGCGCCCAGGCCCTTGAGATCTTCCACAGCCTCGGTGTAGGAGACGCGGTGAAACGGGGGGATACAGCGCTCGAGGGCCGCGGTGTCGCGCTCCAGTTCGGCCAGATCCCCCTTCCGCCGCTCGAGGCAGCGTCCCACAATGTAGGCGACGAATTGCTCCTGGAGCCTCATATTGTCGTCGGAGTCGTTCCAGGCCACCTCGGGCTCCACCATCCAGAATTCCGTGAGATGGCGGCGCGTCTTCGATTTCTCGGCGCGGAACGTGGGCCCGAAACAGTAGACTTTCCCGAGTGCGGCCGCGGCCGCCTCCACATAGAGCTGGCCGGTCTGGGCCAGGTAGGCTTTGCCCAGATCGAAGTATTCGGTGGAAAAGAGCGTCCCGGCATGCTCGCCGATCGACCCGGTCAGAATCGGAGTATCCACCAGCACGAAGCCCTGATTATGGAAGAAGTCGCGGATCGCCTGGATCACCTCGTGACGCACCCGGGCGATCGCCACCTGGCGGCGGCTGCGCAACCAGAGGTGACGGTGCTCGAACAGGAATGCCGTGCCGTGCTCCTTCGGGGTGATCGGAAACTCGGGGCTCGCCCCGAGCACCTGCAGGTCGGTGACGGCGAGCTCCACACCTCCCGGCGCCCGAGCGTCGGCCCGAACCACCCCGCTGACCGCACACGACGTTTCCTGTGTGAGTCGCCCACAGGCGTCCCAGGCGGCGTCGGAGACTTCTTTCTTGGAGAGCACCGCTTGGAGATAGCCGGTACCGTCGCGCAGCGTGACGAACGCGATTTTTCCAGAGGAGCGAGTGGTCATCACCCACCCGCGTACGGTCACGGCCTGGCCCACCAGCCCGGGGAGCGCCTCGATGCGACGCGAGTCCGACATAGGCGCGGCATACTAGTGGCGGCCTTGTGGGCTGTCAACGCGATCGCCTGTGTACCGGTCACGCGCTTCGGCCCGGACCGCGACCCCACCGGCTGGCGGACCTATCTGGGCTCGCCCCGCCACGACGCCTCGGCCGCCGAGTCGCTTGCCGCCGCCCCGGTGCGCGTCTGGCGCACCGATGCGGGTCGCTCGGTCTCGGGCGGCGCGGCTATCGGCGACAGTGTGATCGCGGTCGGCACAGCGGACCGCACGGTGGTCCTGCTCGGGCGCAGGACCGGACACGTGCTCTGGCGGCGCCGGGTCCCGG
Source organism: Gemmatimonadota bacterium (assembly GCA_041497135.1). Lineage (GTDB taxonomy): Bacteria > Gemmatimonadota > Gemmatimonadetes > Gemmatimonadales > GWC2-71-9 > DASTHG01. The sequence goes on along the minus strand of JBGQFX010000009.1, from coordinate 66,252 downwards.
GAACCGTGGCCGGCGGCCCGCTCCTGGATGGAGACCGCGTGTACGTCGCGACGCAGGCTGCTCCCGACGGACGCGTGCTCGCACTACGGCTCAGAACTGGTGATCCGCTTTGGAGAGCCGAAACGGGCGGCGTGTCGGCCCCGCTCGCTCTCACGGACTCCCTGGTCGTGGCCGTCACCGACGCCGGCCTGGTCCGGGCGTACGCCGCGGCGACGGGGAGGGCGGTGTGGCAGCGCTCGATCGGGCGCGCCGCACGTGCGACGCCGGTCCCGACCGCCCTGGGCCTGGTGGTGGCAACGATCGGCGACTCCCTGTACCTGCTGGAAACAGCAAGCGGTGCCGTACGCGGGCGTCTGGCCACGCCGGGCACCGTCCTGGGCACGCCGGCGACGGACGGCCGGCGCCTGTACTGCGCCACGACCACCGGCCGGGTCCTCGCGGTTACGCTCACGGGGTTCACGGTCGCCTGGGACCGCTCAGTTGGTGATGCGGTTTACGGCGCCCCGGCCCTGGTGGGCGATACTCTGTATGTCATGACTATCAGCGGCACGCTCTGGCGGACCCCCGTGGACGCCCCGGATCAGGCACGCTCGGTGGCGCTCGGACTGCCGGCGACGGCCGGGCCGACCCCGGTCGCCGGGAGTATCCTGATCGGCGGGACGAGCGGTGAGATCGTGCTGGTGGATGCGGGGACCGATTCGGTGCGCTGGCGCATGCACCTGCGCGGACCGATCCAGGAGCCCCCGCTGGTCCGCGACCGGCAGCTGATTCTCGTTTCCGGGGGCGGCGCGGTGGAGGTTTTCCAATGAGGCGAGTGTTCGCGCTCTGCATGGCGGCGCAGGTCGGCGTGAGTATCGTAGCTGGCGCACAGGAGATACCCGCCGCGCCCGCGCCGCGCGGATGGTCGCGCAGCATTGTGCACTATGGCAAGTGGGCGACCGCCGCGACAGCAGTTGGATTGACGATGCTCGCTGCCCGCGAACATGCCAGCGCCCAGGAGAGCTGGCGCCGGCTGATCGCCCTGTGCCGCGGCGACAACGCCGCGTGCCAGCTGCGCGCTGACGGCGGCTACGTCGATTACAACGCCGAGGTGCTGTATCAGCGGACTGCGTACTACGACCGCCGCGCCCGCGGCCGCTTGCTCGGCGGGCAGGTCGCCCTGCTCGCCTCGGCCGCTTTGTTCATCATGGACCTCCGCCACCAGGGCGGGAATCCACCGAATATTCCCTTCCACGGGCTGCAACTGACGGCTGAGCGCGCGGGGGACGGTGCGCGCATCGGGGTGAGGCTGGCCTTCTGAAACCGCTATCTATCCGACCCGAAACAGCTCAAAACCCCGCTCATAGCGCTGGATGATGCTCTCGCGATAGGCAGCGTGTTCCGCGCGTTCCAACGCCGGATCCCGCGCGATCATCGCCCCCGCCGTGCGGCGCGCCGCCTCCAGGAGATCCAGATCGGTGGCGAAGTTCGCGAACTTGAGCGTCACCCCGCCCGACTGACGGGCACCCGCCAGCTCACCCATGCCCCGCAAGGCCAGATCGAGCTCGGCGATCTTGAACCCGTCGTCGGTTTCCGTGAACTGCCGCAGTCGCTTCGCCGCGCCCTGGGCGTCCGACAAGAGGATGCAGTGGCTGGCGGCGACACCCCGGCCCACCCGGCCGCGCAACTGGTGCAGCTGCGCCAAGCCGAACCGCTCGGCGTGCTCGATCAGCATCACCGATGCGTTAGGCACGTCGATGCCGACTTCAATCACGCTGGTCGCGACGAGCACCTGGACGGCGTTGTCACGGAATCCGCGCATCACGACATCCCGCTCTTCCGCCTTGAGGCGGCCGTGCACCAGGCCGACCCGGAACTCCTTGAAGACCTTGGCGAGCCGCTCGGCCATCGTCGTCGCGGCCTTGAGATCCACCTTCTCCGATTCCTCGATCACGGGATACAGCACGTACGCCTGCCGCCCGGCCGCGCACTCGCGCCGGATGAACTCGTAGATCTTGGCGCGGGCCGTCTCGCCCCGGAGCGCCGTCTTGATGGTGCCACGCCCCGGCGGCCGTTCGACCAGGGTCGTGACGTCGAGATCGCCATACAAGGTCAAGGCCATTGACCGAGGGATCGGCGTAGCGGTCAAGAGCAACACATCCGGCGCGTCGCCCTTGCCGGCGAGCGCCGCGCGCTGCTCCACTCCGAAGCGGTGTTGTTCGTCGATGACGGCCAGACCCAGCTGGTGGAACCGGACCGATTCCTGAATCAGCGCATGGGTGCCCACGATCACCCGTGATGCTCCCGAGGCGACGCGGTCCCGCACCGCAGCCTTCTCCCCGGCCGTACCTCGCCCCACCAGAAGGTCCGGCCGGATCTGCAGCGGTTCGAGCAGTCGGGTGAGGGTCGCCAGGTGCTGCTCCGCCAGCAGCTCGGTGGGCGCCATGAGCGCCGCCTGGTAGCCATTCTCCACCGCCAACAGCATCGCAAACAGCGCCACGACGGTCTTCCCGGTGCCCACGTCGCCCATCAGCAGGCGATGCATCCGCTCGGGCGCGGTCATGTCGTCGGCAATCTCGCGAATCGCACGGCGCTGATCGGCCGTCAGCTCGAACGGCAGGTGGTCCTTGAGCTTGGTCGTCAGCTCCCGTTTGAGTGTGAAGCGGATGCCGGCCCGGGCGCGCTTGGCGAGGAACCGGGCACGCGCCTGCACCAGCTGCTGGTCGAAGAACTCGTCGAACGCCAGGCGGCGGCGTCCGGCTTCGGCCTCGTCCAGGGTCGCCGGCCGGTGCACGGTGGCGAGCGCCGTGGCGAGCGCCGGGACGCCGATCGCGGTGCGCAGGGCCGCCGGATGGGGATCGACCACCAGCAGCAGCAACGCATCCAGGTGCTGATGGAGGAGGCCGCGGATCTGTTTGTGCGATAACCCCTCGGTGGCGGGATAGACCGGCAGAATGAGCCCGCGCTCCGGCGTCGCCTCGCGCTCATCCGCCAATACCAGGAATTCACGCGGCACCAGCTGCCGGCCGTGGTAGTAGCGTACCGGCCCCGTCACGAGCAGCAGCTGCCCTTTCACGATCTGACGCTCCAGGAACGGTTGGCCCGGCCATGCGCACTCGAGCAGGCCGGAATCGTCCTTGAGCAGCGCGCGGAACACGCGCAGGCCGCGCCGGGTGGGCAGAATGCCGGTGGAAACGACGCGACCCACCCCGGTGATCTCGTCGCCGGTGCGCGCCCGGGCGAACGGCGTCAGAGTCGTCGCGTCGATGTAGCGGTGTGGCGCGTGATACAACAGGTCGCCCACCGTGCGCACGCCGAGCCGCGCCAGCGCTTCGGCACGGCGCGGCCCGACACCCTTCAGGAATTTGACGGGAGCCCGGAGCTCGAGCGGCATCTAGCCGCGAACCAGCCGACGCGCGTAGCGCACGGCGTCAAACGGCTCCAGATCGTCGAGCGCCTCACCGGTTCCCACAAAGCGAATCGGCACCGGCACCGCGCGGCGCACCGCCACCACGGCACCGCCGCGCGCCGTCGCGTCCAGCTTGGTCACCACGAGACCGGTGAGCGGGACTGCGCCGTGGAATTCGCGCGCCTGCTGCACGGCGTTCTGTCCCACCGTGCCGTCCAGCACCAGCAGCGATTCATGCGGCGCCCCCGGGCGGCGCTTGGCCACCACGCGCGCGATCTTCTTCAGCTCGTCGAGCAGCCGCGCCTCCGTGTGGAGGCGGCCCGCGGTATCGATCAACAGCGTGTCGCACCCGCGGGCAAGCGCGGCATCAATGGCGTCGAACGCGACGGCGGCGGGATCCCCACGACTATCGCCGCCGGCCCCGACGCACGGCACGCCGAGCCGTTCCGCCCAGGTGGCGAGCTGTGTCGCGGCGCCGGCGCGGAACGTGTCGGCCGCGGCCAGCAGCACCCGGCGGCCTTCCCGACCGAGACGATGGGCCAGCTTGGCGACGGTGGTCGTCTTGCCGGCGCCGTTCACCCCGTAGACCAGGATCACGGTGGGCGGCTCCGTCGCTCGCGCCAGGGCGCCCGGATCGGGAGTCCCGTCGAGCAGCTCCACGACGGCGCGCTCCAAATACTCGCCGCGCTGGTCGCGGGGCGCGTGACGCAAACCGTCGATGAGGTCTTGCGTCGCATCCACGCCGAAGTCGGCTTCGAGCAGAATCTGCTCCGCGTCGTCGACGGCCGCAGCATCATCTCGGCCGAATGGCCCGGCGAGGCGCTGCCACAGTCCCATCAGGGAAGCCCCTGGCGCCGCCGCCAGACCCACTCGCCGACGAACGCTGCCAATACCAGGGCGAACAACCACCACTGGTCGCGCGCCGCGACGTCGCGCCGTGAGCGCGCCGGCTCCCCCCGCTGCGCCGAAACCACGGGGGGGGCCGGGCGCCACTCGTCCGAATAGCGCTCGACGGCGACCACGCCGCGCTCCGGTCCGTCCACCGCACCCCACCGGTATACGGCCGGAGGCAACAGCAGCTCAGCGCGCCCGGCCGCGTCGAAATGCAGTGTCTCTGTGACCGGCGCGAGCTCCGATTCGAGCCTCACCTGGACGGGGCGCGGGACCGAGCGGCCAAACCAGCGCCAACCCAGCGGCACACCATTCGGCGCTTCGAGCGTCGCCGGCCCGAACCGCTCCCGGCTCCCCGCTCCCTGCTCCGCCAGCAGCCAATCGGCCACCGCCCCCACGAATGCGCGATATGCCTCCGCTGACGCACCACCCCGAAACCCCCACCGCCACAGCCCCGCACCCGCCACCGTCACGACCCGCGTCCCCTCCGAATCGCGCACCACCGCGAGCGGCCGGGCGGGACCGCGACGGGCGAGTCGAGCCGTGAGCAAGACCGAGACGTCCGCGGCGCCAGAGATCTCGTTTACCGCCGTCGCCGGAGGCAGGGAGTCCCAGGCCAGGCCGGCGAGCATGCCGGCGAGCGGCGAGGCGGGAGGTGGATCGACATACCAGTCGCCGCTGGACGCCCCGGTGAGCGGCCACCACACGACCCCGCTGGGTCGCCGAAACGGGGCGACACGATCTGGAGCGCCGAGCAGGGCGACGAGGCGCGCCCCGGACGCGGCCCGCCGAACCGCATCGGCCGACGCCGGCGCCAGGGTCGCCGCGTCACGCCAGCGGCCCGGCTCCGTCTCCACGAACAGCTTCACGGGGACACGCGCCACGTCGGCCAGCGTTTTGGTGAAGAAGCGCGCCTCCCACCCGGGCGGCGAAGCCAGCACGACCGCCGTCGGTTGCGGGCTCACGTCCAACACGAACCAGCGTGCGTCGTCGCGCGGCTCGGCGTCGGTAACGCCCGTCAGCCGAACCTCGAGTGCGTTGAGACCGGGATGGGGGACGAGGGACGAGGGAAGCGTGAGCTCGGTGACCAACACGCCACTGTCGGGTAACGGGATGCGCCGGGAAAGAAGACTACGACCATCTACGGACACCACGATCGAGGGGCTCGCCCCGCTCGTCCCTCCTCTCCCGTCCCTCGTCCCTGCCGTTCCGTACGCCACCCGCAGGCGAACCGTGTCTCTCACCGCGACACGGCGCGGCCCATCTACGGAGGTGACGAACGCATCGAAGAACGACGCCCGGGGCAACACCACGATCCGGGATCTACGCCGCAGATCGTCCGGAACATCCGCCGAGTCGCTGATGGCGCCGTCGGTCACCACGGTAGTCGGCCCGCTTCGGCCGGCGGCGGCGGCGAGCGCCGGACCGAGGCGACTGCGGCCGGCGCCTGGAGCGCCGGTGTCGAAGGCGGTGACGCCATCGCCGAAGCGCCAGATCAGACCTCCCGACGCCAGCCGCCGCGCCGAGTCGAGGGCGGCGCGCCAGACCCCGTTCGCACCGGCCATGCTGAGCGAGGCGTCGAGCAGGACCAATGGAGGCGCGCTCGCTCCTCCGGGCCGCGAGCGCACCGGATTGACGAGCAGGAGGAGCAGCGCGCCAAGCGCCACCGCCCGCAGCAGCGCGAGCTCGAGGGTCAGCCGGCGACGCATGCGAGCGCCTCCGACAGGGCGAAGCGCCCTTCGTGCAGTGCCCGACCCACGATCGCGCCCGCCAGACCGGCGGACTTGAGGGCGGCCAGATCGGAAAGCGTCCCGACGCCGCCGCCGGCCACGACGGCGAGACCGACCTGGGAGAGCGCCTGCGCCCCGGCGACATCGGGGCCAGCCAGCGTGCCGTCGCGGCTCACGTCGGTATAGATCAGCGTGCGGGCGCCGTGGTCGCGCACGATGCGCGCGAGATCCAGGACCGGCAGCGGTGGAGCGGCTACCGCCCCGCGCGGCGTCACGCGGCCGTCGGTCGCCTCGATCGCCACCGCCAGTCTGTCGTTGCCGTGCCGGCGGACCAGGCGCCCGACCATGGACGGATCGTTTGCGGCCCCGGCGCAGCCGATCACGACCCGCGCCGCGCCCCACCCCAACAGTTCATCGATCGCTTCCTCGGTGCGCAATGACCCTCCCACCTGCACCTGGAGCGGCGCGCCGACCAACACTTCTTGTGTGAGGTCGCGATTCGAGCCCGTGCCGTAGGCACGATCGAGGTCGACGACATGCACCCAGTGCGCGCCCTCGGTCGCGAGCCGCCGGACGGCGGCCACCGGATCGGCGCCGTACACCGACGCGGCGAACGCATTCCCGGTGCGGACGTGCGCGACGCGCCCGCCCCGGATGTCAACGGCGGGATAGAGGTCCACCAGTGAAGCGGAAGTTAGTCGACCTTGACGACGCCGCCCGCCGATCGTGGCGGCTCGAGCTCGAGCGCGAGCTCCGAGCGCACGGCCTCGAATGCGGCCTGCAGCGTGCGCGGGACCGGCGCCCCGGCCCCCGCGTTGGTCCGCTGGGGATTGGTCGGGCGACCGTTGATGACGAACTCATAGTGCAGGTGCGGACCGGTGGAGAGCCCTGTCGAACCGACGAAGCCAACCGTCTCACCCTGCGTGACGTGCGCGCCGATGCGCAGGCCGCGGGCGAACCCCGACAGGTGGCCGTAGCGCGTCCGGATGCCGTTGGCGTGACGCACCTCGATCAGGTTGCCATAGCCGCCCTCCCGGCCGGCGTGCGTCACGATGCCGTCCGCCGTCGCGCGCACCGGCGTGCCGTAAGCGGCGGAATAGTCCACGCCTTCGTGCCGACGGTAGGTGCCGAGGATGGGATGGACCCGTCCGCCAAAGCGACTGGAAATGCGGCGGAACTGGAGTGGGGCGCGCAGGAAGGCCCGCTTGAGCGAGCGCCCGCGGTCGTCGAAGAATCCACCCTGGCCCAGCACCGTGTCGGCCTCGAAAAAGAACGCGTACGTCGGGTTGCGCGCGACGTCCACGCGAGCCGCCACCACACGCCCGAAGCGCCGCTCGCCCTCGCGCGAGACCAGCCGGTCGAACAACACTTCGAAGCGGTCGCCGGATCGCACGTCGCGCGTGAAGTCCACTTCCCAATCGTACACGTCGGCGATCGCCCAGGCGAGTGCCTGGCGCTCGATCGCCGGCAGCACGGTGTCGGACAGTGTCGCATCGAGCGCTTCGTACAGGGAGGTCGTGATCGTCCCCTGTATCCGGAACCGCTGCGGGAGCCACGCGATCTGCTCTTCGCGCTCCGTCCAGCCGCTGGAATCGTGCGCGTACCAGAGCCGGCGCTCGGGGCCGACCCGCACCGTCAGCCGGTCCACGACCGAATCGGTGAGCGGGCGGCGGAAATGAAACACCAACCCGGGACGCAGCCGGCGCGCATCGAGGTGGGTCGCGGACCCGAGGAACGCGGCATAGTGTGCCCCCGTGATGCCGGCGCGGGTCAGCACGTCGGAGAGTGTCTCGCGACTTCCCAGGGTGTCGGCGAACTCCCGATACGCGTCGCTGATGCGGATGACCGGCGCGCGAACCGTCGCCGGCCACGGCCAGCCACCGCGCAGCGCCCAGCCGGCGACGCCCGCGCCAAGCAGCACGGCGACGGCTACCACTCCGCGTCGCGCCATCAATCCATTTGCCGACGAATGAAGGTCGGGATTTCCATCTCGTTCACTTCCGGCTGCCCGCCCCCGGGGGTCGAGGGACGGCGCGGCGGCGGCGTTTCGCCCGGCTTGGCGAATCCCGGAGGCGCGGTGGGCGTGGGCCGGGCCGGCCGTTTTTCGAACGGCAGCACGCCGACCGCCGGACGGGCCGAGGGAGCGGCGGCGGGCGCTTCGGCGCCGGCCGCTGGCCGATCGAATCCGGTGGCGATCACGGTGACGCGGACCTCGCCCTGCATCGCCGGATCGCGCACGGCGCCGAAAATGATCTCGGCGTCGTCGCCGGCGGCGTCGTGGATCGCTTCGCTGATCTGCGTCACCTCACCCAACGTGTAGTCCGGGCCGCCGGTGATGTTGATCAACACGCCGGTGGCCCCGGCAATGGAAATGTTGTCGAGCAGCGGAGAGCTGATCGCCTGCTGCGCCGCTTCCATGGCGCGATTCTCTCCCCGACCGGTGCCGGTGCCCATCAGCGCCGTCCCGCCGTTCTGCATCACGGTCCGCACGTCGGCAAAATCTACGTTCACTTCGCCGGTCACGCAGATGATCGAGGAGATGCCCTGGGTGGCGTGCAGCAGGACCTCGTCGGCCTTCTTGAGCGCGTCCTGGAACGGAATCCCCTTCCCCACCACCGCGAGCAGCCGCTCGTTGGGGACCACGATCATCGTATCCACGTGCTTGCGCATCTCGGCGATGCCCATTTCGGCCTGACGCATTCGCTTGCGGCCTTCGAACAAGAACGGCTTGGTCACGATGCCGATCGTGAGGGCCCCCAGATCGCGGGCGACCTGGGAGATGATCGGCGCGGCACCCGTGCCCGTGCCGCCGCCCATGCCGCAGGTGACGAACACGAGGTCGGCGCCCTGCAACGCGTGCAGCACCTCGTCCCGGTTCTCTTCGATCGCCTGGCGGCCGATCTCGGGCCGCGCGCCCGCGCCCAGTCCGCGCGTGAGCTTCTTGCCGATCTGGACCTTCAACCCGGACCGGTTCTTCTCGAGCGCCTGGGCGTCGGTGTTGACCGCAATGAACTCGACGCCGGCCACGCCTTCGTCGATCATCCGGTTCAGGGCGTTGCCGCCGCCCCCGCCGATGCCGACGACTTTCATGCGCGCGGTCTGTCCGACCGTCTCTTCCAGTTCGAAGATCATGGCTCCCTCGGGCCCTCGATCAGAAGAAGTCCTGCAGCCACCGTTTGAGCGGTCCCAGCATCCGCTCGACGCCGCCGTCCCCTGCCGCGCCCGCCCCGGCCACGCCCTGCGCCAGCCGACGCGCCGCGTACAGCACGAGCCCCACCGGCACGGCATAGCGCGGCGCCTGCACGCTGTCCACCAGGCCGGAAATGCCCAGCTCGGGCGTGCCCGCTCGCACCGGCACGGCGAAGACTTCGCGCGCCAGCTCGACCAGGCCGGGCAGATGCGCCGTCCCACCGGTCAGCACCACGCCCGCCGGCAGTCGGCCGCCACCGTACCCGGCGCGCTCGAACTCGCGCCCCACCAGCATGAAGATCTCGTCCAGCCGCTGATGAATGATATGCGACAGCAGCTCACGCGACGCCTGCCGGGCGCCCTGCCCCGGCGTGGACGGCAGGTTGATCATCTCCGACGCATCGACCAGCGGTGCGTAGGCGATGCCGTGCCGCTCCTTCAACCGCTCGGCGTCGGCCTGGGTCACGCCCAGCCCCTGCACGAGGTCGTTCGTCACGTGGGCCCCGGCGTACTTGAGCGACGCGACGTGCCGGATCTTGCCCTCGTGGAAGATCGCGACACCGGTCGAGCCCCCGCCCACCTCGACCAGCGCAACGCCCAGCTCCTTCTCGTCGTCGGTCAGCACCGCGTACGACGCGGCCAGCGGCTCGAGCACCAGGTCGGCCACGCGATAGCCGGCCCGCTGCACCGCCTTGCGCAGGTTTTGGGCGGCGGTCGACTGCACGGTCACGAGGTACATCTCGACTTCGAGCCGCATCCCGGTCATCCCCACCGGATCCGAGATACCGCGCTGCTGATCGACCATGTACTCCTGCGGGATGTCATGCAGCAGCTCCTGATCGGGCCCGAGCGAAACGGCGCGGGCGACCTCGTTCACCCGCGCCACGTCTCCCGCCGTGATCTCGTCGCCGTTCACCGCGACGACCCCCGATGAGCCACGCGCCGACACGTGCTCTCCCGCGATGCCGCAGGTGACCGCGGCCACTTTGACCCCCGACATGCGCTCCGCGTCGCGCATGGCCGCGGTCACCGAGCGTGTGGTTTCCTCGATGTCCCGTACCACGCCGCGCCGCACCCCGCTGTTCTTGGCGAGGCCCACGCCCAACACCTTCGCCAGCGGCGTGCGGGGCAGATCCCCGACCACTTCCGCGATCACCGCGCAGGTCTTGGTGCTGCCCAGATCGAGTCCCGCTACCAGACGACGATCGCGCGTCACGTCCCCACCCGGCTCGCGCGCCGCACGACGACCTGACCCGCGAAGCGCGCGTCGAGCTCCGCATATGGCCGCCCGCGCACTGCCAGATCGTGAGCGACCGATTCCAGGACGCGAATCACCTCCGGGCCGACATCCCGCCGCACCAACAGGCGCCGCCCTGAGAGCTGCAGCGTGACGGTGTTCCGATCGGCGCGTGCCGTGGAGATCGACTCGAACAACGACGGACCCACCGACTGGACCAATGCCAGCACGCTCACGAGATCGGTATCCGCGCTCGATGCCACCGGCAAGTCCGGCGCGCCGCGCGATGGATCGAAGGGCATGGGGCGGCCCGCCCCGTCCACGACCGTGAGCGGCCCACCCGCCACACCCGGCACCAGCGCCACCGCCTCCTCCTCACGTACCATCAGCTTCAGCGCACCGGGGAACCGCCGTACAATCCGCGCTTCGGCGATACCCGGCAGGCCCTGCAGTCGCTCGGTGAGCGGATCCAGGTCGTCGAACATGCTGGCGCTCGGCCCCAGATGCAGGGCGCCGATCACGGCGTCAGGCGCGAGATAGCGCACCCCGACGAGCTCGACCTGGCGCACCCGGAAAAACCCGACATGGCGCAGCAGGCGCGGCCCGAGGACCCACGCCGCGAGCGCCGCCACGAGCCCGACCGCGACCCGCCGCCCACGTGCCGTCACCGCGACTCGCTTCCCAGGTTCCGGGCGCCGAGCAGCGCGAGCAGATCGCGACCCACGCGCGTGACATCGCCCGCGCCCAGCGTCAGCACGACGTCGCCAGGCCGCACCACGTCCGCCACTCGTTCCGCCAGAGCGGCACGCTCCACCGTCACGGGCTGCGCGCCGGCTGCTCGGGCCCCCGCGGCCACCAGCTCCGCCGTCACACCGGGCAGTGGCTGCTCGCGCGCCGCATAGATCGGCGCCACGACGACCTGGTCGGCGGCCGCGAGCTCGCGCCCCAGCGCGTCGCCGTGCAGCGCGGTGCGGGAATAGAGGTGGGGCTGAAACACCGCCACCAGCCGTCGGCTCGGAAACGCCTGCCGGGCTGCGGCGAGTGTGGCCCGCACTTCACTCGGGTGGTGTGCGTAGTCATCGATCACGGTCACCCCCAACGTTTCACCGACTCGCTCAAAGCGCCGAGCCGCGCCGCCAAACTCCGCCAGCGCGGCCGCGGCTCGTCCGAGATCGGCATCGAGCGCCCGAGCGACCGCGAGCGCCGCCGCGGCGTTGCGCACATTGTGCAGCCCCGGCAGCCGCAGGCGCAACGTGATCGGACGCACGCCCGGCAGCGTGAGCGTGGCGCGCGAGCCATCTGGCCCCTGCACCACGTCGGTGATGCGCACGTCACACCCGGCCGCCGTGCCGAAACGCCACACCGGCACGTCGAGTGCCGCCGCCACGCGCCCCGCGCCGGGATCGTCCGTGCCGACGATGGCTCGCCGCGCGCTTCGCGCGAACTGGACGAACGCGGCTTCGAGCTCGTCCACCCGGCCGCCGTAGCATTCGAGATGATCCGCTTCGACGTTGTTGATCACCGCGACGGTCGGGGCGAGCGACAGAAACGCCTTGTCGAACTCATCCGCTTCCACGACGTAGAGCGATGCGTCCCCAATGCGCGCGTTCCCGCCCCACGCGGCGACCCGCCCGCCCACGAGACCCGTGGGATCCCGTCCAGCAGCCGCGAGCGCCTGCGTCGCCATCGCGGTCGTCGTCGTCTTGCCGTGCGTGCCGGCGACGGCCACGACCGTCGCACCGGCGACAACCGCGCCAAGCGCATCCGCTCGGCGCACCACCGGCAACCCGCGCGCATGGGCGCGGGCCAGCTCTGGGTGATCCTTCGGCACCGCTGCCGTCACCACGACGGCTCGCGCCTGGTCCAAATGGGCTGGGTCATGCCCCTGCCACACGGGTACGCCCAGCGCCTCGAGGTCAGCAGCACCGGAAGTGTCATTATCACAACCACTTACAGGCACCCCGCGGCGCTTGGCCAGCAGCGCCAGGGCACTCATGCCCGCTCCGGCGATACCCATGAAGTGGATGGAGCGTGAATCGCCATCGGGTGCAAACAAGGTCATCTGTGGGGAGCTAATATAGGGAATTATCGTGACTTAGAAAAGAGCTACCGTCAATCACCCGGCAGTGTCAATAATCTTGACACTATGTCGGCGGCAGCCGACGGACGTCCCCGCTCCCCTGCCGCGGCCGCGAGGGCAGCGCGACGGTGAGCGTCGCCCAGCAGCTCGTCGACGCGCGCCGCGAGTGTGCGACCGGAGACTTGGGCCTCGGTGAGCACCACAGCCGCGCCACGAGCTTCGAGCGCGCGCGCGTTGTACAACTGATGATCCGCCGCGGCGTGCGCGAGCGGCACCAGCACGCTGGCCTTTCCCCAAGCGCACAGCTCCGCCGTCGTCATCGCCCCGGCCCGGCACACGACGACGTCGGCCGCACGATACGCGCGCGCTATCGGATCGAAAAACCCCTGCACCACGACCCGCCCATTCACCGCGTAGCGCGTGAACGTACTGGCGTGCGCCGGCCCGGTGCCCCAGAGCAGGTTCACGTTCTCCAGCCCGCGGTGCTCGAGCGCGCCGGCGACGGCGTAATTGATGACGCGAGCCCCCTGGCTGCCGCCGAATACGAGCACCGTGGCACGCGAAGCGTCGAGACCGAACGCTGCGAGTGCGGTCGCCCGATCACCAGGCTCTGCGGCCGCGGGCGGTCGGATCGGATTGCCCAGCGCGAACACCTCCGTGCGCGGCCCCGGGCGCAACCGGCTCGCCGCCTCGGGGAAGCCGAGGTGAATCTGGCGTGCGCGACGCGCCAGCCAGCGCGTGGTGAGGCCCGGGATCGCGTTCTGCTCCTGCAGCGCCGTTGGAATCCCCAGCCGTTGCGCCCGCCACACGACGGGCCCGGCCGCGTAGCCACCCGTCCCGACGACGACATCGGGTCGCTCGAGAATGAGCATCCGGCCGACGGAGCGCCACACGCGCCACGCCAAGAGCGGCCAGCGCAGGTTGCGCCACCATTGGTGCCGGTACAGCGGCTCCATGGGCAGGAGGTAGTGACGGAACGGATGCCGCGGCAGGATATCGGCCTCGATCCCCCGTAGCGCGCCCGCCAGAACCGGTTCCGCATCGGGGCGCGCGTCGCGCAATGCCTGCGCGAGCGCGAGCGCGGGCATGAGGTGCCCGCCGGTGCCGCCTCCGGCGAAGAGGATCTTCACGCGCTGCGCGCGGCTCGCGCTCGGCGCGACGATCGCGGAGGCGACGGGGCGGCCCCAGCGCCCCGTCCCTGCCCGACGCTGACCAGAATTCCCGTGGCGATGAGCGCGACCAGCAGACTGGATCGTCCATTGGAAACGAACGGCAGCGTGATGCCGGTGGCGGGGAGCACGGCGAGGTTCACCCCGACGTGCAGTACGACGCTCAGCCCGATCAGCGCCGTCAGGCCCGCCGCCAGGAGCTGGCCGAATGGATCGCGGGCCGAGCGCGCGATGCGAAAGCCGAGCCAGACGAACAGGCCGAACCCGAGCGCCAGTCCCAGCACGCCGATGAAGCCCCACTCTTCACCGAGGGTGGAGAAAATGAAATCGCTGTAAGCGTACGGGAGGTAGCCGAGCTTCTGCTGGCCCTGTCCGATGCCCACGCCGAACAGTTGACCCGCCCCGATCCCCACGAGCGACTGGTGCACTTGCCAGGTCGCCTCGCTGGGAGCGCTCCCCGAATTCAAGAAGGTGAGTACGCGAGCCAGCCGGTACTGCGCCGTCGCGACCGCGCCGAAGATGAGGGGAGCCGAGCCCACGGCGAGCAGCAGAAAATGGCCGATCTTCGCCCCCGCCGCGAACATCACCACGCCCGCGAGCAGCGTCACCAGCAACGCCATGGAGAGATTGGGCTCAAGGAAGATCAGGGCGACGACCGGCGCCACGACCACCATCACTGGCACGACGCCGCGCTGGAAGCTCCGCATCTGCTCGCCCTTCTTGGCCGCGAGCATCGCCGTCCAGGCGACCACGACAACCTTGGCAAGCTCGGACGGCTGCACCCGCAACGGCCCGAGGTAGACCCAGCGGCGGGCGCCGTTCAACACCGGTGCGATCGAACGCGTGAAGGGCAGCAACGGCACCACCAGCAGGATCGCGACCATGCCGAGCAGCGGCCAGGCGTACCGCTCCCACACGTGGTAGTCGAGCCGGGCGACGATCGTGGCCAGCACCCCGCCCACCAGAAGGCCGACGCCCTGGTTCAGCGCATAACTCGAGCCCACGACCCCACCGCCCTTGACGCGCAGCAGGCTCGAGGCGCCGTACACGGCGACGACGCCGATCATCGACAGCGCCATCGCGACCACCGCAAGCAGCCGCGTTTCCCAGCGCCGTTCGGTCATGCCGCCAGAGCGAGGCGCCGGAACGTCGCGCCGCGCTCCTCGTAATTCGAGAACATGTCGTAGCTCGAGCAGGCGGGTGACAACAGCACCGCCTCACCGCGGCGCGCCGCCCGCCGGGCGCGGGCCATGACGTCGGAGAAGTCGCCGCCGCGCTCCACCGGCACCTGTCCCGCCAGGTCCCGCTCGACCAGCGGCCCGGCCTCGCCGTAGGCGATCACGAGGCGGCACCGCTCCTTGAGCAGAGGGGCGAGCCGCGCATACGGCTCTCCCTTGTGACGCCCTCCCAGCAACAGCACGAAGGGCCGATCCATCGCTTCGATCGCCACCACCGTGGAGGCGACGTTGGTGGCCTTGGAGTCGTTGATCCACCGAACACCGCCGGCCTCCCCCACCGGCTCGAGTCGGTGCGGCAGAGCCCGAAAACTGCGCAGTCCACGGGCGATCGCCGCCGGGCCGATTCCGGCTTCGAGCACCGCGAGGCTCGCCGCCAGAGCATTGGCGACGTTGTGGTTCCCCAGCAGCGCCAGCGCATCGCGCGGCACCAGCACGGCCCCACCCAGGCGGAGGGTGCGCTCGGCGGCGTCGTACCAGCCATCGGCCGGCCCGCGCAGGGAAAACCGGACGAGCCGCCCCGGAACGTCTGCCGCGAGGCCCAGGGCCGCCGGATCGTCGCCATTCACGATCCATACGCTGGCGTCGGTCGCGTTACGAAACAGCAACCGCTTGTCGGCATAATACGCCGCGATGTCCGGGTAGCGGTCCAGATGATCGGGGGACAGGTTCGTCAGCACCCCGATGGTGGGCGAGAAGTCCGGGCTGTCGTGCAGCTGGAACGACGACACTTCCACCGCGAGCCATCGCAGACCCGCGGGACCCAGCGCCACGTCCGCCAGCGGACGACCGATGTTGCCCGCCGCCTCCGCCCGCAGGCCCGTCGTCTGCAGCAGGTGCGCCACGAGCGCTGTCGTGGTCGTCTTACCGTTGGTACCCGTAACGGCGATGCACTGCAAATCCGCCAACGCCAGGAACCCGAGATCGAGCTCCGAGACGATCACGACGCCGGCCCCGCGCGCGGCGGTGAGCGGCGGCGCGTCCGGTGGAACGCCCGGCGATACGACGACGACGCTGGCGCGGCGGATCCGGTCCAGGTCATGATGCCCGAGCTCGATGGTCACGCCCGAGAGCGCGCGCAACGCTTCGACTGCGGCGCCGGCGCCGGGCGTGGGCGCAGCGTCGCTGGCGTACACACGCGCACCCTCTTGCACCAGGAGGCGTGTGGCCGCGACGCCGCTCTTGCCGAGGCCGATGACCGCCACTTCCCCGCGCCGCCAGGCTTCGGGAAGCGTCATCGGACCTTGAGCGTGGCCAGTGCCAGCATCGCGCACAGAAAACCGAGGATGTAGAACCGCGTCACCACCTGCGGTTCCGACCAGCCGAGCTTCTCGAAGTGATGGTGCAACGGCGCCATGCGGAACACGCGGTGCGCCTCCGCGTACTGCTTGCCGCGTCGCCACTTGTTCCAGCGGAACACGTTGACCTGCAGGATCACCGATACGGTTTCCGCCACGAATACGCCGCCCGCGATGAGCAGCAGGAACTCCGCCTTGAGCAGGATGGCGACCGTGCCGAGGGCGCCACCGATCGCCAGCGCGCCGGTGTCGCCCATGAACACCTGGGCTGGATACGCGTTGAACCAGAGAAAACCGAGCGCGGCACCCATCAGGGCGCCGCAGAACACGGCCAACTCCCCCGAGCCCGCCAGGTGCATGACACCGAGGTATCGAGACGTGTCGACACGGCCGAAGAGATAGGCGAACACCGCGAACGAGCCGGCGGCGATGGCGGTGAGACCGGTGGCGAGCCCGTCCAGTCCATCGGTGAGATTCACCGCGTTGGAGCTCGCCGTGACCACAAGGGTGACGAACCCGATGTAGAGCGGCCACGGCAACGCCAGGAAGATGTACTTGAACAGCGGCAGCTGGGTAAACGTGGCCCGGCTGGGCACGAACGGCCACAGCACCAGCAGGACCCCCAACGCCAGACCGAACGACACTTGCCCCACCAGTTTCCAGCGGGCCACGAGCCCCTGCGACTTGCCGCGTACGATCTTGAGGTAGTCGTCAAGAAACCCGATCAGCCCCATCCACAGAGTCGCGGCCACGGCCACGAGGACGTATCGCGTGTCGAGCCGCGCCCACAGCAACGTGGGGACAACGGTCGCCAGAATGATGATCAGGCCGCCCATCGTGGGGGTGCCGCGTTTCTCCTGATGGCTCGACGGACCTTCGGCCCGAATCACCTGCCCCACGCCCATCGCGTGCAGTCGGCGGATCACCCACGGGCCCACGGCGAACGCGAGCACCAGCGCGGTCATGGTCGCGCCCGCGGCCCGGAAAGTGATGTAATTGAAGAGATTGAAGAGGATGTGCTGCTTGGCGAGTGGAGCCAGCAGATGGTAGAGCACGGCGCCCGGTGTCCCCCTCAGCTGAGATGAGGCAGCACCTGCTCCAGAGCGACGCCGCGCGACGCCTTCAGCAGGACGACCTCGTTGCCGTGGAGCGCGGCCTTGAGCCGCGGCCCCAGCCCTTCCGCATCGGCCGCGACCAGCAGCCGCTCGCCCAACCGGTCCCGGTAGGGCGCAAACGACGCCGCGAACTCCCCCACCACGGCCACGAGCGCCGGTTCACACCCGACGATCTCGGCCGCCGCGGTCGCATGCAATCTCGCACTCTCCGGCCCCAACTCCAACATCGGACCAACGACCACCACCAGCGGGCGATGGTGCTCGCCGGCGAGCCGGGCGGCGGATTCCACCGCGCGACGCAGCGACGCCGGGCTGGCGTTGTACGTGTCGTCGATGATCGTCAGATCACCGACGGTGAGCACACGCCCACGTCCGCCCGGAAGGCGCGCTTCCGCGATCGCGGCGAGGGCCGCCGCCGGCTCCACGCCGACCTCGCGGGCGACGGCCATGGCGATCATCGCGTTCTCGGCCTGATGCAGCCCGAACAGTCGCAGCGTCACCTCGCGCCCGTGCCACCGGAGCCGGCAATGTCCCCGCGCGTCCAGGGTGACGGTTTCCGCGACCACGTCCGCGGGACCGGAGGCTCCGGCCACGATGGTCCGGGTGCGCGCCCGGGATCCGATGGCCAGCTCAGGCGGCTCGGTACCCACGACCGCGACGGGGACGCCCTCGAGCAACGAGAGCTTCTCCCGCAGCACGCCCTCGAGCGACCCAAATCCCGCCACGTGCGAATAGCCCACGTTCGTGACCACCCCGATGGTCGGCTCGATCACGTCGCGCAGTCGCGCGATCTCGCCCGGCACGCTCGCCCCCACTTCCACGACGAGTGCCCCGGTCTCCGCGGGCGCGGCGAGCAGAGTGAGCGGGACCCCGATCTCATTGTTGAGATTGCCGGCCGTCGCATGAACGCGATAGCGCGCCGCCAGCGCGGCCCGCACCAGCTCCTTCGTGCTCGTCTTGCCGGTCGATCCCGTGATCGCGACGACCGGGGTGTCGGGAGCCAACGCGCGGCGCCGCGCCCGCGCCAGGCGCCCCAATGCGACGCGAGGGTCCTCCACCGCGTAGAGCGGCAGTCCGGGCAGCGGCGGCGTTCCCCGCCGCACCACGGCCGCCGCCGCCCCCTTCCCCCGCGCCTGCTCGAGAAAATCGTGACCATCGAACCGCTCGCCGTGGAGGGCCACGAACAGCTCGCCGCCCGCGAGCTGGCGGGTGTCGGTGGCAATCCCCGTGAAGCCCGCCTCCACCGGAGCCGGCAGGCCGAGGGTCTCGGCGACGCGCGCGCTGGTCCAGAACGCCGCGTCGCTCACGTCGCGCCCAGCTCGCGAATGATGGCGCGCTCGTCGAACGGCTGCTTCACATTGCCGATGACCTGATAGGTTTCGTGCCCCTTGCCCGCCAGGAGCAGCGTGTCGCCCTCGCGCGCCTGCGAGAGCGCCTGCTCGATGGCGCGACGACGATCCACCTCCCGCAGATGCGGCTTGGCGACGACCCCGCGCATGCCGGCTTCCACCTCGTTCAGGATCCGCTCCGGATCCTCGGTGCGCGGGTTATCCGAGGTCACAATCGCGAGATCGGCGAGGCGGGCCGCGATCTCACCCATCGGGGCGCGCTTGCCGCGATCCCGGTCGCCGCCGGCACCGAACACCACGAGCAGGCGGCGCGGCGTGATCGGACGCAACGCTTCGAGGGCGCGCTCGAGCGCATCCGGCGTATGGGCGTAGTCCCGCAGCACGGTGCACGGGTGCGTGGCGATGCGCTCCATCCGGCCCGGCACCTGCGGCGCCTGCGTCAGTCGTTCCGCGATCGCTTCGACCGGCACGCCCATGCCCCAGGCCGCCGCGGCGACGCCGAGCGCGTTGGCGACGTTGAAGCGCCCGAGCAACGGCAGCCGGACGGGCGCCGCACCGAGCGGGGTGACGAGCTCGAAGCGCGAACCGCCCGGATCGATGGTGATCCGACGGGCGGTCACTTCCCCGCCCCGTTCCCCGAACGTGATGCGGCGGTGCGCGCGCCGCATCTTCTGCCAGGCGGGGTCGTCGACGTTGACGACCTCGAGACCGTTGGGCGCCAGGTAGTCGACGAGACGCGCCTTGGCGCGAAAGTACTCCTCGAAGGTGCGATGGTAGTCGAGGTGGTCGCGCGTCAGATTGGTGAACACAGCGACCCGAAACGTGAGCCCGTCCACGCGCCCCTGATCCAGGCTGTGCGACGACACCTCCATCGCCACGCCGCGCGCGCCGCGCCCGACGAGCGCCGCGAGCGTCGCCTGGAGGTCGATCGGACCAGGCGTCGTCAGATTCCCGGCCTCGCTGGCCACGGGGAGCCCCGTGGGATCGAACGCTCCCAGCGTCCCGATCGCGCCCATCGGCTCCACCGCCTGGAGCACATGGCGGGCGAGGGTCACCGTCGTCGATTTGCCGTTCGTCCCCGTGACGCCCACCAAGTCGAGTCTGGCCGCCGGCCTCCCGAACCACGTCTCCGCGGCCACCGCCGCGGCGCGGCGCCCGTCGGTCACGACGATCTGCGGCAGTGCGACCGGAACGGGTGTTTCGACCAGCGCCGCGGCGGCTCCCGCCCGCACCGCGGCCGGTACGTGTCGATGACCGTCCTCCACGGCACCGCGGACGGCACAGTACAGCATCCCGGCCGTGAGGCGGCGGGAATCGGCCGACAGACCCGTAATCGGCGGCAGCGCGCCGACCGGCTCGGCAGCGAGCAGCTTCGCGCCGCGCAGCGCCGCCACGATCTCGCCGAGCGAGCTCACTGTCGCTCTTCCCCGACCACCGTGATGATCGAGCCCGCGGTCGCGGGGCTTCCCGCGGCGGGCGTAGTGTGGTCGGCGATGCCCCAGCCGTGGAGCGTCACGCGGAAGCCGCGCCGGTGCAGCATGTGAGCCGCCGCGCGCAGCGATAGCCCGCCGACGTTGGGCACGAGCCTCCGCTCGGCCCGCCGGGATGCCGTGTCGGGGTGAAACGGCCACGGCACCACGTAAGGCACGGCGCCGTCCTCACCGGCGTCGGCCACCGACTCGGGTGTCGGCGGCATGGCGATGCGGGCGCGATTCAAGGTCGCCGTGCGCGAGGCGAGCGCCTGCTCGAGCAGCGAGCGCGTCACCGGCGCCGCAGTCTGCGAGGCGAAGTAGCTCTTCTTGCGGGGGTTGGGGTCGTCGATCTTCACGACCACCACGATCTGTGGCGAGTCGGCGGGAAACAGCGTGGCGAGCGACGCCACGTATTCGTCCGGGGCGTAGCGCCCGTTCACGGTGCGACGCGCGGTCCCGGTCTTGGCCGCGACGCCGAAATGGGCGATGGTGACACCCGTGCCCGTGCCTCGAACCACCACGCCACGCAGCAGCTCCCGCAGCTGCCGCGCCAGCGCAGGCGACACGACCCGGCGTACCGGCTCGGGGCGGTGCCGATACACCACTTCGCCCTCGGGATCGCGCATCTCGCGCACCAGCGTCGGGGCCAGGAGCACGCCGTCGTTGGCAATGGCGCCGTAGGCGGCCGCGATCTGCAGCGGCGTCGCCGCCACTTCATAACCGATCGCAAGGCTCACCGCGCTCGTCCCCGACCATTCAGACGGGCGCCGCAGTCGGCCGGGGGACTCGGAGGGGAATTCGACGCCGGTCGGCGCCCCCAGCCCGAAGGCGCGCAGCATCGTGAACTGCTCAGTCCGCTTGAGACGCGCGACGAACTTCGCCATCGCGATGTTGCTGGAGAAGGCGATGGCCTCGGCCAGGGTGAACTGCGGCATCGGGTGATCGTCCTCCAGCACCGGGCGCCCGGGCAACTTGTAGCGACCCCCTTCTCCGGACACCTGGTCCCCGGGTCCCACCCGCTGGAGCGACAACAGCGACGCCGCGGCGAAGATCTTGGCCAGCGACCCCGGCTCGTAGGTTTCGGTAAAGGCACTGGGTGGCGCGGTGCCGTCGCGCCGCTGCGAGGCGACGGCGAGCAGCTCGCCCGTCTTGGGGTCCAGGATCACGACATCGCCACCCGCCGCGTCGAGCTGGCGCAGCGCCTCAGCCAGAACCTGTTGCGCGATCTCCTGCAGCTCGGCATCCAGGGTGAGCACCAGGTCCGCGCCTGGGACCGGCGCCGCGATGCGCCGGGACGGCGATTCGTATTCGCGTCCGGAGCGGTCCTTGAGCACGACGGCGGCGCCCTCACGTCCGGCCAGCAGGCTGTCGAACTGCTTCTCGAGCCCCGAGGCGCCATGCCCGTCGACGCCGACGCCGCCCACGACCGCGCGGGCGAAACCGGGAACCGGATAGGAGCGCCGCAGGGTCGACTCCAGATGTACGCCGCGCAGGTCCCGGATCTTCTGCACGTCGAGGGCGCCGAACGGGCCGCCGAAGTAGGCGTAGCGCTTGCGCAGTCCCGCGCGCACGACCGCAAGCGGGAGACGCAGCGCGCGTGCGATGGCGGGGGCATCGCGCGCCGGATCGCGCAGCTCATTCACCGCGACCCCGACGTGATACCGCTCCTGCGTGAGGGCGATCGCCCCACCGTTGCGGTCGTACAGACCACCGCGCCGGGCCTGGAGCGTGATCCGCTCGGTGCGGCGCGCGCGGGCTTCCTCGGCGTAGCGGCCACCCTGCATCAGCTGAACCTGTCCGGCGCGCAGCACGACGATCGCGAGCCCCGTGAGCAGCGCCACTTCCAGCGCCTGGAGACGAACAGCGGGCTTGGCCACGGGTCAGCGTGGTTCCGCGCCCGAATCGGGCGGCACAGGGATCCGCATGATCTCGGAGTCGCGCGGCGATCGCAGCCCGAGGCGGGGGGCGACCCGTCTCATGAGCTGCTCCCGGCTGGTGGCCACCCGGATCCGGCGCTCGTAGTCGCTCAACCGACCCTCGAGCGCGATACGAACGGTCCGGGTGTCCCCCAGCTCGCGCGCGAGGCGGAAACTGTCGGTTTGCCGCCAAACGACGAGCCACAACGCCAGGCAGGCGGCCGCGAGCCAGAACACGAACCAGTGGCGGCCTCTAAGCGCCATGACCCGCCTCCGCCGTGGCAAAGGCACGAAATCTGGCGGACCGCGCCCGCGGATTGACGGCGATCTCGTCGGCGTCCGCCACCACGGCCTTTCTCGTGAGCACGATCCCGAGCGCCCGGCCCCGGCACGTGCACACCGGTTGGCGCGGCGGACAGATGCAGGCGCGCGCCCATTCCCGGAACGCCTGTTTCACGACGCGGTCCTCACCCGAGTGGTACGCGATGACGCCCAACCGCCCGCCGGGAACGAGCGCGTCCCGGAACGCGGGCAGCGCCTGCGTCAATTGCTCGCGCTCGTCGTTCACGGCGATCCGCACGGCCTGGAACAGGCGGGCGAAGTCCGCCGGACCGGATCTCGGCCCGAGCACTTCCCGAATCGCCTTCACCAGGTCGTCACTGTCCCGAAACGGCGCGTGGGAGCGGCGGCGCACGATCGCCCGGGCCAGCGCTCGCGCGCGAGGCTCGTCGGCGTCCACGGCGAACGTGGCGGTGAGGCGCGGCTCCGGCCAGCTGTTCAGGATGTCCGCGGCGCTGGCCCCGCGACCGGGGGTCATGCGCATATCGAGCGGCGCGCCGCGTCGAAACGTGAAGCCGCGGCCGGCATCGTCGAGCTGGTGGGAGGAAACCCCGAGATCGGCGAGAATGTGATCGGGGTGGAACGTCGCCACTACGGCGAGCGCCTCGGGCGAGCCGAACGGCGCCGCCAGATAGGTGAGTCCGTCCCCGCCGAGCGTCTCCCGGGCGGCGGCGAGCGCGGCTGGATCGCGATCGATGGCAAGGACTTCGGCGCCGGCGGCGCGCAGCAGGGCGGCGTGGCCACCCCCGCCCGCCGTCGCATCCACGGCCCGGTGCGCGCCCGCGGCCCATTCCCGCACGACGCGCGCGAGCACGGGCACGTGGTAGGCAGTGGCGGTCAGATCGACGCTCCGGTTCGGTGAAAAAAGACGGCCCCGCATGCCGAGGCAGGCGGAGCCGGACACTTCGTCCCGCGAGGCGGGTTCAGGCGGGGCTGACGGGGCTCGAACCCGCGACCTCCGGTGTGACAGACCGGCACTCTAACCAGCTGAGCTACAGCCCCCTGCTTCGGAGCATTGCAATATACCGTCGGCGCCGAGGCAATTCAACGCGTTAGTAATTCCTACACTTCAACGACTTCTTCATTTGCTGCATGAAGTTCTCCCACTGACCAAGTTGTGTCAGCGGTTGTCTCACCGATTGTGCCGCAATCCGTGCGCCGAGATTCAGAGCTTGTCTTGTCTTCTGGAGGCGGTCATTCAACTGGGGCGCGTCAGCGCATTTCTTCGAAGTCGCATACGCCTGCAGGAGCGGAGGCAGCGTATAGAACGAAGCCAGGCCGTACCAGAACGCCGTTAAGGAACGAAGTGGTTGATGGCCAGTGGCCGTATCACTCGCCAGCTGTTGGTAGGCCGGATCAAGCCATGCGTAAGCCTTGTCCATCGCTCCCGCCTGCGCCAGTTTCGACCCTGCCCCGTAGGCGATGCTGGTTGTGAACAGGCGAATCGAACTGTCAGCGGACGCGTAGCCCGGGGCGAGGTAAGGACGCGCGACATCGACCTCGTCGACAAACGCCTGGCGCGCTCGTCTTAACGCCGTGGTATCGCCACTCAGCGCGCGAGCCACCGTGGTGTCCCAAACCGAGCGTTCCACGATCGTTTTGGCGATCAGCAGGCTCGTGGGCACGTCGCCCGGATTCTGCGCCAGCGCTTTCTGGTAATAGGCAATCGACGAATCGACCTGGCCGGCGAGCTGCAACGCCCCACCGAGCTGCTTCAGGAATGAGGCGGAAGCCGGGAACTGTTTCACGGCCTGCCGCGCCCACCACAGCATCGACTGGGTATCCGACGCCGCCTGAGCGTTCGCTAATGCGAGCTTCAGCTCCGTCGTGTCCGACAGCTTGGTGGTATCGGCCGCCACTTCGGCGCGCAGCATCTCGAGCGTGCAGGCGTACAGGCCGCCCTCGATGCACACGCGCTTGCGCATGTCGGTCATCTGCTGATCGCCCGGCGTGACCTTCAGGCCAGCCGACAGCAACCGTTCGGCGCGCTCGTACTGCTTGTGCTGCAGCAAGAGCGACACCAATCCCTTGCGGAGATTCGCATCGCCCGCGTTATACGACAACAGGGAGTCGTAGGCGTCGAGCGCGCCCAGCGTGTCCCCCCTCACCATCGAGGCCTGGGCCACACGGTTCCACGCTTCGGCGTTGCCGGGGTCGCCTTTCAGGGCGCGGTGCGCCGCGGCGATGATGCTGTCCGGCGGCGCATGCTGGACTTCGCGAATCGTCGCGACGCAAAGATTGGCCGCGGCCAGGTTCGGCTCGATAGCGAACGCCTTGTTCGCTTCGGAGAGCGCGCGTACCAGGGCGTTGCGCGCCCGCGCCTCATTGCAGTTGCGCGCGTACTCGGCGGCGCGTACCACCGAGTTGAGCCGCTGCGCGATCGCTTCCGCAAGCGACTGTGGCGTGCCCGCCGTGCCGGCCTCGGCGCTGAACGATGTCGAGAACCCGGCGCCTCCAGAGATGATCCGAACCGCCGCGCCCAGGCGCCCGCCGGAGCGGCCCACGTGGCCGATGTTGTAGGAGTTGACGCCGAGCGCTTTCGACAGCTGCGAGGCCTGCTGGTCGGTGAGCAGCGCCGTGCAGGGAAACCCCGATTGCAGGAGCGCTTCGCAGATCTTGGCTCTCGGAATGACCGTCACTTTGTAGCGCGCGAGCTGGATCAGGCGGTCTCGCATCGCGTCGATCACCGCGACCGCCGCCGCCGAATCCGACGCCGGCTCGGCGGGCACGTTGAGAATCAGGAGTCTTTCCAGGTTCTGAGTCTGCGGCGCCGGCAGCTGCGCCGCCGCGGCGCCCGCCCCGCCCAGGGTGAGGACGGCGATCAATCGAAACACTCTCACGCGGTTAGACCTCCGTTTGGCAGTCGTACCCCAGTGGGCGAAGAGGGATTCGAACCCCCGACATCCTGCGTGTAAGGCAGGCGCTCTGAACCGCTGAGCTATTCGCCCGTTCACGCGAGTCGTTCAGAGGGCCAGCCCGACCGGGAACAACACGCAGTACCCCAGCACGAGCAGGATCGATGCCGCCGTGGTCGATCCCCGCGAGAGCAGCCAGTAACCCAGCGTGATGCAGCACAGGGCGCTGCCCAGCAGAACGAAGTTTCGCGGACCATAGCGCAGGCGCGAGCGCGCGATGCTCGGGTCGGGCATAAGCCAGCTATCTTAGCCCGTAATCCGTAGTCCGTCAAGCAGTTAGTGAAGGTGCTTCAGGGACGCGGGGGGGCCTCCCCCTGAGCCACGAGCGTCAGCGTCTCCTGACACTTGCGGCCCCAGGGATTGAACTTGTTCGCCTTGAATCCCTCGTCCCACGACCGACGCGCCTGCTCCTGATCGCCGCCGAACCAGAAGGCGCGTCCGAGCTCGTAATAGGCGTCAATCAGGTTGGGACCGAGTTTCAGGGTCTTCTGGAAGAACGTCTGCGCGTCTTCATACATCTCGCGGTTCAGATACACGAGTCCGAGATAGAAATGCGCGTACAGCGTCGCCTTCTTGTCGTTGTCGAGGCGAATCGCCTTGGATAAGTGCTCGATCGCTTCGCCGAAGATGCGCTTCTTGAGGCAGATGTAGCCGACGTTGATGCGGGCGAGCGAATTGGCGGGCTCTTTCATCAGGACTTTCTGAAACGTGGACAGCGCGTCGTCATAGTCGCCGTGCAGCATTTGCGCCCAGCCGAGCAGCGATTCCGCCTGGGTTTCGCCCGGCGAGAGCTGCAACGCCTTCTGCAGCGCCTGAATCGCCCCGTCATGATCGCCGAGCGAGATCAGGCTCCATCCCTTCTCGATGAAGGTCGACGCCCCGATGTGGTCAGCCTTCACGGCGGGACGAATGCCCGTGAACTCCGGCGCGGCCGCTTCGGCGGTCGATGCCGCCTGCAGCTGCTTGTACTTGTCCACCAGCACCCGGATGTCTTCCTTCAGCTGCCCCACCTCACCCAGCAGCGTATCGACCTGCTTGAAGAAGAAGATGATCTCCTGCTTGACCGCATCCCGCTCCCCGTGCGTGCCGGCGTTGTCGAGGCGCTGCGCGATCGCGTCGTACTCGACGCGCAAGGCGGTCATCGGAGATTCGCGCATCAGGTCGACCCCTTGAGGGCCGTGGTGAGGGCCAACTTCTCCTTCGATGCGAGCAGCTTCGCCGTGTTGAGCACGATGATGGTGCGTGCCTCACGGCCGACGAGACCGGTGATGTACTCGGCGGCGAGCCCCTTGACGATCGCCGGCGGCGGGATCACGTCCCCAGCGCCGATCTGCAGCACTTCGGTCACCGTATCCACCACGAAGCCGATCTTGCCGCCATCCCAGTCCAGCACGATGATACGCGTGTCGTCCTTGAGCGGCGCCTCGACGCCGAGGCGCTTGCGCAGGTCGATCACCGGCACCGGGCCACCCTGGTACTGCAGCACCCCTTCCAGGAAGTCCGGGGCTTTGGGCAGCGGCGCCGGCGATTCGTAGCGGAGAATCCGCTCGACCTGGAAGATGTTGAACGCGAAGTCCTGACCGGCCACGCGGAACGTGACCAGCTGGACGTCGTCGCCCGTGGTGGTCGTCGTCATCCGATACGGTCCCCCAGCGCCTCGAGATCCAGAATCGGCACCAGGCCGTCACCACGCAGCGCCACGCCCGCCGCCCACGGCAGCGAGGCGCCGTCGGGTACCGGCAGCGGGGCCTCTCGCACCACCTCGTCCGCGTCGTCCACCTCGAAGGCCACGAAGCGCCCCCCCAGCTGCACCAGTACGGCGGCGCGACCCCGCTCGGCTGGCGGTGCGCGCCGGCCAAGAAACGCCGCCAGATGCACCAACGGCACCAAGCGCCCGCGCAGCGGCGTCAACCCCCGCACCGCCACCTCGGCCCGCGGCACCTCCAGCACTTCGGTCAGATCCGTCACCTCGACGACACAGTCCAACGGCAGCCCGTACGGACGCCGTTCGGCACGCACCAACAGGAATCCCATGCTCACGCGCGGCCTCCCATCCCGCCGCGGCGCACCAGCTCGGCGGCGATGCGATCGGCCATCTGCGCCAGCGGCACCACCGCATCCACGCCACCAGCCTGAAACGCCGCCGTGGGCATCCCTGCGATCACCGCCGAGTCCTTGTCCTGTGCGAACCCCCCGCCGCCGGCGTCATGGATCGCCCGCAACCCTTCCGCTCCATCTCGTCCCATGCCCGTCAGCACGACCCCCACAGCGCGCGGCCCGAACACGAGCGCCACGGAGCGAAACAGCGGGTCCGCGGCCGGACGCACGCCCCACACGGGCGGCCCCTGGTCCAGGGCAATCACGGGACCGTCCTCCGCCGGGATCACTCGCATATGATAATCGCCCGGAGCGACGTACGCCGTATCGGCCACCAGCGGAGCGCCCGCGTCCGCTTCCACCACCCGCAGCGCGCTCATGCTGGACAGGCGCTCGGCCAGACTGCGCGTAAACCGCGGCGGCATGTGTTGCACCACCAGCACCGCGGCCCGTAGGCCCACCCGCAGCCGCGGCAGCACTTCCGCCAGCGCCCGCGGCCCGCCCGTCGACGCCGCGATGGCGACGGCGACGTGCGCCCGCCGGCCCAACTCGAGCGCCGGGGCGCGCGGCGCGGGCGTCGGCGGCCGGGCGAGCACCGGCAGGCGCGACACGTCGGCCGCCAGCGCCGCGTGCACGGCCGCAATCAGCCGCGGGCCCATGCTGACCAGGGCCTCCCGCGTCGCGTCGACCGGCTTGGCGACGATCTCGACCGCGCCCAGCTCGAGCGCCCGGATCGCCGCCTCCGTTCCGGGTCCCGCGTGCGCGCTCACGACCACGATCGGGCGCGGCGTTTCCGACATGATGTACCCGATGGCGCCGAGCCCGTCGAGCTCCGGCATCTCGAGATCCATCGTGACCACGTCGGGCTGCAGCTGATGCACCTTCTGCACCGCGTCGAAGCCGTCTCGCGCGGTGGCGACGACGCGGAACGGTCCCTCGCCCCGCTCGCCGCTCAGCACGTCGCTGAGCACACGTCGCATCAGCGCGCTGTCGTCCACCACGAGGACCGTGGGCCGGCCCTTAGAAGACGACTTCATCACCGCCCACCGTGTGGCTCTCCACGTGCCCGTCGGCGACGTGGAACCGTACCGAGCGGCCTCGCTCGCCGCCCACGGATTCGCCGATGATGGGGATCGCGGCTTCGCGCAGCACCGATCGGGACGCCGCGATGTTGCGCTCGCCCATCTGTACCGCGCCCGGCGTCATGAGCTGCGCGAACATGCTGGCGCCCCCCGCGAGCTTCGCCACCAGCCGATGCCGGTCCGCGCCAGCGGCGACGAGGCGCTGGACCAGAAACGGCACGGCGGTCTCGGGAAACTTCGCCGGCTTGTCCTGGTCGTGGGACAGGCTCTTCGAGGGCAGCAGCACATGCGCCATGCCGCCGATGCATGCGCGTGGATCGTGCAGCATGATCGCGACACAGGAGCCGAGCCCCAGGGAGACGATCACGCCCTCACGCCCCACGGCCCACTCGGCCACGCGGACGAACTGCTCGCGCGCGGTCACGCGGGCCTCTGGTAGATGCGCTCGCGCGCGTCGAGCAGCCGCAGCCGCTCCCGCGCGGGGCCCAGCAGGGTTTCGACCTTGCCCAGGAGCAGCACGCCGGCGGGCTTCAGCGCCTGGGCGAAGGTCTGGAACAGCCGCTCCTGGGTCTCCCGGTCGAAGTAGATCACCACGTTTCGGCACACGATCAGGTCGAGTCCATCGGCGGTCTCCGGGGACCGCTCGCGCGTGAGGTCGAGGCGCCGCACATCGACCAGGGCGCGAATCGCGGCGACCGGGGCGCGCGTGCCGTCCGGCGCGGTCGGCTCGAGCCAGCGGCGCGCCAGCTCGACGGGCATCTCGGAATAGGCGGTGGCCGGATAGCGCGCGGCCTGGGCGCGCTCAAGGCTGACGCGATCGATGTCGGTCGCGATGACGCGCGCGCGTGGCAGCCGATCGGACGTGAGCGAGCCGCGGGCCACTTCGGCCAGCGCGATGGCCACGGTGTAGGGCTCTTCCCCCGACGCGCAGCCCGCGGACCAGGCGACGAACGCGCCGGCGCTCGCCCGCCAGCGCTCCAACAGATGCGGCGCCAGCGCCGCCCAGGTTTCCGGGTTGCGGAAGAACTTGGTGACGTTGATGGTGAGCGCGTCGAGCAGCAGGTCGTACTCGTGCGCATCGCCGTCCAGCACCCGGCTGTAGTCGGCGAAGCTGTGCACGCCGCGGGCCCGCATGCGCACCGCGATGCGCCGCTTCAGGCACCGGTCCTTGTACGCGTCGCAGCAGATGCCGCGCGCCCGGGTGATCTTATCGGTCAGGGCCCGGAACGCCTGCTCCTCGGCCGATTCGCTCACTGCAGCGTGCTCAAGGTCTCCAGGTTCGTTTTCGCCAATTCGTGACTCGGGTTCAGCTCGAGCGCCCGCCGCCAGAGCTGGGCGGCGAGCTCGCGGTCGTTTCGCTTGTAGGCGATGTTGCCCAGCTTGAAGTAGACGTCGTCCCCCAGGTCGGGGGCGAGCTCCACCGCCCGGCGATACGCGGTCCACGCCTCGTCATAGCGTGAGGCGCGATACGCGAGGTCGCCGAGGTTCTTGGAGAGCTGCGGCTGCGACGGCTCGTCCTGGATCGCCACCCGCACCAGATCCTCGGCGCCGCGCAGATCGCCGCTCAGCTCGCGCAGCACGGCGAGGTTGTTGCGCAATACCGCGCTCTGCGGATAGGCCGCGATCCCGGCCGCGCCGATATGCTCGGCGGACTCGAAGTCGCTGCCCAACCCCGCCGCCAGCGTCCGCGCCCAATACCACACCGCCGGCGGCTGCTGCGAGCCGTACAGCTCCTTGGCCCGGTCCAGCCGCCCACCGGCGCCGGTGTGGTCGCCGCGTTTCAGCGCGACGATGCCCCACCCCAGATAGATGCGCGGATCGGTCCGCGCCCGCGACGCCGCCTCGGCGCAGGACGCTTCGGCTTCGTCCAGCCGCCCCAGCTGCTCGTAGGCAAATCCCAGATTGTGCAGCACCGCAGGGCGACTGCCGCCTTTCTCCGCCGCGGACCGCAGCGATTCCATCGCTTCGCGCCAGCGCGCCTGCTTGAGCGCCACGAGGCCGAGGAAAAACATCGCGTTGGGATCGCCGGCGCGCAGCTCGGCGACGCGCCGGAACTCCCGGGCCGCCTCGTCCAGCATTCCGGTCTTATAGAACGCCACGCCGAGGTTGCGGTGCTCCTCGACGCGGGCGTCGCTCATTTTCTGCTGCTCCGCCGAGGTGGTGCGTCCCGCGCGATGCAGGAAGCCAGCGGTGATCAGCCCGTACAGGGCCTTGCCGATCTCGAATTCTCCCAGCCCGGAGTCTTCGATGATCTGGTTGACGTCGCGGGAGCCGTCGAGCAATGGCAGGATGCGCTGCTGCGTTTCGGTGAGCGTGGCCTCGCTGATATCGAGTCGCTCGTGATCGACGATGAAGATGATGTCGAACGACGGCACCTTTTTCTCGATCAGGCTCCACTCGTCCACCCGGCGCGCCCCTTCGAGCAGGAGCGACTCGGGGTTGATCGACACGAGGAAGTCCTGGCGCTCCGCGCGGACGTCGGCTTCGAAGTTGAACGTACCCTGGGTCCAGGTGAACAGGAAATACACGGCCTCTTCGATCTGCACCCGGATGTAGCGCTCCAACTCGGGCTGCGAGATCGCCCCCTGGTCCACCATGATCTCGCCCAGTTTCTTGTCGCGCTCGCGCGCCTGGCGCGCCACGGCGGCGTCGAGCTGCTCCTGGCTGATCTTCTCGTGCTTGACAAGGATGTCGCCGAGGCGGTCGCGGCGGTTGACGATCGAGGCGTAGCAGATGCGGCCGCGATCGAAAAAGATGTAGCCGAAGTTCGAGCGATCGGCGATCGAGAGACAGCCGGTTTTCTGCCCGAGCGCCAGCAGCTGGAGCACGTCCGGCAGGGAGGCTTCCCGCAGCGAGCCCTTGATCGCCACTAGCGCAGCTCCTCGATCAGGCGGTCCGCGGGCGAAGCCCAATCCCACACGATCTTCTCGCGGCTGCGCACGCCCCCCGCGCTCGACACCACGATCCCCGATGTGCGGAATCCGACGGTGCGGCGCCGCTCGGCGGCTGTGCCGCCCTCGAGCACCTCGCGCGCGAGTCCGGCACTCACGGGCACGTCCTGCGCCGCCGCCGCGCTCACCACCCGCTGCAGCACTCCCATCAGGCTGCGCACCGAATCGGCCGGGCGATCGGCGAGATAGTCGATCAGCACCGGATCCTCGGGCACATCCTGCGCTCCGAGTGCGCGCCGGATGACCGTACGACGCACGTCGCGATCCGGCTCGACCAGCTCCACCACCAGGCCGCCCTCCAGCCGGGAGGCGATGCGCTGCTCGATCCCCCGCAGCGTCTTGGGGTGGGCCGGCGCGGTGAACACCAGCTGTCGTTCCAGGTCCTGGAACAGGTTGAACAGATTGAACAGCTCTTCCTGCGTCCGGTCCTTGCCGCCCAGCAGGTGGATGTCGTCCAGCAGCAGCGCCGTGGCGCGGCGGTAGCGGGCGCGCCACCATTCCATCCGGTTGCCGTCGATCGCGACGATCAGCTCGTCGATGAACGCCTGCGTCGACAGGCACGCCACGATGGCGCCCGGCTGTTGTGCCAGCTCGAGCCCCAGCGCGTTGAGCAGGTGCGATTTGCCGACGCCGCTCTTGCCGAGCAGCACCAGCGGGTTGTAGCGGCGGCCGGGCTCCTCCAGCACTTCGCGGGCCACGTTCACGGCGAGCTGGTTCGACGCGCCGACGGCGAACGTGCTGAACGGCATCGCGGCGGAGGGCGCGGGCGGCGGCGCCGCACCGGCGCGCACTCGCGCCGCCGCCTCCTCGGCCTCGGCAAGCCGCTCCGGGTCGCGGAACACGCTCTGCCCCGCCGCTTGCGGATCGAACTGTGACACTTCGGCTTCGAGCGCCCGCAGCCGCTCGACGTCGCGGGCGTAGGTGGCGATCTCCTCGTCCGGGGCGAGCGGGGTTTCCTGCTCAAGCAGCGACTCGAGCCGCCGCGTCCGATAGCCTTCGCCTTCCCAGCGCAGGATCGCCTCCGCGATCCGCGCCCGCCATGCTTCGACCGCCTTGCCGACCGTCACCGTCACGTCGGTGAGAAACGCGGCGAACTCGTCCGGGTGGCCGATCCGCTCGGCGGCGGACGTCGCAGCCGCGCCGGCGCTCGGGCGCGGCTCGAGACCCAGGAGCCCCTGCGCCGCCTCCGCCGTGAGCGGCGTCTCATTCACGGCCTGGTACGCGACCAGCCGGTTGAGCACGCCCATCAGCTCGCGCACGTTGGTGAATTCCGCGGCCGCCACCGTCTCGAGCACGCCGGGCGGGAATTCGGCGCCGCGCTCCTCGGCCTTGCGGCGCAGGATGGCGACCCGCGTCTCGTAGTCCGGGGCCCCGATATCCACGACGAGGCCGCCCGAGAAGCGGGAAATCAGCCGCTCGTCCAGCGCCTCGATCTCGGCGGGGGGCCGATCACTCGTGAGCACGATCTGGCGGCCGGCGATCTGCAACGCCTCCGACAGCCGCAACAACTCGGTCTGCATCTCCCGGCGGTTGGCGAGGAACTGCACGTCGTCGACCAGCAGGACGTCGACCGTCTGGAACCGACGGCGGAACGCGTCGCCCTGACCGGCCGCGATGGCGGCGTGGAACGCTTCGACGTACTCGTCCAGGGTCAGGTATTCGACGTTGAGCGCGGGGGCCAACCGCTTGGCATTGGCGCCGATCGCCATGAGCAAGTGCGTCTTGCCGAGCCCGGAGCCGCTGTATATGAAGAGCGGGTTGTAGGCGGAGCCGGGGCTTTCCGCCACAGTGCGCGCCGCCGTCACGGCCAGCCGGTTGGCGGCGCCCACCACGAAGGTGTCGAAGGTGAACTTCGGGTTCAGCGCGGAAGTCACGCCGGCGCCCCCTGGGCCAGGCGCCGCAGCACCAGCTCGGTGATCGCCTTCAGCGTCTCGAACACCCCGTTGCCGTGCAGCGCATCGGCCGGGAAGCTCGGCACGCCGCGGAAGTTGAGGGCGTCGTCCAGCTCGAGCAGCTGGAGGATCAGCTCGCGGGGCAGGTCCTGCTTGTTGTACTGCATCACGACCGGCAGCGCGCGTATGTCGATGCCGTGCTCGAGCAGGTTCGCCTGCAGGTTTTGCAGGCTCTCCAAGTTCTCGTCCAGCTGTCGCGCCTGGCTGTCCGCCACGAATACCACGCCGTCGGCCCCCTGCAGAACCAGCCGGCGCGTGGCGTTGTAATAGACCTGCCCCGGCACGGTGTAGAGCTGGAATCGGGTGGTGAACCCCGAGATCTGCCCCAGGTCGATGGGCAGGAAGTCGAAGAACAGCGTCCGGTCCGTCTGGGTGGCGAGCGACACCATACGGCCGCGGCGGGATTCGGGCACGCGGCCGTAGATGTAGTGCAGGTTCGTCGTCTTCCCGGAGCGCCCCGGACCGTAGTAGACGATCTTGCAGGTGATCTCGCGGGTCGTAAAGTTGACGAGGGACACGAACGCCTATCTCCCGAAGAGCGTGTTCAGGCTCTCGTTGAGTTCGCGCTCGAAATCGGCCGCCAGCACTTTTCGCGTGGCGCCCGTCTTCGGGCTGGCGGCACGCAAGTCCGCCACAAGCTGCTCCAAGAATAACTGCACCAAGCCAAGCGACGAAACGTCGAGCTCGTAGACGACGAGCACGATCAGCGGTCCACGATCGGTGACGAAACCACTCAGGAAAATGCCATGACGCTGGCCCTGATGGTTGAGCGCCGCGAACGGGGCCTGCCCCAGCTGGCGCGCCAGCTCGGTCGTCGAGGCCATGATCGCGGCCCCGAGGGCCGATGCCGACATGACATCCACCGCGCGCAAGAATCCCGACTGCGCCAGCACCTGGCCGGCCGGCGTCATCAGCAGCACGAGCCGCGCGCCCGCTTCCACGACGTAGGTGGTGAGCGGGTCGAGCGTCCACGTCTCGACTGCGCGGATCGTGGTCACGCGGCCGCCTCCGCGGCGCGCAGCAGCTCGAGCCGCACCAAGCCGACGTTCACCTCGGGCTCCGTCACCGCGACCATCAGTAACCCGTCGCCCGCCGGAACGGCCAGCACCGCGCCCTGCTCGCACTGTAGATGCCAGAACTGGCTCGGACCGAGCCCCGCCGCCACCATCGCGCGGTGCAGCCGGCCGGCGAGGCTGGCCGTCAATGCCGCCACCGTGCTCCCTTTGATCCCCTCCATCAGTTGTTCGGCGACCACCAGGCCATCTGACCGTGCGACGACCATGGCCCCCCGGACCCCGCGCACGCGGGTGATGAGATCGAGCGACCGCAGGTAGACCGCGCTCATCCCTGCCGCTCCAGCCAGCGTCGCGCCGCCTGCGCCGCGCGCTGCGCCAGAAGACCGAGGCGTCCCAGCGGGACCGACCGGTCCCGGACGACGAGCAGCATGGACTCCGCGGTTGGCTGGCCGACGTGCACGTGACCGGACTGGCCTTCCGCCGACAGCCCGCGCCACCCCCCCAACCCGAGCAGTTTGGCCGTCCGGGCGGCCTCATAGGACACACCCGCGAGATACGCCGCGACCGCCTCGGTGACGTCGCCGCCCTCCGGGGTCTTGAGCGCACCGCCCAGCACCAGGCCGGCGGCATCCAGCAGCAACAGCCCTTCCTGCGCCCCTTCCAGGCCGGCAAACACGCGCGTCTCCGGCAGCGGCGCGACGGTCTCGGCTGATGGCAGCGGCTCCGCAACCGGATCGTCCGGCGACGGCAGCATGGCGCCGGACGACGGCGCTTCGCCACGGATGACGGCGAACGCCTGAGCGATGCTGGGATCGTCGGGCGCGATACGATGGGCCGCCTGGAGATGAGACTCGGCCTGTCCCAGGTCCCCCACCTTGAAATAGAGGAAGGCGAGACCCTTCAACGCCCCGGTGTGGTGCGGCGCGATGCGCAGCGTCATGTCCCATTCGTCGAACGCGTGCTCATAGTCGTGGCGGTCGGCCAGAATGCGGGCGTACAGGTCGTGCGCGTCGGCCAGGTGCTGGTGCCGCTCCAACCCGTGCAGCGCGATGCGCGCGGCCGCGTCGAACTGCCGTTTCTGGCGCAGCAGCTCTCCCAGTCGCAGAAACACGAGGCTCTGGGGGTCGCGGGCCAGCTCGGCCGATAACGTCTTGACGTCTTCAGACATGGGCACGCGCTCCGCCCAGGAACCGGGCGGCGGCCTTGGCCGACAGCACGTCGTCGCGATAGGGAGTCTCCTGCTCCTCGTTCACGGCCAGGCGCTCCCACTGGTCCCATTGCTCGACCGCTTCGGCGAACCGCCCGAGCTGCACCAGCGCGAACCCCTGCAGGCGGTAGGCGGAAAGCCCCCCGGCGTCGAGCCGCAGCGCGCGGCGCAGCTCGTCCACCGCTTCGCCAGGCCGGCCGGCCTCCAGGTGCACACGACCCAGCAGCAAGTGCACGGCGGGATCGTGCGGTTGCACGACCGCGGCCCGTTCCGCCGCGGCACGGGCCCGGTCCAGGTCGTGGCGACCGAACGCCTCCTCGGCTTCCGCGACCAGCACGGCGGCATCGGGCGCGCTGCTGCGGCCGCGCGGCGCGGTCCCGGGGTCGACCAGGGTGATGAGACCGGCGCTCTCCAGACCGAAAAGCGTCTTGGCGATGTCGAAATCGGAGCGTGCCAGCGTCGCCGCAATCGCCCGGAGATCGCGGTCCCCGTCGATCAGCGCCAGCACTTCCCACTCGGGCGGGAGCAGATCCAGGTCTCCACCTTGCATCGATGGGGCGTAGGTCGGCACGACGCCCAGGTGCGGGACACGTTTCTCGATCCGGGCCCACTCGTCGATGCGACGCGCCCCTTCCATGAGGAGGGCTTCGGTCGATATCCGGACCGTGGCTTCGGCAGTCAGGTCGGTGAGCGGCCCTTCGGTGAACGAGAAGTAGCCTTCGTTCCAACCGATGACTTCGAACACCACTTCCTCGATCTGAAACCGCACGTGGCGTTGCAGCTCGCGGGGCGTGATGATTCCGAGCGAAACGAGAATCTCGCCGAGTCGCCGCGGGTCGCCCTGGCGCGTCTGCATGTCGCGCGCGTGCTCGAGATCGGCTTCGGTGATCTTGCCGCTGCGCAGCAGCAGACCGCCCAACGGGTGGGGGTTGCTGCGGATCTCCGCGTAGATCACCGCCCCGTCGTCGAAGTAGATCGTGCCGGCGTTGTGCCGGAGCTCGGAGGTGACGCGCAGCACCCCGGTCTTCCGGCTGAGATCCAGCAGCTGGAAGACATCGTGGATGCCGAGCTCCCGCAGCGGGCCTTCGATCGCCATTCGGTCAGGCCGCGTCCGAAGTGAAGATGTGCTGCAGGTCGAGGGCCGTGCGCGCGTGCATGCGGGCGCGCTGCGCGAACGGTCCGGACGGGTCCAGGCGGGTCACCTGCTCCCACCGGTGCACGGCTTCGCGATAGCGGCGCAGCTGAGCCAGGACCACACCTTCATTGAACAGGGCGGCCACGTGGGCGGGATCGAATTTCAGCACACGGCGGAACGCCTCGAGCGCGGCCTCCGGCCGCTTGTCCTCGAGCAACGCGCGGCCCAGCAGAATGAGCGCATCCAGGTCGTACGGATCGTCCTCCAGCAGGTTCGCGAGCCGGTCGATGGCGGGGGGCAGCCGGCCCAGCCGGCGTTGCAGGTCCGCGAGCGCCATGGTCGCTTCGTGGTAGGTCGGCAGCTCGTGCAACGCCCGTTCGTAGGCCCGCAGGGCATCCGCCCATTCCTCGCGCTGCTCATGAATGCGTCCAAGATCGACCCAGACCGCCACGAAGCCCTGGTCCAGCTCCAGCGCCCCGCGGTAGGCGGCGAGCGCGCCGCCCCGGTCGCCCACCTTCACGAGCACGTCGCCCTGGAGCTTGTGGAGATCGGCGCGCGCCGGGGCGCGACTCTGCGCCTGCTGCAGGGCGGTGAGGGCGGCGGCCGCGTCGCCCTGCGCCGCCCGCGCCTTGGCGACCACGAGCAGCGCCTCCACATCGTTGGGCGCCAGCGTCAGCAGCTCTTCGGCCGGCTCGATCGCCTCGGCCGAACGATTCAGCGCGAGCAACGCCTTGATCTCTCCCAGCCGGGCATCGGTCCGGTCCGGGTCGAGGGTGCGGACCTCCTGGTAGCGCTCCAGCGCCTCGCCGTGGAGGCCGCGTTTGGCGTAGAGGTCGCCGACCAGGGTCG
This sequence comes from Gemmatimonadota bacterium, assembly GCA_041497135.1. Classification (GTDB taxonomy): domain Bacteria; phylum Gemmatimonadota; class Gemmatimonadetes; order Gemmatimonadales; family GWC2-71-9; genus DASTHG01. The sequence goes on along the minus strand of JBGQFX010000009.1, from coordinate 28,640 downwards.
TGGCCTCCGCGCGATCGGCGCCGCGTTGCATGGCGCGGATCGCCTCCGCCGCCGCGAGATCGAACAGTCCCTTGCTCACGTAGTCGCGCGCCAGGGACAGCTGGTCGTCGCGCCCCCGCGCCCCGGCCAGGCCGATCGGCTCGGGCGGCGCCAGCTCCTGGAAGATGTTGTCCAGCAGCCGCTGATCGAACGAGAATTCGGTCCCGAGCGAGTCGGTCGTCACGTCGGCCGAGATCTCCGGAGCGACGCCGATCGTGGCTTCTTCGTACTGCAGATCGATCGTCAGCGCGAACTTCTGGGAGACGTAGTAGGGATCGAGCTCGAGCGCCCGCTTGGTCGCGCGCAGGGCGCCGTCGAAGTCGCCGAGGTTCGACAGGGCGAAGCTGAGGTTGTAGTGCGCGCCCGCGTGCTGCGGGTCCCCTTCGACCGCGCGTGCGAAGGCGTTGCGCGCGTCGGCGAAGCGCTTCAGCTCCACCAGGACGAGCCCGACGCCGTTCCAGGCCGAGGCGTTGCGTGAATCGTCGCCCAGCACCTGGCGATAGGCTTCGAGTGCCAGCTGCAGCCGCCGGATGTGGAACAGCAGCAGCGCCAGGTTCAGGCGCGCCGCCGCGAACGTCGGCTGGGATTGCAGCGCGGTGCGGAACGCCTCCACGGCCTCGTCGGTGCTGCCCTGATGGGCCAGGGCGACGCCGGTATTATTGTGGGCCAGGGCGTACTTGGGGTCGTGCTCCACCGCGCGGCGATACGAGGCCAGCGCTTCATCCACCCGCCCCGCCTGGTGCAGTACCACGCCGCGCTCGTTCCACAGCTTGGGCGAGTCGGGGACCTCTTGGAGCAGCGTCTCGTACAGCTCCAGTGCCGGGCCGAAGTCGCGCCGCAACAGGTGCACTTCGGCCATGGCCTGGTGCACGAGGCGGTGGTCTTCCCCCCGCTCCAGGGCCAGCCGGTATTCGCGCAACGCCTCGACGTAGTAGCCCTTTTGCCGGAACGCGAGTCCGAGGTTGTGGTGGGCGAGCTCGCGGCCCTCCACGACCTCCATCTCCAGCGCCTCGCGCACGAGGTACGGCTGGCTGCGCCGGTCGGTACTGAGCCGCTCGATCGACAGATTCGCCTGCGCGCGCGCCAGCGGCGGGTTGAGCTCGATGGCGCGCTTGGAGGCGCCGCGCGCTTCCTGGTGCCGCCCCATGTCGCCCAACACGAACGCCATCAGGTAGTGGGCGTTGGCGTTGTCGGGATTCAGCTGTACGGCGCGCTGCAAGGCACCCAGGGCCGCTTCGTTCAGCCCGCGATTGTACAGCACCTCACCGAGGTAGAACTGCACGACACTCGAGGTGGCATCGAGCGACTGGGCCTGCTCGAACCAGTCGGCCGCGATTTCGAGACGGCCGCGCGCCTTCTCCGCCAGACCGAGCTGGATCACGGCGGCGACGTCGCGGGGGTGATGGGCGAGGATCTGCTCGAATTCAGCCACCGCCTCGTCAAACTGGCCCAGCGCGGCAAAGGCCCGGCCCAGCTCGAGGCGGGATTCGCGATCGTCCGGCGATTGGCGCAGCCGCTCCTGCAGCTCCGACACGCGCCGGTCATAGTAGCCGGTGTTGTGGAAGGCGATCTCGAGGTTGCGCTGCGCGACCTGCATCTTGGGGTCGAGCTCCAAGGCGCGCGAGAATTCCGCGATCGCCTCCGAGATCATCCCTTTCTGATAGTACAAAACGCCGAGGTTGTTGTGGGCCCCGGCGTCCGAGGGATCGATCCGGCGGGCGAAGGATCGGAGGACGGCGAGGTCGCGATCCGACAGCGCGGGCACCGACACAGGTCAGGTCACGCGGATCGCGTCGAAGATCGCCTTGAGGGAGGCCAGGTCGGGAAGCAGCAGGAAGTGCCCGCGCAGCTCCTCCTCGGCGTCGATGCGGAATTCGGTTTCGACGCAGAACACGAAGTCGCGGTCGTGTCCGAAATTGAGATACGTAGTGGTGAGCACCGCCGCCGACAGGTCGATCACCAGACTCGGCACCGACGGCAACAGCAGCATCCCCATGAAGTCCGACAGGGCGTTCATGTAGGCCCCGGACAGGATATTCCCCGCCTCCTTGAGCGCCGACTGCTCCAGCGCGCCGAAGGCCGTCGTCGCACCGGACGCGCGACGCAACAGCATGTCGCACAACCGCTGCCCCACTTTTTCCGGAAAGAGCAGCAGCGTGCGGCCCGTCAGGTCCCCCAGCATGTGCATCAGCACCGCCACCACCACCGCCTGGGGATCACCCAGCAGCTCCGCCACTTCTTCGAGCCGCGCGATGTTGATCTGCGGCACGCTGATCATGATGCGGCGGTTGGTCATCTGGGACAGCGCGGTCGCCGCGTGCCCGGCGCCGATGTTGGCGACCTCGCGCAGCGCGTCGATCTGCAGCTCTTTCAGATCGCGGACGTCCTCCATGCCACCCCCTTAGACGAGCCCGCCGGCGTCCAGAATCAACGCCGGTATGCCGTCGCCCATGATGGTCGCTCCACTGAACACCGGGAGCATCCCCTGTGGAGCATCAAATCCCTTCACCACGATTTCCTGCTGGCCCAGCATCCCGTCCACCACTACGCCGGTCCGCCGTTCGCCCATCTGCAGCACGACTACCGGCCGACGCGGCGACGGCGCGCCGCCGCCGTGCGCGCCGAGCAGGTCGCGCAAATGCACCAGCGGTACCACCCGGTCGCGCAGCACCATCGCCTCGCGACCCTCGATCGTCGTGATCGGGACCGCGCCGAACTCCACCGTTTCCGACACATAGGTGAGCGGCAGGGCGTACCGCTCGCCCCCGACCGTGGCGATCAAGGCGCGCACGATCGCCAGCGTCACCGGCAGCCGCAGCACGAAGGTCGTGCCGCGACCGAGTTCGGTCTGGATCTCGATCGTTCCGCCCAGGGCGCGGATCTTCGTCATCGCCACGTCAATGCCCACGCCGCGCCCCGAGACGCTGGTGACGGCCTGGGCGGTGGAGAATCCGGGCCGGGCAATGACCCGCAGCAGCTGGTCGTCGCTCAGCGCTTCCAGATGCGCGTCGACCAGTCCATCGCGCTTGGCCTTCTCGAGAATCTTCTCGCGGTCGATGCCGCGTCCGTCGTCGGCGATGCTGATGGCGACGCTGGCGCGCTCCCGCACGGCGGCGAGCACGATCTCCCCTTCGGGCCGCTTGCCATGGCGTTTGCGCTCGGCCGGCGATTCGATGCCGTGATCCACCGCGTTGCGCAGCAGATGCACCAGCGGATCGCCCATTTCGTCCAGGATCGCCCGGTCGAGCTCGATCTCCTTCCCCTCCACGCGCAGAGCGACCTGCTTCTCGAGCTGCTGCGCCAGGTCGCGCACCAGCCGGGGGTACCGATCAAACACCTGCCACACCGGCGTCATGCGCGCCTGAATGATCTCTGACTGGAGATCACCCGTGAGGCGGGAGACCTGGATGGCCACGTCGTCCACCGCCGGGTCCCGCCGCGCCGCCGCCAGCTCGTTCAGCCGGCCGCGTGCCGTGACCAGCTCGCCGATCAGATCCATCAGCGCGTCCAACCGCTTCAGATCGACACGGATGTGCCGGCTGCGCTCGGTGGTCGTGGCGTCGCCCTTGGCGCCGACCGCGTCGAAGCCGGCAACGGTCACCCGTTCCACGTCCCCCGCCAGCGCGAGCTGCCGCTCGATTTCCTCCGGCGTCGCGCGGCTGTCGAGCCGCAGCGACAACCGGCCCTCGAACTCATCCGATTCGAACGCGGCGGCGGGCGGCGACAAGTGGGTGACCGTGCCGAGACTCTGAGCGCGACGCAAGACGATCAGGGCCCGCCCGCCCTTGAGCGGGGCCTCCGCGCGCAGCACGACCGAGACCAGCCGCCCCCCCTCCAATCCCGCTTCGTCTACCGGCGGAGGCGGCGCCGGGACCACGGCCGGAGCCGACTTGCCGGCACCCCGACCCGCCGGCGTGCCGCCGGCGCGCTTGGCCGCCGCATCCAGCTCGGTGCCAAGACCGGACACGTCGGCGTCCCGCTCGCGCCCCGTCGCGGCGAGATCGATGGTCTTTTCCAGGAGATCGGTAGCGCGGAACAACAGCTGGAGCAGCTCACCCGTGGGCGGCTTGCCGCTGCGCCGCAGCCGGTCGAGCAGGTTCTCCATCCGGTGAGCGAGGTCCGCCACCCGGGCGTAGCCCATCGTGGCCGCCATCCCCTTCACCGTATGCACCGCGCGGAAAATGCCCCCCACCGGCTCGGGGCTCGTGGGTGTACGCTCCCACTGCAGCAACAAGTGGTTGCAGGCGCTCAAGTGTTCCCGGCTCTCGGCCAGGAACAACTCGGCGTACTGCGACAGGTCCATGTCAGCCGAGCACGCGTTGCACGGCTTCCAGCACCCGGGACGGCTGGAACGGCTTGACGACGAAGTCCTTGGCCCCGGCCTGGATGGCCTCGACCACGAGGGCCTGTTGCCCCATGGCGCTGCACATCAGGATCTTGGCGTCGGGATCGTTCTTGACGATCTCCCGTACGGCATCGATGCCGCCCATGTCGGGCATCACGATGTCCATCGTCACCAGGTCCGGCTTCAACTGCTTGTATTTCTCCACGGCCTGCGCGCCCGTCTCGGCCTCGCCGACTATCTCGAAGCCCGCTTGCGCCAGGATGTCGCTGATCATCGTCCGCATGAAGATGGCATCGTCGCAGACGAGAACAGAGTGGCTCACAGACCCTCCCTAGGAAGTCAGAATGGGGGCCAGCAAAGCCTCGGTATCGAGGACCACGAACACCTGCCCACCGCGGCGACCGACCGCCCGTACCAGCTTGGGATCGAGACCCGGCAGCGCCTGGCGCTGCTCCAGCTGGTCGTCCGGAATCGCTAACAAGTCCAGCACTTCATCCACCGTGAACCCGAGCGCGCGGCGTTCGGCCCCGACCTCCAGCAACACGGTGGTGCCACCCTCCGCCGCGCCCGACGGTTGCTGCAGCGCGCGCCATCCTTCCACGACGGTCACCAGACTGCCGCGCACATTCACCAGCCCGGCGACGACCTGCGGCGCCCCGGGAATGCGAATCGCCGGCAGCCGTGGCAAAATCTCCCGCACGACCTCCGCATGGGCAGCGCAGGCGAGCGGGCCCACCCGGAACACCAGGAGCCGAACTACCGTCGCATCAGCCATCCGAAGCAGCGAAACCAAGATACTGCAAGGGGTTGCGTTCAGCAAGCAATTTCGCGTCGCCGGCCGCTTCAGCCAGCGCCGGCAGGAGATCCGGGGGCCACTCCGAGCGCAGCTGGATCGGGGCGCCGCTCACCGGATGCGTGAAGGAGAGCTCGGCGGCGTGCAGCAGCTGGCGCGGCGCCAGCGCTTCGAGCCGCTCGGCCGCCTGGCGGTCGGACGGCGTCACACGCCGACTGCCGCCGAAGGCGTACGCGCGATCGCCGACCACCGGGTGACCAACGTGGGCCAGATGGACGCGGATCTGATGTGTGCGCCCGGTGCCCAGCTGCACGCGCAGCAGGTCCACCAAAGCGAAGCGGGCGATGACCGTGACGTGCGTAACCGCGTGGCGACCGCCCGCCCGCACCGTCATGCGCTTGCGATCCTCTGTGTGCCGGGCGATCGGCGCCTCGATGTCGACCGGGCTCTTGGCGAAGTGACCCCACGCGAGGCAGGCATACACACGGCGGATCTCACGCCGCTCGATTGCGCGAGCCAGGCGACGGTGTGCCAGATCGGATTTCGCCACGATCAGGAGCCCGGAGGTGTCACGATCGAGCCGGTGCACGATGCCCGGGCGGCCTTCGGGGGCCCCGGGCGCGAGCGGCGTGCCCCGCCCTACGAGCGCGTTGACCAGCGAGTCGTCCCAATGTCCCGGGCCGGGGTGCACGACCAGCCCGGCCGGTTTGTCGAGCACGGCCAGGTGCTCGTCCTCGTACACGAATCGGAGCTCGCTCGTGTTGGGACTGTAGGTGCGCGGTGGCGCGTCGGGGGGGAACTCGACAGTCACGGTGGCGCCCCGCTCGAGCTGGGCCGAGGCGCGCAACGGGGCGCCGCCGGCGCTGACGCGCTTGTCGGCGATGAGGCGTGCGGCTTGGGTGCGGGACAGCGCGAGCTGATCGGCCAGGAAGCGATCGAGGCGCTCGGTCAGGGGCACCACAATGCAGAATGTGGTGCCGCTGGCGATCACGACGTAGCGGGCCCGGCCTCCTTGGCCGGTCCTCCGCCGTGGGCGCGTCCTTCGAGCCAGAGCGAGACGGCGAGGGCGATCGCGCCGACGGTGATGGCGGAGTCCGCGACGTTGAACGTGGGCCAGCGGTAGCTGCGCACCCCGACCTCGATGAAGTCCACCACACCCTGCGCGCTGCGCAGCCGGTCGACGACGTTGCCCACCGCGCCGGCCACCAGCAGGCCGAGCACGAACAGACGACCGTGATCTCCGTCCCGCGTGTGCCGCACCATGGAGCCGAGCACGCCGAGCGCGAGCAGCGCCAGCGCGAGAAAGATCCAGCGAGAGGAATCCGGTGATCCGAGGCAGATGCCGAACGCGGCGCACTGGTTGTACACGAGCCGCAGCACGACATAGTCGCCGATCACGGGGATCGGGCGGCGGGCCAGCACGCCTTCGGCCAACAGCTTGGTCACGATGTCGAGCGCCAGAATCCCGATCACCGTGCCCCAGAACACGCGACGGCTAGCGGCGCTTGCCATCCTCTTCCTTCGCCTTGCAGTTGATGCAGAGGCGGGCGTGGGGCAGCGCGTCGAGCCGGTCGAAGCCGATCTCCTCGCCGCACTGCTCGCACTTGCCGAACTTTACGGGTGATTGATAGAGCCGGCGCAGCGCCTGGTTCACGTGCCAGAGATAGCGCCCTTCTTGCGAGGCGAACAGGAACTGCTTTTCCCGCTCCATCGCGTCGGTGCCCTGGTCCGCCATATGGAACGAGTAACTCGACAAGTCACCAGCCGAGGCCTGGAGGCTCGAGTTGAAGGACTCGTCGTAATGCCCGAGCTCCTTCATGACCCGCGTCCGCTCCTCGAGCAATCGTTTTTCGAGGTGCGCCAGCTGCTTCTTGTTCAGGCCTTTGGTCTTCGTGGTCATCTCAGCGTTCCGCCCTTTCGTCCGTCGTGCCGCCGGAGGGCGAGGCTGACCGCCCGCCCTTCAATGTCGACGTCACGGGTGATGTCCGCGTCGTCGAGCGTCGTCCCCAGCACGATGCGCCGTGCCAGCGTTTCCCCCGCGACGTATCCCTGAAACGCCTCCACGGCCGCCACGACGTCGGCGGCACCGGAGACGCTTACCTCGATGCGCGTGGTGTACTCGTAATCGGCTTCCTTGCGGAGCCGCTGCACGCGGTTCACCACCTCCCGCGCCAACCCTTCCTGCTCGAGATCCGGCGTGACCACGGGATCGAGCGCCACGACGAACGGGCCATCCGCGACCACGACCCAGTCGCTCGCGACGGCGCGCATGATCGTGACGTCCTCGGGGAGCAGCTCCCACTCCCCGTGGCGCACCGTTTCCCCCCGTTCCAACGCGTGCAGCGCGGCGGGTTCCAGCTGCGCCACGGCGGCCGCGACCTGTGGCGTCGCCTTGCCGTAGCGCTTCCCCAGGCTGCGAAAATTCGCCTTGCCGACGAGCGAGACCAGCTCGTCGTCCGACTCGACCACCTGATACGTCTTCACGTTTACTTCGGCGACCAAGATATCTAACAGGTCCGCCAAGACCGGCCCGCGCACCGCGGTGGGGATGGCCAACTGCATGCGCGCCAGGGGCTGCCGGACCCGGAGATTGCGCAATTCTCGCGCCGCCCGGGCCAGCGAGGCCAGCCGTCGCACCGCCGCCATGGCGTCGAGCAGCGCGGGCTCGCGCCGACCCTGATCGGCGGGATACCGCTCCAGGTGAACCGGAGTTTCGGCGAGCGCGCGGTGCAGCCAGTCGGCGAAGAACGGCGCCGCCGGCGCGAGCAGCCGGGCCACCGTCACGAGCGCCTCGTGCAGGGTGGCCAACGCCGCTTCGTCCGCCGACCGATCGGGCGCCCAGAAGCGCGGCTTGTTCAGGCGCACGTACCAGTTCGACAGGTCTTCGGTGACGAACTCGATGATCGCCCGCACGCCCGTGGTGACGTCGTAGTCGTTCCAGGCGCTGCGCACGCCGGCCACGGTCTGATCGAGCCGGGCCAGGAGCCAGCGATCCATATCGGGACGCTCGGCCGGCGGCGGCACCGCCGCCCCGGGCCGCCAGTCTTCGGCGTACTTCTGAAAGAAATCGTAGGTCGAGCGCAGCGTATTGAAGAACCCGCCGGCGAGCTTCGCCACGTCTTCCGGATCGAACCGCTTGGGCAACCCGACCTGACTCTGGCCCACCAGGTACACGCGCACCGCGTCCGCGCCGTGCTGCTCGATCACCTGCCACGGATTCACCACGTTGCCCCGGCTCTTGGACATCTTCTGCCCGTGGGCGTCGAGCACCAGCTCGTTCACGATGACGTTGCGGTAGGCAGGGCCGTCGAAGCACCCGACCGCGATCGCCAGCAACGAGTAGAACCAGCCGCGCGTCTGGTCCACGCCTTCGCAGATGTAGTCCGCCGGGAAGTGCGCGTGGAATTCCGCTTCGTGCTCGAACGGGTAGTGCCACTGCGCCGCCGGCATCGATCCCGAATCGAACCAGGCGTCGATCACCTCGGGCACACGCCGCATGGTGCCGGCGCACTGGCGGCAGGTCCACGTGTAGCCGTCGATGAACGGCTTATGCGGATCAAAATCGCGCGGCACCGGCTTCCCCCACCGCTGGGCCAGCTCGTCGTAGGAGCCGATCACCTCGCGATGCTCCCGCTCCCGATCGCACTCCCAGACGTTCAGCGGCGTGCCCCAATAGCGATCGCGCGAGATCGCCCAGTCCACGTTGTTGCTGAGCCACTCGCCGAAGCGGCCGCTGCCGATCTCGCTCGGGTGCCAGCGCACCTCCGCGTTCACTTCCAGCATGCGCTGCTTCACCGCGGTGGTACGCACGAACCAGGAGCTGCGCGCGTAGTAGATCAGCGGCGAGTCACAGCGCCAGCAGAACGGATACGTGTGGGTGAGCGGCCGGGTCTCGAGCCACAGCCCCTGCTGCTTCAGGCGCTCGATGATCAGCGCGTTGGTCGCCTTGGCCGTGACCAGCTGGCCTTCGATCTCGGGCCAGGTCGTCCCCTGGAACGTGCCGTCGGCCGCGACCGGGTTCACGAACGCCAGCCCCTGCTGCTGGCCGATGGCATAGTCGTCCGCGCCGAACGCGGGCGCCATGTGCACCAGCCCTGAGCCCTCTGCGGCGCTGACAAAGTCCCCCGCCACGACCAGCTCCCGCTTCCCGTCGGGCGGGAGCGGCATGACGTCGAGCGGCCGACGGTACAGCTGCCCCACGAGCTCGCGCCCCTGGAACGTGCGCACCAGCTCGCCCTCGCTGAGGCGGCGACCGTGCACATGGATGTCGTCGGCCCGCGCGGTGGCCGCGATGTAGCGGCGCAGCGCGCCGTCCGGGCCGGCGAGGGCGTATTCACCGTACGCCAGATCCGGATGCACGGCGACGGCGACGTTGGCCAGCAACGTCCAGGGCGTGGTGGTCCACACGACCAGATGCCCTTTGGGGTCGTCGGCCAGCGGAAACGCCACATACACCGAATTGGTCTGGGTCTGATCGTATCCCAGGGCCAGCTCGTGCGAGGAAAGCGCCGTGCCGCAGCGCGGGCAATAGGGCAACACCTTATGTCCGCGATACAGCAAGCCGCGATCGTGCAGCCGGCGCAACAACCACCACACCGATTCGATGTAGGGACTGGTGTAGGTGATGTAGGCGTGCTCGTAATCCAGCCAGTAGCCGATGCGGTCCGACAGCGCTTCCCAGTCGGTCTTGTAGGTGAACACGCTCTCGCGACACAGCCGGTTGAACTTCTCGATGCCGAACGCCTCGATCTGCTTCTTACCGCTGATCTGGAGCTGCTTCTCGACCTCGATCTCGACCGGCAGCCCGTGGGTGTCCCAGCCCGCGATGCGGGTCACCCCCTGCCCCAGCATCGTGTGATAGCGGCACACCAGGTCTTTGATGGTGCGGGAGAAGACGTGATGAATACCCGGGCGGCCGTTGGCGGTGGGCGGGCCCTCGAAGAACACGAAGGGCGGGCCATAGCGCGTGGCTTCCTGCACACGATCGAACAGCCGCTCGAGTTTCCAGGTGGCGAGCAGCTCCTTCTCGAGCGCGTCCGCGCGGGCGTCCTTGGGCAGCGGCGTGTACGCCATCAGTTCGACCGGGCGACGATGCCAGCCACCAGCGCGGTGAATCGCGGCTCCGCGGCGGCGGCCACCGCGAGAATCCGATCGACCGACGCCGGCTCGAGCGCATCCGGCAAGCAGAGATCGGTGATGATGGAGAGACCGAGGGCGCGCATCCCGAGCTGACGGGCGACGATCACCTCGGGGACGGTGCTCATGCCCACGACGTCTCCGCCGACCGCTCGCAGCATGCGATATTCGGCGCGGGTTTCGAGATTGGGACCGGGAACGGCGACGTACACACCTTCCCGCAAGGTGACGCCCTGCTCGATCGCGACCGCGCGCGCGAGCGTGCGGAGCCCTGCGTCGTAGGCCTCCGTGAGATCGGGGAAGCGTGGGCCATCCGCCTCGTCATGAGGACCGACGAGCGGATTGTCGCCCAGGAAGTTGATGTGGTCCGCCAGCAGCACGAGGTCGCCCGCGGACCAGAGCGGATGCATCCCACCGCTCACGTTCGAGACGATCAATGTCCGGGCACCGAGCGCGTGGAGCACGCGGACCGGAAACGCCACGGCGTCCAAGGCGTAGCCCTCGTAGCGATGGAAACGCCCATGCAGCGCCGCGATGGGCCGACCGGCGAGCCTACCCAGTAGCAGCCGTCCGGCGTGGCTCTCGACGGTGGGCACCAGGAAGCCGGGAATGTCCGCGTAGGGGATGGTCGCGTCGACCTGGATCTCTCGCGCCAACCCACCCAGCCCGGTGCCGAGGATGACGGCCGTCTCGGGTACGAGCTCGGTGCGGGCGCGTACGGCCCGCACGGCGTCCGCCACCTTCACCCGCGATCGCCCTCCAGCGCGCGCAGCTCCGCCTGCTGCCGCTCGAGCAACGCGCGAAACCCTGCCAGATAGCCGGCGAACTGGCGCTGCACTTCCGCCATCCGCTCCCGGACATGCCCCTCGTCGCGATCCGCCGCGTCGAGCCGCTGGCGGCCTTCCGTCTCGGCTTCGCGCACGATCACCTGGGCCTCCCGCTCCGCGGCAGTGCGGGTCTCCTCGCGCAGCTGTTGCGCGGCCACGAGCGCCTCGTTCATCGCCGTCTCGCGCTCGCGGAATACGCGCAGCTGCTCCGTGAGCGCCGCGACGCGCTCTTCCAGGACCGATTTCTCCCGCAGCACGCGCTCCAGCTCATCGGCCACGCGCATGCGGAAGTCCTCGACGCCGATCGGCTCGTAGCCACGCAGGCTGCGCCGGAACTCCTGCCGGCGCACGTCGAGCGGCGTCAGATGGAAGCCGTCGTCGCTCACGCCGTCCTCGTGCCGAACAGGGCGGTACCCAATCGGATCACCGTTGCCCCCTCCTCGACTGCCGTAGCGTAGTCGCCGGACATCCCCATCGAGAGCATCGGTAGCCATAGTCCCTCCTCTTGCAACGCGTCCCGCAATTGCCGCAGGCCGCGAAATGTGCGCCGCTGAGTGTCCACCTCGTCGGTGAGCGGCGCCAGGGTCATCAAACCGTCGAGCGCCAGCGATTCGAGCGCCGCGACCCGGCGCGCCAGCGCGGGGGCGTCCGCCGGGGCGCAGCCACTCTTCTGCTCTTCTCCCGCCATGTTCACCTGCACCAGCACCCGCTGTCGAACGCCCACGGCGGCAGTCCGCCGCGCCAGCTCCTGCGCCAGCTCCACCGAGTCGACCGAGTGCACCAGCGTGAAGCGGCCAGGCACGAGCTTCGCCTTGTTGCGCTGCAGATGGCCGATCAGGTGCCACGCAACGCCCGCCTCGGGGACCTGGGACATCTTTTCCAGCGCTTCCTGCACGCGGTTCTCACCGACGTCCGGGAGGCCCGCCGCGAGCGCGGCGCGCACCGCGTCGGGCCCGAAACCCTTCGTCACCGCCACGACGGTGACGGCGTGAGTCCAGCCGCCGACCTGTTGCCGTCGCGCGATCTCGGCCCGGATGTGGGCGAGACGCTCCGGCAGGCCGGCAAAAGTCATAGCCGGGAATAGTATCGAACTGCGGAACCCGAAACAACCCGAAATGCCAGGGAAGCCCGCTACACCGCCGGATCTAGCCTTCCGGAGCGGCGGCGATGCCCAGGCTCTCGAGTCGCCCCACGGCGCCCGAGAGAACGTCGCGGACCTGATCGGGCGTGAGCGGCCGGTACAACCGCCCGTTCGAGGCGATCGAAATCGTCGACGTTTCTTCCGACACGACGAGGATCGTGGCGTCAGTCTCCTCGGAGAGTCCCAGGGCGGCGCGGTGGCGCGTGCCGAGGGACTTGTCCTGCACCTTGTACTGCGTGAGCGGCAGCACGCACCCGGCGCCGATGATCTCGTCACCGCGCACCAGCACCGCCCCATCGTGCAGCGGGGAGTACGGGGTGAAGATCGTGGTGAGCAGCGCCGCCGACACCTTGGCTTCCATCGCGACGCCGGAGGCAATGAACTCTTCCAGCCCGATGTCGCGCTGCACCGCGATGATCGCGCCCGTGTTGCCGCGCGCCAGCCGGTCCAGCGCCGTGGCGATCTCCTCGGCCACCGAGTGGCGGTCGCCGCGACCGAAGGCGCGCATGACCCGGGATTGCCCGAGGCGCGCCAGCGCGTTGCGCAGCTCCGGCTGGAACATGACTACGGCGGCGAACGGCGCGAACGTGAACAGCACGCCGAGCAGGTAGCTGATCATGGAAAACTTCGCGACCACCGCCGCGAAGTACGCGAGCGACAGGATCACGAGCCCCACCACGATCTGGATCGCCCGCGTGCCCACCAGGAACAGCAGGAACCGATAGATCACGAAGGCCACAACCAGGATCTCGACCGCGTCGGGCCACAGCTGAGGGATGAGAAACCGGAAGGCGTCGAGGTTCATGGGGCGACGCTCGTCGCGCGGGCCACGGCGAGCGCGTCCCGGGCCAGTGCGGCGTCGTGCACCCGGAACAGACGCGCGCCCCGCTCCCAGGCCAGGGCGCACGCGACGGCCGTGACCCGGTCGCGATCCTCCGCCGGCCGGCCCGTTACCGCGCCGAGGAAGCGTTTGCGCGAGGGCCCCACGAGCACAGGATACCCCAGCGCGACGATCGTAGCCAGCTCGTCGAGCAGTCGAAAACTCTGCTCCGCCGACTTGGCGAACCCGAACCCCGGATCGAGCACGAGGCACTCCCGTGCGATGCCGGCGTCCTTGGCCCGGGTGGCCGCACCGCGCAGCTCCGCGGCGACGTCGGCCGCGACGTGGTCGTACCGCGCCAGGTCATCCATGGTGTCCGGCGTTCCGCGCATGTGCATCAGCACGAGACCCGCCCCCGCGCCTGCCACGACCGCGGCTAGTCCTGCATCGAAGGCGAGGCCGGACACGTCGTTGATCACGCTTGCCCCGGCATCGAGAGCGGCGCGGGCGACTTCCGCTTTACGTGTGTCCACCGACACGGGGCCCAATCCGCGGCGCACCAGCGCTGTGACGACCGGGACGACCCGCGCCATCTCTTCCGCGGGGGCGACCGCGGCCGCACCGGGTCGCGTCGATTCGCCGCCGACATCAATCAGCCTACAGCCGTCAGCTTTCAGCTTGTCAGCCTGCCGGAGGGCAGCGGCGATTTCAGTGAACTGACCACCGTCCGAGAAAGAGTCTGGGGTGACGTTCAGAATCCCCACGAGCACAGGCTCATCGAGCGCGATCTCGCCCCCGCCGATCGCCCAGCGCCGCGGCGGCTCGGCATAGGTGATGAAGAATTCCGCCAGCTCGGGTGTCAGCGATGCGAGGCCCGGGGGCACGCGGTCGGCCCGCGCGAGCGGAGCCAGACGACTCGCGGCGGCGGCGACGAGCGCCCATCCCTCGCCGGTCAAAACGTCGGCTCCGGCGCGGGCCCCCCACCCTACCAGCGCCTCGCGCTCTGTTTCGGTGATGTCGTCGAGCAGCAGGGTCAGCGGTTGGAGACCGGACACGGCGAAGCGGGACCGGTCGGGGTCCCAGCCGCGCGCCACCAGCGCCGCGCGCACCGCCTGGGAGGGGCCGTGCGTCGCGAGCGCCACGAGCTTCACGCCCCGGCGGGCTCCGGGGGCGGGTTGCCCAGCACGCCCCGAACCGGCTGGGAGGGCGCTGCGGACTTGCGCTGGCCCGAATCCGTCGCCACGGCGGCGGGCGGCGGCGCCGCGGGCGGCAACGGCTGGCCCTCGATGACGAGCACGACTTCCTCGCGATCGAGCGTCTCGCGCTCCAGCAGCGCCGTCGCCAGCCGGTCCAGCCCAACGCGGCGCTCGGTGAGGATCACGCGGGCGTGCTCGTAGGCGCTCGTGAGAATGCGCTTCACTTCGTCATCCACCATCTCGGCCGTGCGCTCGGAGGTTTCCCGCCGTTGCACGATCTCACGCCCGAGGAAGATCTCGGTTTCGCGGTCGCCAACGGCGATCGGACCGATGCGGTCGCTCATGCCGAATTGCGTCACCATGCGACGGGCGTAGCCGGTGGCCACCTGAATGTCCTGCGCCGCCCCGGTCGTCACCTTCTCCGGCCCGAATACCAGCTGTTCCGCCACGCGGCCGCCGTACGCGGTGGCGAGCCGGCTCAGGATCGACTCCTTGGTGTACTTGTGCAGCTCTTCTTCCGCCAAATACGACGTCACGCCCAGCGCGCGCCCGCGCGGGATGATCGTGACTTTGTTCAGCGGATCGGCCGCGACGACGTTCAGGCTCACCAGCGCGTGACCGGCCTCGTGATACGCCACCAGCCGCCGCTCTTCATCGGACAGCACGCGGCTCTTGCGCTCGAGGCCGAGCATCACCTTGTCTTTGGCGTCCTCCAGATCCTGCCCGTCGACCACCGACTTGTTGCGCCGCGCGGCGAGCAGCGCCGCCTCGTTCACGATGTTCGACAGCTCGGCGCCCGAGAGACCCGGCGTCGCTCTGGCGATCCGCTCCAGGTCCACGCTCTGGGCCAGCGGGATTTTGCGCGTGTGCACGCGCAGGATCTGCTCGCGCCCTTTCACGTCGGGCATGTCGACGATAATCTGCCGGTCGAAGCGCCCGGGCCGCAAGAGCGCCGGGTCGAGGATGTCGGGCCGGTTGGTGGCGGCGACCAGGATCACACCTTCATTCGACTCGAAGCCATCCATCTCGACCAGCAGCTGGTTCAGCGTCTGCTCACGCTCGTCGTGCCCGCCGCCCAGACCGGCGCCGCGATGCCGCCCCACCGCGTCGATCTCGTCGATGAAGATGATGCACGGCGCGTGCGTCTTGCCCTGCTCGAACAGATCGCGCACGCGGGAGGCGCCCACGCCCACGAACATCTCCACGAAGTCGGAGCCGGACATCGAGAAGAACGGCCGTCCGGCTTCCCCGGCGACCGCCTTGGCGAGCAGCGTCTTGCCGGTGCCGGGCGGACCCACGAGCAGCGCGCCCTTGGGCAGCCGGCCGCCCAGACGCTGGAATTTTTGCGGGTCCTTGAGGAAGTCGATGATCTCCTCGAGCTCCTGCTTGGCCTCATCGCAGCCCGCGACGTCCGCGAAAGTCACCTTGGGCGTGTCGCCCGTGAGCAGTTTGGCCTTGGACTTCCCGAACGCGAACGCGCGATTGCCGCCCTGCTGCATCTGGCGCACCATGAACAGGATCAGCCCGAGCATCAGGAGGTACGGCAGCAGATTGATGAAGATCACGCCGAACGACGGACGCAGGTCCTTGGCCCTCACTTCCACGCCCTTGTCCCGCAGCGTGGTCACCCAGGTGTCGCTCGATTCGAACGGGAGCAGCGTCGTGAAATGCTCCACCGGACGGCGGCCGAACTGCGCCGGGGTCCGCAATTCCCCCTTAATGCGCTGCCGCTCCGTGATCTCGACCGACTTGACGTTGCCCTGCTCCGCCTGCGTCGTGAAGTCGCTGTAGGAGATCTCGGCCGTGTCCTGCCGGTTCCGGGCCGCGAGCTGCACCAACACAACGGTCCCCACGATGAGAAACGCCCAGAACGAGAGCGTTCTCAGCATGCGGGTCCACTGGAATTCCCGCGGCGGGGGGGGGGTACGGTTCGCCATATCAGGTCAGACTGGCAATATAAGGGAGGTGGCGGAAATTCTCCGAGTGGTCGAGCCCGTAGCCCACCAAAAAGGCCCTAGGAGCGTCAAAACCGACGAATTTGGCGTCCAACACGAGATCTCCGGCCACGTGCTTGTGCAGCAACGCGCAGATCTCCAGGCTGCGCGGGTGTCGGGCCCGCAGCAGCTCTACCAGCCGGTTCAGCGTCCGTCCGGTATCGACGATGTCCTCGGTCAGGAGGATGTGCCGTCCCGCGAGCACCGTCTCCGGATCGTACAGCAACCGGACGTCTCCGCTGGACACGGTTCCTGCTCCGTAACTCGCCGCGACCAGAAAGTCCACCTGGAGCGGCCGGTCGATCCGTCGCACCAGGTCGCTCAAGAAAATGAAGCTGCCCTTCAATAGTCCCAGCACGAGGAGCTCGCCATCCGGATAGGCGCTCGTGATGTCGCGCCCCAGCTCGGCCACGCGCTCCGCGATGGTTTCGGCCGGATAGACGATGCGGGCCAGCTTGGTCCCGCCCGTCTGCCGCTGGGGCTCAGAGCTCCGTAACATCCACCCGCACCGCCTGGGTTCCCGGCATCGGCAGATCGACCGCACTGCGACAGATGCCGGGTACCCACAGAATGGTTTCACCACGCGCCACCACCGGATACGACGCGCGCTCGCCACGCGGCACGCGCGCTTCCATCAGCAGCCGGCGCAGCGGCCGGTGGCCGACCCCACCCAGTGGCTCGATCACATCGCCGGGACGAGGGGGTCGCAACTCCCAACCGCCGCTCGGGAGCCAGGTGCGCCACGCCGTGCGCTCCACCCGGCTCGGCGCGGCAGCCGGCTCCCACCGCACGGCGAACCCACCAAACGCCAACTCCCCATGCCGATCGAGCGCGGGGGTCACGGCGAGAGGCGCCTGGGGTGGGGCTCTCCCGACCAGGAGTCGATCGAACGCCACCTCCGCCATCCAGCCCCCTCCCAGCGTGAGGCGCCGCCCGGAAGGTTTCCCCGCCAGATCCACGAGACGACGCGCGCGCCGTGGCCCGATGACGAGCCCGACGCGCCGGGCCGCCGCGCGCAGCACGGCGACCGCCAGGACGTCATCATACTCCGCGAGGACGGCGCGGGCAACGTCGATCCGGTGACCCTCCAGGCGCACGTCCAGGCCGGGCAATCGATCGAGCACCGCATCCCAGGCGCGCCGGTCCAGCGCGGCGTGACGCGCCACCCGCACCAGGTCGTCGCGCACACCGGGCCCGAGTCGGGCCTCGAGCGCAGGCAACACGATCTGCCGCAGCCATGAGCGCAGGTGGCGTGGATCGGCATTCGCCGGATCCTGGTGCGCCACGAGGTGTCGAGCGGCCAGGTGTGCGGCCAGCTCCTCCCGCGTGAACCGGAGCAGCGGCCGGACGATGCCGGCTCGGGTGCGCGTCGCCATTCCCGCCAGGCCCGCGGGACCGCTGCCGCGCAGGGTGCGGAGCAGCACGGTCTCCGCCTGATCGTCCCGGTGATGCGCCGTCACGATCCAATCGGCGCCGAGCCGGGTCCGGGTGGCTTCGAGCCACTGATAACGAGCGCGCCGGGCGAGTGTCTCACTGGCCGCGGGCCCGAGGTCGAGGCGCCCGACTTCGCACGGCAGGCCGTATCGGGATGCCAGATCCCGTACCGCCGCGGCGACGGCCGGGCTGTCCGGCTGAATCCCGTGATCGACGTGCGCCACGACGAGCCGCAACCGGCCATCACTCGCCACGCCCGCCAGCAGGTCCAGCAGGGCGATGGAATCCGGGCCACCGGAAACGGCAACCAGCGCCACGCCGGGACCTGAAAACAGGCGGCGGCGGCGCAGGTGGGCGGAGAAACGTTCGGCGAGAGTGGGCATGGGCCTTACCTTACTATACATGGTCACGCCCGACGAAACCTACCAGCTGCTGCGCCATCTGACGTCTCCCGTCATGGCGATCACTTCCGCGCATGGCGGCAAGCGCAATGGGATGATCCTCGACAGCGCCATCCGCGCCTCGATCGTCCCCACCATACCCCGGCTCGCCGTGTTCATCCACAAGTTCAACGTGAGCCACGATTTGATTTTCGGGAGCGGCCAATTCGTGCTGCATCTGTTGCGGCGGGACCAGTTCGATCTCATCCACCGGCTCGGCTTCACGCACGGTACGGACCGTGACAAACTCACCGATGTCCCCTGCCACGCCGGCCGCCTGGGCCCGCCGGTGCTGGACGACTGCTACGCGCACTTCGAATGCCGCATCGTGAATGCCATGGACACGGGCAGCTCGACGTGTTTTCTGGCCGATGTCGTCGACGTGGGATACGGGGCGGCGGCGGGTCCCCGGGGCGAAGCGATGACGGCGCCCTTCTTCCGCGCCAACATCCCGGAAGGCTGGCGCGCGGAGTACGTGCAACAGCTGGCTGCGGCACAGCAGTTTGCGCGGGAGCGGTCGGGGGACATCCGGGCTGTGGTGTGGCGTACCCTGACCGCCTGAGCCGGCGGCCCCCACCCTACTTCGAATCCAGCACCTCGCGGACGCGCCGCACCAGATCGTCGGGTTCAAACGGTTTCTGCAGGAAGGGCATGCCTTCGTGTCGCACACCGTGCGAGACGACCGCCTCGTCGGCGTAGCCGGACGCATAGAGCACGGGCACACCGGGGTGCAGCGCCCGGAACCGCGCCGCCAGCTCGGCCCCACTCATCCCGGGCATCACCACATCGGTCAGCAGCAGATCGATCGGTTCCGCGTGGCCTTCCGCCAGGCGGAGGGCTTCGGCGCCGTCCGCCGCCTCGATGACGCGGTAGCCGTAGCGGGACAGCACGTCGCGCGCCAGATGGCGGACGCCCGGCTCGTCCTCCACCAGTAACACGGTCCCCGAGCCCGCGGCCGCCGGCTCGGGGGACGCATGCGCTACCTCAGGCGCCTCGGGCTCGGCGCTCGGGAAGTAGAGCCGGAACCGCGTGCCGCGCCCCGGCTCGGAATCCACCGCGATGAAGCCGCCGCTCTGACGCACGATTCCGTACACGGTCGCGAGACCGAGGCCCGTTCCCTTGCCGACTTCCTTGGTGGTGAAGAACGGCTCGAACAGATGGGCCTTCACATCGGGGGTCATGCCCTGCCCGGTGTCGCTCACCGCGAGGAGGGCGTGGATGCCCTGCTCAGCCTCCGGGTGCGCCAGCGCCAGCTCGGTGTCGAGCGGGACGTTGGCGGTTTCGATCGTGATCCGTCCGCCGGCCGGCATCGCGTCGCGCGAGTTGACGGCGAGATTCATAATGACTTGCTCCAGCTGACTCGCGTCGGCGAGCACGCAGGCCAGCTCCGGATCGAGCTTCGTGTGCAGCGAGATGTGCTCGCCGATGACCCGCTGCAGAATCCGCTCCATGTCCCGCACCACGGCATTCACGTCGAGCACGGTGGGCCGCAGCACCTGCTTGCGGCTGAACGCCAGCAGCTGGTGCGTGAGGTTACCGGCACGTCGCGCCGCCCCGATGATCTCGTGTACGTCCTCGCGCACGTCGGTGTCGGCGGGGAGCGCGCGGTCCAGCAGCGTGGCGTAGCCGATGATGGCCGTGAGCAGGTTGTTGAAGTCGTGCGCGATGCCGCCGGCCAGCTGCCCCACCGCTTCCATCTTCTGGGCCTGGCGCAGCTGCGCCTCGAGACGCCGGCGCTCGGTGACATCCTCGACGAGGGCGAGCCGGGCGGGCCGGCCCGCGAAATCGATGTCGTCGAAGGTGACCTCGACGTCGATCAGCCGGCCGTCCTGGCTGCGGTGACGGAGGCCCGTGGCCCGCGCGGTACCGCCGCGGTATTGGGCCAGCACATCGCGTAGCCGGTCGCCTTCCTCCTCGGGGCGGATGTCCAGGAGCGACATGCCGAGGAATTCCTCGCGCGAGTAGCCGTAGCGACGCACCGCCGCTTCGTTCACCGCGAGGAAGCGCAGGGTGCCGGCGTCATATACGAACATCGCCTCGGGATTCCCCTCGAACAGCTGCCGGTACTTGGTCTCGCTCGCCTGCAGGCGCTGCGCGGACCGGGTGCGCTCGATCGCCATGGCCACCTGGGCCGAGACGAACTCCAGGATGCCGAGCTCCTCCGCCCCGAACCGGACTCCCTCGGTGTAGCTCTGCACCGCGAGCACCCCGATGGTGTCGGCCCCGACCTTGAGCGGCACGCCGAGCCAGTCGAGCGACGGCGCGCCCACGAGCTCCACTTCGCCGCCGCGCTCCAGCGCCGCCACGGAGTCGGGCGTGCCGAGCAGCGGGCGCCCGGTGCGCAGCACGTATTCGGTGAGGCCGCGCATCAGGGGCCGGGCGGCGTCGGCCGTGTCGACCTGGTCGACGAAATACGGGAACGTGAGCAGCCCGGCGCCGCGATCGTGCAGGGCGACGAAAAAGTTCCGGGCGGGCATCAGCTCGCCCACGATCCGGTGCACCGCCTGTAGCAGAGTTTCGAGACTGTCGGCCGCGCTCGCCGCCTCAGCGATGTTGTACACGGCCACCTGCACCGCCTCGCTGCGGCGTCGCTTGGTGATGTCGTTCCACACCCCCACCAGGCCCACCACCCGTCCGTCCGGGTCCCGGATCTGCGAGGTGGTCAGCGCCACCGGAAACTCGGTGCCGTCCTTGCTCCGGTTCCACAGCTCGCCGCGCCAGGTGCCGCCCTGCGTCGCCTCGCGGATCTCGCGCTGCAGTCCCGGTGGATTGCGGGGCGAATCGATCAGCGCCACGCCCCGCCCCATCACCTCGCTCTCCCCGTAGCCGTAGGTCGTCAGAAAGGCCCGATTCACGAACGTGAACCGGCCCTCGAGGTCGGTGATGCTGATGATGTCGCCGGTGCTCTGGATCGTGTGGGCCAGCAGCCGGTTTTGCTCCTCGGTGCGGCGCCGCTCGCTCACGTCGCGGAAGCTCCAGACGCGGCCCACGATGGTCCCGCCGATGCGCTGCGGCTGCGAATAGCGCTCGAACACCCGGCCGTCGCGCAGCTCCAGGATGTCGAAGCTCGACGCTTCGACGTCCAGGTACAGCTCGCGCACGCGCCGCAGAAAGGCATCCGGGTCCTTGAGCTCATCGTGCACGTGCTCGATCAGTCGTTCGTCCTGCCGGGCGGCGAGCAGCTCCTCCGGCAGACGCCACATGCTGATGAACTTCCGGTTGGTGCTCGTGATCCGGCCCGCGAGGTCGACCACGAGGATGCCGTCGGCGGTGGATTCGAGCGTCGCCGAGAGCAGCGACAGCGTGCGGTGCAGCTCATCCTCCGCCCGCATCATGTCGGTGATTTCGCCCGAGCTACCCATCGTACCGATCACGTCCCCGGTGGGACCGCGCAGCGCCATCTTCGTGGTCGAGAACCAGCGCACCCGCCCGTCGAGTGTCTCCACCCGCTCGACTTTGGAAACGAGCGGCTCTCCCGTGACCATGATCGCCTGCTCGTCCGCCCAGGCGGCGGCGACCTGCTCGGGCCGGAAGAAGTCGGCGTTGGTCTTCCCCACGGCCTGGTCGGGGTGGTCCACGCCGAGCACCAGCGCCTGCGCGCGGTTGACGCGGGTGAACCGGCCGTCCCGGTCCTTGAAGTAGATCGGATCGGGCAGATGGTCCATCAGCGCGCTCCAGCGCTCCACGTCGCGCGCCACCAGCGCCTCGACCTGCTTGCGCGAGCGCGCATCGCGGATGACGCCCAGCAGCCGCCGCACCGCGCCGCTCTCGCCATGGCCCAGGAGCGTGCAGTCGCCCGCGACGAACGCACCCGAGCGCGTCAACAGCCGCACCTCGAGCCGCTGCGCGGGCTCGCCACCTTGGGCGCGGGAGATCGCGTCGAGCATACGGGGGAGGTCGTCCGGATGCAGCAGCGAAACGAACGAGCGGCCGACCCAGTCGCCCGCCGGCCACCCGGTGAACGACTCGAAGGCCGGGTTGAGGGAGAGGATCGTCCCGTCCGTGTCGAGCGCGTAGACCACGTCCCCCACGTGGTGCAGGACGAGGTCGCGCTGTTGCTGCTCGCGCCGGGCGCGGGCCAGCTGGACATTACCCGCGGCGAGGGCCGCGAGCTGATCGAGCAGCTCGAGGGCCTCGGGCTCCCAGCGGCGTGCGACCCGGTCCATCACGACCAGCGCGCCCACCACCCAGCCTTCCGCCGTGACCAGTGGGCTGCCCGCATACGCGACCACGCCGAGCTGGGCGATGGCGCCGTGGTCGCGCAGGCGCGCGTCATCACGCGCGTCCGCGGCGGCGATGGAGGCGCCGGCTTCGAGCACCGGACTGCAGAGCGGGTGGGCCAACGACTCGGGCACGCCGACCGCCCCATGCGCGCGGGACCGCTCCGCATCCGCCAGGCACACAACCGCCATGGGGGACTGCAGCGCGCGCTGGGCGAGGCGGGTCAGGCGATCGAGCTCGGGGTGAGCGGCGCTGGCAAACGCGCCACGACGCCCCAATCCGAGGCGCGACGTTCCCCATCCGGCTCGCTCACCCGTCTCCATTCGATCGACAGACCCGCGTACAAGGGGTCAATAACATAGCGATTTGGCGCGAAAAGCGTCGTGGCGCGGACCCCACAATTCAGGGCCACAACGGCGAGGGCCGGGGGATCCCGGCTCGGAGTGGGAGCGACAGCGGTGGTCGGACGCAGCCGCCGCTCTAGTGCCGTTCCAACCTAATTCGCCAACATGCCGAAAGCAGCGTACGCAGGCCGACAGCCACAACGTCTTCCGATGACTTGGCGCGAATAGTTGGAACGGCACTAGCGGAGGCAGGTAGATTCGAAGGTTCGTGAGCTTGCCCGCCTTGCATCGCCCGTGCTCCCCGATCCCCGTCCGCTCCCGTCAGGCGCGGGGACTTTTGATCGCAGCCCTGTGCGTTGCCGCAGCCACCTGTCGCCTCGACAAGCTGATCGCGCCGCCGCAGGGCGCCTTCCTGTGCGTGACGCCAGTCGCGCCCGATTCGCTCATGGACTCGGCGGCAACCGGCAGTACCGCCCGCCGGGTGGATGTCATCAGTGTCTTGAACTGCGGCGGCGGTGAGCTCAAGTGGAACGCCGACATCAAGCAGGGTAGTTCTTGGGTTGTGGTGCGGCCCGACTCGGGCACCGCCGGAACCGGTCCCCCCGTCCAGGTGATCTTCGATCCGAGCGACCTCGACACGGGCGTCTATCGCGAAACAGCTATCGTCAGCTCGCCCGCTGTGAGCGCGGCGCTCGAGGTGCCGCTGTGGTTCAAAATCCATCCTTGCCGCGCCCGGCAGATCACGATTGGCGACTCGATCTCGGATACGCTGACCTCGGCCGATTGCGGCGCGCCGCACCGTCTCTTCCGATTCGCGCGGATTTACAGCTTCCTGGGCACCGCGAACGATTCGGTTTCGATCGAAGTCCCCGCCAGCTTCGATGCCTACGTGGCACTGGACACGTCGCTGGCGCGCCCGCCGTTGGCGCAGGCTGACGACTGCCAGGGCAAGACTGGGAACCCATGCCTCTATTATCAGCGCCTGCCGCTCAACACGACCTACTATGTCGAGGTCACGAGCGTGGATTCGGGCGACACGGGGGCGTTCAACCTGCGCCTGGTGCACCCGCGACAGCCTAACAAGCCCATCTCCCTCGACCAGCGGCTGAACGACTCGGTCACCAGCGTCCCGATCGGCGGGACCGTGAACCAGGTGAACGTCCTGCTGCGCGCTGTGGTCTCCGACAAGGATCTTGGCGACTCGCTGTACCTCGAGGCGGAAGTGCGGCCGATCGCGACTGCGTTCAGCGGGTCCAACGTTTCGCCCGGACCGAAAGTCGCGAACGGGAGCCCGGCCTGGGTGAGGGCCACCGGTTTGACCGACAAGACCTCCTATCACTGGCGCGTACGCGTCGGGGACAACACCGGGCGATTCGGTGGTTGGGACTCGTTGCCCGGAGCCACCGACTTCATCGTGAACGTGCCGCACCCACCCAATCCACCGACCTCGCTCGCTCAGTCAAAGCCTGACGGAACTGGCATCAACATCGGCGGGACAGCGGACACCGACGTCGTGGTGCTGAGCGCGACGGTCAGCGATTCCGATCCTGGTGACCAAGTGCGCCTGCAGGTGGAAGTCAGCCCGATCGGGACCGCCTTCACCAACACGCCCACGGACTCGAGCGCCCTGGTGCCGAACGGCGCCACCGCCCAAATCAAGGCGCAGTTTGGCAACAACACGAACTACCACTGGCAAGCGCGCGCGAAGGACCAGACAGGACTCACGAGCACCTGGACCAAATTCGGCAACAATGCGGAGAGCGCGACCGACTTCCGGATTCAACTCGCCGGCGTGCCATTCCCGCCAGCGGCGCTGGCCCAGTTCCAGAGTGACGGCACGACCGGCATCCCGGTCGGCGGTGACGTGATCCAGTCGCCGAGCGTGGTGCTCAAGGGCCAGGTGAGCGACCCCGACGTGGGCCAGCCCGTGCGGATGGAAGTCGAAGTCCGACTCGTGGGCACCAATTTTCTCCGCACGCCGACCGCCACCAGCCCGTTCGTCGCGAATGGTGCCACGGCCTCGGTTACCGCGGCCGGGCTCACCAACAACAGCAATTACCACTGGCAGGCCCGAGCGGTGGACAGCACGAGTCGGTCTGGTGCCTGGGTCTCGTTCCCCTTGAGCCCCACGAACCCGGAGACGGCAGCCGACTTCCACGTGGCGCAGCCGCCGGCCCAGCTCGTCTTCACCGTCCAGCCGACCAACGCCCAGGCCGGCGCGGCCATTGGGCCAGCCATCCAGGTGACGGCGCAGGACGCAGCGGGGATCGTGGTCACGAGCTTCACCGGCAACATCACCATGGCCATCGGGGCGAACCCGGGGGGCGGCTCGCTCTCCGGGACGACCACCGTAGCCGCATCCGCCGGGGTGGCGACGTTCTCCAACTTGAGCATCAACAAGGTTGGAACGGGCTTTACCCTGCAGGCCAGCAGTTCGTCGCTCTTCCGGACGAGCAACACGTTCAACATCACACCGGGGCCGACGACGCAGCTCGTGTTCACCACCCAGCCGACGAGCGCCACGGCAGGCGGCACGATCACACCCGCCATAGTCGTGACCGCCCAGGACGCGTTCTTCAATACCACGAATTTCTCGGGGAGCGTCTTGCTCGCCATCGCGGCGAATCCAGGCACCGGCACACTCTCCGGCACGAACCCGGTCACCGCAGTGAACGGCGTGGCGACGTTCCCGAACCTGAGCATCAACCGGCCCGGCACCGGTTACACCCTCAGGGCAACCTCGGGCAGCCTGGCCGGGACCAGCACGGGGTTCAGTATCACACCGGGGCCGGCGACCCAGCTCGTGTTCACCGTCCAGCCGGGCAACAGCAACGCGGGCGCCTCGATCGCGCCACCCGTTGTGGTCACAGCTCAGGACGCGTTGGGCAACACGGCCACCAGCTTCAGCGGCAGCGTCACGCTCGCCATTGCCGCCAATCCAGGCGGCGGCACGCTTTCCGGCACCAACCCTGTCGGGGCGGCGAACGGAGTCGCGACGTTCTCGAACCTCAGTATCAACCGGGCGGGGAACGGCTACACGCTGCGCGCGAGCTCGGGTACCCTGACGTCACCTACCAGCACGACGTTCAACATCATCGCGGGGCCCCCGCAGCTCGTCTTCACCATACAGCCGAGCAGCACCACCGCGGGCGCCACGATCAACGGCGCATCCGGCGGAGTCCAAGTCACGGCCAAGGACGCCCTGGGCAACACGGTCGTCACCTTCACAGGAGGCGTGACCGTCGCGATCGGTACCAATCCCGGCGGCGGGGCGCTTTCCGGTACGACCAACGTGACGGCGATACTGGGCGTGGCCACGTTTCCGAACCTCAGCATCAACCGGCCCGGCACCGGTTATACGTTGACCGCCTCCGCCGCGGGCGCCACAGCGGGGACCAGCGGGCCGTTCAACATCACGTCCGCGCCGGCGGCTCAGCTGGTGTTCACATTCCCGCCGAGCAACACTGGCGCGGGCGCCGCCATCGCGCCGGCCGTACAGGTCACCGCCATGGACGCGCTGGGGAACCCCGCCACCGGCTTTGGCGGTCTCGTGACGATCACCATCGCTAGCAATCCGGGCGGCGGAACGCTCTCGGGCACCACCGCGGTGAACGCGGCCAGCGGGGTTGCGATGTTCTCGAACCTCCACATCAACAAGGCGGGGACTGGCTACACGCTGCGAGCGAGCTCGGGCACGCTGACGCCAGCCACCAGCACGACGTTCAACATCACGTCAGTCGCGACCCAGGTCGTCTTCACCGTGCAACCGGGCACAACAACCCAGGCGGGCTCCTCGATCGCCCCCGCGCTCAAGGTGACCGCCCAAGATTCCCTGGGCAACACGGTGTTGGGGTTCACCGGAAACGTGACGGTCGCGCTGTTCGACAACCCCGGCCCGGGTATCCTCTCCGGTACGAAGACCCAGCCCGCGACGGCGGGCGTGGCCACGTTCGCGAACCTCAGCATCAACAAGGTTGGGAATGGCTACACGCTGATCGCTACGGCGAGCGGACTGGTCTACGACATAAGCACGCCGTTCAACATCATCCCTGGCTCGCCCACGAAACTGGTCTTGGCCCAGCCGAGCAGCACCCCCGTGGGTGCAACGATCTCACCGGTTCAGGTGACCGTGGAGGACGCCCAGGGGAACACCGTCACCGGCTACGGCGGCAGCGTGACGATTGGGATCGCCTCCGGCCCGTTTGGCGGCGGGTTCACGCCCGCGAGCACGACGACCGTGGCCGCATCTTCCGGAGTCGCCACTTTCTCGAACCTCAGCATCGACCTGATCGGCACCTACACGCTCCAAGCATCGTCGGGCGCGCTGACGAGTCTTACCAGCGACCCGTTCTTCATCTTCTAGTTCTGGACACGGTGGCAAACGGGGCGTGGCGCCCGCTCCACAGTCCCGGGCCCAAAATGAAGGTTGTAGGGGGAAATAGCGGCGGTCGGACTCGAACCGACGACCCACGAATTATGATTGTCCGCCGAGTGCGTCCCGCCTTGTCGGGCCTAGACGGTAACTGCCTGAGCTAGTTGGGATTTCGGGGAGTACGAGTTTGGGGGTAGGACCGCCCTGTGAGCCCGTTTTCAAGGCCTCTGGTAGGATGCGTGATAGGATAGGAACGGCGCCCCAACCATCAGGAATGCGTGCTCGGTTGGTCGGGGTTTGTCACCTGGCCCTTGGCCGTGACGGTAACGGTGGGTGCAAAGCCGGTCCACGAGGTCGAGGCCTTGATCAGCTCCCGCATCGAACTGGCTGAACTGGCTGCGTCGGCGGCCCCCTGGAATCGACCGGCCACCAGCGCCTTCAACTCGCCCAGCACCTCTTGGTGTCCGGCCTTGATGCTGGCTTGTAGTGCGTCGAGTTTCTGCCCGAGCGCGACCACGTCGGGTTGCGCTGCCCGCTTCGCGCATTGGTCCCACCAGAAGTCCCGCATCTCTTTCACGAACCTCTGCAGCTGCGGATTCGCGTCGTAGAGGGTGTGGTGGTTGGGACATAGGGGAGCCGCGTTCGTGATGTCTGCCGTGCCGCCGTCCTCCTGCCGCACGATGTGATGCACCTCGAGGAAGAGCCCCACCTGCTGACAGAACACGCAGCAGTAGTTGGCGCGCCGCTTGGCTTCGAGCTTCACGCTATCGGGGAAGTCCATCAGAAACGAAAGATACCACCACCGAATGATGCGTGAGGGGTGGTGGGGAGCCCCTATACCCTTTTCATTGGATGGACATTGGAAGAATCGGTCGCCAGCTTGAAGCGCTATGGCGAGCGACGAACCTCAGACTCCGCAACAACCCACTCCCGCAGCCTTGCTAAAGGTTGCGGCACAACAGCTCCGAGATTTTCTGGTCAGTTCGCCTCTCTATCGCCGCCTTCGACTCCAGCTCGGTGAGCCCCAGAAAGGCATTTCATTTCCTACAGCCATCCCAATGCCGTGCGCCGACGACGCGTGCAAGAGCCAGCCCACGACGACGTGGAAGTTGGTGGCTGAAGAACGGACGATG
This sequence comes from Gemmatimonadota bacterium, assembly GCA_041497135.1. Lineage (GTDB taxonomy): Bacteria > Gemmatimonadota > Gemmatimonadetes > Gemmatimonadales > GWC2-71-9 > DASTHG01. The sequence continues at coordinate 405 of JBGQFX010000009.1, read as the reverse complement.
AATGATCCAGGGCAATTACTCACCTACGAGTGCGTGCACTGTGGCAAAACCAAACAGTGGTATTGGGTATTGGCTTGGCCTGACTCCCCGATCTTCAAGATGCAGCCAGCGGGAATAGGTGGTGGCTCCGCTCGCGGGCCGCTGGTCGGCTATAGTGGGTTCACCGTGGTTAAGGTGGGCCAACATCCGAGTTGGAGCATTGAACCGCCCAAGGAAGTGAAGCGGGCGCTCGACGCCGAGAACCTGGCGCTGTACAAGAATGGTCTTGTGTGCATGAGTCAGGCCTACGGGATCGGTGCCCTCGGGTACTTCCGTCGCGTCGTGGAGAACGCAGTCAACGATTTGCTCAACTTGGTGGAGGAGGCTGCGCGCACTGACAGCGACGCGGGGGCTTTGGCAGCGGTG
>JBGQFX010000008.1:0-75450 GCA_041497135.1 Gemmatimonadota bacterium | reverse complement strand
GACGGCTTTGATGGAGCTGCTCGTGCGGAGGGGGTCGGCGCGTGATCAGGTGTGGTTCGCGCGCGGGCGCTCGATCCGGATCGAGGTGGAAGGCGCACCGCTGCCGACGCAGCTCGACGGCGACGTCGTGGGCACGACGCCGCTCGACATCCACGTCATGCCGGGCGCGCTCACGGTGTTCGTCGATCCGGCAACCGTCCCGGGAGGCGTCGGTGGCTGAACGCCTGCTGCTCGTCAGCGCGGATGACGCGGTCGCCTTCGCCGCCGGCGCGCTCGTCGAGCGGGGGGTGGAGCTGCTGCGCGAGCGGGACGGCTCGACCGGGCTGGCCACCGCCCTGCGGTTCCGGCCCGACGTCGTCGTGTGGGACGAGGACGCGGTCGCGGTCGATCAGGCGCTTGTGGCCCGGCTGCACGCCGGTGGAGCAGCGGTACTCGCGATCGCGCCGGCCGGGGATCATGCGGCAGGAGTGCGGGCACTGCGAGACGGGGCGGAGCAGTTCGTCGCCAAGCCCGTGGATCCGGAGTATCTCGCGGCGGCCGTCGCACGCGCCGTGGACGCCTGCCGGTGGCGGCGCGTCGCCGAGCGGGGCGGGGAGTCGCACCAGCCGCGCACGCTGGCCCAGGTCGCGCGTGAGCAGATCGAGCGTGCGTTACGTCACCACGGTGGCAACCGGACCCGGGCGGCGCGGGAGCTCGGTATTTCGCGTGCCACGCTGATCAACAAGATTAGGGTCTACGCCCTCGACCTCTGAGGTAGGACATGAACAAGCCGGAGCTGAAGGAGCACGACGCGATGGTGTGCCGCGCCTGCGGCAACGAAGAACGGGCGTCGGAGGGGTATCCCTGCTCCGACTGCGGCACGTTCATCTGTCTGATCTGCACCTTCCGGGGGGTCACGCGCTGCAAGGCGTGTGAGGAAAAAGCGAAGGCCGCCGCGCGCGCCTAGTCGCGGCGCCGCTCGATATCCTTCGTCAGCTCTTCCGGCGCGGTGCCGAGCTCGTGTGCCAGCCGCGCCGTCGCGTCGGCCGCGCCTGGCCACTCGCGCGCCGCGGCGAGCGCCTGCAGGGCAATTTCGGCGATCGCATTGGTGCGTTCTTCCAGGGTCTGGGTCCGCTCCGCCACTTCTCGTGCCAGCCAGCCCTCGAGCTCGCGGCGGTCGATCTCGAGCTGGCGCTTCCGCAGCGCCCCCTGCAACGAGACCTCCAGCTCCTCCAGATCGAGGGGCTTGATCAGGTAGTCGTACGCTCCCAATCGCAGACACTCGATCGCGGTCTTGGGCTCGTTGATCGCGGTCAACATGATGATGGCGAGATCGGGCAGTGTGGCCAGCGCCTTCGGCACGAGCTCGACACCGGTGATCCCGGGCATGCGGATATCGGACAGCATCGCCGAGGGGCGTTCCTTGGCGATCAGCTCCAGGGCGGCGGCGCCGCCGTCGGCTTGCAGGACGCGATAGCCGATGCGCCGCAGAAAGCGGTCCAACGCCTGGCGAATGCCGAGCTCGTCGTCGACGACGAGGATCGTGGTTGGTTGCACGACCCGAAGCTATTTGGCCTCCACAAGCGGAGCAAGCGCGACTATCTTCGCCGCGTGACGCCCCCGCCCGCGCCGAGCCTCACCGCCGTTCGCGGTATCCTCGTGGGACATTGGACGCACCCGACCGGAGCCACGGGCTGCACCGTGATCCTGGCCCCGCCGGGCGGGATGCGCGCCGCCGCCGCCCTGCGCGGACGCGGTACCGGCACACGCGAGCTCGACGCCCTCGATCCGCGCCACCTCGTCGGCCACGTGGACGCGATTCTCCTCGCCGGCGGCTCGGCATTCGGACTCGGCGCCGCCGACGGCGTGATGCGCTGGCTGCGGGAACGCCGGCGCGGTTTCCCGGTCCGGGCCGACGAAGTGGTGCCGATCGTCCCGACCGCGGTGATCTTCGACCTGGGGAACACGGGAGCGGCCTCCGCCTGGCCCGGCCCCGACGACGCGGTCCGGGCGTGCGACGCGGCGGCCATCGAGGTGGCCGAAGGCGTGGTGGGTGTCGGCGCCGGGGCGACGGTGGGGAAGGCCGCCGGAATCAAGTGGGCGATGAAAGGCGGGGTCGGCGCCTGGGCCGTGCAGGCCGGTGCGGTGATCGTAGGGGCGCTGGTCGTCGTCAACGCGGTGGGCGACGTGCGGGACGGGCGTGGCGCCATTCTCGCCGGCGCGAGAACCGCGCGCGGCGGCTTTCTCGATTCGCAACGCTTTCTCGCCCAAGGCGGGACCCCGTTCGGTCCGGACCCCGAGCCGACCACCAATACGACGCTCGCCGTCATCGTGACCAACGCCGCGCTGGACAAGGTGGCGCTCGAAGCGTTGGCGCATGCCGGCTCCGACGCCCTGGCCCGTCGCATCACGCCCTACGGCACCCTGTTCGACGGCGACGTCGTGTTCGCGGCGAGCACGGCGGCCGTGCGGCCCGCCTCTCCGCTCCAGGCGGAAGCCCTGGCAGCCGAGGCCGTGCCCGAGGCGCTCGAGCGCGCTGTGCGACTCGCGCGCGGCAACTCCGTCACGCCCGGGCTCGCTCCATGAACGATCGGCTGGCCAGGGCGCTCGACGACCTGCGTCGCAAGTGGGTCCCCGATCTGCGGCAGGGCGTATTCGATGTGAAGATCGAGGGCCATCGGCTCTCGGGGCACACGACCAGTCGCGAAGCGTTGGTGGACCTGCGACGGCTGGCGGGAGAAGCGTCGCTTGCCGTGGAGGCGACGTTGCTGCCGGACGCGTCGGTCGACGACGGCGGCGTAGCGATGGTGACGGCAGCGGTTGCGCCGTTGCTGCAGCAACCCGAGGTCAACGCCCCGCGCGTGAGCGAAGCCTTGCACGGGGAGCCGCTCGCCGTGCTGCAACGACGCGAGGACTGGCTGCACGTGCGGGGGGCAGACGGCTATCTCGGATGGACGCATGCCGGGTATGTGAGCGTCGGCTCGATCGATTGGCTCGATGACTGGCTGGCGCGCGCCACCGCGCGCTCGCTCGGCTGCGAGCTCGAGCTGCAGGGGGCGCGCCTCCGGCTCCCGATCGGCGCCCGGCTGGCGGCGCGCCGGGACGGCGTCGTCGAGGCCGCCGACGGACGCCTGGCCCGCGTCGCTGGCGGGATCGTGCGACCCCTGATCGAGCTGCACGCGGAGGCGCGTCTGATCGCCCCGCCGGAGCTGGCGCGGCGCTGGTTCGGCGGGGCGCCCTATCTGTGGGGCGGGCGCACCGAATGGGGTCTGGACTGCTCGGGACTGGCGCAGGCGATCTACGCGGCGCGCGGGGTCGCGTTGCCGCGCGACAGCGATCAGCAATTCGGCGTGGGTGTCGAGGTCCCACTGGCGTCTCTTGGGGCCGGATACCACGCCGGCGACCTGTTGTTTTTCGCGGAGCAGGGCCGCGTCGGGCACGTGGCGTTGTGGGCGGGCGCGGGGCGCATCGTGCACGCCACGCTGTCGCGCGGCGGCGTCGTGACCGAGGATCTGTTCGGGGATGTGCCGCGCCTGCGACGCTTGCGGGACCAGCTGGTGGGCGTGTGGCGCATGGAGCGACGTTAGGTTTCGTCCATGCGGCTGATCCTGTTCGACATCGACGGCACGATTCTCCTCACCGATGGGGCCGGGCGGCGCGCGATTCATCGCGCGCTGCTCGAGGAAATCGGGACGGCCGGGCCGATCGACTCGTATCGATTCGACGGCAAGACGGATCCCCAGATCGTGCGCGAGCTGCTCGCGCATGCCGGCCATCCGGACGCGGGACGTGCCGATCGCGTGCAGGCGGTCTGTGACCGGTATCTGGGACTGCTCGAAGCGGAGCTGACCAGCCCGGCCCAGCAGACGCGGGTCATGGCCGGCGTGATCGAGCTGCTGGCTGCCCTCGCCGCCTTCGAAGCCGAGCGGCACGTCCTGGTCGGGCTGCTCACCGGCAATCTGGAGCGTGGTGCGGCGCTGAAGCTCCGGTCGGCGGGGATCGCGCCGACCCGGTTCGCCCTGGGGGCCTACGGCTCCGACGCCGCGCACCGCCCCGAACTCCCCGCCATCGCCCGCTCCCGTGCCGAGGTATTGCTCGGGACCTCGCTCTCCGGCCGGGACGTCGTGATCGTGGGAGATACGCCCGATGACGTGGCGTGCGCCCGACCCATCGACGCGCATACGGTGGCCGTTGCGACCGGCCACTTCGATACCGCGGCGCTCCGGGCTGCGGGTGCCACGCACGTCTTTCCCGATCTCTCCGACACCCGGGCGGTGCTCGACGCCCTGCTCACGTGACGCGAGGGCACCCCCGGGACGAGCTCGAGCTCAAGGCCCGAGTCACCGACCTGGCCGGGCTGCGACGCGCCCTGCGAGCGGCGGGCGCCCGGCTCGAATTCCAGGGGCGGATGATCGACCGGCGCTACGACCGCGCGCGTGAGCTGACGCGCCGCGATCACGTGCTGCGGCTGCGCGTGTATCAGCCGGCCGGTCGGCGCCGCGCCCAGGCCGTGGTGGCGTGGAAAGGGCCGGCCAGCGCGCGTCGCGGGTATCGGCATCGGAGTGAGCTGGAATTCGCCGTGTCCGATCCGGATGCGCTCCGCACCCTGCTGAAGCGCCTGCGCTACCGTGTCACCCTGGTCATCGATCGCCGGGTCGAAGTGTTTCGCCTGGGGGGGGCTATGCTGCGGCTGGAGCGGTTCCCGGGGATGGACACGCTGCTCGAGGTCGAAGGGTCGGCGGCCGCGATGGAGCGTGCCATCAAGGCCATCGGATTGCCGCGGCAACAGTTCCTGTCCGAATCGTTACCGCACTTTACCCGCGCCTACCGCCGGCGCACCGGCCGGCCCGCGCGGCTGGCCTGGAGCGCGTCGTGAATCTGGCGGTGCCCGAAGTGGGTCCGGCGCTGGGGCGGCTGATCGTTCCCCGACGACTCACCGAGCCATGGGTTCCACTCGACGATGTGCGGGAGGATCTCGCGACGCGCGTGATGGAGTCCGCCGGGGCGGCCCGGCGCGATGCGGCAGACGCCGCACCCGCACGCGCGCTCGGCCAGCTGGACCGCGCCGCCTGGAGCGGGGCCTGGGAAGAAGCCGTGCGCCGGACCGCGGAGCGGGTGGCGGCGGCTCTGGATCGCGAGATTGCGCTCGCGGCGCGACGCGTCCGGATGCCGCGCCGGCGGCACCCGGGTCTCATGCTCAGCGCCGCGGAGCGGCGCGCGCTCGCAGCCCGGCTCGCCTCAGGTGGCGATGGATTCGAGCAGGCGCTGGACGCCGTCGGCCGTGCGACCGACGTGTTGCGCCAGGTATGGCCGGGCGATCCGGAGATACGCGGCGATTGGCAGGACGGACAGCTGCTCGCCGCCCGCCGGCTCGAAGCCGCATGGCTCGCATTGGAGGCGCAAGTCGAGCGCGAGCGTACGCGCTGGGCACCGGAGCTGCAGGCGATCTTGTCGTGGCGGCCCGCGCGGTGGCCCATATTGGCCATCTGGGCGCCGCTCGCCGCCTTCGCCATCTGGCTCGGCCTCGTCCTCGGTGGCTACCTTCCCGCCCCCGCATGGCTCGCCGAACGATTGGGCTTCTGAGCGTGCTGGCAGGGTTGTCCGGCTCAGTGGCCGGTCAGCTCCGCCCGCTCGCGGTGCGCGTCTCGGGTCCCGCGGGACTCGATTCGCTCGCGCGCCTGGGGTTCGAAGTGTCCGATGTGCGTCGCACGGCGAGCGGACTCGAGGCGCTGGTGGTGGCGTCCGAGGTCACGGAGCGGCTGCTGGCGACGCGGGGCTTCTTCGCGGCTCCGGTGCCGGGGGCGCCGGCGCCAGGGGCGGCGGGCGACAGCTTCACGGTGTTCCGGTCCTTCGACAAGCCGCTCACGGGCGTCCGGGCCACGCTCGCGACCTGGGCCGCCACGGACACGATGATCCACGTGGATTCCATCGGCGCTTCAATCGAGGGCCGGCCGATCCTGGCGGTGAAGATCGGTGACCCGAGCGACGCCCCTGGCCGGCCCAACGTGCTGTTCATGGCGACGCACCACGCGCGCGAATGGGTGTCGACCGAAATGGCGATGCGGCTGATCCGCTGGCTGGCGGACTCGGTGTCGCCCGCGCTTCGTGCCACCCGGGACATCTGGGTGATTCCGGTCGAGAATCCGGATGGCTACCAATACACGTTCACCACCGACCGCCTGTGGCGGAAGAACCGGCGTCCCAACAGCGACGGCAGTTTCGGGGTGGATCCCAATCGCAACTACCCGGCGTTCTGGGGCCTGGACGACGCCGGATCGAGCCCGGTCCCAGGCACCGAGACGTATCGCGGCACGGCACCGGCGTCCGAGCCCGAGACTCAGGCCATCGTCGCGTTTCACGCGGCGCACCCACCGGTGGTGTCCGTTTCTTATCACACCTACAGCGGGTTGCTGCTGTATCCGTACGGGTTTCGCGCCGGGGCGTTCGCGCCGGATCTGCCCGTGTTTCGCGCGCTCGCGGGGACGGATCTGGCGCCGGCCGTGCGCGACAGCGTGCCGGGGACGTTTCACGACCGCTATCACCCCGGGCCGGGATGGAATCTCTATACCACCAACGGCGAGTACACCGATTGGGCGTATCGCGCCCACGGCAGCTTCGCCTTCACACCCGAGCTTACGAGTGGGTGCTGCACGCCCGATTCGAGTCTGTACTACGGGTTCGTCTTCCCCGACGACTCAGGTCTCGTGACGAGGGTGTTCCGCGACAACCTGCCGTTCGCGCTGGCCGCAATCAGCGCCGCGGGGGCGCCGGCGCTGGCGGTGGGGCCGACGGGCGCCACCCCGACGCCACCGCGAGTAGAGTCGGTATGGCCCGAGGCCTGGGTGAGCCTGCCGAGCGCCGGTCCGTTCCCGTTCGGTCTCACCGTCCGCACGGCGACGGGCAGCGTGGTCACGCGCTCCCTCAGCACGGATTCCCTGATGCGGGGCGTGGTCCGGACCGTGTGGCGGTCCGACCTGAGCGTGGACAAGGCTCGCGCATTGCGCGTGGACGGCACGGGTTTCGAGGCCGGGTTGATTACGATCGCCGGCGCCGAAGACGCGGACCAGGGCTGGACCGGATGGTCGCGTTCCAACGAGGCCCTGGTCGGCAGCTGGTCGTGGGGTACGGCCGGCAGCGACACGCTCACTTCACCACCGGTCGACCTGACCGGTCAGGGCCGGCTCTGGCTCCAGTTCTGGACCAAGCATCGCGGATCGACATTTACTCCGATGCAGTTCGGCCTGGCCCAGGCGTCGGCGGATAGCGGAGCGACCTGGAGCGATGTGTTGGCGATCGTCGGGGATGGGCCGGCATGGTATCCCGTGCGGGTGGATCTGCCGCAATTGGCTGGAGCCCGCTCGGGGCGGGTGCGGTTCATCTCGGCCAACTTCACCTGGTGGCTCGATGCCGTGGGATTCGCAAGCGATTCGACCATGTCGCTCGACTCGCTCGCCCCGCCGTTGGCCCTCGAAGTGTCGGAGAACCCGGTGCACGGCGGCCAAGTGGTGATCTCCTGGCCCGCCGGTTCCGGCGCCCCCCGACTCGGCGTGTACACGTTCACCGGCTCCCGTCTGTTGCAGGCGACGCTCAACGCCGGTGCGACCGAATACGCCTGGGATTTGACCGCGGGAGGACGCCCGGTGGTCAACGGTGCCTACCTCGTGATCCTCGAGCTGGACGGACACGTGCTGCGCCGGCGCCTGTTCGTCACGCGATGACCATGCCTGGTGGAGTCGGGGGCGTGGGGGGAGTGGGGGGCGTGGGCGTCGACCTCGTCGAGGTCGCGCGCGTGCGCGTGATGCTGGCCGAGAAGGGCCCGCATGTGTTCGAACGCCTGCTGACGCCGGGCGAGGCGGCCTATTGCCGGTCCAAGACCGATCCGGCCGAGAGCGTGGCGGTGCGGCTCGCGGCCAAGGAGGCGGTCTACAAGTCGCTGCAGGGGAGTGCGGCGGCGCGCGGCATCGGGTGGCGTGAGATCGAGGTCGTGCGCGACGAGGACGGTCGACCGGAAGTGGCGTTATCCGGGCTCGCCGCGGCGCGCGCGCAAGAAATGGGAATCACGCGAGTCCTCGTGTCCTTGTCTCATACGCACGAGGCGGCCATCGCGGTCGCAGTTGCTTCCCGCTAGGTGAGGGTCTAGAATACTAGACCCTTTTCTGAGAATGATTCTCATTTACCGTAACATCTTCCTCTGCATCGGTTTCCTCCTCCAGGCAATGGACTCGGTGTCCGTGGCGCGCCGCATCGTGGCCGCCGCCGAGCTTGCGGCCAAGGAGTACGCCGCGGGTGTGCCGCCGGGCGGCGGCCGCGTCACGGCGCCCGAGGAGGTGAAGGAAGCACGGCTGTTTCTCGATCAGGCCCGGCTCGACGTGCACGCGCTCCCCGCCGCTGTGCGCGGGTACGCCGACAGTGCCCTGGTCGAGTTGCGTGCGCTGCTCGAGCGCACGGCCCCTCCCGCCGAGTTGGATCAGATCGCGAACGCGCTGGGTGACCGGCTGGCGGAAGCGGTCGGCGGCGCGGTGGTGCCGATTCCGGCCAGCGCTCCCTCCCTCGCGCGCGGCCGAGAGGTCTATCGCGGGCAGTGCGCTGTGTGTCACGGCGACATGGGTCGCGGCGACGGTCCCGGGGCAGCCCAGCTCAAGCCGCTGCCCGTGAATCTCGCAGACCCCCAGATCATGGGGGCCGTGTCGCGGCTCGACGTGTATCGCCGCGTCCTGCTCGGTGTCGCCGGGACGGCGATGCCGGCATTCGAGCGGGCGCTCTCGGAGGACGACCGCTGGGCGGTGGCCGCGTACGTGCTCACGCTGCAATACGGCGGCTCGCCCGATGCCGCCGTGTTCGCCGCCGTACGGCGGCAGCTCGACTCCGCCGTATCGCTCCGGTCGGACAAGATCGGCTTCGACGCCTATCTCACCTTTGAGCAGGTCGAGACCAGAGTCCGCGCGATGAACGCCGCGTTGGCGGCCCGCCTGGAGGACGAGTTCGGGCGCCTGCGTCAGCAGGCGGCGGCCGGAGCGGACGGGCGCGCGCTGCAGACGATCCAACGGGAGCTGTTGACCGATCTCGAGCACGCCGAGCGCCTGGTCACGGATCAGGGCTCGAGGGCGAATCTCCTCGTGTCCTCGTTCCTGCTGCTCGTGCGCGAAGGATTCGAGGCCATTCTCATCATCGCCGCCTTGATGACATTCCTCACCAGGGCCGGAGCGCCGGAGCGCCGGCGCGACGTCGCGCGCGGCGCGGGGGTGGCGGTCCTGGCGAGCATCGTGACCGCGGTGCTGTTCGAGCTGCTGGTCGACACGGGCACCGGCCAGCGGGAAGCGTTCGAAGGATTCACGATGCTGGCCGCGACGGTCGTGTTGTTCTACGTGAGCTACTGGCTGCTGTCCAAGATCGGCGCCGACAAGTGGAACACCTTCCTGAAGAGCAAGATGCAGGCGGCGCTCAGCTCGGGATCGGCGTTCGCGCTCGCCTCGGTCGCGTTCCTCGCGGTGTACCGGGAAGGGATGGAAACGATCTTGTTCTACAAGGCGTTGCTTGCTTCGGGCGGTGTGGGTGGCGCCGGAGCAGTGGTGGGCGGCATCGTGATCGGGTCGGTCGTGCTGATCGGGCTCTACATCGCGATCCTGCGCCTGGGGCTCCGGCTCCCCATGAAGCCATTCTTCGCGGTGACGGGCGCCCTGCTCTACTACATGGCGTTCGTGTTCGCGGGGAAAGGGATCGCCGAGTTGCAGGAAGGACGCATCGTGGGGACGACGGTGGTCCCGGCGTTACAGTGGCTGCGGGTGCCGGTTCTGGGGATCTATCCGACGGTCCAGTCGCTGTCGTTGCAGGGAGTATTGGTGATCTGCGCGATCGTGGCCGCCTTCCTCACGCTGCGCCCGAAGCGGGTCATCGCGACTTCGTCAACGTCGCCGGCACGATAGCTGTCGACGGCGCTCGCAGCCGCGCCACCAGAACGGCTCCCACCGCCATCACTCCGACGCTCATCACCTGAGCGATCGTGAATCCGTGCAGCACGCGGTCGTCCTTGGCGCGCAGGAACTCGATCGCCAGCCGCTCCACCCCCGCGATGACCAGGTAACATCCGAACAGCCAGCCGGTCGCGTGGCGGTGCTCGCGACGGTTCCAGAGCCACGCCGTCGCGAGCAGCATGAGGGCCGTCTCATACACCTGGGTCGGATGCACCGCGACGACCTGCAGCGGATTCGTATCCGGCGGGAACGACACGTGCAGCTGTGACAGGTTGGCCACGGTCGTGGCGGGAAGTCCGTAGGGAAACTTGATCCCCCACGGCAACGCAGTCGGCACACCGTAGTCGTCGCCGACCAGAAAACAGCCCACCCGGCCGACGGCGTACCCGAGCGTGAGCGCCGGCGCCACGAGATCGGCCGTGAAGGCGATGGGTACGCGGCGGCGCCAGCTGTTGAACACCACGCCCAGGACGCCGCCCAGGAACCCGCCGTACCAGACGAACCCGCCCCGGCTGAACGGCGACTCGCCCGTGAGGGCGACGTACCAGAGCTTCGCCCCGATGAGCCCGCCCAGGACGGCCCCGATCACGACATCGGCCGCGAACTCCTCGTCGAGGGCGCGCCGTCGCAGCTCGAGCTGAATCGCCCAGCCAGCGCACACGAACGCCAGCATCATCATGATGCCGAAGCCGGTGATCGACAGGGGTCCCAGACGGAAGACCAGGGGATAGACGGTCATGAAAGCGCGGGGGAAGGGGGAAGGGGGACGAGGGACGGGGGTTCCAGGCCCGGGAGCGGCAGGTCCGCGCGGGCGTCGAGCGACCAATCACTGCGCTCGCCCTGGGCGAGGCGCCACCAGCCCGCCCGCGCGATCATGCCGGCATTGTCCGCGTTGAGGCGTGGGCTCGCCACGGCCACGCGCGCCTGTCCCCGCAACCGCTCGGCCGCGAGGACCGACAGCGCACGGCTGCAGGCGACTCCTCCGCCCAGGACGGCCGTGGTGTACCCGGTGGCGACGACGGCTCGGGCGAGCTTCGTGACCAGGACGTCCAAGACCGCGTCCTGAAAACCACGGGCCAGGTCCGCGCGATCGGCTTCGAGGTTCGGGCTGGCGTGCACCGCATATCGCAGCGCGGTCTTGAGTCCCGAAAACGAGAACTCGAACCCGTGATCGCGCATCGGGCGCGGGAACTTGAAGCGTGCGGGGTCGCCGGTCGCGGCCAGTCGCTCGATGGCCGGTCCGCCCGGATAGCCCAAACCGAGCAGGGTCGCCACCTTGTCGAATGCTTCGCCGGCGGCGTCGTCGCGCGTCGCCCCCAGTAACCGATAGCGGCCCCAGGCGGGAACGTCGAGCAGCAGGGTATGGCCGCCCGAGACGAGCAGCGCCACGAACGGCGGCTCGAGGTCGGGGTCCTCCACAGCGGGGGCGAACAGGTGTCCCTCGAGGTGGTTCACGCCGATCAGGGCGCGATCGCCCGCATAGGCGAGGGCCTTGCCGTACACGACACCCGTGAGCAGTGCGCCGACCAGGCCCGGACCGGCCGTCACCGCGACGGCGTCGATCGCGCTCCAGGAGACTCCGGCCTCGGCGCGGGCGCGCTCAACCACGGCTGGCAGCGCGGCCAGGTGCGCGCGGCTGGCGAGCTCCGGCACCACGCCGCCGAACACCTGATGCACGTCCTGGGACAGGATCACGAGGCTGGCCAGCTCGGGCGGGCGTCCCGCCGACCCTCCCACCAGGACGGCGGCGGAGGTTTCGTCGCACGAAGTCTCGATGCCCAGAACGACGTCAGCCACGGCCGCTCCGGCGCCGCACGATGAGCACCGAATCGGGTGTCGCGCGAACGCGGACACCCTTCGGGGCCAGCACCGTGAGTCGCACCGTGGCGCTGTCGTTCACCGGCCCACCGAGGTGCACGATCACGCGGATGCTGTCCTTGGTCAGCGCCTGAATCACCGCCTCGGAGCCGCGGACCGTCACCGTCGCGCGGGCGGGCCGCAGCTCGTACCCCGTCAGGGGTCCGGCGCCGCTCTCGATCGGCATCAGATTGAACACGCGCTCGAACACTCCGGTCGTGGAGCCCGAGACCCGGACCTCCTTCGGCGAGAGCCGGACCACGCCGAGTGGGGTGGTATCGAGCGGCACGATGCCGGTGAACGGCCCGCGCACCGGACCGAGTGCGGTTGGCTCCGTGGCCACCGACTCGATCGCGGCCAGCAGGCGGTCGGGCCCCACCACGCGCGCGAGGCTGGGCGTGATCTGGAGCCCTCCGTCCAAGGCCTGCCCGGAATCGGGGATCACCGTGACGCGGGCTACGATGGGGATCTCTTTGCTGCTCACCGGATCGAGCTGGATCACCACCTCGCGCGGCCGAAAGTCCGCGACTTCGACATTGAATCGCTCCGGGATCTTGACGCTCGACGGGGGCAGAGTCGTGATCCAGGTCGCGGTGCTGAGGGTCTCGGGCACCGTCAGCTCGATCACCCGGGGTATCGACTGCAGCCGGAGCAGCTCTGTGATCTTGCCGCGCAGCACGACCGTATCCAAGGCCGGCGGGCTCACGAGCGTGCGGCCCCGCGGCACCCGGACTTCGAGGTGCATGACAACCTCCTGTGTCACCTGGCGTTGCGCGGCCACCGCCACGTAGAGCAGCACCGAGAGAAACAACGCCGCCAGCTTGAGCGGCCAGTTGCGGAACAGCCCGCGCCGGGGCTCAGCGCTCATCGAGCAGCCGCCGGATCAGGATCTGGTTCACGGGACTGTCCCAGGCCGTCGCGCCGATCACCTTCTTCACGATGACCCCGTGGCGATCGATCACAAAGCTCTCCGGAACGCCGGTGGTCTGATAGCGCTGCTGGATCACCTGCGTGGGGTCGTGCAGGATGTCGAAGCTCAGCCCCATTTCCCGCACGAACGCGTTCACCGTGGTCGAGTCGCCCACGTCCACGCTCACGGCGACCACCCGGAAATCCGTGTTGGCGAGCTGACGCGACAGGCGCTCGATGGCCGGCATCTCGACGCGGCACGGCTGGCACCAGGTCGCCCAGATATTGAGCAGGATGACCCGGCCCTCGTACTCGGCCAGGCCGGAGGGACGGCCCGTGCGCAGGTCTATCGCGTCGAAAGCGGGCGCCCGCGATCCGACGCCGATCAACTGGATCTCGGGCAGGATCCGGATCACGAGTGCCGCGGTGAACACCACCGCGAGGGTGCTGCCGGCCAGGAGCGTCCACGCGCGTCGCGTCATCACACGATCACCGCGCAGCGCCGGCGCAGCTCGCGCACCTCGCGCGCCGGATCGGCGCTCCCAAACACCGCCTGGCCGGCGACGAACGTATCGGCCCCGGCCGCGTGCGCGTCGGCGATGGTGTCGACGCCAATGCCGCCGTCGACTTCCAGAAACGCCGGCGAGCGACGCGCGGTGAGCAGGGCCCGCGCGCGCCGGATCTTATCGCTGGATCCGGAGAGGTAGCGCTGTCCCCCGAACCCCGGGTTCACCGTCATGACCAGCAGCAAGTCGGTATCCACCACGACCTCCTCCACCAACGCGAACGGCACTGCCGGATTGAGGGCCAGGCCGGCGAGCATCCCCCGTTGTCGGATCGCCGCGAGCTGGCGTTGGACGTGCACCGTCGCCTCAGGGTGAAACGTCAACACCGAGGCACCGGCGTCCGCCATCGGCTCGATGTAGTGCTCCGGCTCGACCACCATCAGATGCACGTCGATCGGCTTGTCGGTGAGGCGGCGCAACGTCGCCACCATACTCGCGCCGAAGGTCAGGTTCGGCACGAAGCGGCCGTCCATCACGTCCACGTGCAGCCAATCGGCGCCTCCCTCCAGTACCGCCTGCACCTGCTCCGTGAGCCGTGCCAGATCGACCGACAGCATGCTCGGCGCGATGCGGATGCCTCCCCCCCCGCGCTCCATCATTGGACGCTCCGGGCCACGATGATGTCGATGATCGTCCCGGGGGCGGCCAGCGTTCCAGCGGCTGGGCGTTGCGCCACGATCGTCCCGGGGGTCGCGTCCGCGGTGCGCCGCCGGGTGACACCGCCCAGGGCGAGCCCTGCCTGCTCGAATCGGGCGCGCGCATCCGCCGCCGAAAGGCCGAGCACGTCCGGTACGGTGATCGTCGGCGCGCCGCGGCTGACAACCAGACCGACCCGCGCCCCGGGCGGCAATGTCGCGCCGGCAGCCGGGCGCGTCAGCATGGCGAGCCCGGTGGGAACGGCGGCCTGCACCGACTCGACCTGGCTGGTCGTGAGGCCGGCCGCGGCGATGAGCTTGCGCGCCAGCCCGGCATCGAGCCCCGCGACGTCGGGAACCGGGACCCGGGGCGGTCCCGCGCTCACCACCAGGGCGACGCGCAGATTGGCGGGGGCCACGACCCCGGGCGGCGGATCCTGCCAGATCACCGTGCCGGCCGGCGCCGTGGGATGCGGCTCGCTGCCGTTGTCGATGGTGCCGAGCCGCGCCGCGGCCACATCCCGGCGCGCGTCGGCCAGGGACAACCCGAGGACCCGTGGCACGGTGCGCCGATGCGCGATGAGGGGAGCGTGGAAGACCAGCAGCGCGGCGACGGCGTACCCGGCGCACGCGGCGACGCCGAGCCAGAATACCCAGCGCACGGCCTGCTCCCGCTGGATGGGCGGGACACGCGGTCGCGGGAATCGCAGCAGCCGCCATTCGCGCAGCGGCGGCATGTGGCGCCGGAATCGCATCAGTCGCGCCGCTCGAGCCGCGCCGCGTACGCGCCGTCGATGCCGTGTTGCCAGGGCAGCGAGCGAAAATCACCCGCGGCTGTGACCAGCTCCGCGGGCACGGCCCCGGGCGCGGGCGCTCGCCCGAACTCAGGATGATGGTGCAGGAACCCCTCCACCTGGGTCTCGTTCTCCTCCGGTTCGAGCGAGCACGTCGCGTACACGACGATCCCCCCGGGTCGTACCAGCGCCGCCGCCGCATCGAGCAACTTCGCCTGCCGTCGCACCAGGCGGTCGATGGCGCCGGATGTGAGGCGCCAGCGAGCGTCGGGATGACGCGCCATGGTGCCGGTGGCGCTACACGGCGCGTCGACCAGCACGGCGTCCCACCAGCCCGGGCGCCACGGGGCCGCCAGAAGATCGGCGGCGATGACGGGAACCGCCACTCCGGCGCGTCGCAGCGTTTCCACGAGCCGGCCGAGTCGCTCGCGTCGCACCTCTCCCGCCGTGACACGGGCGCCGGCCCGGGCCAGCGTCACCGACTTTCCTCCGGGGGCCGCACACGCGTCGTATAATCTCGCACCGTGCGGCACAGCCGCGAAGCGGCACACGAGGAGCTGAGCGGGATCCTGGACGATGAAGCCGCCCTCGGCATACCCCGGAAGGTCAGGGAGCGGGGAGTGGGGAGTGGTCGAGGTCCGGGAGAGGGAGAGTCCTGCCTCGAACGGAGCCGGCTCCACTTCATATCCCGCCGCTTCCAATCTCTTCCTGAGTGTGTCAGCATCCCACCGCATCGGCTGGAGCACGAGGGGCCGTTGCCGGTCGTTCCACTCCATGAGACGGTCCGTCGCCTCGGCACCGAATCGTTCACGCCAACGCGCCACGAGCCAGTCCGGATGGGATCCCACCCGTCCCTCGTCCCCCGTCCCTCCTCCCGCCAGCTTTCTCAGCGCCTGATTGACATACCGCGCCGCGGCCTCGCCCGCCACGGCACGTGCCAACTCGACGCTGGTGGACACGGCGGCATGGGGCGGGACGCGATCCAGTCGCCGCAGCTGGTAGGCGCCGAGACGGAGGATGTCCCGCAGCCGAACGTCGACGCTGTCGATGTGCAACGCTTGGTCGAGGGCCCGGCGGGTGCGGAGGACGCCGGCAGAAAGCTCGTGAGCCAGGTGACGGTCGCGCGGCGACAGATTGTCGACGGCGCGGTCGCGGGCGGCGGCGAACGGAGTGCCGGCGTGGACGGCCCGCAGGATCTCGAGGGCCGCGAGCCGCGCCGCCGTCGCTTCGCTAATCCAGCATGCCCTCGGCGGGGGAGGAGGGCACCGCCACCTCCCGGCGCGGCATGCGACCCGCGAGGTATGCCGCCCGCCCTGCCGCGACGGCGAGCCGCATCGCATGCGCCATGCCCACCGGATCGCGCGCGGCGGCGAGCGCCGTGTTCATCAGGATCCCGTCCACGCCCTGCTCCATCGTGATGCAGGCGTCCGAGGCGGTGCCGACCCCGGCGTCGACGACGACGGGGACGCCGAGCCGGCGCTTGATGATGCGGATGCCGAGCGGATTCAGGAGGCCGAGCCCGCTGCCGATGGGTGAGGCGAGCGGCATCACGGCCGTCGCGCCGGCCTCCTCGAGCCGCAAGGCGGTGATCAGGTCTTCGTTCGTGTAGGCCAGCACCTTGAAGCCTTCCCGCACGAGGACGCGCGTCGCCTCGAGCAACCCGGCCACGTCGGGGAGCAGCGTTTCCTGGTCGCCGATCACTTCGAGCTTCACGAACTCGTTGAAACCGGCCTCGCGCGCCAGCCGCGCGTAACGGATCGCCTCGTCCGCGCTGTAGCAGCCGGCGGTGTTGGCGAGGAGGAAGTAGCGCTTCGGATCGAGGTGGTACAGGATCCCCTCGCGCTCGGCGCGGTCGAGGGTCACCCGTCGCACCGCCACGGTGACGATCTCGGCGCCGCTCGCCTCGATCGCCCGGACCATCTCGTCGTTATCGCGGTACTTGCCCGTTCCCACCATCAGGCGCGACTGGAACGTGCGCCCGCCGATCGTGAACGGCGTGTCCTGGCTCATCCACCACCCACAAAGTGCACCAGCTCGATCACATCGCCGGGGGCGATGCGCGCGCGTTCGAGATCGGGGCGACGCACGATGGTGCGGTTGTGCTCCACGACCACCGTGCGGGGATCGAGCTCGAGCAGATGGAGCAGCTCGAGCAACGTCGCGTCGGCCGGCACCGCGCGGCGATCGCCGTTGACGACGATGTCGATCGTGGTGGTGGCGGTCATGCGGCGTTCCGCGCGGCGAGCATCGCGCGCGCGGCGTCTCCCGGGTTGGGCGCGTCCCACAAGGCCCGGATCATCGCCACGCCGTGGGCGCCCGCGCGGCGCAGCTCGGCGACACGATCGGCGGTGACGCCCCCGATCGCGATCACGGGCAACCCGAGGAGAGCGACGGCGCGCAGCGTGTCCATGGCCAGAGGTGTCGAGCCCGGATGGGTGCTGGTTGCGTACATGGGACCTACCACAAGATAGTCGGCCCCACAGGCGTGCGCGGCCTGCGCCTCGTTCAGGGAATGGACCGATCGGCCGATCCACCAATCGCTCCGCAGTCGCCGCGCTTCCGCGACCGGGAGGCTGTCGCCGCGCAGCTGGACACCGGCCGCATCGGCGGCGAGTGCGACATCGAGGCGATCGTTCACAAAGAGGCGGATGGGCGGATGGGCGGATAGGCGGATGGACAAGTCGTAGTGCTCGAGACCGGTGAGTGAACGTCCTCGCGCGTGAAACGCCATTTCGGGGCCGGCGGTGGCGAGATCCCTGGCAATCTGATCGAGATCGGATCGCCGCGCGATGCGCTCGTCGGTCACCGCGTGGAGGAGAGGGAGCGGCGGCCTCACGCGAATCGTTGGCCGACCCGGACCCCGCGCCCGCGGATCCAGTCGACTGCGGTCATGCGCTCCTTGCCGGCGGGCTGGACTTCCTGCACCACCAAGGCCCGATCCCCACCCGCTATCAGCAATCGGCTATCAGCTTGAAGCACTTCACCCGGATGTCCGCTGCCTTCGGCGGCGGTTGCTTCGAACAGCTTGATCTCCCGACCCTCCAGTTCGGTCCAGGCGCCGGGGCGGGGGTCGAGCGCCAGCGCCTGGCGGACGATGCGGGCGGCCGGCGTGGTCCAGTCGATACGCGCCATCTCGCGCGTGAGCTTGGGAGCGAACGTGGCGTGCGTCTCGTCCTGGGGCACGGGCTTCAGCCCGTCGCGCTCCCACAAGGCCAAGGCCTCGATCAGCGCCTGCGCCCCCATTTCGGCGAGATGCTCAGACAACTCACCCCCGGTCACACCGGGAGCGATGCGGTGCGGCATCTGATGCAGGATCGGCCCCGAGTCCATCCCGGCGTCGAGCTGCATGATGGTGACGCCCGTGGTTTCGAGGCCGTTCAGGATCGCCCATTCGACGGGCGCCGCGCCCCGCAGCGCGGGCAGCAGCGACGGATGCACGTTGACCATGCCGCGGCGTGGAATGGCGAGCAGCTCGGGTTTGAGCAGGTGGCCGTAGGCGACGACGACGCCCACGTCGGGAGCGAGATGACGGAGTTTCGTGAGCAGGGCCGGATCGGTGGGGCGCTCCGGCTGAAACAGGTCGAGGCCCTCCGCCTGCGCGGCGATTTTGACCGGGGAGGGAACGAGCGTGGATCGGGATCGGCCCTGCGGGCGATCGGGCTGGGTCACCACCGCCCGGACGTCGAAGCCTTCCCCGACCAGGGCCCGGAGTGAAGGCACGGCAAACTCCGGTGTCCCGAAAAAGACGACGACCACCTAGAGCTCGCCGGCCGGCTCCGGCGTCACCTCCTTCACGTAGCCGGCTTCGCCTTTGCGCAGTCGCTTCCACTTGGAGAGCAGCAGACTGCGCTTCACGGCCGAGAGATGGTCCAGGAAGAGCACCCCATCCAGGTGATCGATCTCGTGCTGGATGGCGCGCGCCTGGTAGCCCATGCTCTCCAGGCGGAACGGTGCACCGTTCCGGTCCATGGCATCGATCACGACGCGGAGCGGCCGCTCGACATCGCCGAAGATCTCGGGAACCGAAAGACAGCCCTCCTCGGCCTGGTCCGTCTCGTCACCCTGTTCCACGAGCACCGGGTTGATGAGCACCAGCTGCTCGGGCGCGTCCTTGCCGACATCCACCACGGCGACGCGGCGCATATCGCCGACCTGGTTCGCGGCGAGTCCCACCCCCCTGGCGGCGTACATCGTCTCGAACAGGTCGTCCACCAGCTCGCGCACGGCATCGTCCACCGCAGCGACCGGCTCGGCGCGCTGCCGCAGCATGGGAGAGCCCAGGAGGTGGAGCTGGCGCAGGCTCACGCGGGTTTTTCGGCTCCCTGTCGGGTCACCACGGTGGCGATGTTGGCCCGCAGTACGACCAGCTTCGACTCCCCGCTGCGAATCGTGACCTCGTTGTCCTTCAAGTGGACAACTTCGCCGACGATGCCACCCGACGTGACGATCTGGTCACCCTTCTGCAGCCCCGCGAGGAGCTTTGCGTGCTGCTCCCGCTGGCGCCGTTGCGGGCGGATGATGAGGAAATAGAAAATTCCGAAGATCAGGGCGACCTGAAACAACAGGACGCTGAGGCCGCCGCCGGCCTGGCCGGAGGGGGTGAACAGCAGGGCGGGCAGAATCGGAGTCATGCGGGTTCCGGTTGGAGGTAACGCTGGCGCCAGTCGGCGGCCCATGCGGCGAAGCGGCCCGACCCGATCGCCTGGCGCATCAGGCCGGCGAGCCGGATCAGGTAGCGGACATTGTGCAGCGACAAGAGACGCAATCCCAACAACTCACGGGCGGCGAACAGGTGACGCAGGTAACCGCGCGAGTATGTGGTACAGGTTTCGCAATCACAGCTCGCGTCGAGCGGCTCCCGGGCGGTGCGGTGGACGGCATTCCGGATGTTCAACGGGCCATCCGGTGTGAACGCCGTTCCGTTGCGCCCCATCCGCGTGGGGGCCACGCAGTCGAACAGGTCCACGCCACGCTCCACTGCCGCCACCAGATCCTCGGGAAAGCCCACGCCCATAAGATAACGGGGCAATGAAGCGGGGAGACGAGGCTCGAGCTCCTCGAGCGTCCGGTACATCACGGGTTTTGGCTCTCCGACCGAGAGCCCACCGATGGCGAGACCGGTCCATGCGCCGAGGTTCAGCACTCGGTGCAGGGCTTCCAGACGGAGCGGCTGGTAGGCACCGCCTTGGAGGATGGGCCATAGAGTCTGGCGGAAAGTTGGAAGGTTGGAAGGTTGGAAGGGGGTGCCGCTACTGTCCAACGTTCCAACCTTCCCACCTTCCAACAATTGTTGGTGTCTCTTCGCGCACCGTTGCAGCCACCGCACCGTCCGCTCCATCGCATCGCGGGCGGTGGCTTCGTCCGCGCCACCGTAAACGACGTGATCGAATGCCATCGCGATGTCGGCGCCGAGGGTCCACTGGATCTCGGTTGCACGCTCGGGGGTGAGGCGCCGTCGCGCGCCGTCGATGTGACTCTGGAACTCGACCCCGTCGTCGTCGACGCGCCGGAACCCCTCGAGCGAGAACACCTGAAACCCGCCCGAGTCGGTGAGCAGCGGACGATCCCAACTCATGAATTGGTGCAGGCCGCCCAACTCGGCCACGACGTCCTCGCCCGGGCGTACGTGCAGGTGATAGGTGTTGGCGAGCACGATCTGCGCGCCCGCCGCGCGCAAATCGTGGGGCGAGAGGGCGCGCACGGTGCCCTGCGTGCCGACCGGCATGAAACAGGGGGTTTCGACCGTGCCGTGGGGAAGGGTCACGGTGCCGGCGCGGGCGGCACCGGAGGCCGCTCCGAGCACGAACTCGAACACCGTCTACCTCGGGGTCGCCGCGGGCGGCTCGACGAGGCCCATGCCCTGAATGATCCGCTCGAACCGGGCGGAGCCGCGCACCGGGTCGTACACCGGGTCGACGCCAATCGTCCACATGAAGAACGACCGCTCGCGGTATCCCCGCTCCAGCCAGTCGAGCGCGGCGGCGGTGTCGCGCAGTCCCATCGCGACGTATGCGAACGCCTCGGGGGTGATGTAGCGCTGCCGCGCGTGCCGCTCGAGCCGTCGCTGGATGGCGAGGGCATCCGCGCGCCGGCCTGCCATTCCGTACGCGTAGCCAAGGTAGGCGATCCGCGGAAACGGGCGCACATCCGCCGTGTCGTTCGTGAGGTTCGCCAAGGCCTCTCGATACCGATGTTGCAGCATCAGCGAGGCGGCCAGATCGCCGCGGGCCTCAGAGTTCGTGGAGTCAAGCGCGATGGCCTGGCGCAGGTCGACTTCGGCCTCGGGGTATCGGCGCATGTAGTTCAGCATGGTCCCGACACGGGCGTTGAAGATCTGATTCAACGGGTCCAGCCGTCGCGCCATTCGCATCTCGCCCACCGCTGCATCGAGCTGCCCTCGACCCACGAAGTACCAGGCACGGTAGAGATGCGTAGCCGGCTCGATGGAGTCGATGGCCAGGGCCCGGTCGAGCTCCCGCTTCGCTGTTTCCCAATCCCAGTCGTGGAAGACGGCGATGAATCCCAGTGAGGTATGCGGCAGGTTCAGCGCACTATCCAGCGCGACGGCGCGCAGGGCCGCGGCCTTGGCCAGCGCGAACGCGTCGCCGGGTGGCGTGCTGCCGTATCCTGCCTGGAAGGCGTAGGCCTGGGCCAGTCCCGCCCACGCCTGGGCGTAGGTCGAATCGAGTGCCAGCGCCTGCTGGAAGAACTCGAGTACGCCCGCGATTTGCCCGAGAGCATTGATCAACTCATCGGTGATTCCGTACGCGAAGTACCGATCATCCGGGTTGCTGCTCTCGTTGACGAACGGGAGGACGGCCACCGACGGCACCGCGGCCGCGGCGTGGCGATGGAAGACCGCCCAGAGTCCCGTGGCGAGCGCCAGCGTGGCCACGATGGAGGTCGCCGTCCGCCGTCCCAGTCGCCACCGGATCGCAGGTTTCGGGGCGGGTGCGGCTCCGGTCAGGGCATCGCGGAAGTGGGCGGCGCTCGCGAACCGGTCAGCGGAAGCCTTGGCGAGCGCCTTGACCACGGTCCGGTCGAGCCCCACCGGCACTTCGGCCCGGCTCTTCCGCACCGACGGCACCGGACCCACCGTGTGCCGTGCCAGCACCACCTGCGCCGTCGTGCCCGTGTAGGGCGGCGCTCCCGCCAGCATCTCATATAACACGCAGCCCAGCGCGTACACGTCGGTGCGGCCATCCACGGGGTCGCCCACCACTTGTTCCGGGCTCATGTAGAGTGGGGTGCCGATGACGACGCCTGTGGCGGTGAGGGCCGTCCGCGTGACCACTTCGCCGGCCGCGGCGTCGATCGCCCGCGCGATCCCGAAATCGGCGACGATCGCCTGGCCGGTGTGCAGCAGGATGTTCTCCGGCTTGATGTCGCGGTGCACGATGCCCTGCTGGTGAGCGTAATCGAGGGCGCCCGCGGCCTCCGCGGCGAGCCGCAGGGCCGTTTCCACGGGCAATAGACTTTCGCGATCCAGCCGCTGGCGCAGCGATTCTCCTTCGACGTGCGGCATGACGAAATAGAGGAGGCCGTCGGCCTCCCCCGAATCGTAGAGCTGCAGGATGTGTGGGTGGCTCAGCTTGGCGGCTATCTGGATCTCGCGCAGGAACCGCTCCGTCCCGAGGGTCGCGGCGAGCTCGGGGCGCAGCACCTTCACCGCGACCATGCGGTCGAGCTTGCGGTCGCGGGCGAGGTAGACGGTGGCCATGCCACCATGTCCGAGCTCGCGTTCGATCGCGAAACGGTCGGCGAGTGCGGCAGTGAGGCGGGAGAGCGAGGTATCGGACAGGAGCGGGCTCGCGATGTTGATGAAGGAGGCCGTGAATAATGCAGCGGCGGCTAGATCACCGCCATCGCATCGCCGTACGAAAAGAACCGGTATCTGTGGTGCACTGCTTCGTCATATGCCCTGATCACGGCCTCATATCCCCCGAACGCGCACACCAGCATCAACAGCGTGGAGCGGGGAAGGTGGAAGTTGGTGAGCAGCTTGTCTACCGCGCGGAAGGTATAGGGTGGATGAATGAACAGCGCCGTTTCTCCGCGTCCGGCTCGGATCGCCCCCGACGCATCAGCGACCGTTTCGAGCGTCCGCACCACGGTGGTGCCCACCGACCAGACGCGGCCGCCCGCTCGACGCCGCTCGTTGATCGTCGTCGCCGCCCGCTCGCTCACTGCGTAGGCCTCGGCGTGCATGGGGTGCCGGCTCAGGTCCTCGACCTCCACTGGCTTGAACGTGCCCGGACCGACGTGCAGGTCGAGCGTCGCGATCGCTACACCCTTGGCGCGCAGGGCGTCGAGCAGCTCAGTGGTGAAGTGCAACCCGGCGGTCGGAGCGGCGACCGAGCCGTCGTGCTCGGCGTACACGGTCTGATAACGGTGGCGATCGTCCGGCGTGGGGGCGCGACGGATGTAGGGTGGCAGCGGCACGGCGCCATACTCGGCGATGGTGGCGCGGGCGTCGAGCGTCCCGACAAAGCGGACTCGTCGCAGGCCACCGCCCAGGACCTCGAGGATCTCGACCTCGCTGTCCGGCCCGAACCGGACCCGCCGCCCCGGCTTCAGCTTGCCGCCCGGATGTCCCATGGCGGTCCACGACCCGTCCGCGAGCTCGCGGACCAACAGGAGCTCCGCCGGGCCACCGCTCATCCCGCTTCCCCCTTCCCGCTTTCCCCGCAGTCTGGCGGCGATCACGCGCGAGGCGTTGAGCACCAGGACGTCTTCCGGGGCGATGAGCTCGATCAGATCGGTGAAGCGGCGGTGGGCCACCGCGCCGGTCGCGCGATCCAGGACGAGCAGGCGAGATGCGGAGCGGTCGGGGAGCGGCTCCTGGGCGATGAGCTCCGGAGGCAAGGAGTAGTTGAAGTCGGATGCGTGCAAATCAGGCGTCGAAAATCGTCGGCTGCTCGGTGGCCGGGTTTCGGGCCGGTGGCGGGAAGCCAAAGTGACGGTACGCGCCAGGCGTTGCGCACCGGCCCCGCGGCGTACGGGCCAGGAAGCCCTGCTGCATCAGGAACGGCTCGTACACTTCCTCGAGCGTGCCCGGATCCTCGCTCACCGCCGCGGCGATGGTGCTCAGCCCGACGGGGCCGCCCTCGAACTGCTCGATGATCGTTTTCATAATCCGGGCATCCATGTCATCGAGCCCGAATTCATCCACGTCGAGTCGCTGCAGCGCTTCGACGGCCACCGGGCCGGTGATCGTTCCGCCGGCGCGCACCTGCGCGTAGTCGCGCACCCGCTTGAGCAATCGATTGGCGACGCGCGGCGTACCCCGGCTGCGGCGCGCGATTTCCGCGATCCCCGCCACGTCGGCGGGTACGTCGAGGATGCCGGCCGACCGTTTCACGATCTGGGCGAGGTCGTCGGGCGGGTAATAGTGCAGCCGTTCGACGATGCCGAATCGCGCGCGCATCGGCGGCGTGAGCAACCCGAACCGCGTGGTGGCGCCGATCAGCGTGAACCGCTCGATCTGCATCGGAATCGTCTGGGCGTGCGGGCCGTCGGCGATGCGCACGTCGACGCGGAATTCCTCCATGGCGGGATAGAGGAATTCCTCCAGCGCCGGCCGCAACCGGTGGATTTCGTCGATGAACAGGATGTCGCCCGGCTTGAGTCCGGTGAGCAGCCCCACCAGATCCCCGGGACGCTCCAGCACCGGCCCGGAGGTCGTGCGGATGTTCACGCCCATCTCCCGCGCCATCAGCAAGCCGAGCGTGGTCTTGCCGAGTCCGGGCGGACCGAAGAACAGCGCATGGTCGATCGGCTCCTTGCGCTGCTTGGCCGCGTCGATGGCGATCTGGAGCGATTCCTTGACCTTGGCCTGGCCCACGAACTCGTCGAGACGCGACGGGCGCAGCGCCACATCGGAAAGGCGCTCGTCAGGGAGCGCCTCGGGCGTGGTCACTTCGTTGCGACTCACCCGCTGCCTATTTCCCTTTCGGCCGCGCCGACCACCGCACCGGACGCGCTTGCGCCGCGATCTCGTGCTTGGCGTGACACGTCACGCAGGCGTCCTGCGCGGTCGTGACGCCTGCGACCAGGAGCTTGCGATTGGTGGACCCGCAACGGGTGCAGATCCATTCGGCGGTCGTCATCGCATTCATGGGGGTTACTTGGTTGTAAGCACGCCCAGCGCCCTGCGCACCAGAGCCTCGGTGTCGGCCGCGCCGCCGTCGCCGGCGAGCGCCTGGCGCAGCGCCCGCTCGGCTTCGGCCGCGCCGTACCCGAGTCGCTCCAGCGCGTGCAGCGCCGCCTCGGCCGGCCCGGTCACCGGTGCAGGTGCACCGCTCCCAAGCTCGCCGAGCTTGTCGCCCAGTTCAAGCGCCAGCCGTTCGGCGAGCTTCTTGCCGATGCCGCTCACCGACGACAACGCGCCGATGTCCTTTTTCTGAATCGCCCGGGCACCGCGCTCGGCGCCCAGCGTCGACAGGAATGCCACCGCGAGCCGGGGGCCCACCCCCGTGACCGTGAGCAGTCGCCGGAACAGCTGCTGCTCGTCTGCTTCCAGGAATCCGTACAGCGCCCAGCCGTCCTCGCGGACGACCAGCTCGGTCGTGAGCGTGACCGGTTCGCCGGCGACTGGCAGGCGCTCCATCACGCCTAACGGCACGACGACCTCGTACCCGACCCCGCCCGTGGTCTGGACGATCACGCGATCGACGCCTTTGGACACGAGGCGGCCGGAGATGGCAGCGATCACCCGCGGATCACGTGCGTCAACGCCACCGCGACGCCGTCCGCCGCATCGGCCGGCCGCGGCGGGTGCTTGAGCCGCAGCAGCCGCGCCACCATCGCGGCGACCTGCGCCTTTGGTGCGCCCCCCGCGCCGACGACGGTCTTCTTCACGGTCGCGGGCGCGTACTCGGCGATTTCCAGGCGATGCTGCTCGGCGGCGAGCAGCACGACGCCGCGCGCGTGACCGAGCACCAGGGTGGTGCGCACGTTCTTATGATAGAAAGCGTCTTCCAGCGCGAGCGCGGTGGGACGATGGCGCCTGATGAGAGCGGTGATTCCGTCGTGCAGCTCCGCCAGGCGGCGGGGCAGGGCGCTGCGCGTGGGCAGGCGAATCACGCCGCATTCGACGAGTCGCCCGAACCCCGGCGTCCCATTGCCGTATTCGACGACCCCGTAGCCGGTGACCGAGGTACCCGGGTCGATCCCCAGGACGATCTTCACGTCACCCGCCGACCTCGGCCATGGCATCGGCGTCGATGTCGAAGTTGGAGAACACCTTCGACACGTCGTCCATCTCCTCGAGCGTTTCCATCAAGGTGAGCAGCCGCTTGGCATCCCCGCCGTCGACCTTCACCGTATTCTTCGGCAGCAGCGCGATTTCCGCGCTTTGCACCGTCAGGCCCTTCGCCTTGAGCGCGTCCCCGACGGCGTGCAGGCGGGCGGGCGGGGTGGTGATCAAAATCGTGTCGCCGTCCTTCACCAGGTCGTCGGCGCCCGCCTCGAGCGCCACTTCCATCGCCGCGTCTTCGCTGACCGTGGCCGCGTCGAGTGCGATCTGCCCTTTGCGATCGAACATCCACGCCACGGAGTTGGCGGCGCCGAGGTTGCCGCCATGGCGCGAGAACTGATGGCGAATCTCCGCCACGGTGCGGTTGGGATTGTCGGTCGTGACGTCGATCAGAATCGCTGCGCCACCGGGGCCGTAGCCTTCGTAGGTCACTTCCTGGTACTGCACGCCCTCCAGCTCGCCCGTGCCTTTCTTGATGGCGCGGTCGATGTTGTCCCAGGGCATGTTCTCGGCTTTGGCGGCGTCGATGGCGGTGCGGAGGCGGGGGTTCCCGCTGGGATCACCGCCCCCAGCCTTGGCGGCGATGGTGATTTCGCGGATCAGCCGCGTGAACAGCGCGCCCCGCTTGGCGTCGGTGACAGCCTTCTTCCGCTTGATCTGCTTCCACTTGCTGTGACCGGCCATGGCGCCCTCGCTACCTGCAAGCTACAACTTGACCGTCCGCCCCCGCCACGGGTGCCCATGGGTCAAGCAGGGTCCAGCATGTCCTCGAATCGCATCCAGCGGCGGTAGAAGTACAGATCCACGAATCCCGTCGGTCCATTCCGGTTCTTCGCCACCGATAGCTCCGTCGCTCCATCCACGCCGTATCCCGGATGGTACATCTCTTCGCGGTAGAGGCCGAGCACCAGGTCGGCGTGCTGCTTGACAGCCCCCAGATGTCCGAAGTCGTCGAGGTGCGGACGCGGATTGGTCCGTCCCGGCGCGTAGCGCGACAATTGAGCGACGACGAGCAGCACCACTTCCCGTTCCAGCGCCAGCGCCTTGAAGCGCCGCAGCACCGCGGCCATCTCCTCGTCCTGACCGCCGCTGCTGCCCACCGGAGGCGGCACGAGCTGCAGGTAGTCGATCACGACGAGGGCCAGATGGTCGAGCCGCTCGAGTCGCGCCAGCGCGGTCTCGAGATCGGCCGCCGCGAGCGGTAGCAGCGTCAGCGGGAGGCCGCGCAGGCGCACCGCGGGGGCGCCGATCCCGGCGCGCATCTGGTCGCTCAACTGGGCCGATCGAAGCTCGTCCATGGAAAGGCGGCCCTCGATCGCCTGCGCGCGCTCCATCAGCCGTTCCTCGTCCATCTCGCCCGAGAGCAGTGCGACGCCGAGCTCCTGCCGGGCCACGCGCAAGGCGATTCCCAGTGCGAGCGACGATTTTCCCGACCCCACGTCGCCGCCCAACACCACCAGGTCCCGGCGTCGCAACCCGCCGCCCAGGAGCTTGTCGAGCGACGGGAAGCCGGTCGGAATGGTATCGGGCGGCACGTCGCCGGGCCGATGCGCGTCGACTCGCTGCACCAGCGATTCGAGCGACGGGCGCCGCGGCAACCGGTGCGTGGACATGGCTCCTTAATGTACGCGAGCGTGGCGTGCTTCGATCGTCGCCGCCTGCACGGCGTCGGCGGCATCTTTGCCGAGCACGTCCCGCGCCGGAGCCACCAGCTGGCCCAGGGCCACGGCGGCCGCGGCGGCGGTGCCGGGCTCGAGCTGAGTGCGCGCAGCCGAGAGTGCCCGCTTCAGCGGGGCCGGCAACGCGAGCCCCCCGAGACGGGCCTCGAGCGCCTGGAGCCGGCGCCGATGGTTCTTGAGGCTCACGGGATACGGTGGCAGGAGGGACTCCGCGACGCGCAGCACCAGCCACAGCGCATACAGCCCGTCCCGCGTCGGTCCCCGCTCCGCCTCGGCCACGAGGCCCACGAGCAGCACCTCGCTCGCCGTCTGGGCGGTCACGCGACGAGCCGGGCCACGAGGGCGGCGACCTCCTCCGGAGCGATGTCGTCCAGGCAGCGGTGGTGTCCCATGGGGCAGCGTGGCCCCCCCATCGTGGAGCACGGGCGGCAATCGAGGGACCGCTGCAGCACGACCGACCGGGACGAGTAGGGGAAGAACCCGAACTGCTCGACGGTGGGACCGAACAACGCCACGACCGGCGTGCCGACGCCGGTCGCCATGTGCATGACACCGGTGTCACCCGACACGAGAATGCGCCCGCGGGCGAGCAACGCCCCCGTTTCCTGAAGCGAAAAATCACCGGTCGCGATCTCGGCGTACGGCGCGAGCGGTTGCGCGGCGCGGCGATCGTCTTCACCGCCGACTACCGCCACGGCGTAGCCATCCGCCCGAAGCCGTTGCGCCAGCGCCACCCAGCGTTCCGATGGCCAGCGCTTCGTGAAATGGGCCGCGCCGGGTGCCAGCACGGCGAGCGGCCGCCCGGTCAGGTGGTGCTCACCGAGCCAACGGTCGGCGCGCTCGCGCGCCGCGGCGTCCACGAAGAACTCGGGGGGACCGCCGTCGGGCCTCACACTCAGGCCGCGGGCCGCTGCGAAATACCGTTCCGCGACCGGGACCGGTCGGCCGTACAGGTTGATCTTGGTGGAGACGAGGAGGCCGCGGACGACCCTGCGCTTGGCGTAGCCGCGCCAGGAACAGGGCACGAGGAGTCGCAGCGCGGCGCTGCGCAGGCTGCCGTGCAGGTCGAGGCCGCGCGTGGGGTCGAGCGCGGTCAACCGACGCGCCAGCGCGCGCACCGGCTCACCCGGCTCGAGTGCGACGATCTCGGACAGGTGCGGGTTCGCGCTGACGAGCGGCGCCATGGCGCGTTTGGTGACGAACACCAGTCGCGCGTCGGGATGGCGGGCGCGCAGGGCGCGCACGAGTGGGGTGGTGAGCAGCACGTCGCCGATGGAGCTGAAGCGCACGAGGAGAAAGCACGACACGCGGGCAAAGGTACGGATGCGTTGCCCGGCTCCGCCAGCGGGACTAATTTTCGTGTTCGATGCCCCGTCCGAAGACCATCCTGTGGGTGGACGACGAGGTGGACGGCCTTGCCGCCCATCGCCGGTTTCTCGAAGAGCAAGGGTTCGCCGTCGAGCAGGCCGCGCACGGCGACGACGCGCTGGCGCTGCTGCGCCGCCAGCCGTTCTCGGTCGTGCTGCTGGACGAGCAGATGCCCGGCCGCCGTGGTCTCGAGCTGCTCGCCGAAATCCGCTCCATCGACCCCGCCATGTCCGTCGTGATGGTCACGCAGAGCGAAGCGGACAGCACGTTGCGCGACGCGATCGGCGTCGAGGTGGACGACTACCTCGTGAAGCCGGTGCATCCGCGCCAGATTCTCTCCGTCGTGACGAGGCTGATCGAGGGCGATCGCATCCGACAGCAGCGGCTGGCGCGCGACTTCGTGACCCGATTCCGCGAGCTCGAGGCGCGGCGCGGCGGCACGCTCGCCTGGCGCGAATGGATCGAGCTGGTGGTGGAGCTGGTGCGGTGGGAGGTGCGGCTCTCGGCGGGGAACGAGCCGGGCCTCTCGGAGGCTCTGGCCTCGCTCCAGGGCGGGTTGCGCAGAGACTTCGTGGAATTCATTCGCCACTCCTACCCCCGCTGGCTTGCCCACCCCGAAGGCGATCGCCCGCCGCTGTCGGTGGATGTCGGCGCCGAGTTCCTGGTGCCGGTTCTGCAATCGTCGAGCCGTGCCCTGTTCGTGGTGGTGGACTGCCTCCGACTCGACCAGTGGGAGATGCTGCGCGACCTGATCACGCCGCTGTTCGACGTCGAGGAGTCCTACTACTACAGCATCCTGCCCACCGCGACGCCGTTTTCGCGCAACGCGATTTTCTCCGGCATGTTCCCGATGGAGATCGCGGCGCGGCATCCGGATTGGTGGGGCCAGCCCTCGGACGAGGAGAGCCTGAACGCCCACGAGCAGCCGCTGCTGGCCGAGCAGCTCGAGGAACTTCTCGGCCGACCGATCCCCGTGCGCTACGAGAAGCTGTTTTCGGCGGCCGACGGCGCAGATCTGTTGCGGCGTCTGCCCGCCCATCTGGCGCAGGACGGCGTCACGGCCCTGGTGTTCAACTTCATCGACTTGCTCACCCACGGCCGCTCGGAGAGCGCCATTCTCTACGAAGTCGCGCGCGACGCCGCCGCGCTGCGCGCGTTGACGCGGACCTGGTTCGAGCGCTCCGCCCTGTTTGCGGCGCTCCAGGAAGCTGAGCGACGCGGCGTGCCGGTGCTCCTGACCACCGACCACGGCTCGATCCACTGCCAGACCCCGGCCACGGTGTTCGCCAAGCGGGACGCTACGGCCAACCTGCGCTACAAGTTCGGCGAAGATCTCCGGGCAGAGGACGCGGACGCGGCGATCGCCGTGGACGACCTGAAGGCGTGGGGGCTGCCACAGCTCGGTCTGGGCGTCCGGCTGCTGCTCGCGACCGGCGACCGGTTCTTCGTGTATCCCACCAAGCTGCGCGAATACCAGGCGCGCTATCGGGGCTCGTTCCTGCACGGCGGCGTCACGCCCGAGGAAATGATCCTGCCGGTGGCGCTGCTCACACCTCGACGCGCGTCTCGCGGAGGTCGCTAGTGCCGTTCCAACCGTTCGCGCCAAGTCATCGGAACCCGTAATGGCCGTCAGCCTGTGTACGCTGCTTTCGGCATGTTGGCGAATCAAGTTGGAACGGCACTAGATGGGCCGCAGCGCCCGTCTGGTCGAGCTGGTGCGGTCCTACACCCGGCTGGTGGTCGCCACGATCACGGCGACCATCGTCGCGTCCGCGCTGGACGGCTTCACGTTCGTCCTGATGATCCCCTTCCTGCGCACGCTGTTCCATCAGCCGGCGATCGTCGCCCAGGGCGGCTCCGCCATTCAGGCGCTGCTCGCCAAGATCGCGGGGCCGTTTCTCCCGGGGGGGGCGCCCGAAGTCGCGTTGCGCAACGTCGTCGTCGTGCTGCTCGTGACGCTCGTTCTGAAGAACGTCTGCGAATACGTCGGCGCCTACTGGTCCGTGAAGATCCAGGAAGGCGTGGTGCGGGACCTCCGGGTGCGCCTGTTCGCGCATCTTCAAACGCTGTCGCTTGGCTACTTCCAGCGCACCAAGGCCGGCCAGACCGTGGCCCGGCTGATCACCGACGCGGACCAGGTGAAGACGGCGATCAGCGCCGCCCTGTGGTCGTTGCTGCAGAACTGCGTGATGATGGTCGTGTACCTCGCGATCATGTTCGGCTTGTCGCCGCGCCTCACGCTGGTGGCGCTCGCGTTCGCGCCGGTGCTGTTGTTCGTGATCCGGCCACTGGTCCGGCGGCTGCGGCGCCGCTCCCGGGAGGTGGCGGCCGAGCGCGGCGAGCTGACGGGGCACGTGAGTGAAATGGTCAGCTCGGTGAAGCTGATCCGCGCGTACGTGGCGGAGCAGTTCGAGCAGAACCGCTTCGCCGCCATGGCGGACCGGTACATGAAGCGGGTGCTGCGCGCGCAGCGCTTTTCGAGTCTGACGAGCCCGGTGAGCGAAGTGTTCGCGGGTGTGATGATCGTGGCGATCCTCTGGTACGGCACGCTGCTGGCGCTGTCCGCCACGCGCGGGCTGGGACCCGAGGAGCTGATCACTTTCCTGATCGTGGCGTTGCGGCTGAACTCGCCCATCAAGTCGATCTCCAACTACCCCGCCATCATGGCGGGAGCCACCGCGGCGGCCGACCGCGTCTTCGAGGTTCTCGACCTCCCCTCTGAAGAGGCGGCGCGCCCGGGAGAAACGGCGGCGCGCTTCGCGGAGCGGATCGAGTACCGCGGCGTCTCGTTCGCCTACGGCCACGACGCGGCGGTGCTGCGCGACGTGGACCTCGAGGTGCGCCGCGGCGACGTGGTGGCGATCGTGGGCCCGTCGGGCGCGGGGAAGACGACCCTGGTCGATCTGTTGCCGCGGTTTTACGAGCCGACCAAGGGGGGCATTTTCCTCGACGGCGTGCCGATCACTCGCTACACGCGCGCGTCGCTCCGGTCCCTGATGGGGATCGTGTCGCAGGAGACGGTGCTCCTCAACGACACCGCGCTCGCGAACATCGCCTACGGCAAGACCGACGTGTCGCTCGAGCAGGTGCGGGCGGCCGCCCGCGCAGCCAACGCGGCGGAGTTCCTCGAGCGGCTCCCCGATGGATACCAGACCGTCCTGGGGGAGCGCGGCACCCGGCTGTCCGGCGGACAGCGCCAACGTATCGCGATCGCGCGCGCCCTGTTGCGGGACCCGCCGATCCTGCTTCTGGACGAGGCGACGAGCGCGCTCGACACGGAGTCGGAGCGGCTCGTGCAGGAGGCGATCGACCGCCTGATGCAGCACCGCACCGTGTTCGTCATCGCGCACCGTCTCACGACCGTACAGCACGCCGACCAGATCCTGGTGCTGGCCGAAGGGCGCATTGTCGAGCGCGGCACACACGACGCGCTGCTCGGGCGCGACGGCATGTACCGCCGGCTCTACAACCTCCAATTCGGAACGCCGGCCTGATGCTGTCGGGCTTCACGCTCGTCCGGAACGCCATCAAGCTCGACTTTCCCATCGTCCCCGCCATCCGCTCGGTGCTCGAGGTGTGCGACGAGGTGGTGGTAAACGTCGGCGCGTCCGAAGACGACACGCGCGATCTGGTCGCTTCGATCGGAGATCCGCGCGTCCGGATCATCGATCGCGTGTGGGACTTCACCAGGCGGAACATGATGATCTCGGAGGAGACCGAGCGGGCGATCCAGGCCTGCCGGGGCAGGTGGGGCATCTACATCCAGGCCGACGAAGTGTTGCACGAAGACGGCGCGCGCCTGCTCAAGGAGAAGACGGCCGAATGGGATGCGGACGAGCGGGTGGAAGGGCTGCTGGTCCGCTATCTCCATTTCTACGGTGGCTTCGACCTGATCGCCACGAATCGCCGCTGGTACCGGCGTGAGGTACGCTGCATCCGGCTGGGCAAGGACATCCGGCCCTACCAGGGGGCGCAGGGATTCCGGGTCGGTCCGGACTTCCGGAAAATCCGCGCCCGTCCCACCGACGCATGCATATTCCACTACGGCTGGGCCCGACCGGCGCGGGCCATCAAAGAGAAGCTCGAGATTTCGAAGACGATCTACCCTTGGAGTAAGGAACGCTCGGCGCGCGAGCAGGAGCGCGGGTATCTCGAATGGCTGCCCCTGCTCAAGCGGTTCACCGGGGCCCATCCGCGGGTGGCGGAGCAGTGGATTCGGGAACGTCTGGTGGACGCCGAGCGGCGTCTCGGGCCGCGGCAGTTCCGACCCGAGTACGTGCGCTTCTATCTATCCGATTGGATCGAGCGGCTGACGGGGGTGCGAGTATTCGAGTTTCGCAACTACAAACTGGTGTGATCAGGTGATCCAGGGCGACGCCACGCCCGCCGGCAGCTCCCCTGTGTCGCACAGGTGGGTGTAGACCCGCAGGTACGCCTGCGCCATCACCCGATGCGTGAAGTGCCGCTCGGCGTGGGCACGGCAGACCTCCGGCTGGCGCGACGCGATGGTGCGCGACGCCTCCACCATTTCGTCGAGTGTATCGCACAGGGCCCCGACATCGCTCGTGAGCACCTCGGGGAGAGCGCCACGCTTGGTGGCCAGCACGGGCGTGCCGGAGAACAAGGCTTCGATCGTCGTGAGCCCGAACGGCTCGTCCCACAGGGCCGGCATCCACAGACAGCGCGCCCCGGCCAGCAGCTCCACCTTCTTCTTGTCATCCACCTCGCCCACGAAGCGGATCCGCGTGGAGAAGCTCGGTCGCCAACCGCCCGCCAGCATCAGCCGTCGATTGGTGCGTTTCGCGCCTTCGATCGCCCAGTGATAGCCCTTGGCGCTGTGCAACCGTCCGATGAAGAAGTCGTAATCGTGCTTCTTCGCCTGGAAGCGGAACTCGCCCGGATCGAGCCCGTTGTACACGAACGCCGTGGCGCCGTTTCGGGTCGCGTGGTTTTTCGAGAGGAACACGGCGTGCGGCGGCGCGGCTTCGCCCTGCTTCAGGTTGCCATGGATCGTTTGGAGAAACGGCAAGCTGCCGGGGAGCCGCCGCACCGGGAAGTGGGCGTGGACGACATCGACGTCTCTCGGGACGAGCGGGGCGAGATCGAGCGCCGGATCGCGCAAGCGTGGCGCCGGCACTTCGACGACCGACGCCTCGGGGATTTTGGTCCCCGGCTGCGCGATGAGCGTGACGCGATGCCCCAGCTCCGCGAGCCCACGCACGAGCGCCACCACGATCCGCTCGGTCCCGCCGTAGCCCTTCACCGGAAGACGGTGATGCGAAACCACGGCAATGTGCATCGGGGCCACAGTATAACTAGTGCCGTTCCAACCCGTTAGTACAATTGCGTGCGATCCGCGAGCCGACCGGTTGGAACGGCACTAGCTTCGTCGCATGCGCGACCCCCGGCTGACGATTCTGCAGCTCACGCATCAGGGGGACGGCGCGGGCTCGACCCAATCCATCCTCAATCTCAGCGAGCACCTGGCGCGACGCGGTCATCGCGTCCTGGTGGGCTGCCGGTCGGAATCGCTGCTGGCCCGGCAGGCGGCGGACGCGGGCCTCTCGGTGGTGCCGCTCGACTTTGGTCGTCTCGCGCGCCTGGTGCGCGCCCTGGCGGCGGTGATCGTGCGCGAGCGCGTGAGCGTCGTGAACAGTCACGCGACACGCGACCGGCGCGCGCTGACGTGGTTGCGCTGGCGGGGACGGTTGCCCGCGGCGTTCGTCGTGACGCGCCGTACCATGCCGCTCACATCTCCGGTCGAGCTCTGGGCGGTGGGCCACACGGGGGACCGGACGATCGCGGTGAGTGGGGCTGTGGCGCTGGCGCTGGCGCGTCGCGGCCACCCGACGGCGCGGCTGCGGGTCGTTCCCAACGGGGTCGATCTCGCCCGCCTCGACGCCCCGATCCCGCCCAAGGACGTGGCGGCCGCCGGCGCCGCCCTGGGCGATCCGGGGGGCCGGCCGGTGATCGTGTGTGTGGCGCGCCGGAAACTGCAGGACGTCCTGCTGCGTGCCGCGGTCATGATCGAGCGGCCGGTGACGGTCGCCTGCATCGGGGTCGAGCAGGACGCCGAGCTCGCGGCGCTCGCGGCGGCACTGCCCGAGCGGCATCACGCCGTGTTCGTACCGTTTACAGAGCGCCCGCTCGCGTTCTATCACCTGGCCGCCGTCGCGACGCTCCCGTCCGCAATCGAGGGACTGTCGCAGGGGCTGCTCGAGGCGATGGCGCTGGGATTGCCGGTCGTGGCCTCGGCCGTGGGCGGCAATCCCGAGCTCGTGATCGACGGCCGGACGGGATTCCTGGCGCCGCCCCGGGATGCGCGCGCCTGGGCCGAGCGGCTGAGCCGCCTGCTGGGCGATCCGGCCCTGGCCGATCGGTTGGGCCACGCGGGGCGGGCGATGGTGCGCCAGTCGTTCACCCTGGAGCGTACGGCGCAGCGTACCGAGACGGTGTACCGGGAAGCGGTGGCACGTTGCCCGTTGCTCTCGGCCGACGACCACGTGTAGAGTTCAGAACGTCATGCCGGCCCCGCTCACGGTCGTCATCCCCACGCGGAACGAGGCAGGGCAGATCGGCGCGTGCGTGCGGCACCTTGCATGGGTCGACGAGGTGCTCGTGGCCGACGGCGGCTCGACCG
Source organism: Gemmatimonadota bacterium (assembly GCA_041497135.1). GTDB lineage: Bacteria > Gemmatimonadota > Gemmatimonadetes > Gemmatimonadales > GWC2-71-9 > DASTHG01. The sequence continues at coordinate 39,795 of JBGQFX010000008.1, read as the reverse complement.
ATGGAACGGTACCGGAAGCCCGGGCCGCGGGCGCGACGGTGCTCGAAGTCCCGGACGTCACGATCGCCGCGCAGCGCAATGCCGCCATCGAGCGGGCTCGAAACCAATGGGTGCTGGCGCTCGACGCCGACGAGCGCGTGGGGCCCGAGCTGGCCGGGGAGCTGGAGCGGCTGGTGGAAGGAACGGGCGGACATGCCGCCTACGCGGTGCGCCGCAACAACGTCTATCTCGGCCGGCGCATGCGGCACGCGGGGTGGGGCGATTCCTGGGCGGTCCGGGTGTTTCAGCGGGACCGCCGCTTCGTGGAGAAGCGGGTGCACGAGGGGTTGGAGCCGGTGGCGGACGTCGGTCGTCTGACGCATCCGCTGGAGCACACGCCTTATCGCGACCTCGCCCACCACGTGCGCAAGCTGGTGCTGTACGCGGAATGGGGTGCGTTGGACATGCGGGACGCGGGCCGCCGGGCCCGGGTGCGCGATGTCGTGCTGCGACCGCCCTGGCAGTTCTTTCGGACCTACGTGCTCCAGCTCGGCGTGCTGGAGGGGTGGCGCGGGCTCGTCTTGTGCGGGCTCGCTGGGGTGAACGTGTTTCTCAAGTACGCCCGGCTGTGGGACCTTCAACGAAGCGCGTGATGGCCAAGACCTTTCTGCTGACCGACGAGTTCCCGCCCATCGTCACCGGCATCGCCCGCCTGATGGGGGAGATCGCGCGCCGCTACCCGAGCGGCGAGCTGCTGGTGTCCACCGGGCAGCACCGCGATTCGCTCGAGATCGACGCGCGCTACGCCGCCACCAGTATCGACCGGCTGCCGCTCGCGTCGCGATCGCTGAAGGGGTTCGCCGGGCTGCTGTTCTGGTCGCGCCGGGTGGTGAGTCTCGCGCGGACCCACAAACCGCGCTTCGCCTGGGCCGATTCGATTCGTCCCGCCACCTATCCGGCCAAGTGGGCGCATGAGCGCGTCGGCACGAGCTACGGCGTGCTGGTGCACGGCGGCGACATGCTCAAAGAGCTGCACGCCATCCACCACACGCCGTTCGCGCGCAAGTCCGCGAAGGCGCTGCTGCGCTCGGCGGTGGCGGTCGTGGCCAACAGCAACTGGACGCGCGAGCAGGCGCAGAAGGTGCTGCGCGAGCTGGGGCTGGACCCGCTCGCGGAAAACGTGAAGGTGGTTCCGCTCGGCACCGATCCCGAGCAATTCCGCCCCGGGATCGATCCCAAGGACGTGCGCGCGCGCTACCGACTGAATGGCGGCCGCTGGGCGCTCACCGTGGCGCGGCTCGAGCCCTACAAGGGCATCGACACCGCCCTGCGCGCGGTGGCCCGCGTGCGCAAGGAGGGCATCGACCTCCACTATGCGATCGTCGGTGTGGGAAAGAAACGTGACACCTACCGCAAGCTCGCCGAATCGCTGCGCATCGCGGACGCCGTGCGCTTCGTGGGCCCCGTACCGGACGCCGACCTGCCCGCGCTGTACAACGCGGCGGAGGTGTACCTCGGCGTGTCCCGCACCGACAAGCGGGTGCAGGTCGAAGGCTTCGGTGTCGCCCTGGCCGAAGCGGCGGCGTGCGGGCTGCCGGTGATCGCGGGTCGGAGCGGCGGACTGGCCGAAGCGGTCCACGACGGCGAGACCGGGCTGGTCGTGGATCCCGACGACGCCGAGGGCGTCGTCACCGCGTTGGGGCGCGTCCTCGCCGATCAGCTGTTCGCGCGGCGCCTCGGCCAGGCCGGACGCAAGGCGGTGGAGACCTACTACAACTGGGACCGCGTGATACGGGATCTCCGGGAGATCGAAGCCCAAGTCGCTTGAGCTCCACGCTCCTCCTGACGTTCAATTTTCCTCCGCACGGCGGCGGCATCGCGCGCATGATGGGCGAGCTGGCGCTGCGATACCCCCCCCACACCCTGGTCGTCTCCACCGGGTCGTATCCGGACAGCGGGGAGAGCGATGGACGGTTCCCGCAGATCATCGATCGGGCCGGTATCCGCGCCACGCGGTTACGCACCATCAATGGGCTCGCGCTCTGGAGCATGCGTGCCGGACGGCTGGCGCGACGTCACCGGTTCAGCTTCACCTGGTGCGGAGAGCTGAAACCGGCGGGGTATCCGGCGTGGTGGCTCGCGCGCCGTCACGGCATCCCGTACGGCGTCGTGGTGCACGGCACCGAGCTGCTGTTGCTCGACGCCAAGATCCGCCGCAGCCGCTTCAAACGCTGGACCGCCGGCGGTCTCGCGGCGCGGGCTACGGTGCTCGTGGCGAACAGCACCTGGACCGGGAATCTGGCGCGCGCGGTCTATGAGCTCCTGGGGCGGCCCGATCTCGCGGCGCGGGTTCAGGTCGTGCCGCTGGGCACCGATCCGACGCAGTTCCGCCCGGGAATTGATCCGCGTGCGGTGCGGGCCAAGCACGGCCTCGACGGCGGCCCCTGGATCCTCACGGTGGCGCGCCTCGAGTGGCACAAAGGCGTCGACACCGTCATCCGCGCGCTCCCCGCGATTCGCGCGGCGCACCCGGGCGTGCGCTACGCCGTGGCCGGTGAAGGCCCGCGCCGCACCGAGCTGGAGCAGATCGCGGGGCAGGCCGGGGTGCGCCACGCGGTGAAGTTCCTGGGCTTCGTCGCGGACGAGGATCTCCCGGCGCTCTACAACGCCGCCGATCTCTACGTCGGAGCGTCGCGCTATCACGATCTTCTGGTCGAAGGTTTCGGCATCTCGCTCGTCGAGGCGTCGGCGTCGGGGATCGCGGTCGTGGGCGGCCGCTCGGGCGGCGTGCCCGATGCGGTGCGCGACGGCGAGACGGGACTGCTGGTCGACCCCGAGCAGCCGGCGGCCGTGGCGGCCGCAATCAACCGGTTGTTGGCGGACGAACCGCTGCGCCGCCACATGGGAGCCGCCGGGAGGCGCGCGGTCGAGACGTACTACAATTGGGATCGGGTGAGTCGGGACCTGATGCGGATCGATGAGGAGTTCCGGCGGGCCTGATCGGGAGATAGGTTCCCAAGCGCCGTCCACTCCGGACAAGACCGGCATGCGCAAGGGTCGTTGGTCGTCGGTTGTATCAGGTGTCGTGCTGGCCTGCTCCCCCGCGAGTCAGATCTCAGGTCCCCCGGGTAGTCCGGTCGCTCCCGCCCGCCGTCACCTCGTACCCATCGATCAGGCGACCTGGCAAGTGAGAGCCGCGTTCGATTCCGCCGCGCGGGCTGGCGACACATCTGGCATGGCGGCCGTGTTTGCGGAAGATGCGCTCTTGATTTCCCTGGGGGGAGACTCGATTCGGGGGCGCGACGCCATCGCGCACTACCTGGTTCAGCTTGTGCCCGAAGCGATCTCGGCTGACTTCTCGTTCGGGAGGGACGGCGCCTTGGAGTTGTGCCGGGGCAGCGCTCGCGAGCGCCTCTCGTACGCGGCTCACATCAACTATGCGAGCCGCACTCCGGACGCCGTGTCGGGGAATCTCTCAGTTTTCTGGAAACGGGATTCGGCAGGCGCCCTGAAGGTGGCGTGGGCAGCGTTCTCCGAGCGGGAAATCAGGCGTCGCCTGCGACGGTCCGAGTGCCGATTGCAGGAAGACTCGATCTGGCGCGCCTGGCGGCTGTCAGTCAGCCTGTTTCCCGCAGCGGCGTTCGCTACCAGTGGGCCGTGGGGGAGTTTCGAACGTACGCTCCGCGCGAGGGGGTGGGTCGCTCCGGAGTATCCCTTTGGTCCTCCGACTCCGGTGACGAAGTCGACCAGCCTGCTTCCCAGTCTTGTGGCCATTCAGTACCATCTGCGTGGTCACGTCACCGTCGAGATCCTTGCTGGCGGGATATCGAAAGGCTCGACCGCTGGAGCGCGATTCTTGAGCAGCATGGACTACGCACAAACGAGGTTATCGTACTCCGCATCCTTCGTGGGAACGCTCTTCTCATACGAGCGGTCGGGTATCCAGTTCGGGATCGGGCCAGCAATGCAGGTCGCCCACTGGCGCCTGTGGGACTGGTACAGCCGCGGCGGTATCGCCAGTGAAGTCAGGTGGTCAAGATTGCCTGTCGGCATCCTTGGCGATGCGCGATATCATCGGCTCATTCTCAGCCGCCTGTTCCTGGCCATTCGGGCTCAGGTCCGGCAGTTTCGTCGGATGGCAACTCCCGCTACTCCGAGATTCCCTTCAGCGATGGTTGATCAGGGCAGCTCGTTTGTCGGTTTTGGATTGGGTGTCGTCTTCTGACTTCGGGCTATCCCGATTTTCTCATTTCCGCCGTATCCAGGATCGGCCGGGCGCTGATCGCATAGGTCGGGCAGTGTCGAATGAACGCACCGCCGCCGGGCGACCATTCCTGCTCGGGCTGGGTGACCACCGCCTTGCGATCGTTGTCCAGCACGAACAGCCCCGGCGGACCCTGGAACAGACAGGCGCCGCAGCCGATGCAGCGGTCGGGCTCGACGTGCACCAGCACGCGGCGCTTGGGGTAGACCCCGTCGTCTCCCAGCTGGGGCCAGGAGGCCGGCCGGTTCAACGCCTCGATCGTCGCGCGGTACCCTTCCTCCACCACTTCGCGCAGGTTGTCGAAGTTGAACATCGAGATGTGCTCGACGCGCGGATGGATGTAAAAGACCGGCGGCGTGCTCCAGTGGCGCAGCCGCACCTCGAGCACCGATTGCATCGCGATTTCCGTCGCGCGGCCGAAGACGGCGGCGAACCCCTCTTCCTGGGTATCGCCGCGCAGCGTGCTCGAAGCCGAAACGTCGGCGGCGAAGATCAGCTCGCCGTCCATGGCGCGCCCCGCGGCGACCGGCAGGTTGTCGAGTGTCGCGCCGTCCACGTAGAAGCGCCCGCGAATCTCGTGTGGCGGCAGATAGCCCGGCAGCGCGCACGAGGCGAACACGGCGTCGGCCACCGGAATGTCGTCGAGGCCGGGCAGCCCCCACAGCACCTGCATGCCGGAATTGATGTCCACGGTGTTCATGATCACGGGCACGTCGAGATCCTGAAACCGGACGTCGCCGACCAGGCGCGCGATGAGCTGCGCCAGCGGCTCGCGCCGGAACAGCGCGGGCGAGCGCATGCGCTTGAACGCCATGTCGGCGTGCGCGATCTGGAACACATCCTTGCGCTTGAGATTGATCGCGATGTCCTTCAGCTCCGGGATGCTCTTCCCGGAGGCCCACGCGGCGCCGACCATGGAGCCGACGCTGCAGCCGACGATGTGGGTCGGCTTGAGCCCGCGCTCGAGTAGGGCCTCGAGCACACCCACGTGTGCGAGACCCTTCATCCCGCCGCCGCCCAGGACGAGCGTGTAGCGAGTGCCGGGGTTCACGGTCCGATCCGCTTGATTTGGCGCTCGAGTTCCGAGTAACGTAGTCGAGATGCCTATGCAAGCGCCACGCCTCTGGCTCCGCCTGGTCCGCGATCGCTCGGCTCTCGTCGGGTTGACGATCGTGATCGTGCTCACACTCGCCGCCCTCGTCGCCCCCTGGCTCGCCCCTGCCGATCCGGTGCACGGCTCGCTGCGCGACAGTCTGCGGGCCCCGTCGCACACGTTCTGGTTGGGAACCGATGTCCAAGGGCGAGACATTTTGACGCGTGTCCTGTTCGGGGCCCGGCTGTCGCTCGCTGTGGGGCTCGTCAGCCAGAGTGTGGCCAGCCTGCTGGGTCTCATGCTCGGTCTCCTGGCGGGCTACTATGGACGCTGGCTCGACGCGCTGCTGATGCGCCTCGCCGACGTCACCCTCGCGTTTCCGTCGCTCCTGCTCCTCATTGCCATCGCCGCCGCCGTGACCCCGTCGCTCCCGCTCGTGTTCGTGGTGATCGGGATCGTGGGGTGGGCGGGAATGGCGCGGCTGGTGCGGGGGCAGGTGCTGGCCTTGCGCGGGCTCGACTACGTTCAGGCCGCCCGGGCGCTGGGAGCCCGCGACACGCGGATCCTCTCGCACCATCTGCTCCCGGGCGTGCTCGCCCCGGTGACCGTGGCCGCGACGCTCGGCGTGGGCGGCGCCATCATGGCGGAAGCGGCGCTGTCATTCGTGGGGCTGGGCGCCCAGCCGCCGACGCCCTCCTGGGGCGCCATGGTGGCCGATGGGCGCGATCTGCTGCGCGTGGCGCCCTGGGTCAGTCTCGTCCCCGGGCTCGCGATCGGTCTCACCGTGCTGGGCATGAACCTGCTGGGCGATGGCTTGCGCGACGCGTTGGAAGTGCGGGCCGCATGACTGACGTCGTGGCGTTGCATCCGACCAGCGTGAAGGCGCTGCGCGAGTCGCTGCGGCATTGGCGCGCGAGCGAATTCCCCTGGACCGCGGATACGGTGTACCTCAACAACGCCGCCATCGGTCCCATCCCCGAGCGCACGCGCCGTATTCTCGACGCGTTCAACGCCAAACGCACCGCGCCCCACCTGCTCCCGGATCGGGACCTGTTCGCCGGGCTTCAGGCGGCGCGCGACGCTGCTGCCCGCTTGATCAACGCCGATACCGGAGAAATCGCGCTCGCGACGAACACGAGCTACGGCTTGAACCTCGCGGCGCGGGCGCTGCCGCTGCAGCGCGGCGAGAAGGTCGTGCTGTCCGACCGGGAGTTCCCGGCGAACGTGTACCCGTGGCTCATGCTGCGGAAGCAAGGTGTGGAGGTGACGCTGGCCCCGTGCACGCCCGAGGGGTGGCCGGACGAGGACTTCCTGCTGGGGGCGCTGCGCGATCCCAAAGTGCGGGTGCTGGCGGTGTCGTTCGTTCAGTTCTCCAACGGGTACCGCGCCGATTTGAAGAAGCTGGGGACGGCGGCACGGGCGAACGGCACGTATCTGGTGGTGGACGGCATCCAGGGCGTGGGGAACTCGGTGCTCGATGTGCGCGACACGCCGGTCGACATCCTGGCCTGCGGCGGACAGAAGTGGCTGTGCTCGCCCTGGGGGTCCGGGTTCGTGTACGTGCGCAAGGAGCTCATCGGCTCGCTCGAGCCGGCGGTAACGGGGTGGATGGCGTTCGAAGGTACCGACGATTTCTCGCGCCTCACCGAGTACAACCCCACGTTCCGCGCCGACGCCCGTCGCTTCGAGATGATCACGCTGCCGTTCCAGGAGTTCTACGGATTCTCGCAGTCGGTGGAGCTGCTGCTCGAGATCGGCATCGCCCGGATCGCCGAAGCGACGCGCAGCCTGCACGAGCCCGTGTTCAAGTGGGCCGATGCGCATGGCGTCCGGGTCGTGTCGCCGCGCGAAGACCGGCATCGCTCGGCGATCGTGTGCATCGCGCCGGGGAAGGCGGTGGAAGCCTACCATGCCATCAAACGGGCGCGGATCGTGTGCAGTCTGCGGGAAGGGGCGATCCGGCTCTCGCCGCACTTCTACAATACGATGGAGGAAATGGAGAAGGTGATGGAGGTGCTCGACGGGATGGACTGAGGCGAATCAGGATTGGGCGACGCGCAACAGCCCGTAGTCCTTCTTTCCTTTTCTCACCACGACATTCCGGCCGGCCAGCAGGTCCGCAGTTCCGAGCACGCGATTGGCGTCCGTCTCGCGCTGCTGATTGACGTACACGCCGCCCTGCTCGATCTGACGACGGGCGTCGCTCTTGGACTTGACGAGCCCCACCGTGACGAGGGCGTCCACCAGTGAAACACCGTCGATCGCCCTGACCGGCGCGGTCGGAATCTCGCGTGCCAGCACGTCGAAGACTTCGGGCACAACCCGTTTTGGATCCCACTCGCTGAACAGGATCGCGCTCGCGGCGACGACCGACTCCATCACCGGTTTGCCATGCACGCGTTCCGTCACCTCGATCGCGAGACGGTGCTGGGCTTCGCGTTTGGCCGGCTCGTTCCGATGCAGCTTCATCAAGGCGTCGATTCCCTCCGGGCCATCTTGCTGGCGCAGCGAGAAGAGCTTCAGGTATTGCTCGATGTCCCGGTCGTCCGTATTGACCCAGAACTGGTAGAACTTGTAAGGCGACGTGAGCGCGGGTTCGAGGTAGATCGCCCCCGCTTCCGACTTCCCGAACTTCGCTCCGGCCGCCGTCGTGATCAGCGGGGCCACGAGCCCGTGCACCTCGACCGCTTTCACCCGGCGCACCAGATCGACCCCGGCCGTGATGTTTCCCCACTGGTCGCTGCCGCCGACCTGGAGCGTGCACTGCTCCCGCTCGAACAGCTGGAGGTAGTCGTAGGCCTGGAGCAGCATGTAGCTGAACTCGGTGAACGAGAGACCCGAGTCGAGCCGGGCCTGCACCGATTCCTTCTGCAGCATCAGGTTGATCGTGAAGTGCTTGCCGACATCCCGCAGAAAGTCCACGAGGCGGGCCGGAACGAGCCAGTCCGCGTTGTCGCGCAGCAGCGCGCGGTCGCTGCTGAAGTCGAGGAATCGCATGAGCTGCGCGCGTTGCCGTTCGAGGTTCGCCCGCAGCTCCTCGGGCGACAGCAGGGGCCGCTCGCTTCGCTTGCCGGACGGATCGCCGATCAGGCCGGTCCCGCCTCCCATCAGCACGATGGGCCGATGCCCCGCGCGCTGCAGCTGCTGGAGCAGCATCACCGGAACCAGGTTGCCGAGCTGCAGGCTGGGGGCGGTCGGATCGAACCCGCAGTACGCGGTGATGGATCCCTGGGCGAGATGCGCGTCGAGTCCGGGTGTCGCGTCGTGCACGAAGCCCCGCCACGTCAGTTCCGCGAGCAGTCCGGTCATGGGCGCGTATCGTAAGAGCAGCGGTCCGCGCTGGCAAGCGCCCAGGCGCTCCACTAGGTTGTACCAAGATGGGCGAATTCGCGTTTCTCAAGCCGCGCCTCACGTGGGACGTCGTGCTGTCCCGGCGTGGCCTGGTAGGCGGAGCGGCGCTCGCGGCGTTGTTCGCCGTGGGGTTCTCCTGGGGTGCCTGGTCGCGCGCGTGCGCCGGCGAGCGCTGTCCCAGCATCGCCCGCCTCACCACGGGGACGGGACCCCAGCAAACCTCCAAGATCTACGCCGCCGATGGCCGGCTGATCACCGAGCTGGGCCTCGAGCGCCGCACGGTGCTGGCGCTGCGCGAGATCCCCCCTTGGGTGCGTCAGGCGTTCCTCGCCACCGAAGACAAACGGTTCTATCGCCACCACGGCATCGACTACTGGCGTATCCTGGGGTCGCTCAAGGCGAACATCTCGGCGCTGAGCTACACCCAGGGCTTCTCGACGATCACGATGCAGCTGGCGCGCAACATCTTCCCGGACCTGGGGCGCGAAAAGAAGCTCACGCGCAAGCTCAAGGAGGCCCGGGTCGCCCTGGAGATCGAGCACAACTTCCCCAAGGACACGATCCTCCAGATGTACCTGAACCAGATCGACCTGGGGGCGGGGTCGCACGGTGTGGAAGCCGCGGCGCAGATCTATTTCGGCAAGTCGGCGCGCGACCTGAACGTCGCCGAGGCAGCCACGCTGGCGGCGATCCCGAAAGCGCCGTCGTTCTACAATCCGCGGCTGCATCCCGATCGGGCGGTGCGACGCCGCAACGTGGTGCTGGTGCTGATGCAGGGTCAGGGCTTCCTCAGCGCCGAAGAAGCGGAGCAGTGGCGCGCGTATCCGCTCGTGCTCACGACGAGCCGCACCAATTACGGCGACGTCGCCCCGTACTTCGTGGAATGGCTGCGCACGCAGTTCCTCGAGCCGCGCTACGGCCGCGACCTGTACGAGCGCGGACTGCGCGTCTACACCACGTTGGACCTCGACATGCAGGAGGCCGCCGAGCGCGCCTTGGGCGCACAGCTCGACGCGATCGAGGCCGGCGTGTACACCAACGGCCGGTGGGAGGAGCGGACCACCTACCGCGACTACCTCGAGTCGTCCAGGGCCGGGGAAGAGCAGGACCACGGCGGTTTCACGCCGTATCTGCAGGGCGCCCTGCTCGCGCTCGACGCGCACAGCGGCGGCGTTCTCGCGATGATCGGCGGGCGCGACTTTGCTGACTCGAAGTTCAACCGCATCACGCAGGCAAGGCGCCCGCCGGGCTCGACGTTCAAGCCGTTCGTCTACTCGGCGGCGGTGCGGGCCGGGCACCCGGTCACCGAAATCCTGGACGACACCCCGCTCGAGCATCCGGTGCTGCAGCCCGACAGCTCGTTGTGGTCGCCGCAGGATTATGACCTGACCACGCTCGGCCCGATCCCGATGCGCCAGTCGCTGTATCTGTCGCGCAACCTGTCGACCATCAAGCTGGGAATGGCGCTGGGCGAGCAGACGGTGATCGGCGAAGCGCGCCGCTACGGCATCACCACGCCGATCCCGCCCGTCCCGGCGATCCACATTGGGGCGCGCGACGTGTACCCGATCGAGCTGATCGCCGCGTTCACCGCGTTCGCCACCGTCGGTACGCGCGTCCAGCCTTTCGGGATCATCCGGGTGGAGGACAAGGACGGCAACATCCTCTGGCAGCCGGCGATCCAGCGCGACGAGGTCATGGATCCGATGCACGCCTGGCTCATGACCGACATGCTGCATGATGTGGTGCGGCGCGGGACCGCGGCGGGAGCCGTGTCGGGCGCGGGGTTCCAGTTCCCAGCCGGCGGGAAGACGGGAACGACCGACGACTACACCGATGCCTGGTACGTCGGCTTCACCTCCCAGATCGTGGCGGGGATCTGGGTCGGGTACGACTTCCAGCAGCGCATCATGAACAACGCGGCGGGCGGCCGTATCGTGGCCCCGGCCTGGACCGAATTCATGCGCGACGTCTACGATCGTCGCTCGGCCCCGCCCGATTGGCCGCGGCCGGACTCGCTCGTCCCGCGTGAAGTGGACTGGAAAACCGGCTATCTCGCCACGCCGTTCTGTCCCCAGGCCGACCGGCACTGGGACTGGTTCTATCCCGGCACCGAGCCCCGCCAGCTGTGCCCCGTGCACGGCGGGTTGGGCCCCGTCACGCCCTAACGCGATGCTCCGCATCCGGGCCGGCGTGGTGTATCCGGTCACGGCGCCGCCGATCGAAGACGGCGCCGTTCTCGTCGGTGCGGACGGGCGCATCGCGGCGGTGGGTCCGCACGGCAAGGTCCCGACGCCGGGCGACGCGGAGCGGCTGGAGTTCCGGGATGCGATTCTCACCCCCGGGCTGGTCAACGCGCACACCCACCTCGAGCTCACCCACCTGGCGGGCCAGATCAGCGAGACCAGCTTCGTCCAGTGGATCAAGCGCCTCCGCGAGCTCAAGGATGCCACGCCACCCGACGCGTTCATCGCGGCGGCGGAAGCCGGGCTGCGCGAATGCTGGACCCGCGGCATCACGTGCATCGCCGAGACCGGGAGCACCGGCGCGGCGATGCAGGCCTTGGTGCGGTTCGGCGGGCGCGGCATCGTCTACCAGGAAGTGTTCGGGCCGGGTCCGGCGCAGGTGCCGCCTGCCATGGAGGATCTCGAGCGCCAGGTGCTGCGGCTGCGACGCCTCGCGACGACCATGCGCGGCGTCGGGGTGTCACCCCACGCGCCATACAGCGTGAGTGAGGCCCTGTACCGGCGCGTGGCGCACTTCGCCCAACAGGAGCGGCTTCCGTTGGCTGTGCACCTGGCGGAGTCCCAGGAAGAATCGGAGCTGGTCCGCTACGGCGCGGGCCCCTTCGCCGAGGCCCTGCGGGAGCGGGGGATCGTGGTCGAGCCGCACCATTGCTCTCCGGTGCAATACCTCCGCGAGCTGGGGGTGCTGCGGGCGGGCACGCTCGCGATTCACTGCGTGCAGGTGGACGCCGCCGACATGCAGACCCTGAAGACGGCCCGGGTCTCGGTGGTGCATTGTCCGCGCTCCAACCGGGTCCACGGCCATGGCACCGCGCCCTTCGCCGCGCTCCGGGAGGCCGGCTTGACGGTGGGCATCGGCACCGACTCCGTGGTGAGCGTCGGGGATCTCGATCTCTGGGCCGAAACCCGGGTGTCGTGGATCGGAGCCGAAGAGGCGCTGCGGTTTCTGACGCTCGAGGGGGCGCGCGCGCTGGGGTGGGAGCGCACCATCGGATCGCTCGAGGTCGGCAAGGCGGCAGACCTGGCGGTGTTCGGCTACACGCCGCCGCAGCGCCTGCCGCCGCCGCCGATGGCGCTGCTCACGGTGCTCGCCGGACGCATCGTGCACCGCACATGAGTGCCAAGGCGCGACGCCACGCAGCGATCCTGCGCATCGTCCGTCGCGAAGTGGTCGAGAGTCAGGAGCGGCTGCGCGACCGGTTGCGAGTGGAAGGCCTGGTGGTGACACAGGCGACGCTGTCGCGCGACATGCGGGAAATCGGGCTCGGCAAAGTGGCGACGCCCGGAGGCGGGGCGCGCTACGCGGCACCGGCGCAGGGCGCCGCCGTGCGGACCGCGCTGGCGGAAGTGGTGCCGGCGTTGCTCGTTTCCGCGGATGGCACGGGTCCGCTCCTCGTGTTGCACACCGCGGCGGGTGCCGCCGGCGCGGTGGCTGCGGCGCTGGATGCGGAGGCCTGGCCCGAGGTGCTGGGGACGGTGGCGGGAACCGATACCGCCCTGGTCGTCGCCAAGAGCGAGCCGGCGCGCCGCGCCGTGCAGGTGCGCCTCGAGGAATTGGTAACCCCCGGTCTTGCCGAACGTTAGAAGTCCGAGTAGGATAAACGAGCCGCCCGTTCATGGTGAGCGTGGCGGCCATTTTTTCGCCGGGGGAAGCTCAAGCCGTGCGCTGTCTCGCGCTCAACGCGTCATTCGAGCCCCTGACCATGGTGCCCGTACGCCGCGCCCTACGCCTCGTGATCGACGGCAAGGCCGAGATCGTGGAGGCCGACCAGGGTGAGGTGATGCGCAGCGCGCGCCTGGAAATGCCGCGCCCCGCCGTCATCCGGCTCGTCAAGTTCGTGCACGTTCCACGCCGATTCCGGCGTCAGGTGACCAACACCTTCCTGTTCGCCCGCGACGAATACCGCTGTCAGTTCTGTGGTCGCCACCAGCATCAGCTGCGAACCCGCGAGTGCCTGACGCGCGACCACTTGATCCCGCTGTCGCGCGGCGGCACGAACGCCTGGAACAACGTGCTCACCGCCTGCTCGAGCTGTAACACGAGAAAGGGCAACCTGCTGCCCGAGGAAGTCGGGATGCATCCGCTGCGGCCGCCCTTCGAGCCGCACTTCGTGCACCTGGCGTGGGCCGTCCGCCGGCTCACGGTGATCCAGTCCCGGTACATCCGTCTGTTCTACGGGGCGGCGGTGCTGCGGACTCTCGAGGAGATGTAGCTCAGGGTCGCTCGGAGGCCGTCGTGAACGCCTCGGAGCGTCCTTCCAGCGTCAGGGTGGGCAGCCCGGCGATGCGCACCAGCGCGCGTTGCGCTCCGTGTGCCAGCGCGTCCCCGAAGCTCTCCCGCCCCGACACGGCCGGCGTCACGTCGCCCTTCAGCCACCGCGTCAGCTCTTCCAGATCCGTGTCGTTCAACGTCGTCACCTCGAGGCGACCCACGAGGTAGAAGCGCCCGTCCCCGCGCGGTTTGATGGGCACGCGGTACGGCACGGCGAGCGCCGCGGCGAGATCCTCGGTGGTGTTGTAGCGCGTGACGCCGCCGCCGGTTCGGATCAGGATGAACTCTTCCGCCAGCGGGTCGTCCCGGGAGACGGCGTCCCACTCGACCCCGGTGATGAAACGATCGAACCAGCTGGACCGCACCCGCCACAGCTCCAGACGGAAGTGCAGCCGCAGCGGAAATCCCGAGCGCAGGAGATCGAGAAAGCGGCCGTCATCGAGCAGGTGCGTGGCCTGGACACGGGCGACCCCCGCGTCACGCGTCACGGCGAGCACGGGCGGCGCGGTCTGGGGCAGCAGCCGGGGCGCCGCGAGGGCGGCGAGGACGAGCCAGATCGTGAGGCCGCGCACGGCTAGAAGCGGTGCTCGAGCCGCGCCGTGACCCGCAGCGGCTGGCCGACGGTCACGGCCTTGGTGACGTAGAGGCCGAACCCGCTCCAGTCCACGCCCAGCCCGAGATCGGCGAGCCAGCTGGCGAGGTGGGGCAGCCGTCCCGAGGGGAGGCGGCCGGGCCCGGGCCCGACCAGCCAGCCTTGGCCGGCGTCGCCGAAGACCACGAAATCCGGGCCGCGCAAGAATCGGGTTACGTAGCCGAAGCCTTCGCCCTCCCCTCCTTCCGCGTTGTAGCGGGTCCGGAGGGATACGTGACCCCGGTATTCCGCTTGCACCGCGATCACCCGATCGCAGGCCGCGAGGCCGGTGCCGGCGAACGGGCCGCTCGACGCGGCCGCATTGCAGGCGCTCTGGCGGAACTCGTAACCGGGAAGCGGCTCGGGGCCGCCCAGGCTGAGCCGCTTGTGGATCGGCAGGGGATCGCCGCCGAGCCAGCCGCCCAGCACGAGCCGGAGGTTGAGACGGCCCTGGGCGCTGATGCGGTTGTAGCGGCGCACATCGAAGAAGGCCCGCGTGAAGCGATACGCGCCCAGCAGCGCGGCCGAGTCCCGGATCGTGCCGGGGAATCCGGCGGCGGGATGGGCATCCTCGCTCCGGCTCACGTCCACGATCCCGCGCACGAACCAGCCCGAGCTCGGCTGGTCGCGATCGTTGCGCGTGTCGAGCGTGAGGCTGGACGCGATGGTGACGTAATTCCCGGCGTCGATCGGCGGGTTCGGACGCCACGGGAGGGAAGTCCGGGACACCGACCAGGGATCGCGTGCGTCCACGCTGGTCTGGTGCTCGTGTCGCAGCTCGACGGCGAGCGAGAGCGGCGCTTCCGCCTGCCAGGTGAGCCGCGCGGCCGTACCGTTGTTGCGATAGTAGTCGCGGTAGTCCCGGCGCACGAAGAACGCTTCCCAACCGACTTCGTTTGCGCGCAGCCCCCAGTCCTCCACCGGCGTGACGAGATCGAAGGCCCGCAGGGCGAGCGCCACGGGACGCCGGTCACCGACGCGGATCTCGGCGCGCACACTGTAGCCCAGATCGCAGCATTCCCGGTTGATCGAGCGGGCCGTGCGAAACACGCCGGCGGCGCTTCCGCGCAGATGCACCCGGGACCCGAGCGTCACATCGACGGACGGCCCGGCCACGATCGGCAAGCCCTCAACCCGGTTGTACGTGCCGGCGGTCGCCAGCACGAGGCTCGAGCGCGATTCGCCGCGCCCAAAGACGTATCGCGCCGAGAGGCTGAGACGACGCCACAGATCCGGGGCATGCACGAGGGTGTCGCCGATCAGCCGGTAGGGGAGCGGCTCCGTGTAGGCGCGCACGCCGCCCTGGACCGAGTCGCGAGAGCCCAAGATGGTGCCGCCGATGACGAGCAGCTCGCCGGTGATCGCGGCCGTGGAATCGAGCACCGCGTTGCCGTTGAGCACGAGCAGCGAGCCGACGACGCGCCCGCCGATCATCGCCGGCCCGTTGCGGATCGCGACATCCCCCTGCCACAGATTGCCCGCCGGGAGTCGCACCCGTCCCGCCAGCCGCGTCGTGGTGGGCGCGTTGTAGAATCGCACGGCTTCGCTCACCACGGCGCCGGGCAGCTCGGGCGGCGTGAAGTGGAGCCCGACGCTTTCGGGTTGGATCACGATGGCCGTGTCCTGGGCCACGAGCGGACGCAGCGCGACCAGCGCCGCGCACAACACCGGAATGACACGCATGGTGGATCTCACTCGGCGAGTTGGCGCGGCGGCTCGAGCCCGAGCCGGCGCATGCGGCGGTACAGGTTGGCACGATCTGTGGAGAGCCGGCGCGCCGCGTCGGCCACGTTGCCCCTGGCGGCGCTCAAGGCGGCGGCGATCAGCTGTCGCTCGTACTGATCCAGGGTCGCGGCCAGCGGCGTGTCCGCGGTTCCGGCGGCGCGGGCCGCGGCCCGCGCCGCGCCCTCAGCCGGGAGCACACGGGTGATGTCCGCCGCCGTGATCGCGTCCCCCGAGGCCAGAATCGCGAGTCGCTCCACCAGGTTTGCCAGCTCCCGCACGTTGCCGGGCCACGCATAGGTGACGAGCAGCTCGAGCGCCCCCGCGTCGATCGACAGCCGGCGGCCCAGCCGAGTGGCCTGACGGGAGAGGAAGTGCCGCACCAGCGGCGGCACGTCCTCCGCGCGCTCGCGCAGCGGCACAATGTGGACCGGCAGGACGTTCAACCGGAACAGGAGGTCTTCGCGGAACCGGCTCTCGCGCGTGGCGCGGCCGAGATCCTTGTTCGTGGCGGCGAGCACCCGCACGTTCACAGTGATGGGGCGTTCGCCGCCCACACGCTCGATCACGCCCGTCTCGAGCACCCGCAGCAGCTTCGCCTGGGCCTCGAGGCTGAGGTCGCCCACTTCGTCGAGGAACAAGGTGCCGCCGTCGGCCAGCTCGAAGCGGCCCAGGCGCCGGTCGCTGGCGCCCGTGAAGGCGCCCTTTTCGTGGCCGAACAGCTCGGACTCGACCAGGTCGCGCGGGATGGCCGCGCTGTTCACGGTGACGAACGGCCGGTCGGCCCGGCCGCTCTGGCGGTGGATGGCGGAGGCAACCAGCTCCTTACCGGTCCCCGACTCCCCGGTGATCAGCACCCGCGCGTCGGTGGGGGCGATGCGGGCGATCAGCGCACGCAGCTCGTTCATCGCGGCGCTGTCGCCCACCAGAGGATCGGCATGCCCCAGGGCCTCGTGCAACCGCCGGTTCTCGGCACTGGTTCGGGACAGCTCGAGCGCGCCGCGCACGGCCACCAGCAATCCTTCCGGCGTCAACGGTTTCTCGAGAAACTGGAACGCGCCCAACTTGGTGGCGCGGACGGCGTCCGAGAGCGAGGCCTTACCGCTCATCATCACTACCGGGACGTCGGGGAAGACCCGCCGCAGCTGTTCCAGTGTTTGCAGCCCGTCCAGCCCTCCGGGCATCATCAGGTCGAGCAATACCGCGTCCGGGGGTGTATCGCGGGCGACCGTCAGCGCCTGCGTCCCGTTCGCCGCCTCGTCGATGTCGTAGCCCTCGCCTTGCAACAGCGCGCCGACCATGCGGCGGATGTTGGGTTCGTCGTCCACGAGCAGGATGCGCGGGCTCATGCGGGGAACACCAGCGTGAACGTGGCGCCGCCGCCCGCGGTCTCCGAGACCGCGATGGTCCCCTGGTGCGCGTCCACCGTCTGCCGCACGAGGGCGAGACCGAGGCCCGTCCCCTGCTGTTTGGTCGTGACGTAGGGCTCGAATACACGACCCCGCAGCTCGGACGGAATGCCCGGGCCATGATCGGCGACCGTGAGCACGAGGCCGCGTCCCTCGCCCGCGATCGTGACGTCGATTGTGCCGCGTCCACCCATGGCCTCGGCGGCGTTGCGAAACAGGTTGCTGAAGGCGCGGCGCAGCGGCTCGTAGTGTCCCTGCATCGTCCGACGGCTCCCGTTTGCGGCGACGTGCACGTGGACCTCGGTGGGGATCGCCGTGCGCCCCAACTCCTCCAGCAGCTCCACGAGGTCCACCTCGCTCATCGGCCCCTCGGGCAACCGGCCGAAATCCGCGAATTCCTGCGCCAGCTGCTCGAGCCGATCGGTCTCGGCACGCAGTACGTCCAGCGCCACTTCGGTCCGCGCAGCCGTAGCGTTGCGGGTCTGGCCCAGCTGGTCCACCGCCATGCGCATCGCGGTGAGCGGATTCTTGATTTCGTGGGCCACCTGCCGCGCCACCTCGCGAAACGCGCGCAGCCGCTCGCCCTCCAGCTCGTGCACGCGGGCGGCGTCGAGCGTGCCGGCCATGTCGCGCAGCGCGAGGCGCAACGCCGCGAATTCGGGCGCGCCGCGTGTGGGTGGGCCGGCGGGCAACGGCTCGTGCTGCCGGATCAGCCGCGTCCACCCGATCAGCTCGTCGATCGGCCGGGACAGCTGGCGCGACAGGTGGCCGGCCACGCGTACGGCGGCGAACAGTACCAGGGTGCCCAGGCCCACGACCACGATGGCGAGACCGGCCGTGTAGTAGCGCAGATAGCGGTCGGCGCGGCGCGCGAGGCTCACGCCGCGCGACAACGCCTCGAGGTGCTCGCGCATCGCCGAGCGCGCGCCGGAGCCCAGCCGCGTCGTATCAACTCGCTCCAGCATGCCGCGCGCCGAGGTGGCGACCTCCTCGAGCGAAGCGCGAGCGCCGGCGGTCGGTCCGAAGGTGCGAACCGTGAGCACCCAGCCGACCACGGCCAGTCCGGTGGGGACGGCAGCCATCAGGACCAGGACCAGGAAGATGCGGCGTCGAAACGGGAGCGGCATATCTTGGTGCAATCTAGAGGCTTGCGGCCGGTGCGACAAATTGACACGGAAAGGGAGCAGGAAAGCCCAATGAAGAGTCACACTCACTACCTGTGGTTCAATACGAAGCAGCGACAGGAGATTATCGACATCACCGACCAGGTTGTGGAGCAGCTACGGGCGAGCGGTGTGCAGGAGGGCCTGGTCCTCGTGTCGGCGATGCACATCTCTGCTTCCGTGTTCGTGAACGACCACGAATCCGGGCTCTGGCAGGACATCCTCACCTGGCTGGAGGGCAGCGTTGCTCCGTGGGAGCCATCCCGCTACCGGCACAACGAGACGGGGGAGGACAACGCGGCGGCGCACCTGCGCAGCCTGACCGTTGGCCACGAAGTCCTAGTGCCGATTACGGCCGGCAAGCTGGACTTAGGCCCCTGGCAGCGGGTGTTCTATGGAGAATGGGACGGGCAGCGGAAGAAGCGGGTGATCATCAAGGTGCTGGGGGAGTGAGGCTTCCCAATTTGACGCAAGTTGTTTAATATCAAAGGTTCCCGATGGAGTCCGGAACCAGGGGCCGCTCGGGTCCCCGGATGGCACCGGCTTCGAGGTGCGGAGCGTGCTCCGCGGTTTCGAGCCACCCTGCCAAACGGTGGATCCCCCGGTTCCGCCGGACTCACCTCGCCGCGGCAGCGTCCGCGCGGGGCGCGAAATTCGGGCGACCGACCAGACGCGCGCAGCGCGATGGCGGCGCCCACCACCGCTCGAGGCTCAGCCACCCGTGCGCAAGGCGCCTCTCCACCGATCGGGAATGGAGAGTACCGCCCTGGCAGCGCATGAGGCGAGACTCAGGAGTCAAAACTCAATCACATGGTAACCCAGCCGCACGCACATCTTGCCCGGCCCGCACACAAAGAACCCCCCGCCCACGCTCCCAACGCCGCGCTGCTGATCGATTTCGACAACGTGACCATGGGCATCCGCTCGGATCTCCAGACAGAGCTGAAGCGCCTGCTGCAATCGGAGATCATCCGGGGCAAAGTGGCCGTGCAGCGCGCCTACGCTGATTGGCGCCGCTATCCGCAGTACATCGTCCCGCTTTCCGAATCATCGATCGATCTCATCTTCGCTCCGGCCTACGGCTCCAGTAAGAAGAATGCGACCGACATCCGCCTGTCGATCGATGCGCTCGAGCTCGTGTTTACCCGACCCGAAATCGGCACGTTTATCCTGCTGTCGGGGGACAGCGACTTCTCCTCCCTGGTGCTCAAGCTCAAGGAGTACGGGAAGTACGTGATCGGTGTCGGGATCCGTGAGTCGTCCTCGGATCTCCTGATCCAGAATTGCGACGAGTACTTCTCGTATAACGAGCTGGCCGGGCTCACCAAGGAGAGCGACGTCGAGCACGTGCGTCGCGATCCCTGGGAGCTCGTGGTCGAGGCCGTGAAACAAATGACCGCGCACAATGACGTGATGCGGTCCGACCGCCTGAAACAGGTGATGCAGGAGATCGACCCGTCGTTCGACGAAAAGGACGTGGGATTCTCGCGCTTCAGCAAGTACGTGCAGGAGGCGGCGCATCGGGGCCTGATCAGCACCACCCGGCTCGACAACGGGCAGTACGAGATCGCGCTCGGCTCAGCGGCCGTGAGTGCGGCGGCGACCCCCGGACCCGAGACCCCACCCGCGCCCGAGGCCGCCCCGGCCGTCACCCGCCGGGGCTCACTGATGGGAGACGCGTTCGGCCTGTTGAAACAGGCGTTGGGTCGCATGGGCGGCGAGGCGCCGGTGACCGTCGAGACGGTGCGCGAGGCGATGAACGAGCTGGCACCGGAAGGGACCAGACGGGTCGAATCCCGCAGCATGCCGAAACTGTTGCGGCAGGCGCACGATGCCGAGTTGATCGACCTCTCCAAGGATGAAGCGGGCGACTACGCGGTCCGCGTGCGACACGAAGACGCCCCGCCCGAACGGACGCCCAGTGCGCCGGTCGAGGAAGAGGAGATCGAGCCGCCGATGCCGGCGTCTTCGGCCCCGCCGCCTCCCTATTCCCGGGGCGGGGCTCCCGCGAGCGGCATGCCGATGCGCAGCGCGCGGTTCCGGCGGGGCTCGCGCGGCCCGAGGCCGGCAGCGCCCGGCGTTCCGAAGGTGGGAGTGGTCGAGGTGGATCCCAACGTCCGCCCGCGGATCGAGCTGATCCCTCCACGCCAATCGCAGCCGCCGGCGGGTGAGCCCGCGGCGGGACGGGAGGAAGGGGAGCGTCCGCACCGGGAGCGTGGTGAACGGGGTGGGCGCGGCCGCGGTGGCCGCGGGGGCCGCGGCCGGGGCGGCCGTGGAGGGTCTCGGGAGGGTGGAGCCGAGACCCGCGGCGGTGAAGGGCGCGGCGGTGAGTCAGGCGAGCGCGCCTCTCCTGGACAGCGTGGGGGCCGCGGGCGGGGTGGTCGCGGTCGCGGAGAGCGGAATGGCGAGGATCGCGGCGAGTCGATGGTGGCGCGTCCGGCGCCTCCGGTGCGTCCCGCCGTGCCACCGCCAGCTGCGCCACCCGCGGCCCCATCCAAGGCGCCGCACCCGGATGAGGGTGGCTCCTTCTGGACCCGGGTGAAACGCGGGTTGATCGGCGGCGAGTGATCCGCTCGCCGCTGCCGCCGTCGTTCTACGCGCGGCCGACACCCGAGGTCGCGCGTCGGCTTTTGGGGCAGATTCTCGTGAGCGAGATCGGCGGTCGGCGCGCCGCCGGGCGGATCGTCGAGACCGAGGCGTACCTCGGTCCGCACGACCCCGCCAGCCACGCGTACGGCCACCGGCGCACGGCGCGCACGGAACCGATGTACGGACCTCCCGGGACCGCCTACGTCTACTTCACGTACGGCATGCACTGGTGTCTCAATGCCGTCACCGAACGACGTGACTTTCCGGCGGCGGTCCTGATCCGCGCCCTCGAGCCGTTGCAGGGCCTGGCCCTGATGCGGCGCCGCCGCGGCCCGGTCGCCGATCGGGATCTCTGCGCCGGGCCGGCGCGTTTGTGTGAAGCTCTCGGGATCACGGGGAAGGAGAACGGCCGGCTGCTGACGCGGGGACGACTGCACATAGAACGCTACCGGCGCCCGAAGGCGCCGGTCGAGATCACGGGGCGAATCGGGATCACGCGCGCCGAGGACTGGCCGCTGCGCTTCGTGATCGCCGGGTCGCGGTGGTTGTCGCGCTTGTGCGCGGTATTCACGTCTTCCTTGGAGCCGCCCAGGGCGTACCGGATGCCGCCCTGAATCGAGTGGGTGGAGCCTGCGAGGAGGAAATTCTGCGACGCCGACGTGAGCATGTACTGCCCGTATACGGCGAGCTTGCCCATGTTGATCTGGATGCCGCCCATGAACCAGGCGGTGGCCGTGCTCGAGGCGTCGTCGACGAGGCTCTGGGCGGCGAACTGGTCATTGACCGTGGCGCACTGGGAATTCGGTGTCGTGTTGCTGCAGTCGACCACCGCGTTTTGCACGGTCATGATGGCGAAGCCACCGCCCAGATAGGGCTCGATACGCCGCTGCAACGGAAACGCGAGCAACCCGACGAACAAGCGGCGCACTTGGCTGAAGGTGGCGTCGCGCAGGCCGGTCGCGGAGTTGGGATCGCCGACTGAGGAGGTGGCATCGGAGAGGAAGAACGCCTGCTCACCGCCGATGTACAGGGCGGTCCGCTTGGCCGTGATCAGCCAGTGGGCGCCGAACAAGGGGTCGAAGGCATACCCCTGCCCGTTGGTTTGATACAGGAACCCGCCGGCCTGGGCACCCCAATACCAGCGGTAGGAATGGTCGTTGACCACCTGGGAGGCGGCGGGACGGACCGCGATCAAGGGGGCCACAATCAGGGCGCACAGCGCCAAACGAATCGGCTTCATCGCACTCCTCCACAGGTTGCCGGACAGCGGTTGGCTGTCGGGACCCCCAAAATAGGGGTCGGCCGCCGTTTGGCAAGCGGTTGGCCTCAAGCTAGGCTGTTGCGGGAGTGTCGTTTAAGCCGCTGATCGGTGAAACTACTTGAAGTTCAAACGAAGTTTACCGAATGGATGCCGAAAAGAACTGGCTTTAATGTCTCTATAGTGTCGTCATGATGTCTTAGATCAGCTTGAGCTCTTTGCCCACCTTCTCGAATGCCTGCAGAGCGAAATCGAGGTCCTCGCGGGTGTGCGCCGCGGAGAGCTGACAGCGCACACGGGCGTGGCCCTGCGGCACCACGGGGTATCCGAACCCGGTGACGAAGACGCCGTGGTCGAGCAATCGGTCGCTCATCTGAATCGCCTTCGCGGTTTCCCCCAGAATCACCGGCACGATCGGCGTCTCCCCGGGAAGTGGCTTGAAGCCCAGCGCCTGAAGCCGTTCCCGGAAATACGCGGCATGCTGGTGCAGCCGGGCGACGCGCTCGGGGTGCGCCTCCAGGTGGCGCACGGCAGCCAGCGCGCTCGCCGCCACGGTGGGGGGGAGCGCATTGCTGAACAGTTGGGGACGGGAGCGCTGGATCAGGTAATCGGTCAGCGCCACCGGGCCGGCGGTGAAGCCCCCGGCCGCGCCTCCCAACGCCTTGCCGAGCGTCGAGGTGATGATGTCCACGGACCCGAGCACGCCGAAATGCTCGGCGGTGCCGCGACCGGTCTTCCCGAGCACTCCAGTCGCGTGGGAGTCGTCGACGGCGACGATCGCGTCGTGCTGCCTGGCGAGGGTCAGGATGTCCGGCAGCCGGGCGATGTCCCCCTCCATCGAGAAGATCCCGTCGGTGAAGATCAGCCGCCGTCGCGCCCCCCGGGCCGCCGTCAACTTCTGCTCCAGGTCCGCCATGTCGGAGTGCCGGTACACCGCCGTCTGACACTTGGTGATCGCCTTGGCGAGCCGAATCGAATCGATGATCGAGGCGTGATTCAGCTGGTCGGAGATGACGATGTCCTGCTCGCCCAGGATGGTGGGGCACAGCCCCTCGTTGGCGTTCCAGCAGCTGACGTAGGAGAGCGACGACTCGCAGCCCACGAGACGGGCGAGCGCGGCCTCGAGATCGCGATGAATCGTGAACGTCCCGCAGATGAACCGCACCGAGCCGGTGCCAGCCCCGTAGCGGTCCAAGGCGTCCTTGCCCGCCGCCACGACCTCGGGCTCATTGCACAAGCCCAGGTAATTGTTGGAGGAGAGTATCACGACTTCTCCGCGTCCCTCCATGCGCGATCGCGCGCCCTGCGGCGCTTCGAGGTAGTTGAAGCGCTTGTACACGCCGTCGCGCTTGAGCTGGTCCAGCTCCGATTGCAGGCTCTCCGCGAAGCTCATGTGATCTCCAGAATGACCTTGCCGGCGTCGCCCGAGCGGATCGCGGCGAGGGCGTCGTCGATCCGGGCGAGCGGGAAGCGGTGCGTGATGACGGGGCGGGGATCGAGCAATCCGGCCGTGAGGAAACGGCGCATCTGGTGCCAGGTCTCGTACATCTTGCGTCCAATGACGCCGTACACCGTGATCCCCTTGAAGATGATCTCGTTCGCGAAATCGATGGGCACTTCGCCCTTGGGGATTCCCAGCAGCTGGACCCGGCCACCCATGCGCGCGGTCCGAAACGCCTGGTGCAGCGCCTGTGGGACGCCGGACATCTCACACACGACGTCCGCCCCCTCGCCGCCGGTCTCCGCGGCCACGGTCCGCACCACATCGTCGCTGGCCGCGTTCAGGGTGACGTGGGCGCCCATGCGGGCGGCGAGCGCCAATCGCTTGGGGTTGATGTCCGACGCGATGACGCGCGCGGCTCCGGCCGCGCGCGCGATAGCCACGGCGAAACAGCCGATCGGCCCGCATCCGACGATCAGAACCGTGCTGCCGGGGATCTCGGCCGTGAGGACCGTGTGGAAGGCGTTGCCCATCGGGTCCATGATGGCGCCGACCTCGGTCGGGATGCCCTGCAGCGGCAGGACGTTGCCGCTCGGCATCGAGATGAATTCCGCGAACGCGCCGTCCCGGTCCACCCCGATGATGCTGGTATTCTTGCAGATGTGACCGTTGCCGGTGCGGCATTGCAGGCAATGGCCGCATACGATGTGTCCTTCGGCGGTCACGATCTGCCCCACCGAAAGACCGGTCACGTCGTCTCCCACCTGGACGATCTCCCCCGCGAATTCGTGGCCGATCACGAGCGGGGGATGGATCCGGCCCTGAGCCCACGGATCCCAATCGGCGATGTGCAGATCGGTGCCGCAGACGCCGGCATGGCGGACCGCGATCAGCACCTCGCCCGGTCCGGCAACCGGCTTCGGCACCCTGGTCACGGTCAGGCCCGGCGCGCGCTTGTCCTTGACGACCGCCTGCATCAAATCGGGCATGTTGGGATTGTGGTGGGAGACGGAAACGGTACGCGAGTCGAACGCGATCGGCTACTAGAGTAGAGGCGGGCGTACCGAAATGCAAAGCGGGGCCGGCGCGAACGCCGGCCCCGCTTGAGCGCCGCGGAGGCTACGGGCTCAGGCGCCCATGGGATGCGGATCCACGGGGAGGCGGCGGTGCACGTGATCGCCCGATTCCAGATCATCGTCGCACCAGCAATACGCCCAAATCCGGGCCGGGCGCAGCGCGCGCGGGCCGGTGCGGAGCACGATTCCGAGAGGCTCGTCGTCGGTGAGGAGTGGCAGACTGGTCATTGATCTCACTCGTTGCTGGTTGTCTTTGCGACAAGGAAAGGCAAGACGGGTACCAGTCGAGCGAGACACATAAGCTGCTTTGTGATAATGAGTTACGTGGAGAGCCGGTGGCTGGGAATCGTTACTTCGACACGTTCGCCTGCGTGTCGGACTGACGCGGAGCCTTGGTGGCAGCGAATCCGCCACGGCGGCCGCGGGGTCGGCGATCGATCTGCCACTCCGCGTAGAACTCCAGCAGCGTGTCGGTCCCGATCGGAATCACTTCCGCCGGCTCGTCCCCGCTCCAGGGAAGCACGACGTGCATGCCGCCCGGGGGCGTGCGGCTTTGCAGATCATGGACGAGCGCCTGGCGGACATCGGGCTCGAGCCCGGCGAGCGCCGCCGGATGCAGCACGGCGATCGTCACGGGGACGTCGGGCATCCAGCTGCCGAACTGGACCACCAGGGCGTGGAATCGTCCGCCGAGCTGTTCCGCCACCGCGCGCCCCTCGGCCGCCTCCACTGCGGCGAGGTCCTGGTCCAGCAACAGCACCTCCACGTCGTGAGCCGCGACGAACAACGCCGCGGAGAGCGCCGCGGCGCCGACGACCACCGCCGCGTCGCCGGGCTCCAGTCGTCGAGCGCACGGCACCAGCGGTCCCGCCGGCTCCAGCTCCCAGTGGGTGGGCGCGCGTTGCGCCGCGCGCAGGGCGCGGTGGCTGCGCGACCAGCGCTGGAAACTGGGGAGCCGCAGCCGCCGGAAGATGATGCGATCGACGTGCTCGAGCAGCAGCACCTCGGTGAGCAGGTACTGGTCGGCAGCGGCAATTTCCAGCTCGCGCACCGCTTCGTCGCCGATTAGGAGCAGCTCGGCGCGCGAGAGCGTGTTCTTGTATTCCTCGATGCGCTGGAACAGGAACTCCTCGTACTCCTGGCGCAGCGAGCGGGCCGGTCGCCGCGGCTGAGGCGCGCGAGCGCCCTGATCGATGGCGCTCAGCATGGCTCGATGTGCACCGTGACCTCGTTCAGCTGCAGGTCACGCTTGAGACGCTGCTCCACTTCGTCGGCGATCGCGTGTGCCGAGGCGACGTTCGCGTTGCGGTCCACGGCGATGGTCACTTCGGCATAGCGCACCTGGGCGCCGCCGCGCGACCGGATGTCGTAGGCCCGCTGGACGCCCGCCACTGCCTCGGCCGCCGACTGGATATCGTCTTTGGGCAGAGCGCGCTCGTCCACCAGGATCGGCACGGTGCGCTGCGTGATCTGGTAGGCCACCCGCACGGTCAGCACGACGATGGCGAGCGCGATCACCGGATCGGCCCACGACACACCGCGGCGCGCCAGGAGGAGCCCTACCAGCACTCCGACCGTGATGTACACGTCGCTCTGGGTGTGGGCGGCGTCGGCCACTAAGAGCTCACTCCTCAGCTCCAGGCCGCGGCGATGCTCGTACCAGGCCACGAGCACATTCACACCCAGCGCCGCCACCAGGATGAGCAGCTGCAGGTCGGATACGACCGGCGCCGGCTCCGATTCGATCAGGTGCGTGATGGCGCCGCGCGCGAGCTCGAAGCAGGTGACCGAAAGGAATCCGACGAGCGCCAGGGCGCCGAGCGTTTCGAATTTTCCGTGCCCGTAAGGATGATCCTCGTCCGGCGCCCGGGCGGCCACACGGACCACGACGAGGGCCAGAACGTTGTTGACGGCATCCACGGAAGAATCCAGGGCACCCCCCAGCACGGCCAGCGAGTGGGCGGCGAGCCCCACCAGGAGCTTCGCAAGGACGACGGCCAGGTTGGCGAAGAACAGGCCAAAGAGTACGCGGCGAACCAGGGCTGTCCGATCGCGCGCCTCGGGCCGGGCGGATGGCATGGGTGCAAGGTTGTAAGGAGGGCTCAGAGAGTCAACTGCTTGGTACGACAGTCAGTCCACGGCCCTGAGCAACGCACCCTTCAGGTACCCGGTCTCCGGAATGGTCAGGATTTCCGGGTGATCACTGGCGGCGCCGGTCACGCGCACCAGCTCGATTCGGCGCCCGCTGTCGCGGGCGGCATCGGACAACATGTCCAGGAAATCGGCCCGGTGCACGTGGTAGGAGCAGGAGCAGGAGAGCAGCACCCCGGTCGGGGCGAGCAGGCGCATGGCGCGCAGGTTGATCTCCTTGTATCCCGCGAGGGCGCGCGCCACGCTGGCCTTGGTCTTGGCGAACGCCGGAGGGTCGAGCACGATCGTATCGAACCGCTCTCGTGCCCGCTCCAGCGTGCGCAGCAAGTCGAACGCGTTGGCTTCGCGCCAGGTGATGGTGGTGAGTCCGTTGAGCTCCGCGTTGCGCCGTCCCCGGGCCAGCGCTTCGGCGCTCTGATCGACCGCCATCACGCTGCCCGCCCGGCGCGCGAGATGGAGCGCGAATGAGCCGTGATAGGCAAACACGTCGAGGGCGCGGCCGCCCGGCGGGACGTACGAGGCGATCAGGGCTCGGTTGTCGCGCTGATCGAGAAACGCCCCGGTTTTCTGACCGTGATGGAGTGCCACGAAAAAGCGCACGTCATGTTCCGTGACGACCACCTCCTCCGGCACGCTGCCGTACACAGTGTGGGTTACGAGGGGCAGTCCTTCGTGCCGTCGCACCGCCGAGTCGTTACGCAGCAGGATGCCGTCCGGCTCGAGCGCGGTGCGGATGCCTTCCACTACCTCGTTCTGTACCGCTTCGAGGCCCGCGGACAAGAGCTGCGCCACGACGTAGGGGCCATAGCGGTCGACCACCAGCGACGGCAGGCCGTCGCCTTCGGCGTGCACGATGCGCACGGCGTCCGAGGGGATGCGGGCGCGCCGCAGAGCGGCGGCGCGGACGCGCCCGGACCACCACGCCGCGTCGATCGGGACATCGCCAGCGGCGAGCAGCCGCAGCCGGATCTCGCTCCGGGGTGAGTAGAGTGCCTGTCCCAGAAACGCCCCGCGGCGGTCGGTCACGCGCACGATCCCGGCTTCGCCGCGCGGCGCGTCCACCACGTCGCTGCGGTAGATCCACGGATGTCCCGCGGCCCATCGGGCCGCGCCCTTGGCACTGACGACCGCGGTTAGTTTGTCGGTGCTCATGAGCCTCGCCGATCGGCTGCGCTTGATGGTGATCACAGACCCCGCGCTACTCAAGGGGCGCGAGGCCTTGGCTGTCTGCCGCGCGGCCGTCCGGGGCGGCGCGACCATGATTCAAGTTCGCTGGAAGGACGGCCCCGCACCGGACCTGCTGGCGCTTACCCGCACTCTGGTGGTGTCGCTGCCCGTCCCGGTGCTGGTGAACGACCGTGTCGACGTCGCGCTCGCGGCGCAGGCCGCCGGCGCGCACCTGGGTCAGGACGACGTGCCCCCGGCCGCGCTCCGGCCTCACCTTCCCGCGGGATTCCTGCTGGGCACTTCCGTCGGCTCCGCCCTGGAGGCAGAGCGGGCGCGCCATTGGCCGGTTGACTACTGGAGTATCGGCCCGTGCTACGCCACCAACACCAAGCCGGACGCGGGACCGCCGCTCGGTCCCGAGGGGTTCGCGGCGCTGGCACGGCTCGCACCCACCCGCCTTCCGGTGCTCGGGATCGGGGGCATCGGCCCGGAGAACGCGGCGGCGATCATGAGAGCGGGCGCGACCGGCGTAGCCGTGATTGGCGCGGTGTTTGGCGCCGGGGACGTCGAAACGGCGGCGCGGAGCATCAGGACGGTGCTTGGTTCCGGGTTCGATTCCCGCTCTGCAGCTCCTTGACCCGCCGAATCGCGGCGAGGTGCTCCGCGTAGGTCACCGAGAAGATGTGCTTCCCGTCGGGTTGCGCGACGAAATAGAGAAACGGGGCCGGGGCCGGGTAGAGCGCGGCCGCAAGCGAAGCACTGTCGGGCTGGCTGATGGGTCCCGGCGGGAGGCCGGGGTGCACGTACGTGTTGTACGGAGACCGGATCGCCAGATCGCGCTCGTACACCCGGCGCGGGCGGCGGCCCATCGCGTAGACGATGGTCGGGTCGGCCTGGAGCAGCATACCGCGCCGGAGCCGGTTGTGGTACACCGCCGAGACGTATTCCCGGTCCTGGCCGTAGCGCACCTCCGCCTGGATGATGGAGGCCAGCGTCACGATCTGGTGGCGCGTCATCCGCAGCGTATCGAGGCGGGCCTGCCAGGCGGGCGCCCAATGGGCCAGGAACTGATCGGTCATCACTCGCACCAACTCGCGTGCCGATGGGTGCGGGCGGACGGTATACGTGGTCGGATAGAGGTAGCCTTCGACGGTCGCGGCGTCGGCCGTGAGGCCGAGATCGCGCAGCAGCACCGGATCCTCCGCGGCGGTCCGGAAAGAATCCCGGAGGACGGCCAGCTCCGTGGCCGCCAGCTGGCCGACCTCGTCGAGCATCAGCCCTTCGGGGACGGTGAAGCGAACCAGCGTGCCGCGGCCCCGGTGCAGAGCGGCGACGATGTCGCTCCAACCCGCGTTCCGGTGAAACGCGTACGCTCCGCTCTTCAGTGTGCCGCCGAGTCCGCGGACGCGCGCATAGACGGAGAACCAGAAGCGGTGCGTGACGAGACCGTGCGCCGCGAGGGAATCCACGGCGGCTCGAAGCGTGGCCCCGCGTGGCACCGTGACCGCGACGCAGCCCGTCCCGCCGGCGTCGCAGGGGGAGGGGGGCGCGGCGCGGCAGGCGACGAGCCCGGCCAGGGCAAGGCCGATCGCGCCGGCTCTCACACGCTGGTTCCGCGGCGGCCGTCGAGGTAGTGCTGCAGCAGCAACGTCGCGGCCAGTGCGTCGATGTCCCCGGGGCGATCCCGGGGCGTGCCGCCCATCTCGTGCACGGCGCGCCGGACGCGGGCGGTGGTGAAACGCTCGTCCCACAACGTGACGGGCCGGGCGGAGCGGCGCGCGATGTCCTGGGCGAGGGTGCGCGCGGCGCGGGCCGGCTCCCCTTCGTCTCCTGAGGCGTCGAGCGGCAGCCCGACCACGATCCCCACGACCTGATGGGCGTCGAGGTGTGTGAGCAGATGCTTCATGGGAAATCGCTTGCCACGGCGACGCGTGATAGTTCCGAGCGGTTGGGCGAGGATCTGCGATTCATCGGAGAGCGCGAGCCCGATGCGGCGCTCGCCCCAGTCTACCCCCAACAGCCTTCCCACCGGCGGATGGACGGATGGACGGATGGGCGGATCGTCGGATCGTGAGGCAGCTCCCCCATCCGGCCATCCGCCCATCCGCCTAGCTCTGCGACATCGTCGCGAAGAACTCCTGGTTCGACTTGGTGCGCTTCATGCGCTCGAGCAGGAACTCGATCGCTTCGACCGGCGGCATGTCGGCGAGGAAGTTGCGCAGCAGATACACCTTGTTCAGCTCTTCCTTGGCGAGCAGCAGCTCTTCCTTCCGGGTGGAGGTGCGCTGCACGTCGATCGCGGGGTAGACGCGGCGGTCGGCGATGCGGCGGTCGAGGATGACCTCCATGTTGCCCGTGCCCTTGAACTCCTCGAAGATCACTTCGTCCATGCGCGAGCCGGTGTCGATCAGGGCGGTGGCGAGGATCGTGAGCGAGCCGCCGCCTTCGATGTTGCGCGCGGCGCCGAAGAACCGCTTCGGCTTCTGGAGCGCGTTGGCGTCCACGCCGCCCGAGAGGATCTTGCCCGAGTGCGGCACCACGACGTTGTGCGCCCGGCCCAGGCGGGTGATCGAATCGAGCAGGATCACGACGTCCTTGCCGTGCTCGACCATGCGCTTGGCCTTCTCGATCACCATGTCGGCGACCTGGACGTGCCGGTCGGCCGGCTCGTCGAACGTCGAAGAGATCACCTCGGCGCTCTTGACGTTCTCCTCCATGTCGGTCACCTCCTCGGGCCGCTCGTCGATGAGCAGCACGATGAGGTAAATCTCGGGGTGGTTTTCGATGATGGAGTTGGCGAGCTTCTGCATCAGGATGGTCTTGCCGGCTTTCGGGGGCGACACGATCAGGCCGCGCTGGCCCTTGCCGATGGGGCACAGGATATCCATGACCCGCATCGACAGATCGCCGTCCTTGCGCTCGAGCCGGATGCGCTCCTCGGGGTAGCGCGGCCGGAGGTTGTCGAACGCGACCCGGTGTTTCGCCTTTTCCGGCTCCTCGCCGTTGACGGTCTCGACCTTGAGCAACGCGAGGTAGCGCTCGCCTTCCTTGGGCGGCCGCACCTGGCCGAGGATCGTGTCCCCGGTGCGCAGATCGAAGCGCTTGATCTGGCTCGGGCTGACGTAGATGTCGTCGGGCCCGTAGAGGTAGTTCCAGTCAGGACTGCGCAGGAAGCCGTAGCCCTCTGGAAGAATCTCGAGCACGCCTTCGCCGCGCAGCACCGTGTCGGTGTCGAGCAGCGATTGCTCGATGCGGAAGATGAGGTCTTGCTTCCGCAGCCCCGAGTAGTTTTGAATGTTGAGGCTTTCGGCCATCGCGTGCAGTTCCGCGACGGACTTGCGTTTCAGCTCAGCGATATCCACGTGTGGAGAGACTCCATTGGGCTACAAGCGGGTAGGGAAACCCGTGGCAGGGTGGTGAATGTGTTGATCTATGGAAGCTTTACGGGTTGTGCCGGTGTGCAGCCGCTATCATAGGGGTTCGTGTGGCCTCTAGTCAAGATCAAACGGTTCCGCCCGAGATCGCGCCGTATGTCGTCGCCTGGCGCACGACGCTGCTCCGCGATCGGGAAGTCGTTGATGTGCTTGTACATCCGGCTCACACCGGCCCCTCTTCGGAGCTCAGTCTCGCGCTCGAGCGGTGGGAAGGGAATTACTACTGGTCCGACGAGCTGGGGGGTCGCTGGTTGATCTTGAGCCGGCGCAGGGTGCTTCCCGCGGAACGGTGGTGGCTGCACGGGCTGCTGTTTCTCGCGACGCTGCTGACGACGACCGTCGCCGGCAGCGTGCTGCGCGGCACCCTCGTCCTCGACGATGCCTGGGGGCTTCTGCGTGGACGCATCACCAGTATCGGCGATCCGGTCGCGGCCCTCGCCGGCGGGCTCGTGTTTTCCGTCCCTCTCGTGGCCATCCTCCTGGCGCACGAGCTGGGGCACTACCTCACAGCCCGGCGCTACCAGCTCAACGTATCGCCTCCGTACTTCATTCCCGTTCCGTTGTGGCCATCGTTCATCGGCACGATGGGCGCGTTCATTCGCCTGCGCACGTTGCTCAGCGATCGACGCCAGTTGTTCGACGTCGGTCTGGCGGGGCCGATCGCGGGATTCGTGCTCGCTCTGCCCGTATTGTGGATCGGCATCCGCTGGTCGCATCCGCTGCCGCCGCTCGAGGGCGTGCGTGGGATGGTGCTCTGGGTTGGCGGCGACCGGCTGCTTCTGGGCGACTCTCCGGTGACGCTCGTGACACGGCTCCTCGTGTGGGGCAATCGCGGACCCCTTGCCTTGCACCCGCTCGCCTTCGTGGGCGTGGTCGGGATGTTCGTGACCATGATCAACCTGCTCCCGATGGCGCAGCTGGATGGGGGACACGTGCTGTACGCGGCCCAGCCGCGGTGGCACCAGCGCGTCGCCCTGCTGTTCTGGATCGTGGTGCTCGGTCTCGGATACTGGTGGGCCGGATGGTACGTGTGGGCAGGTCTGGTGCTGGTGTTGTCCCGAGGCCGGCTTGATCACCCCAACGTGCTGGTCCCCGAGCGACCACTCCCCGCATCGCGGCGT
Source organism: Gemmatimonadota bacterium (assembly GCA_041497135.1). Classification (GTDB taxonomy): domain Bacteria; phylum Gemmatimonadota; class Gemmatimonadetes; order Gemmatimonadales; family GWC2-71-9; genus DASTHG01. Next base: position 7,428 of record JBGQFX010000008.1, on the reverse strand, counting down.
CGACTCGCGTGGGTAGCGTTGGCGCTGTTCGTGCTGACGTTTGCGCCGGTGCCGTTCAAGACCTGAAAAACGGTGCGTGGTACGTGGTGCGTGGTATGCTTCGGTGAGGGCTGGAGTGACGGGTACGATGGTCGCGGGACGTATCCGTCGACCGTCCTTGCGGGGAGAATACGACGCACCACCCACCACGCACCGAATTCAAGCGACCTCCCTATTGCGTAAGCACCACTCCCATATCATCTTGTCTCAAACCAGCCACCGGATCGGCATGCCCGCACAACCGGCACGGTCTCAAGCCCCGGCAGTACGCGAAGCAGTCGTTCACGATCTCCCCCCCATCAAGTTCGAAGGACAAAGTGTCGCTGTGCGGCTCGCCTTGCGGCGCGCCGAGGATGGGGTATGGCGCGGACGGATCCACTTCGGCGCCGAGGAGACCGAGCACGAGCGCACGACGGCCGAGATCTTCTGCGCGGTCTCGGAGCAGGATTTGTGGCTGGCCGTGCGGGACCTGCGGGACCACCATCTCCGCGATCTGTATCGCTCACTGCTGTAGCACCGCGCACGGTCTCGCCCGGCCGTGAGCCGGCGGCACCGCCCGCGGGTACTGTCCACCGTCACGCTGGTGGCTGTCGCTCCACCGGTTTCGCGCCGTGGGTCACCGTCCCGCCTTCCAGGCCCGATATCCATTGAGAAAGTAGAGGCCGAGGAAGACCGCGCTGGCTGCACTCACGACGTACTTCCAGGTGTCCGGCGCGTCGCTGGTGGACAACATTCCTTCGATCGCGCCCGCGATTGCGAGCAGGAACACGACGGCGCCCATCATGCGCATGGCGATGCGCCCATCCACCACCAGGGCAGCCACCCGGGTGCGGTCTCCCGGCGCGATCAGCGCGTGCGCCAGGCGGAACCCGGCGCCTCCGGAAATGAAGATGGCGGTGAGCTCCAACACACCGTGGCCGGCGACGAAGGTGCCGAGGTAACCCGCGGCCCCGTAGTTGGCGAACACACCGAAGCCGGTGCCGATTGCGAGACCGTTGAACACGAGGGCGAGCACCGTCAGGATGCCGACCAGCATCCCGCCGGCAAAGGCCATGATGCAGACCCGGATGTTGTTGGAAATGATGGCCGCGGCGATCACCGGCCGCTCCCCGCTCTCGGCCGCCGCGTAGCCGATTCCCTCGGTCTGCCGCTCCGCAGCCTGCTCGGCGCGGCTCACCATCACCGGTGAGACGATTTCCTGCGCCAGCTGCGGGCGCTCGCGCAGCATCACGAAGCCCACCCCTGCGGGAACCATGAACAAGAGGAACGCCGCCAGCACGTGGCGCCACGAGGCCACGACCGCGGCGGGGAAGTCGGCGAGCAAATACTGCGCGAACGGCGGACGGCGCGTTCCACGACCGTGATACAAGGCCGAATGGCCTGCGGCCACCAGTCGCTCCAGATACGCCGTCACCTGAGCGTCCACGCCGTAGGTCCGCGCCCGGGCCAGATCGGCGGCCACTTCGCGATAGCGGGCGGCGAAGCCGGGGATCTCCGCCGCCGGCAGCCGTGTCAGGCCACCGCGCTCGAGTCGCTGGGCCGCCGCGCGGAACGCTTCCCATGTATCGCGCTTGTTCGCGACGAATCGCTCGGCCGTCACCGTGGTGCGCCCAGCGCCGGCGGTGGCGCGCGTCGCGAACCGGCCCCGTCGCTTCTGCTGCTCGTCGCCGAACACGGCCGTGAGGTACGTCTCGGCGTCGACGCTGCGTCGCGGAATGCGGGTCTCGAATCGTCGCGCCAGGTCCGCCGCCATGCGCACGCGCACCGTGGGAACGAGGGCGTCCGCGCGCGCCAGGAATCGATCCAGCAGGGCGAACTCCTGCTCGGTCAGCTCCGGCGGGCCGAGCTCGAGCGCTTCCGGCTCCGGCGGCGGCAGCGACGGCGCCAGCCCCCAGGCGGCCACCCGGTCGCGCACCACGATCGTGCCGGCGGCCAGGTCCCCGAGCCGCTTGTTCGACGGGTGGGCGAACACGAGCACCAGACCGGGCAGGGGCCCCAGCGGCACGAGAAAGTCCACGATCCGGATCAGATTGCGGACCGCGGCCGCGTTGGCCGTGATCGGGCGCCCGGTATCCAGGACGACCCGGATGCCGAGTGCCCGCTTGCCGGGCGTGCGGCCGTCCCACAGCGCCTCGAACAGCGTGTAGTAGAGGAAGAAGTTCAAACCGGTGACGAGCACCACGATCGCGGTGCCCCAGCTGGCCCAACCGGTGGCCCATTCGCCCGACGCTCCCGCCGCGACGAAGAAGGCGATCAGGGCGATGTTCGCCACCGCGAGCACCGCGGCATCGACCGCGGCCGCCGCGGCGCGAGTGCCGAGGCCGGCCAGCTCGAACGACAACGTGACGTGCTCGGGGGTTTCGACGCCGTGCTGCTGGCGCAGATCGAAGGGCTGTTGCGGGACTCGCGCGGGGGCGCTCACATCCTCATCTTACCGCCTCTCACACCGGAAGAGCGAGAGCCATGGCGGACTTGCGGCCGATGGAATTCGGAGAAATCCTGGACGGCGCCCTCTCGCTGTTCCGTCGTCATTTCGGGCTGTTCTTCAAGCTCAGCCTCGCCGTGATGTGGCTGCCGCTGGCCGTGAGCCTGTACTGGCGTCTGCGCTTCTTCAATTTCCAGGGTGCGCAGGCCCCGGACCAGACGCTCGCCGCCATCCAGAACGATCTCCTGCCGATCATGCTCTGGGGCCTGGTACTGTTCGTCGTCTATGAATGCGCGCTGTTGCTGCTCACCGCCGGATCGATCCGGGTGATCTCCGACTCCTACCTGGGTCGGGCGCCGTTGTTTGCCGAAGCGCTCGCCTTCGGAGCGCGCAAGATCGTGCCCCTGTTTCTGGTCGGCCTCGGCAAGGGGCTGTTGCTCGCATTGGTGGCGATCGTCTGCGGGGTCGTCGTCGCGTTGGTGGCGGCGGGCGGAAAGGTCGCGGGCGCGGGAGTCGTAGCGCTCCTGGTGTTCACGGGAATCTGCATGATGCTCTGGCTGCTGCTGTTCATCGCGTGCGGCTACATGCTGACGACACCGACGGTCGTGCTCGAGAACCTGCCCAGCGCGTTTGACGCCTTCGGTCGGTCGTGGGAGCTGACCCGGGGCTCGAAGCTGAGGTTGCTCGGGCTGGGGTTCGTGGCCGTCCTGATTGCCAGCGTGTTGCCGGCAATCGTGGTCCAGGCGCTCGGGGGGGTGATTCTGGCGGTCGCCCCGGGCATCCAGCCGGCCTGGATGATCGTATCGGCGATCGTGTCCGTCATGCTGGCGCCCATCATCCCCTGCATCATGACGCTGGCGTACTACGACTCGCGTGTGCGACGCGAGGGCTTCGACCTCCAGCTCTTGAGCGAGCAGCTGGGGACCGGGTAACGGTGCTGGCGGTCGTCCAGGCCATCCCGTCCGACTCGGTCCGGCGCGCCGTCCGCGAGGTGTTTGACCGGCCGGAGTACGCGTGGGTCGAAATGGTCCGACGGCACTGGCTGCGGGACCTGTGGTGGGGGCTGCGTGATTGGCTGGCCCGCTTCAGCGCGCGGCATCCCACGGGCGCGAAGCTGCTGTTCTGGGTCGCTCTCCTGCTCCTCATCACGCTGCTCGTGCACATCGGTCTGACCGTGTGGCGGATCTACCGGGCCACCGTGACGCCCACGCGAGCGGCCGCACCCGGCGTGGCGCCGGTGCTGCTCGATGCCCGCAGTCACGTGGCGCGCGCGGAAGCGCTGGCCCGCGCCGGACGCTATACCGAAGCGCTGGCGCATCGCTTCATCGCGCTGGTGCTCGAGCTCGATCGACGCCAGGCGCTCACCTTTCATCCTTCCAAGACGCCCGCGGAGTACGCGCGCGAGGCGCGTCTGGGCGATTCCGGGCGGGCCTCGTTCGCCGAGCTGGTCGGGCGCTTGTATCGACACGTCTTTGGTGCCGAGCCGGTCGACGAGACGGAGTATCGCGACTTCGGCGCCACTGCCGCCGCGCTGCTGCTGCATGTCGTACCGCACTGAGATCGGGCTGGTGCTGCTGCTGGCGGCCGCGCTCACGCTCGCGATCCTCGCGGGCAGCGGTCGTCGCCGCGCCGTGCCGTTCAATGAGCCGGCGTCCACGTACCGGACCGGCCCCACCGGCGGGCGCGCGCCCTACGACGTGCTGGCGCGGCTCGGTGTGCCGGTGGAGCGCCGTCGCACGCCGCTGTTCGACCTCGCGCGCCAGGTACGCCGCCGGCCCGCCGTGCTCGTCGTGGTCGCCCCGGATCAGTGGCTCGCGCCCGCCGAGCGGGAGGCGGTGGCGCGGTACATCGGCACCGGTGGGGCGTTGGTCGCCGTGGGGGACGCCGGGGGATTGCCGGAGTGCCTCGGATGGGAGATCGCCCGGCCCGATTCCGCCGACCGCGTCCGGCTGGACAGCGCGTTGGTGGTCGCTCCCCCCGGCGTGTACCGGCTTCCCCCGGTGACGCGCGTATTGCATCCGGTCGAGAAGGACACGGCGGAGGGCGTCACGAAGCGCGTCACCGAGCTGCGCAAGTTGGGGCGGCCGGGCGGGCGGGTGTTGCGCGAGCGCGAAGAGTGCACGGCGGCGGTGGGATCCGGCGCCGATACGCTGCTCGCGACGGCCGGCGGAGCCCCGGTTGTGCTGCGGCTGCGGTTTCGCGGCGGCGGCCGCGCGCTGCTGGTGGCGGACGACGCCTACCTTCGCAACGCCGCGTGGCGCTCGAGCGACGTGCCCAGCGTGCTCGTGCCCCTGCTCGTGCCGCGGGAGCGGGGCCGGGTGAGTTGGGACGAGTATCATCACGGCTACGGATCGGGGGGCTCGCTGGTGCGCGCCCTGCTCGGGTGGATGGCGCGCTCACCGGCGGGCTGGGCGTTGTGGCAGCTGATCGCCGTGGCGCTGGTGTGGCTCCTGGTGACGGCGGTCCGGTTTGGACCACCGCGGCCCGTATTGGATCGGCGCCGCCGCTCGCCGCTCGAGCATGTGGATGCACTGGCGGCGGGGCTCGAGGGCGCCGCCGGGACGGAAACGGCGGTGGGACTCGTCGTGTCCGGGCTGCGGCGCCGACTGTCGCGCACCGGGCAGCCGTCGCGCGGCGATTTCCGTCAATGGCTCGCGGCGTTGGAGCTCGCGTTACCCGGCGTGCGCGGCCGCCAGGCCGCCCGCCGGCTGCAGGATTTCTTGACCAAACCTGGCGGCGCCGAGCGGGTACTCGGGGCCGCCCAAGCCGTGGAGGACGTGTGGGAGGAATTGCGCCCGCGGGCGACGCCCGCCGAATTGTAGACGCGCTGAACCGGGTGGTTCTGGGCCAGGAGGCGGCGACGCGGGAAGTGGTCATCGCGCTGCTGGCCCGCGGTCATGTCCTCCTGGAGGGTGTTCCCGGGACGGCCAAGACGCTGCTGGCCCGTACCCTCGCGCTGGTGCTCGACGTGCGGTTCCAGCGCATTCAATTCACCCCCGATCTGATGCCGGCCGACATCACCGGCGTGTCGATGCTTTCGGGCACGCACGAATTTGCGTTCCGGCCCGGGCCGATATTCGCCGACCTCGTGCTGGCCGACGAGATCAATCGGGCGCCGGCCAAGACTCAGGCGGCGTTGCTCGAGGCGATGCAGGAGCGCACCGTGACGGTCGACGGCGTGAGCCACGCGCTGACCCCCGTGTTCACCGTGTTCGCGACGCAGAACCCGATCGAGTTCGAGGGCACCTACCCGTTGCCAGAGGCCGAGCTGGACCGGTTCATGGTCAAGGTGTTTTTCGGCTATCCCCCGTCCGCCGTGGAGCAGGGGATCCTGACTCGCTACGTGGAAGGGTTCGAGGCGGACCGCCCCGACACCTATGGCGTGGGGAAAGTGACCGATGCGCGGGGCCTCGAGGCGTTGCGGGCCGCGGCCGACGCGATCCGGGTCGAGCCGCAGATCACCGCATACATCACGGCGGTGGTACGCGCCACGCGGGACGCGGCCTCCATCACGCTGGGGGCGAGCCCCCGGGCGGCGGTGGCGCTGCTCAAGGCGTCGCGGGCCGCGGCGCTGCTGGACGGGCGTGATTTCGTCGTCCCCGACGACGTGAAGGGCCTGGCCCCGGCCGTGCTGCGGCACCGGGTGAGCGTGGCGCCGGAGCTGGAGCTCGAGGGGGTGACGGCCGACGCGGCGCTGAAGGCGATCCTGGACCGGACCGAAGTGCCGACGGCGTGATTCTCCCCACCGGTCGGTTCCTGGCGGTTGCCGCCGCGCTTTCCGTACTCGGGTTGCTGGGGATGTGGCTCCCGGGAGCCCTGGATGTCATGCTGCTGGGCGACGCCCTGCTGCTCGCCCTGATGCTGGCGGACGCGATCCTGGCCCCGGTGGTCGGCGGGGAGGCGAGCGCCGAAGTGCGGCCGGGGCGCGAATCCCCGCTCGCGTATTCACTCGGCCATCCGGTGAACGTCATCTACACGTGGCGCAATGCAACCCGGCGGTTGGCGCGGCTGCGGATCCGGGAGCTGCGACCCGAGCTGCTGGGAGGATTGCAGCCGGCCCGCACGCTGGTCGTGCCGGGACGAAACGAGGCGCGCGAGCGGCTCCCCGTGATTCCGGAGCGGCGCGGGCACGAGGTTGGCGGGTCGCTGACGGTGGATTCCGTGGGGCCGCTGGGGCTCGGTCTGCGGCGCGGTACGGTGTTGCTGCCGTGGGATGCGCGCGTCTATCCGGCGCTCACGGCGCTGCGCCGCCGCGCCGCGGTGGCGCAGGCGCTGCGGCGGCGCGAGCTTGGACGCCAGCCGCTGCGGCGCCTGGGCGAGGGGCGGCTGTTCGAATCGCTGCGCGACTTCGTTCCCGGTGACGATCCACGGCATATCGACTGGAAGGCGACGGCGCGGCGTCGCAAGCTCATCACGCGGCAGTTCGAAGCGGAGCGGCGCCAGCAGGTCCTCCTCGTGCTCGACGCGGGCCGCCTGTTGACCGCGGATGTGGCGGGGACGGCCCGGATGGATTTCGTAGTGCAGGCGGCGCTCGAGCTGGCCTACGCCGCGGCCCAGCATGACGACAATGTGGGTGTCATGGTGTTTGCGGACGGCGTGAAGCATTTCGTGACCCCGCAACGCGGCCGCCGCGGGTTGAAGCAGGTGCTGGACGTGCTGGCCGAGGTGACCCCCACACTGGTGGAGCCCGACTATCCAGGCGCGTTCCGCTACCTCGCTGCGCGCAACCGCAAGCGCGCGCTCACGGTGGTGTTCACCGATGTGATCGACCGCTTTGCGTCGGAGGCCCTGGTGGCGAATCTCGCTTCGCTGCGGCCGCGCCACTTGCCGCTGGCCGTGACGCTGCGCAACCCGGAGTTGGACGGCGTAGCAACGGCGCGGCCGGTCGCGGTGGCCGGCGCGTGGCGCAAGGCCGCCGCCGAGGAATTGCTGCGGGCTCGTGAGGAAGCCTTGTCCCACATGCG
>JBGQFX010000007.1:0-80190 GCA_041497135.1 Gemmatimonadota bacterium | reverse complement strand
TTCAACGCCGTCAGCACGGCCCAGCCGTCGAGCCCCGGCATCACCACGTCGAGCGTGATCACGTCGGGGTGGTGCTGCCGCGCAGCGGCGAGCCCTGCCGCGCCGTCCGCCACCGGCACCACCGTCAGCCCCTGCTTCTCCAGGAAGCGGGCGACCAGCTCACGGGCTGCGGCGTCGTCGTCGATGACCAGCACCGTGCCCGCCGATCCCACCACCGCTGGCGTCACGTCGGCGGGAGCCGCGGGGGCCGACTCGGGGACGGCGGCCGGCAGTCGCACCGTGAACGTCGACCCCTGGCCGCCTTCGCTCGTCACGCTCACGTCCCCGCCCATCAACCGGCAGAACCGGCGGCTGATCGCGAGGCCCAGCCCGGTGCCGCCGTACTTCGCCGCCGTCCCGGCTTCGGCTTGCGTAAACGCCTCGAACAGCCGCCCCAGCTGCTCCGGCGTCATGCCGATCCCTGTGTCCCGCACGCGAAACACCACGTCCGGCCCGTCCCGATCCACCTCCAGTGTGATGACGCCCCGGTCGGTGAACTTGGCGGCGTTGGAGAGCAGGTTGAGCAACACCTGCCGGATGCGGGTGACGTCGGAGTGCATCGTGCCGAGCCCGGGCAGGCAGCGCAGCTCGAGTCGGTTCCCGTTTTTCTCCACCAGCGGCTGCACCGTGGTGGCGACCTGCTCGACCAGGGGCGCCACTTCGAAGGTCTCCAGGTACAGGTCCATCTTCCCGGCTTCGATCTTGGACAGGTCGAGCACATCGTTGATCAGCGCCAGCAGGTGCTTCCCCGCGGCGTGGATCTTCTCCAGATCGGCAATCGAGGCGGTCTCGCCGCGGTCGGTGGCGTCCTCCTGAAGCATCTCGCTGTAGCCGATGATCGCGTTGAGCGGCGTGCGCAGCTCGTGACTCATGCTCGCCAGGAACTGGCTCTTGGCGCTGTTGGCCGCTTCGGCATCGCGCCGGGCCCTGAGCAGCTCGGTGATGTCGTGATACAGGGCCATCAACCCCACGCGCCGCCCGTTCACGATCACCGGGACGCCCAGCACCTCGACATCCACCAGGCTGCCGTCCTTGCGCCGCCGCTGACTGATCTTCTTGATGGGGCGACCAGCGAGATTCTCCTCCGTGTTCGCGACGGCTTCCGAGCGCGTGGATTCGGTGGTGATCAGGGCGTCGAGGTTCCGGCCCACTACCTCGCTCTCCTGATAGCCGTACATCTTTTCGAAGGCCGGGTTGCAGGAGACGAGGTTGTGATGGACGTCGAGCGTGACGATCGCCACGGGGCTGTTCGAGACCAGCTCAGCGAAGTATTGCCGCTGCTCCTGGGCGGCCGTGAACAGCCGCGCGTTCTCGATGGCAATCGCGGCCTGGGGCGCGAACAGGTTGAGCAGCCGCAGGTCGTCGGCGCCGAAGCGCCGGGCCGGATCGCGGTCCATGAATGCGATGGCACCCACCAGCTGCCCGCCGATCAGCAGCGGTGCCACCATGACGCCATGGAACTCCACTTGCGCGTATTGCGTCGAATGCCCGGCCCACTCCCGGTAGTTGTCGATGATGAGCGGCTCGCGCGTCACGGCGACGTGCCCCATCGCCCCCTCGCCCAGCGCCATGCGCGTACCGGTCGTGTCGCGCTTGCCCACGTTGTGACTGGCCACGATCTCCAATTCCTGCTTTTTGGTGTCGTAGATCGCCAGCTCGCCGTGACTGACGTGCAGCAGGGCCACCGCCCGTTCCAGCACCGATTGGAGCAGCGTGGACAACTCGAGCTGGGCTGAGAGATCCGCCATGGTAGCGCGCAACGCTTCCTGCTCGTCGGCGCGCTGCCGTTCGGCCGCGAGCAGGCGGGCGCGGCCGAGGGCGATCCCGGCCTGGTTGGCGGCCGCGGTCAGGATCTCGAAGTCGTCGGCGTCGAAGGCATGGGGGTGATTACTCTCCACTACGAGGACCCCCACGAGCTGCCGGTTGATCATCACCGGCACGTCTGCCTCCGAACCTTCGTTCCGGGTCGGCAGGTAGCGGGTGTCCTGGGTCACTTGCGGGGTGTAGTGCAGCCGGCCGTCCTTGAGGGGGCGCTCGCTCAAGCCGGCACCGGGTGGGACGCGCAGGCCGGCCGGCGCGTCGGCCCACCCCGAGCTCGCCACCAGCACGCGATCACGGGTCGCCTCGTCGACGAGCAGCAACGCCACGAAGTCGTATCCCAGGGCCTCGTCGCGCAGCCCGCCGGTCACCGCTCGGCAGATGTCGATCTCACTGTCCGCCGCCGCGATGGCCGTGCTGAGGCGCATGAGGGCCGCACTGCGCTCACGAGCGCGGGCCTCGCCGGACGGCTTCCGGGACGCCCGCGGCAGTGTCCGTTTCGGCACCAGCGTCAACCTTTATTGAGGAGGGGCAGCGGGGCGGCCGGTGCCTCGCGTCGCTTCGTACACCATCCGGGACACGTCGGCCACGAGCGCGTGCGCCACGCCATCCGCCTTGAACCCCGCCGTCAACACCACCAGGACGTAGGGCGCGCCGGTCGCCGGCCGGACGATCGCGGCGTCGTGGTAAACCACGGCGCCGATCCATCCCGTCTTGTGCTCCACCCGCGTGCCGGGCGGCAGGCCGGCGGGAATCCCCTCGTTGAAGTGTTGGCGACCCAGGATGGCGAGCATCTCGTGGCACGACACCGGCGATGCCGCCCGATCAAGGGCGAGCGCCGCCAGCAACATGCCCAGATCCCGCGCGGTGGTGGTGTTGTTCATCCCCGCGCGGTACGCCTTGCCGTCTTCCACGCCCCGCAACACCAGGATCGAGTCGGCGCCGAGCGCGTGCGCGCTGGCGTTGGCCCGCCCGGCGCCCACCCGGTCGATCAGGAGGTTGGTGGCCAGATTGCTCGAGACGGTTTCCATCAGGTCGATCAATCGCCGGATCGGGACGCGCTGTCCCTCAAGATCGTACAACGAGGAATCGGAATCGTCGGCCTTGTCGAGAGAGTAGGGCGAGCTGTCCACGATCGAGCGGAACCCGTTGTGGACGAGGATCGAGTCATCGAGCGAGAGCCCGCCCGCATCTCGCTCGCGGAACAGCTGGATCATCACCGGGACCTTCATCGTGCTCACCGCGTGGAAGCGGGTGTGGCCGTTGACGAGCAGTGTGTCGCCGGTGGCCAGATCCCGGAAGTACACGCCCACCGCCGTCGCCGGGACCTCCGCGATGCGGGTTTCGACCCGGGCCCGCAGCGAATCGAAACGCTGCGCCGTGGCGACGCCCACGGGCACAGCGAGAAGGAGAGCGAAGCGAAGCCGTTTCATGACCACCGAATATACGCCTCCCACTGAAACAAGCTGACGGCCGATAGCTGAAAGCCGGCTGCCTATTAGATTCTCTCACGTGAGCCAGTTCGTCTTCGGCACCAACAATGCCCCCTTCGTGCAGGTGATGTACGAGCAGTATCTGCGCGACCCCGCCTCCGTCTCCGAGGAATGGCGTCAGCTGTTCGACAACGGAAAGATCACCGAGCTCCCGGTGATCGCGACGAGCCGCAGCGAGCTCGAGAGGGACGAGGGCAGGGGGACGAGGGACGGGTTTGAACCCACCGAGACCACTCGTCCCCCGTCCCCCGTCCCCCCTCCCGCAGGATCGGCCCCGATCACCGGCCCCGCCGCCCGCCTCGTCCAGAACATGACGGACTCGCTGTCCGTGCCGACCGCGACCTCGTTCCGCGACATCCCGGTGGACGTCTTGGCGGCGCGACGCGCCGCGATCAACGGCCAGGTCGCCTCGAGCGGCCGTAAGCTCTCATTCACGCACTTGATCGGCTACGCCATCGTCCAGGCGGCGAAGCAGCTCCCCGTCATGGGACGTGCGTTTCTGGATCAGGACGGGAAGCCGCACCGCGTCGATCCGGACGGGATCTCCCTCGGCCTCGCCGTAGACACGGAGCGGAAAGACGGCACGCGGGCGCTCGTCGTGCCGGTCGTGAAGCACGCCGAGACGATGGATTTCGCGCGGTTTCACGCCGCGTACGAGTCGCTGGTCGACAAGGCGCGCACCAACCATCTGGTCCCCGACGACTTCGCCGGCGCGACCGTGACGTTGACCAATCCTGGCACCATCGGCACCACGGCCTCGGTCCCCCGGCTCATGAAAGGCCAGGGATCGATCATCGCCACCGGCACGATCCGCGACATCGCGGGCGCCAAGATCATGACGATCACCAGCACCTACGACCACCGCGTCATCCAGGGCGCGGAGTCGGGGATGTTTCTGAAGCGGCTCGACGCGCTGCTGCAAGGGGAAGACGGGTTCTACCGTTCGGTGGCGGAGAGCTTGGGCCTTTCGGGGAGTGGGGAGTGGGGAGTGGTACCATCCGCCCCACTCCCTGGGACGGCCTCGGTGGGGGTGGAGGACCTCAAACACGTCGCCGCCGCCATGGGCCTGGTCAAAGCCCATCGCCACTTCGGTCATACGGCGGCCCGGCTCGACCCGTTGGGCGCCGAACCGCCCGGCGATCCCGCGCTCGAAACGGAGCCGCTCGGGCTGACGCCGGAGATCATGGCGCGCATCCCCGCCGAAGTGCTGCGCATCTACGTGCCGGGAAGAACGCTGGCCGAAGCGTATCCCCCTCTGCACGCCATCTACTGCGGCACCATCGCGTACGAAGTGGAGCACATCGGGAGCCACGAGCAGCGGGTATGGCTGCGGCAGCTGATCGAGTCCGGCCTCCATCGGAAGCCGTTGTCGTCGGAGGAAAAGAAGCGGCTGCTGGCACGACTCACGGCCGTGGAGGCGCTCGAGCGCTTCCTGCACAAGGCCTATCTCGGTCAGAAGCGCTTCTCGATCGAGGGGCTGGACGCCGCCGTGCCGATGCTCGACCTCACGATCGAGATGGCCGGTGCGGTGGGCGCGCGCGAGGTGGTGATCGGGATGGCGCATCGCGGCCGGCTCAACGTGCTCGCGCACATCGTGAACCTGCCTTACGAAACGATCTTCGCCGAGTTCGAGGGCGGCCGGAATGTCGAGGAAACGCTCACGCCGGAAGGCGGCACGGGAGACGTGAAGTACCACCACGGCGCCGAAGGGGCCTACAAGACTTTGCTCGGCAAGTCGGTGACGGTCACGCTCTCGCCCAATCCCAGCCACCTCGAGGCGGTAAACCCGGTGGTGGAGGGCCGCGCGCGTGCCGAGCAGACGACCCGCCGCGGCACCGAAGCGCTGCACGACGGCACGGTGGCGCTGCCGGTGCTGATTCACGGCGATGCCGCGTTCCCGGGTCAGGGGGGCGTCGCCGAGACCTTCAACCTCGCGCGACTCACGGGCTACAGCACCGGCGGGACGATCCATCTGATCGGCAACAACCAGATCGGGTTCACGACCGATCCCCGCGAGGGGCGCTCGACCGACTACTCGAGCGACCTGGCGAAGGGATTCGATGCCCCGATCATCCACGTCAACGCCGACGATCCGGAGGCGTGTCTCGCGGCCGTGCGCCTGGCCATGATGTATCGCACCAAGTTCCGGGGCGACGTGGTCATCGATCTCGTCGGCTACCGCCGGCACGGGCATAACGAAGCCGACGAGCCGGCATACACGCAGCCCCTGATGTATGAGCGGATTCGGCAGACCCCGCCGGTGCGGCAGAAATACGCCGAGCAGCTCGCCCGCGAGGGTATCGTGGCCGCGGCCCAGGGACAAGCCGAGGCGGACGCGGCCTATGCCCGCCTCGCCGAGATCCAGCAGGCACTCAAAGCGAGTCTGGCGGCCGGCGGCGGCGGCGAAGAGCCGCAGCGGATCTCATCCCAGACCACGACCGAGCCGGAAACCGCGGTCCGGGCCGAGCTGCTGACGACGTTGAACGACCAGCTGCTTCAGTTGCCCGAGGGGTTCACGGTGAACCCCAAATTGAAGAAGCAGCTCGAGCGCCGCCGGGAGACGCTCGGTCTCGAAGGCGGGATCGAGTGGGCCCAGGCTGAGGCCCTGGCGCTCGCGTCGCTCGTCGGTGAGGGCATTCCGATCCGTCTCACCGGCCAGGACACCGAGCGCGGCACCTTCAGCCAGCGGCAGCTCATGCTGCACGATGCGGTCAACGGGCGCCGCTACGCGCCAATTCAACATCTCCCCGGCGCGCGCGCGCCGTTCGAGCTCCACAACAGTCCCCTGTCCGAGCTCGCCTGCCTCGGCTTCGAGTACGGTTATGCCGTAGCAGCGCCCGAAGCGCTCGTGCTGTGGGAAGCGCAGTTCGGCGATTTCGCCAACGGCGGCGAAGTGATCATCGACCAGTTCATCATCTCGGGGCTCGCCAAGTGGGGCCAGACGTCCCGGTTGACCTTGCTCTTGCCGCACGGCTATGAAGGCCAGGGGCCCGAGCACTCGAGCGCGCGCCTGGAACGATTCCTCGCCCTCGGCGCCGAGGGGAACATCCGGGTCGCCAACTGCACCACGCCGGCGCAGTACTTCCATCTGCTGCGCCGCCAGGCGCGGCACGCCGAGCTGCGACCGCTGGTCGTCATGACCCCGAAGAGTCTATTGCGACTCCCGGCCGCGACATCGCGGCTGGACGCGCTGACGAGCGGCCGGTTCCGCGCGGTACTGGACGACACCCCTGCCGCGGACCGGCGCGACACGATCACCCGCCTCGTGCTGTGCAGCGGCAAGGTCTACTATGACATGCTGGCCGCTCCAGCCCGCGCCCAGGCGCGCCACGTCGCCATCGGCCGCATGGAGCTATTGTATCCCTTCCCCACCGTCGAGCTGGCGGACCTGGTGCGCCGCTACCCGAAGCTCGCCGAAGTGGTCTGGGTCCAGGAGGAGCCGCGCAATATGGGCGCGCGCAAGTTCGTGCTCCCCAAGCTGCGCGACCTGACGCCCGCCCCGATCGCGATCAAGGACGTCTCGCGGCCGGAGCGCGCGAGCCCGGCCGAAGGGTACCCGGCGGCCCACCAGGCGGAGCAGGCGCGCATCGTTCGGGAAGCGCTGGCGTGAATCGGAGCCGATGGACCTCGCGCTGACGAGCCCCGCATTCGCGGCGGGAGCCGCGATCCCCACCAGGTACACGTGCGATGGGGCCGACGTCTCGCCTCCGCTCGCCTGGCACGGGGCGCCCGCCGACACTCAGGCCTTCGCGCTGATCGCGGATGATCCCGACGCCCCGGTGGGGACCTGGGTGCATTGGGTGTTGTTCAATCTGAGCGGAAACACCACGTCCCTGCCCGAGAACGTGCCGAAGTCCGAGACCGTGACGGACTTGGGGGGCGCGCTCCAGGGCCGGAACGACTTCAGGCGGACCGGTTACGGCGGTCCGTGCCCTCCGCCGGGCAAGCCGCATCGCTACGTGTTCAAGCTGTACGCCCTGGACGGCCCCCTCGCGCTCCGGGCCGGCGCGACGAAGGCCGACGTGGAGCGTGCGATACAGGGGCACACCCTGGCCCAGGGGCAGCTCGTCGGCTCTTACCGCCGCCAGCGGGACTAGTGCCGTTCCAACTATTCGCGCCCAGTCATCGGAACCCGTTAGTGGCTGTCGGCCTGCGTACGCTGCTTTCGGCAGGTTGGCGAATCAAGTTGGAACGGCACTAGCGATCGACCGCGATGTCCTCGACGGTCCTCATGCTGGTTCGTTATGCGGTCTTCGGCGCGTTTGCGCTCGCCGTCCTCATCGCTGTCGCGTCCTGGTTGGTGCGCACGCGTCGCGTGTCCCCCTTCAGCACGGTGGGGAAGACGATGCGCCAGGCAACCGACCCCCTCATGCGCCCCATCGAACGACGCGTGGTCCGTAGCGGCGGCAACCCTATTCAAGCGGGGTGGTGGCTCGTCATCGGCATCGCGATCCTGGGCGTTCTGGTCGTATCCATCGCTCAATGGCTGGTCGGCGCCTGGTTCAGTCTCCAGGGCGCGGCGCACGGCGGCCCACGGGATCTGGTGGTCCTGATCGCCGTGATCGCCTTCGACGTGCTCTACTTCGCCATATTCGTCCGGGTGATCGCATCCTGGCTCGGCGCGTTTCGCTTTTCCCGCTGGATGCGTCCCGCGTACTGGCTGACCGACTGGATCATCGAGCCGATCCGACGCCTGATGCCGGCCACCGGGATGATCGACCTGAGCCCGCTCGTCGCGCTGCTCGTGTTGTGGCTCTTGAAGCGCTTCGTCTTCAGCGTACTGCTCTGACGACCATCGTCGTGCACGTGGTGCCGCGTGCCCGGATCACCGAGGTCGCGGGCCGCTACGGAGCAGCGATTCGGATCCGGGTCGCGGCACCACCGGTCGACGGTGCCGCCAACACCGAGTTGGTGAGATTCCTGGCCGAGAAGCTGGGAGTAGCCCGCAGCGCGGTAACGATCGTCCGTGGCGCTTCGGGGCGTCGCAAGACCATTTCCGTGGAGGGCCTCACGACGGACCGCGTCCAGCGCCTACTGGTGGCTGACAGCTGAACGCTGATCGCTGCCTTTGAACACCCGGAACAGATACGCGAGCGACGGGATCAGAACGACCGCGCCGGCGGCCAGCGCAATGCCCACGAGCCGTAACGTGGTGGCCGGCGCCGCAGCGGCGGCAATCGTGAGGTCGGGCGGCACGAGGTAGGGGAACTGGCTCACCGCCCAGCCCCAGAGGATCAGTGAGACCTGCGCCGCCGCCGCGACGCGCGCCAGCGCGTAGCGACCCCTCCAGAGCGCGGTCAACGCCACGACGGCGGCCAGACCGGTGGCGATCTGGAATGGCAGCGCCCACCGCGAGCGCATGAGCCCTTCCCGCATCAGCGGCGCGCCCTGCCCGGCGAGCCATAAGGCGAGTCCCGCCGTCACAAACACCGCCAGTCCCGCGCCCAGCGCCCGGACGCGGAAGTCCCGGCGCAGCGACTCGTCTTCTGCCTCGAGCGTCAGGTACACCGCGGCGAGCAGCGCGAAGCACGCGAGCGTGAACAGTCCCACCGCGAACGCGAACGGTGTCAGCCACGTGCCGACGTAGCCGGCATAAAACCCTTCCCCCTTCCCGCTTCCCCCTTCCCCGAGGTTCCCCGTGGCGATCGCCCCGAGGGCCATGCCGAGCAGAATCGGTGTCACGAGGCTCGCGATCGCGAACACGCGCCCCCAGCGGCGCTGCACCACGTCCCGATCGCCCCCGTACCCGCGAAACGCGAACGCCGAGCCGCGCAGCACGATCCCCACGAGCACGCCGGTCAGCGGAAGGTTGAGCGTCACCGCGAGCCTGGCGAACGCGGGAGGAAAGCACGTGAACAACAGCACGATGGCCAGGATCAGCCACACGTGGTTCGCCTCCCACACCGGTCCGATGGCGTGAGCCACCAGGTCGCGTTGCGCGGCCTTGCGTGGGCCCCGGGCGAGTAGATCCCACACGCCGCCGCCAAAATCCGCGCCGCCCAGCAGCACGTAGGCGTTGAGCGCCGCCACCAGAATCCCGGCGATGATCGCGGCGGTCATGGAGTCGGGCTCGGAAACTCGCCCGTGTACATCGGGCTGCGGACGATCTGCCGCGACAGGAGCACCGTCACCACCACGGCGAGGAAGACGTAGATCAGCGCGAACACCCCGGTACGGAACATCTGGCCCGGCATCGGCGTCACGGCGTCCGCGGTGCGCATCACCCCGTAGATCACCCACGGCTGGCGGCCCAGCTCGGTCACCATCCAGCCGCCCTCGGTCGCCAGGAATCCCATCGGGGTCGCGATCGCGACCACAGCCAGGAAACGTCGCCGGGCGAACAACTCGCTCCTCTTTCGCACCAGCCACATCCCCCACGCGCCCACGAAGGCCATGTAGGTGCCAAGACCGACCATCAGCTGGAATGACCAGTGCACCAGGGGGACATTGGGCCAGTCGGCACGCGGCACGGTCTCGAGTCCCGGCACCGTCGCGCGAGGGTCGTCGAAGGCGAGCAGCGACAGTACGTAGGGCACCTCGATCCCAAAGCGGGTGCGGCGCGCCTCCATGTCCGGCCAGCCGCCCAGGGTGATCGGCGCGCCAGCGCGCGTTTCGAACAGCGCCTCCATCGCGGCGAGCTTGGCCGGCTGGTGGCGCGCGACGTGCGCCGCCGCATAGTGGCCGGAGAACGGCTGCAGAATCGCGGCCGGCGCACCGACCAGCAACGCGATCCTGAGCGCATGCCGGTGAAAGGCGGCACTGCGCCCCCGCAGCATCAACCAGGCGTGGATCCCGGCGACGGCGAACCCCGTCGCCGCGTACGCGGCCAGCGTCATGTGGATCACCTGCGGCAGCGTGGCCGCGTTGGCCATCGCCGCCAGGGGCCGGACGTTCACGGCCTGCCCGTTGACGAGGTCGAAGCCGGTCGGGGCGTTCATCCAGGCATTGGCGATCACCACGAATACGCCGGACAACGCGCCGCTCACGGCGACCATCACGCCGGCGAACCGGTGCGCGCGTGGAGAAACGCGCTCCCAGCCGTAGAGATAGACGCCGAGGAAGATCGCCTCGGTGAAGAACGCGAATCCTTCGAGCGAGAACGGCATGCCGATGATGGAACCGGCGAAGCGCATGAAGCCGGGCCACAAGAGCCCCAGCTCGAACGACAGCACCGTTCCCGACACGGCGCCGACCGCGAACAGGATCGCGGTGCCGCGGGCCCAGCGCTTGGCGAGATCGAGGTAGACCGGATCGCGGGTGCGGTGCCAGCGCCATTCAGCCACGACCATCAGCACGGGCATGGCGATGCCTACACCTGCGAACACGATGTGAAAGGCGAGCGACATCCCCATCTGGAACCGGGCGGCGAGGAGGTCGCTCATGGTGAGATCAGCCGCCGAGCTGGGCCAGGCGATCCTTGAGGCGCTGGGACATGGGGAACTGCGTCACGAGGCGCCGCAGTACGGCACGCGCCGAATCGGCCTGGCCGGTGGCGACGTAGGCATCCACCGTCAGCAGGCCGGCGCGAACCTGCAATCGCGGGTTCTCGGCGGACAGGTGCAGGCTATTGAGCGCCGCGAGAGCGCCGGCGGCGTCCTGACGATCCTTGAGCAGCGATTCGATGCGCAACAGCTCGATAGCCGTGTCTCCCGGCCAGCGGCGCGCCAACCCATCGATCAGCTCGGCCGCGGCGGCGGGTTGATGGCGCGCGCGGTCGACCAGGGCCTGCTCGTAGGCGCCCGCGGTGAACAGACGAGCGATGTCGGCGGTATCGCCCGTGCGCAGCCCCGGGCCGCCGGCGTAGGAGTACACGAGCTCCCCGCCCTTCTGCCCGGCCTCGAACACCGCGCCGGCGCCCAGCAGGCCGACCACCGCCGAGACGATGTGCACCCAGCGCCGGAACGTCGGGAGTTTCGCGAGCAGGAGACCGGCGAGCTCGATCGCCGCGATGACGAGCAGCACCGTGCGCGCCCGTTCCCCCCAGTCCTCGTGGGCTCGGACCGCCGCACCGACCCCCGGAATGCTCTCGACGGGTTGGTGCGCCGCCGTCCCGGAGGACACGGCGAGCCAGGCCGCCACCGCCCCGAGCAACAGCAGCGTCGTCGCCGCCGGCCCCGCAAACGGGACCTTGTTCGTGAGCGACAGCCAGCGGAACGCCACCCCCACGAGGCAGAGGACAATGACGAAGTGGACGATCTGGGGGTGCAGCGGAGCGAGGTCGGGCATGGACAAAACATAACGCCCGGACCGCCGTGTAGATTCGAAGCCGTGGACCAGGTGAAGAGCCAGGCAACCGGGATCGAGCTCCACGCAGCGATGCTGCTGGCCGCCATCACTCTGGGGCTCGCGCTGCTGTGCGGCTTCCTGTACCGCCGCTACCACAAGCCGTACCTCGGGTGGTGGGCTCTGGCCTGGCTGTTGTACCTGCTGCGCGTCGGCGCCATCGCGAGCTTCCTCGCCTCGCAACAGTGGATCTGGTTGTACTGGCACCAGGTACTGACGGGTTGGACCGGACTCGCGCTGCTGTGGGCCGCGCTGGTCTTCTCCCGCCAGCTCGTATGGCGCTGGCGCTACGCCACGCTGCTCGCATTCCCGCCGGTCTGGTCCTATGTGGCGATCTACCGGCTGGACGATTTCCTGCTGGCGTCCGGGCCGGCGGTACTGTTCCTCAGCCTCGTCACCCTGTGGACGGGCGGCACCTTCTTCCTCTACTACCGCCGGGTCCGCGCGACGGGGGCGGCGTTGCTCTCCACGGCCTTGCTCGCGTGGGGTCTGCACCACCTCGACTATCCGTTCCTGCGCGCGCGCGGGGCCTGGAGCCCGTGGGGCTACTACCTCGACATTCTGTTTCTGCTGGCGACGGGCGCCGGGATCCTGGTGCTGGTCCAGGATGAGCTGCGGCGCGGCCTCGCGGCATTGTCCGCCCTGTCGGGCGACCTCCAGCCGCAACGCAGCGCCGGCGACGGACTCGCGACCCTGCTCGAGCGACCGCTCGCGCTGCCCGCGGTCAGCGGCAGCGCCATGATCGCTCTCACCGACGACCAACCCCGCTATCTCGCCGGCGCCGGGGCGTGCGTCGCCTGGGCGGGGCTCGCCGTACCGCCACACGTCGCCGGCGCGGCGGCGGATGCGATCGCGACCGGCCGGCCGGGGTTTCGGCGCGACTGGCCGGACCCGCGCCCCGGCGTGCCGCGCCGCTACTCCTACGCGGCGCTATTGCCGATCCTGCGCGGCGAGCGGGCCACGGGGGTCCTGGTGCTGGTCGGAGACGCGCGGGACCCGTTCACCGCCCTCGATGAAACATTCCTCCGGGCGTTGGGGAGCCAGATCGGCGCGGCACTGGAGAACGCCGACCTGTACCGACGGCTGACGCAACTCTCGGCGATGATGGTGGAGCAGCAGGAAGCGGAGCGGCGACGGCTGTCGCTGGAGCTGCACGACGAGACGGCGCAGGTTCTGGCAGCGGTAAAGCTGGAGCTCGGCCTGCTGGCCGAGCGGCTCGATCCCGCGCTCGGCGGCCGCCTGGCACGCGCGGTCGACCTGATCGACACAGGCATGCAGAGCATTCGCCGTGTGACCGAGCAGCTGCGCCCGGCCCTGCTGGACGACTTGGGCCTGGTGCCCGCGCTGCGGTCATTGGCCGAGGCGTTCACGGCGCGGACCGGGATCCCCGCGGCCATCGAGGCGCCGCTCGAGGTCCCCCCGCTCCGCGAGCGCGCCGAGCTCGCGCTGTTTCGGGCGATGCAGGAGGCGCTGGCCAATGTGGCGCGCCACGCGGCGGCGACGCGGGTATCGGTGCGGGTCACCAACGGCGCCGGGCGGCTGTCGCTCGAGGTATCGGACGACGGCCGGGGCCTGCCACCAGGATTTGATCTGGCGCGTGCCGAGCGCGAGGGCCACCTCGGGCTCGCGGGAATGCGGGAACGCGTTACCGCGCTCGGCGGCACGCTCGAGATCGCGGCGCCGCCCACCGGCGGCCTCAATGTCCGGCTGACGCTCCCCGTCGACGGGACGGACGCTGGGTGAGCGACCCGATTCGCGTCCTGGTCGTCGATGACCACAGCGTGGTGCGTGAAGGGATCCGCCACGTGCTCGAGGGCACCGAAGGGTTCCGCGTCGTCGCGGAGGCCGCAAACGGTGCCGAGGCGCTGGAGCGTGCGGCGGACGAACGCCCCGACGTCGTGCTGCTCGACCTCACGATGCCGGGGATCTCGGGGCTCGAGGTGGTGCGTCAGCTGCGCGAGCGGCTGCCGGACACGCGCGTGCTGATTCTCAGCGTGCACGACGACCGGGAGTACGTACTCGAAAGCGTGCGGGTCGGCGCCCACGGCTATCTCCGCAAGGATTCGAGCCCGGCGGATATCCGCCGGGCGATCCGCGTGGTGCACGCCGGCGACTCGTTCTTCAGTCCCCCCGTCGCCCGGCACCTGGCGGCCGCCGTGCAGGACCAGTCGTCCACCGACCCACTGGGGACCCTGACGACGCGGGAGCGCGATGTCCTGCTCCGCGTGGCCCGCGGGCGTACCAATCGCGAGGCAGCGGCCGAGTTGGGCATCAGCGTTCGCACGGTCGAGACGCATCGCGACAGCCTGATGCGGAAGCTGGGCATTCACACGGTGGCGGGTCTCACCCGCTTCGCCATCGAGCGTCGGCTGCTGGAAGAACCGCCTCCGTAGAAACCACTCCGTAGTCCCCCGAATGTCGCGACGCGTCGCGCCGGGGTAGCGTGAGCCCATGCCACGACTCTCGCTCGCAGCCCTCGCCGCCTGGGTGGCCGCTCCGGCTCTCGCCGCAGCACAACAAAGCGCCTCGGACTCCACCCATGTCCGGGACACGGTGATCCTCAAGCCCGTCGTGGTGACCGCGACACGGTCTCCCAAAGAAGTCTTTCTGACCCCGGCGCCAGTGAATGTGTTCGACCGGTCCGACATCCGCGCCAGGGCGCCCAATACGCTGACGGATCTGTTTCGCGGGCAGGCCGGTCTCGACGTGACCGGCGTCGGCCTGAGTCAGGTGCGGCCGGTGATCCGCGGACAGCTCGGCCAGCGCATCCTGCTCCTGGCCGATGGCCAGCGGCTCAACAACTCCCGCCGCCAGCAGGACTTCGGGGAAATTCCCGGGCTGCTCGACGTGTCCGCGATCGAGCGTGTCGAAGTGGTGCGCGGGCCCGCCTCGGTGCTCTATGGCTCCGATGCGATCGGCGGCGTGATCAATGTGATCACCCGCACCCCGGAGCTCGCGGGGCTGCACGGGGACGCCGGAGCGCGCTACAGCTCCGCCGACGCGCAGCGACGGCTCTTCGCCACCGCCAATGGCCGCTTCGGTCGGTGGGGATTGTTGCTCGGCGGCGCCGTGCGCGGCGCCGATGATTACAAGGGGCCGGGAGGCGACTATGGCAAGATCAGGCTCGCAGGCGACACCCCGGTGCGCGACACGCGAGGGCGGGATTGGAGCGCGGACGCGTATCTCGGCTACCGTCTGGGAGAAGGACGCGAGCTGTTCGCCCGCTATGAGCGCTATCGCGCCGACACCGCCGGATTCGGCTACGTGGACCCGGCGGCGTATGCTCCCGGCGACCCGACCATCCGGATCCTCTATCCCTGGCAAGTGTTCAGCAAGCTCTCCGCGGGCGTTCGCGCGGCCGCCTTGACTCTGCCCTTCGCCGACCGGGCCGAAGCCACGGTGTACCGTCAGGAAAACGACCGCCTCCTCGACTTCGGGATCATCATTCCCACGGGCCCCGGATCGATGATCGACATCGCTCAGACAAATCGCACCGACCTCGTGACGTATGGTTTCCGCGGTGAGCTGAGCAAGCTGATCGGGGAGCGCGTCACCTTCACGTATGGGATCGATTACTTTCACGATCGCTCGACCAACTCCGACTCGAACGCGACCACGTTCGTGAACATGGGGCCGATACCGCCCTCGACCAGCATCGTGCCCCAGGTCCCCAACGCCACCTATCGCAGCATCGGCGTATTCGCGCAGAGCGATTGGCGCGTTCTGCCGCGGCTGTCGCTGCTGTTCGGGGCACGCTACCAGCACGTCAACGCCGCCACCCGAGCCACCCCCGGCTACACGGGACCGGTGGAGAACTCAACCGACCAGACCGTGGTCGGCGCGGCGAGCGCGGTAGTACGCGTGGCCGATGCCGTCAGCGTGGTCGGCACGGTGGGCCGGGCGTTCCGCTCACCGAACCTGGTGGAGCGCTTCTTCAACGGGCCGACTCCTGAGGGATTCGGGTATCAGTCGCCCAATCCCAATCTCAAGCCCGAGACGAGCCTGAACGTGGATTTGGGCGTCCGCGTGCGGACGGTGCGCGCCAACGCCGAGCTGTTCGTATTCCAAAACAGCATCCGCGATGGCATCCACATCGCTCCGACGGGCGATTCTGTGCAGCGACTGGCGGAATACCGCGATGTGAACGTGCAGAAGCTGCGGTTTCGTGGGATCGAGCTGAACGGGCAGCTGCGCCTGAACGCCGGGTTCTCGCTCGGGGCAGGTGCCACCTGGCTCAATTCGAAGAACGTCCTCGACCCCCAGATCCCCGTCGGCAACTCCTACTCGAGCAGCTACCGCGGCACGATCCGTTACGACCACCCGCGCGACCGGCTGTACGCCGAATACGAGCTGCGCGGCAACGGAGACCGCACGGACGTTTTGTCCGCCACCAATCCCGTCGGCGCCACGTTGCCGGGGTTCCTCGTCCACTCGGTACGGGCGGGCGTCGTCATCGCTCGGAACGGGCTGCGGACCCAGCGGCTCGGCATCGGGATCACGAACTTGTCGAACGCCCTGTACGCCGAATTCGCAAACGTCAGCTTCTTCCGACCGGAACCCGGCCGGAGTGTGTTCCTCACGTACAGCGTGACGTTTTGAACGGGTGGGAGTGTGGCCGACGCACGACCCGTGTAGATTCCGGGTCCCGTGCCCCCTACGCTACGCTCCCTCATCGACGACCAGCGCGTCCATCTGTTCGACGGCGCGATGGGGACGATGCTGTACGCCAAAGGATTCTTCCTCAACGTCTGCTATGACGAGCTGGCGCTGAAGCAGCCGGCCCTGGTGCGCGAAGTCCACGAAGAGTACGTCCGCGCCGGCGCCGAGATCCTCGAGACCAACACCTTCGGCGCGAACCCGATCAAGCTCGGCCCGCATGGATTGGCCGACCAGACCGAGCACATCAACCAGGTCGCCGCGGAGCTGGCGCGCACCGCGGCCGGCGGCCGCGCCTCGGTCGTCGGAGCGATCGGCCCGCTCGGCCTGCGCCTCGAGCCGTTCGGCCCGACGTCCCGCGACGAGGCGCGCGATCAGTTCCGGCGCCAGGTGAACGGTCTGCTCGCGGGCGGGGTGGACGGGTTCGTGCTCGAGACGTTCAGCGACCTCGAAGAGGTCCACGCCGCCCTGCGCGCCGTGCGCGACGCCTGCGACCTCCCAGTGGTAGCACAGATGACGATCGGGACCGATGGACTCACCGCCTATGGCACGGCGCCCGAGGATTTCGCACGCCGCCTGGCGGAATGGGGCGCCGACGTGATCGGGGTGAATTGTTCGGTCGGCCCGGCGGGAGTGCTCGATGCCATCGAGCGGATGGCGAAAGCCACCGACCGCCCGCTCTCGGCGCAGCCCAATGCCGGGCTCCCCAAGGACGTGGGGGACCGCAAGATCTACCTGGCGAGTCCCGAGTACATGGCGAGCTACGCGCGCCGCATGGTCGAGGCCGGGGCGCGGTTCGTCGGCGGGTGCTGCGGCTCCACCCCCGAGCACATCCGCAAGATGCGCGACTACCTGACGAGCGTGGCGCCGCGCCAGCCGAGCGTCGTGGTCTCGCGTGAGGCGGTCGCCGCGACCACGGGCGGAGTCGCCGAGATTCCCCTCGGCGAGCGGTCGCGCTGGGGGAAGAAGCTGGCGGCGGGCGAGTTCGTCACCAGCGTCGAGATCGTGCCGCCCAAGGGGGTGAACCCCGAGCCGATGCTCGCCCAATGCCGCGCCCTCAAAGCGGCGGGCGTGGATGCCGTGAACGTTCCCGACGGCCCGCGCGCGCAGAGCCGGATGGGCGTGCTGCCGTCGGCGATGATGATCGAGCGCGAGGTGGGGCTCGAGACGGTGATCCACTATTGCTGCCGCGACCGCAACCTGCTGGGCATGCTGTCCGACATCTTAGGCGCCGCGGCGGCGGGATTGCGGAACATCCTGGTGATTACCGGCGATCCGCCCAAGATGGGGCCCTACCCCGACTCAACCGCGGTATTCGACATCGATTCGATCGGGCTCACCAACCTCGTGTACCGGTTGAACCACGGACTCGATCCGGGCAACAATCCGATCGGTGCGCCGACCAAGTGGGTGATCGGGGTCGGGGTGAATCCGGCGGCGGTCGATCTCGATCGCGAGCTGTCACGCTTCCATTGGAAGGTCGATGCGGGCGCCGAGTTCGCCGTGACCCAGCCGGTGTTCGATCCGGCGCAGCTCGAGACGTTCTTGAAGCGGGTTGAGTCCTATCGCATTCCCATCGTGGCGGGAATTTGGCCGCTGCTGTCGCTGCGCAATGCCGAGTTCCTGGCCAACGAAGTGCCCGGGGTATCGGTGCCCGATGCGGTGTTGACGCGGATGCGAGCCGCCCAGGAAAAGGGAAAAGAGGCCGCCTTGGCCGAAGGCGTGCGGATCGCGCGGGAGATGCTGGCCGGCGTCCGGAGCGCGGTCCAAGGGGTGCAGGTCAGCGCGCCGTTTGGGAAGGTCGAGGTGGCGCTGGAGGTGCTGAGGTAGCGGTATTCGCTCAGCGTCCTTCAGGACGCCAATCGGGCCGAGCCGGGGCTTCAGCCCTTGAATCGACCTCCCTTAACGCTTTCCTAATCCTCTCTTCTCAGTTCCTTATCCCGCCTTTACGCCACCCACCCCATCTTGCGTCGCTATGCGCGACCTCGCCTACATCGCCCTGACGGTGGCGTTCTTCGCCTTGATGATCGCCTACGTCCGCGGCTGTGAACGGTTGGGACGTGAGCCGACCGGCGAAGAGGAGCGGCCATGAGTGCCGAGACCATTATCGCGGCGGCAGTGTCGCTCCTGATCCTCGTGTACCTCGTGTACACGTTGCTGCGCCCCGAGAAGTTCTGAGGCCCGGGGTATGACCGCGAACGGCTGGCTCCAGATTCTGTTCTTCGCGGGTGTGGTACTCGCCATCACCAAGCCCGTGGGCGTGTACATCGTTCGCGTCTACGACGGCTCGCTACGCTGGCTAGCGCCGCTCGAGCGCGTGATTTATCGGCTGTGCGGCGTCGATCCCGAAGAGGATCAGCATTGGACGCGCTACGCGGCGGGGCTGCTGCTCTTCAGCGCCGTCTCCATGCTCGTGACCTACGTGGCGCTCCGGCTCCAGGGCTCGCTACCGTTGAACCCCTTTACCCGCGTTGGGGTGCCCGACCGG
Organism: Gemmatimonadota bacterium; assembly: GCA_041497135.1. GTDB lineage: Bacteria > Gemmatimonadota > Gemmatimonadetes > Gemmatimonadales > GWC2-71-9 > DASTHG01. Next base: position 61,413 of record JBGQFX010000007.1, on the reverse strand, counting down.
CAGGCGTTCGAGACTGCCGCATCGTTCACGACGAACACTGATTGGCAGTCGTACGCCGGCGAGACGACGATGTCCTATCTCTCGCAGATGATGCAGCTGGCCTTCCATAATTTCACCTCGGCGGCGTGTGGTGTGGCCGCCGCCGTCGCACTGGCCCGCGGGATCGCGCGTCGCTCGGGTGGGAAGATCGGCAACTTCTGGGTCGATCTGGTTCGTGGCACGCTGTATCTCTTTCTTCCCTTCTCGATCCCCTTGGCGCTCCTGTTCGTGCAACAGGGAACGATCCAGAACTTCGCCCATTACGTGACGGTCACGACGGTCGAGGGCGTGAAGCAGGTCCTCGCCATGGGACCGGTCGCCAGCCAATCGGCGATCAAGCAGCTGGGGACGAACGGCGGTGGATTCTTCAACGCCAACGCTGCTCATCCGTTCGAGAGCCCGACACCGTGGACGAACTTCCTGTCCGTGTTCGCCATTTTCGTCATCCCGGCCGGACTCACCTACTTCTACGGCCGCATGGTCAAGAACCAGAAGCATGGGTGGGCGTTGTGGGCTGCCATGTTCGTCCTGTTTGCCGGCGGGGTCACGACGGCCTATTGGGCCGAAGCCCGCGGTAACCCGATTCACGCCGCGCGCGGCGTCGACGTGGTCGCATCGGCCGGGAACCCCGGCGGGAACATGGAGGGCAAGGAGGTCCGGTTCGGCATCGCCAATTCGGCGCTCTATGCGACCGTCACCACCGACGCCTCCTGCGGCGCCGTCAACAGCATGCACGATTCCTTCACGTCGATCGGCGGCCTGGTCCCGCTCGTCAATATCCAGCTGGGCGAGCTGATCTTCGGAGGGGTGGGATCGGGGTTATACGGGATGATCGTGATGGCCGTGCTCACCGTGTTCATCGCCGGCCTCATGGTGGGGCGCACCCCCGAGTATCTCGGCAAGAAGATCCAGAGCCGCGAAGTGCGCATGGCGATGCTCTACGTACTGATTTTCCCGGCCGTCATTCTCACCTTCACTGCCCTCTCGGCGGTGTCGCCCCACGGCCTCGCGGGGCGCAACAACGCAGGACCCCATGGCCTGTCGGAAATCCTCTACGCCTTCTCGTCGACCGCCGGGAATAACGGCAGCGCCTTCGCCGGCCTGACCGGGAGCACCGCCTACTACAACACCCTGCTCGGCCTGGCAACGCTGTTTGGCCGTTTCGCGATGATGGTCCCGATGCTGGCGCTTGCCGGCTTCCTCTCCGAGCGCAAGATCGCGCCTGAATCCGCGGGGACGTTCCCCGTCACGACCCCGCTCTTCGTCGTTCTCCTCCTCGGTGTCATCGTGATCGTCGGCGCCCTCACCTTCTTCCCGGCCCTGGCGCTCGGCCCCGTGGTCGAGCACTTGTTGATGGGCGCCGGCAAGCTCTTCTAAGACCCATGTCGACGCTCAAGCGACCGCTCTTCGATCCGTCCATCGTCCGCCGGGCGGTGTGGGATTCGTTCGCCAAGCTCGATCCCCGGCACATGGTGCGGAACCCGGTGATGTTCGTGGTGCTGATCGGGAGTCTGCTGACCACGCTCGTGCTGGCGCGCGACATCGCCGCTGGGCAGAGCGGGATCGGCTTCACGCTCCAGATCACGCTGTGGCTCTGGTTCACGGTGTTATTCGCGAACTTCGCGGAGGCGATGGCGGAGGGGCGCGGCAAGGCCCAGGCCGACACGCTGCGGAAGTCCCGCATTCAGACGTCGGCGAAGCGACTCGCGAATCCGCGGGATCGCGCCGCGTTCGAATCCGTGCCGGCCGAGCGGTTGCGCAAGGGCGACGTCGTGGTGTGCACCCCGGGTGACATGATCCCAGGCGACGGTGAAGTGATCGACGGCGTCGCATCGGTGGACGAATCGGCGATCACGGGCGAGTCGGCCCCGGTGATCCGCGAGTCGGGCGGGGACCGCTCGGCGGTCACGGGCGGCACCAAGGTGCTCTCCGACTTCCTGGTCATCCGCATCACCGCCAATCCCGGCGAGACGTTCCTCGATCGCATGATCAGCCTGGTGGAAGGCGCCAGGCGACAGAAGACTCCGAACGAGATCGCCCTGATCATTCTGCTCTCGGGATTGACCATCATCTTCCTGTTCGCGGTCGTGACCCTGCAACCGTTCGCGATCTACTCGGGCGGCTCGGTGTCGATCCCGATCCTCGTTTCGCTCCTCGTCTGTCTCATCCCCACCACCATCGGCGGGCTGCTGTCGGCGATTGGTATCGCGGGGATGGATCGCATGATCCAGCACAACGTGATCGCCATGAGCGGCCGGGCGGTGGAAGCGGCCGGCGACGTCAACACGCTGCTGCTCGACAAGACCGGCACCGTGACCCTCGGCAACCGCCAGGCGGTGGAGTTCGTCCCCGCGCCCGGCGTCACCCGGGAATTCCTGGCCGACCGGGCCCAGCTTGCCTCCCTCCCGGACGAAACGCCCGAAGGACGGAGCATCGTCGTGCTGGCCAAGCAGTTCGGCCTGCGCGCCCGCACCCTCACCGAAGGGATCGCGATGGAGCTGGTCGCGTTCTCGGCGATGACGCGGATGAGCGGGATCAACGCCGGCGGCCTGCAGGTGCGCAAAGGAGCCGCCGACGCCGTGGGACGCTGGGTACGCGACCAGGGCGGAGAGACTCCGGCCGAGGTCACGAGCACCGTCGAGCGCATCGCCCGCGAGGGAGGAACGCCCCTGGTCGTCGCGGAGCGCGAAGACGGCCGGCCCCGGGTGCTCGGCGTGATCTACTTGAAGGACGTCGTGAAGGGCGGCATGAAGGAGCGCTTCGACCAGCTCCGCGCCATGGGCATCCGCACCGTGATGATCACCGGCGACAATCAGCTCACCGCGGCGGCGATTGCGGCGGAAGCCGGGGTCGACGACTTCCTGGCCGAAGCGACCCCCGAAGACAAGATGTCGCTGATCAAGCGTGAGCAGGGCGGCGGACGGCTCGTGGCGATGACCGGCGACGGGACGAACGACGCCCCGGCTCTGGCCCAGGCTGATGTCGCGGTGGCGATGAACACCGGAACGCAGGCCGCCAAAGAGGCCGGGAACCTCATCGACCTCGACTCGAATCCGACGAAGCTCATCGAGGTGGTGGAGATCGGCAAGCAGCTCTTGATCACGCGCGGGGCGCTCACCACGTTCTCGATCGCGAACGACGTCGCCAAGTACTTCGCCATCATTCCGGCGATGTTCGTGGCGACCTATCCCGCGCTGCAGGCGCTCAACATCATGCGGCTGCACTCGGCGCAATCGGCGATCCTGGCGAGCGTCATCTTCAACGCCCTGATCATCATCGCGCTCATCCCGCTGGCGTTGCGCGGCGTGCGGTGGCGTCCGGCGCCGGCAACGGCCATTCTGCGCCGGAACCTGTGGATCTACGGCGTCGGCGGCATCATCGTGCCCTTCGCAGGCATCAAGCTCATCGACCTGCTGCTCGTTCTCGCGCGGCTGGTGTGACCATGCTCAAGAACCAACTCCGCCCGGCGATTGTCGTGACCATCGTCCTCATGGTGATCACGGGACTCCTCTACCCCGGACTCGTCACCGGGCTGGCGCAGGTTCTGTTTCCCCGCCAGGCCAATGGGTCGCTCATCACCGCGAACGGTACGGTCGTGGGGAGCGAAAAGATCGGGCAGCGGTTCGCCCGCGCCGAGTACTTCCACTCACGCCCCTCGGCTGCTGGGGCAGGCTACGACGACACTCTCTCCGCCGGACGAAACAAGGGTCCCACCGATCTCCAGCTGGCGGACACGCTCATCGCGCAAGCGGTGGACAGCGCAGTGAAACTCGACAACGCCGTGAAGGGGCGGATACCGTCCGATCTCGTGACCGCTTCAGGGTCGGGCCTCGACCCCCACATCTCGCCCGCGAGCGCATTGCTCCAGGTCACCCGGGTGGCCCGCGCGCGGGGGGTCGATTCAGCCGCCGTGCGCGCGTTGGTCGAGCGCCACATGGAGGGGCGCCAGTTCGGGTTCTTTGGCGACCCGCGGGTGAACGTCCTGTTGCTCAACCTCGAGCTGGACCGTACGCTGCCGCTGCGAACGGGCACCACGGCCCCGTGAGGGCTAGGTTCGGGCGATGACCGCTCGCCGACCTGATCCCGAGGAGCTGCTCGCTCGCGTCCGCGAGGAGGAGCGGCGGGCGGCCCGGGGACGGCTCAAGATCTTCTTCGGGGCCTCGCCCGGTGTGGGCAAGACCTACGCGATGCTCGAGGAGGCGCGCGCCAAGCAGCGCGAAGGTGTGGGCACGCTGGTCGGAGTGGTCGAGACCCACGGGCGCGCCGAGACGACCGCGTTGCTCGCCGGGCTCGAGGTGCTGCCACGCAGGAAGATCGAGTATCGCGGCGTCACGCTCGAGGAGTTCGACCTCGACGCGGCGCTGGCCCGCCGCCCCACCCTCATCCTCGTCGACGAGCTCGCGCACACCAACGCGTCCGGGTCGCGTCACACGCGGCGGTTTCAGGACGTGGAGGAGATGCTTGCGGCCGGGATCAGCGTCTATACGACCCTGAACGTGCAGCACCTGGAAAGCCTCAACGACGTCGTCGCCCAGATCACCGGGATCCAGGTCCGCGAGACGGTCCCCGATTCGATCCTCGACCGAGCCGACGAGCTGGAGCTGGCGGATCTCTCCGCCGACGACCTCCTGAAACGGCTCCAGGAAGGCAAGGTGTACGTGCCCGAGCAGGCGGCCCGGGCCATCGATCAGTTCTTCCGCAAGGGCAACCTGATCGCGCTGCGCGAGCTGGCCCTGCGCCGCACCGCCGAGCGCGTCGACGCCCAGATGCGCGGCTACATGCAGGAGCAGGGTATCCACGAAACGTGGCCCGCCGGGGAGCGCCTGCTGGTCTGCATCGGTCCCAACCCGGCGGGAGCGCGCCTCGTGCGGGCCGGCAAGCGCATGGCGACCAGCCTGAAATGCGAATGGGTGCTGGTGTGCGTGGAGACGCCGGGGCAGGCGATTTCGGTCGCCGACCGGGAAGCCCTCGTGCAGAACCTGCAGCTGGCGCAGGAGCTCGGCGCCCAGGCGAGCACGCTGAGCGGTCACAGCGTGGCAGACGAAGTCCTCGCCTACGCCCGCGCCCACAATGTCACCAAGATCATCGTCGGCAAGCCGACGCACGGACGCTGGCGGGACAAGATCTTCGGGTCTCTCCTCGACCACCTGGTGCGCGGCTCGGGGGACATCGACGTCTACGTCATCACGGGGGACGCCGAGGAGGGCCGACCGCCGCGCCGGCGCGTGGTAGAGCGGAAAGCCGGGTGGCGGGACTACGCCTGGGCGACGCTGATCGTGGCGCTGTGCTCGGGGCTGGGCGCGGCCGTCTTCCAGTATCTCTCCGTCACCGATGTCGCGATGGTCTACTTGCTCGGCGCCGGGGTCGTGGCGTCGCGCTTCGGGCGCGGGCCGTCGATCTTCACTGCCTTTCTCAGCATCGCCGTATTCGATTTCTTCTTCGTGCCGCCGCGCTTCACGTTCGCATTCACCGACTTTCGCTACGGCCTGACCTTCGTCGTGATGCTCGCGATCGCCCTCGTGATCAGCGCACTCACCCTCCGGATCCGGGAGCAAGCGGAAACGGCCCGCGCGCGGGAGCGCCACACCGGAGCGCTGTACGCGATGAGCCGAGAGCTGGCGGCCGCGCGAGGCTTCAGCGAGCTGGCGCGCGTCGCGTCGCGGCACTTGCAGGACGTGTTCGATGCCCGCGCGCTGCTGCTGTTTCCCGACTCCACGGGTCGCCTGCAGGTTCCCGTGGGCGTGCCCCCCGCCTACCCGATCGACGAGAAGGAGCAGAGCGTCGCGCAGTGGGTGTTCGCGCGCGGACGCGTCGCTGGGGTCGGCACCGATACCCTGCCCGCGTCGCAGGCGTTCTATCAACCGCTCGTCGCTTCCGAGGGGATCATCGGCGTCATGGGACTGCGGCCCGGAGATCCGAAACGGTTCGAGGATCCGACCGTGCTGCAATTGGCGGAAACGTTCGCCGGTCAGGCGGCGCTCGCGCTGGAACGGGCTTTGCTGGCCGAGCGCACGCAGCACGAGCAGCTCGAGATCGAAGCGGAGCGATTGCGGACCGCGCTCCTGTCATCCTTGTCGCACGACCTGCGCACGCCACTCGGCGCCATCACCGGGGCCGCCAGCAGCCTGCTCGAGGAGCGCAGCGCCTTGTCGGAGGCCGGGCGACGCGATCTGCTCAAGACGATTCTCGAAGAAGCACAGCGGATGAACCGGCTGATCGGAAACCTGCTGGACATGATCCGGGTCGAAAGCGGGGCGTTGGAAGTCCAGAAGGAGTGGCAGCCGCTGGAGGAGGTCGTCGGGGTCGCCTTGATCCGCCTGCAGGATCGGCTGCGCGATCACCCCGTGTCGGTCAGCCTTCCCCCCGACCTCCCCCTCGTGCCCCTGGACGGCGTGTTGATCGAGCAGGTGTTCGTGAACCTCCTGGAAAACGCCGTGAAGTACACACCCGAACGGACACCGCTCGAGATCTCCGCCACCGCGACGAGGGACGTAGTCCAGGTCATGATCGCGGACCGGGGCCCCGGCCTGCCACCCGGTGAGGAAGTCCGCATTTTCGACAAGTTCTACCGGGCGCAGGCAGCGCCGACTCAGGGCGGAATCGGGCTGGGATTGACGATCTGTCGGGGCATCATCACCGCGCACGGCGGGCGGATCTGGGCCGAGAACCGCGCCGGCGGCGGCGCGGTGTTCCGATTCACGCTCCCACTCACCGGTGCGCCGCCCGTGGCGATACTGGCGGAGGCCAAGGAGGATCAATGAAACAGTATGCCGGCGTCGGCGCGCTCCTGGCCGCGTGCACCATCGTCGGGACGCTCATTCTCCCGCTCCTCTCGATCACCGATATCGCGATGCTCTATCTGGTCGCGGCGGGGCTCGCCGCCACGCGGGTCGGTCGCGGACCTTCGATGTTCGCGGCCTTTCTCGCGATCGCCCTGTTCGACTTCTTCTTCGTCCCGCCGCGCTTCACGTTCGCGGTAGCCGACCTGCATTACGTGCTCACGTTCGCCGTCATGCTCGGCAGCGCGCTCGCCATCAGCTCGGTCGCCCACCGTCTTCGCGGATTCGCCGACGCGGCCCGCGAGCGCGAACGACGCACCGCGGCGCTGTATACGATGAGTCGCGAGCTGGATCCCACGATGGGACTCGACGCACTGATCGGCGTGATCACCCGTCACGTCCGTGACGCGTTCTCCGCTCAGGTGCAGGTCCTGCTCCGTGGTCCCGACGGTGTCACCCCGATCTCGGCTGGGGCCACCCCGGCCTACGAGATGGACGACAAGGAGCTCGGGGTGGCGCGCTGGACGTTCGAGCATTGGCAAGCGGCCGGCGTCGGCACCGAGCACTTCCCAGAAGCGCAGGCCCTGTACGTGCCCCTGGTTGGGGCGGCGGGGAGAGTCGGGGTGATGGGCGTGCGTCCCGACCACCCCGCCCTGTTTCGAGCATCGACTGTCAGGCAAGTGCTCGACACGTTCGCCGGTCAGGCCGCGCAGGCGCTCGAGCACGCACAGGCCGCCGCGACGGAGCGGGCCGGAGCCGCGACCGGCCGCTAGCCCGGAGCCCTGATCGGGTGAGTAGATTGGGATCCTCGCCCTGCAACCATGCCTCCTTCCCGTCGCGGGAGCGCTCGATGAGTGACACGGCTCCTGCCCCGCTGGTCCTGCTGATCGAGGACGAGCCACAGATGCGCCGCTATCTGCGGGCCGCGCTGGAGAGCCACGACTACCGGCTGGTGGAGGCGACGACGTCCCGGGAGGGCCTGGCGCAAGCCACCGGGCGCAATCCCGACGTCATCCTCCTCGATCTCGGTCTCCCGGACGGGGACGGCATCGACCTGGCCCGGCGGATCCGTGAGTGGGCGGCGACCCCGATCATCGTGATTTCGGCGCGCGGGAAAGAGCAGGACAAGGTAGCGGCGCTCGACGCCGGCGCGGACGACTACCTCACCAAGCCGTTCGGCACCGACGAGCTCCTGGCTCGTCTCCGAGTCGCCATACGCCACGCAGCGCGCACCGCCGCCCCGGACGAACCGGTATTCTCCGTGGGAGAGCTGCGGGTCGATCTCGCCGCCCGCCAGGTGTTCGTGAATAATGCCGAGATCCACCTCACGCCCACCGAGTACAAGCTCCTCACGACCTTGGTCCGCCACGCCGGGAAGGTCATGACCCACCGCCTGCTCCTGAAGGAGGTCTGGGGGCCGAACGCCGTGGAGCACACGCACTACCTGCGCGTCTATATGACCCAGCTGCGACACAAACTCGAGCGTGACCCGACTCGGCCCCGCTATCTGCAGACGGAGGCCGGCGTGGGATACCGGCTCCGGTTGGAGTAAGCGCGTCACGAACATCGGCGTGAGGAATCGACTCCATGGACGAAGTCCTGAACAGGACGCGCGTGATCCGCGTAGTGGCCCGGGCGGGCTGGACCGCGTTCCTGCTGGCGGGGACAGGGCCGCCCGTCCGGGCACAGGATGCGACGACCTACGTCCTCTCTGCCGACAGCCGTTTCGAAGTCGCGATCGCCAAGAGCGGCCTTTTCTCGTTCGTGGGACACAACCACGTGATTCGGGCGCGCGGGGTGAGGGGGCGTGTGGTGTACGATCGCGTCGCTCCCACTCGCTCCCAGGTCGACATCCTCGTTCCGGCCGAGAGCCTTCAAGTCTTGACGCCGCCTGATACCGCGGAGATCCGGAAGGTGACGGAGGCGATGCGTAGCGACGTGCTCGACGTAGCACATCACCCGGAAATCCGGTTCGTGTCCCGCTCCGTAGAGCCGATCCCGGGCGGCTTTCGCGTGCGCGGCGACCTGGTGCTGGTGGGAACCGCGCGTGAGGTCTCGGTCGATGTGCACGTCGTGGCGGGACCTGATACCCTGCTGGCTGCGGGGTCCTTCGCGGTGGACCAATCGAGCTTCGGCATCCGCCCCTATCACGGGGGCCCTGGCGGCCTGGTCAGGGTCGCGGATCGAGTCACGTTCAGCTTCGCAGCAGTGGCGCTGCGGACTCCGGCGCCCTAGGCAGCCTTCATCCAAATGTTTCCCGCGCCTCCCGGTCCGGCTAGGTTAGAGGGGCGGTCATAGCCGGTTCGGTGATCGCGTTCTCCGAAAGGTGAGGAGGGGTTCCATGACTCGGTCTTCGATAGTGCTCCGGCTGGCGGCCGTCGCCGGCGTGGCGACCGTGGCGCTCGGCACGACCGCGCTGTTGCACGCGCCGGCACCCGCGGCGCCAACCGTCACGGTGTACAAGAGCGCCAGCTGTGGCTGCTGCGGCAAGTGGATCGAGCATCTCCGCTCCGCCGGCTTCACGGTGACGGCGTTCAACACGGAGGATCTCGCGAGTGTGGCGACCACCATGGGCGTGCCGTTCCGGCTCAGCTCCTGCCACACGGCGCGGGTCGGCAACTACGTAATCGAGGGACATGTGCCCGCCGACCTCATCAAGAAACTGCTCGCGGAGCACCCGGCATTGGCCGGGATCGCCGTCCCCGGAATGGTGACCGGCTCGCCAGGCATGGAAGGACCGGGGGCACAGCCGTACGACGTGATTGCGTGGGACCGGGACGGCAAGACGACCATCTATGCGCGGCGCTGAGGCTTCCTCAGCGACACGATCCACCACCCCTATCGATGCCGCCGAGCGGCGGCGGCGCCTCGAGACGATGCGGCGCCGGGCCTCGGGCTTGCTCGTGCTGGCCCTGGCCGTGTACGTCGCGGCGCGCCTGCTCGAGCCCGGCCACCCGTGGCTCGGCTACGTCCGGGCCACCGCCGAAGCCTCGCTGGTCGGCGGACTGGCCGACTGGTTCGCCGTCACCGCGCTGTTCCGGCATCCGCTCGGCATCCCGATTCCGCATACGGCCATCGTCGCCAGGCAAAAGGACCGCATCGGCCGGGTGCTCGGCAACTTCGTGCAGAATCACTTTCTATCGCGCGACATCGTCACCGCGGAGCTCCGGGCGATGCGCCTGTCGGAGCGCGTGGCCCGCTGGCTCGCCGAGCCGGGCCACAGCGCCCGACTCGCCCGCCAGCTCGCCGCCGGCGTGGCGCGCACCACCCTGGCCCTGCCCGACGAAGCGGTGCGGGCGATCATTCAGCGCAGCGCGGTGGCGCGCATCCGCAAGACGCCGGTCGCGCCGATGCTGAGCGACGTGCTCACGCTCGTCACCGCCGATGATCGGCACCAGGAGCTCCTGAATGAGGCGATCGGCATCATCGCGCGGACGATCGAGGAGAATCCGGAGGCCATCCGCGATGGCATCCGCAGCTCGAGCCCCTGGTGGGTCCCGGGCGTTCTGGATCAGGTGGTGTTCAAGAAGGTGCTGCACGGCGTCACCAGGCTGGTGGACAACGTGCGCGCCGACCCGCACCACCCGCTGCGGCGCCGCTTCGACCAGGCGCTGAGTGATTTCATCGACCGGCTGAAGCACTCACCCGAAGTCGGTGCCAAGGCCGAAGCGCTGAAGGAGCAGATGCTGGGGCACCCGCTCGTCGAGGATTGGGCCGCGTCGCTGTGGGACACCGCCCGCCGGGCCGCCGAGCGCTACCGCGCGAACCCGGAGGGCGCACCGCTGGATGCGCTCGAGCGCGGCATCAGCACGGTGGGCGAATCGCTGCTCGCCCACCCGGCGCTGGCGGCGGAGCTGGACGGCTTCCTCATCGAAGCGGTGGCCACCGCGGTCGAGCAGCACCGCCCCGAGGTGGCCGAGCTGATCACCCATACGGTGAGCGCGTGGGATCCGGAGAGTGCGGTGCAACGTCTCGAGCTCGCCGTCGGCAGCGACCTGCAGTACATCCGCATGAACGGCACCCTGGTGGGAGGGCTGGTCGGCCTGTGCATTCACGCGATCTCGGCGTGGCTGCGATAATCCAGGTCTAACGCAGCGCGCCCACGCCCTGAATGGCGACCGCCCGGCTCACGCCGCCCGCGAAGGTATTGCGCCGCACCATGAACTCCCCCGTCCGCCCGTCGTCGAGCACGAGCCGGTAGCGCTGACCGGGGGAGAGGCTGGTGAGATGAGTGGCGGTGATCGTCCCGAACCACTCGTCGGCGCCGTGGCGATCGACCTCGTCCATCGCGACGTCGACGTCTTTGGCGACGAGACTGCCGTCCTCGAGGGTGACCGTGCAGCGGTGGAACGCCATCGGGGAAAGATTACGCGCGCGGCTCAGCGGGGGAAGGCTTCGGGGAGGCCGCCGTCCAGCGTGAGAATGTCGCCGGTCGTATAGCGGAACCGCTCGCTCGCCAGCAGCACGGCAAGATCCGCCGCCGCCTCCGGCGGGATCAGCGAGACCCCCAGCGCGTTGCGGCGGCGATAGGTCTCGAGCTGTTCGTCGACGGACACGCCCCGCTGCCGGGCGCGCTCGGCCACGAACTGACGGAACAGCGGCGTATCGACCTGATCCGCGTTGATCGCGTTGACGCGGATGCCGTCGCCACCCAGCTCAACCGCCGCCACCCGCAGCGCCTGCAGCACCGCGGCCTTGCTGCCGCCGTAGGCCACAGCGTCCCGCCCGGCCGCGAGCGCCGCCTTCGACACCGAGACGACGATCGAGCCGCCTTGCCCCTGCCGTCGCATGATCGTCGCCGCGGCGCCCATGGCGAGCACCGCGCCCGTGTAGTGAATGTCGAGCTGCCGCTGCAGGTCCTCGCGCCGGATGTCCGTGACAGGAGCGAAGCGAGGCAGCGCCCCCGCCGTGTAGAACAGGCAATCCAGGCCGCCGAATTCGAGCACGGTCCGGTCGAACAGGCGCCCCAGACTGGCGTCGTCTGTGACGTCGACCGCGAGCCCCAGCGCGCGTCCCGGAAGCTGCGCCGCGATCTCATCCGCCACGACCGCCGCTGCCCCAAGGTCCAGATCCGCCACCACGACATGCGCCCCTGCCTCGGCAAAGCGCCGCGCCGCGGCCTTCCCGATCCCACTGCCGCCGCCGACCACCACCACGACGTGTCGGGGGACGAGGCGGGTGGCGCGCTCCCGGGCGGATTGCTCGTCCAGCTTGCGTCGCTCGAGCGGCCAGTGCTCGAACTCGAACACTTGGGCCTCGGGAATGAACCGGAACGCTTCGAGCGCTTCCGCATTCGCCATGGTCTGGAGCACCGCCCGGTAACAGGCGTTGGCCGTCAGCGCGCCCCGCTTGTCGCCCGCCGCGGTGATCATCCCGAGGCCGCGTACGAGCACGACCTTGGCCCAATCCACCAGGGGAAGCTCTCCCACTGGCGCGTGTCGGGCGTGGTACGCCTCGTACTCGTTCCGATGCCGTGCCAGCTGGGAGCCGAGCTCCGACGCCATCCGCTCCGGCGCGGCCTCCAGATCGAGGTCGACCCAGAGCGGCAGCGGTCCGGCGCGCAGAATGTGCTCCGGCGTCGCCATACCGCGAGCCGCCACGCTCGCCAATCGGTCCCCGGATAGATCGGTCAGGACCTCGGGAGCGTCATCGAAGTGCAGGATCACCCGCTGGGCGCCGCCGAGCGTACCGCGAACCGCGGGCAGCACGATCTGGGCGGCGCGCCGACGCGTCGCCGCACTCGGGATCGGACCGGGCGCGCCGAACGGCTCGCAACCGCGCCGGCGGGCATCGAGATACTCCTCGATGCGGTTCACCAGTCGCAGCAGCCGCTCGTAGCACGCCCGCGCGTCGTCCGCCCATACGATCAGGCCGTGGTGCGCGAGCGCCAACCCGATGGCGTTGGCCGGCAACGCGTCCGCCATCCGGCTCACGGCCCGCGCCAGCGGGAACCCCGGTCGGACGTACGGGGCGAGGACCACTTCGCCCGCGAACAATTCCTGCACGAGCCGCTGGGCCGTGGCTTCGCTGACGTTGGTGAGACTCATGGTCGCCACGTCGTGCGTGTGGGCGATCACGCGGGCGGGAAGCAGCGCGTGCAGCGGCGTCTCGACGCTGGGCATCGGGCCGCCGCCATCGGTCATCGCCGCGGCCATGAACTGCATCATCTCGGCGTCACCCATCGCGTCCACGGTGCGCAGCGCGGCCAGCGCGGGGAGCGACAGACGCGTGAAGCCGGCGCGGCCGATCGTGCGCAAGTCGGTCCCGCTGCCCTTGACCAGGAGCCGGTCGCCGAGCTTGGTCGAGGTATTGCCCCCACCGGGCTGGACCAGGCGGGGCTCCTGCCCGATGCGGGTGGAGAGATACACCAGCTGATCCAGCTCGTCCGCCCCGGGAGTCGGGCCCGCGCCCCATCGATCGTCGATCACAGGCCTGAAGATGCGGGGTGACAGGGGTCGCCGCGAGCCTCGGGTCCCGGTGGCGACGCGACGGTCCGGCTGCTAGGCTTTTCTCCCATGGCGCCCACACCATCCGTCAAACACGCGGACGACGTCGTCACGCAGCCGGTGTCGGCCGGCACGCAGACGACCCGGCAGGTGCTGATCGGCCCCGACGAAGGGCCCCACTTCGCCCTGCGCCGCTTCATCATGCAGCCCGGCGGCGGCATGCCGGCGCACACGAACACGGTCGAGCACGAGCAGTACGTGCTGCGTGGCCGCGCCCGCGTCGGCATCGGCGACCAGGTCCACGATGTGCGCGCCGGCGACGTCGTGTTCATCCCCGCGGGCATGCCGCACTGGTATCAGGCGCAGCCGGGGGAGCCGTTCGAGTTCCTCTGTGTCGTGCCGAACCTGCCCGACACGACTCAGCTCGTCGTCCCGAAACCGACATGAGCGCGCCTGCTGCGGACGGTGCCGTCCAGGATTTCTATCCCGACGATTTTGCGCACTGCTACGGCTGCGGCCGCCTGAACGAGCACGGGCTGCACGTGCGGACCCACTGGGAGGGCGAGGAGACCGTGTCGCGTTACACTCCCCGGGCCTGGGAGACGGCCGTCCCCGGGTTCGTGTACGGGGGCCTGATCGCCTCGCTCATCGATTGCCACGCCATGGGCACCGCGGCCGCCGCGATGCTCCGGGCGGCGGGACAGGACGTCGGGGCCGCGCCGTCGCCACGCTTCGTGACCGCCTCGCTGCGCGTCGACTATCTGCAGCCGACGCCGCTCGGTCCGGAGCTCGTGATCCGCGCGCGGGTCCGACAGGCGAGCGATCGCAAGGTGGTGGTGGACGCCACCGTGTCGGTGGGTGACGCGGTCACCGCGCGGGGCGAAGCGGTCGCGGTGCGCATGCCGGCGACCATGGTGAGCGGAACCCAATGACCGCGCCGCGACAATCCGTGACGGTGCGCGCGGCGGGCCGCAAGCCGCGCGATGACGAGATCGACGTCTTCGGTCTCACCCATCCGGGCAAGGTGCGGCCGAACAATCAGGATCATTTCCTCCTCGCGTCGCTACGCAAGCGCATGGAGGTGCACCTCACCTCGCTGCCGCCGAACGACTCGATGCGTGGGAACGAGCGGCTGGCGTTTCTCGCCATGGTCGCCGACGGCGTGGGAGGCAGCCCCAAAGGAGAAGAAGCGAGCCGCATCACCTCCGAAGCCATCATGCGCTACGTCGTCGAAAGCACGCAGTGCTACTACGCCGCCGATGCCTGGGACGACGCGACGTTCCCCCGCGCGCTCGAGGAGGCGGCGCTCCACTGCCACATGGAGCTGACCCGACTGGCGCAGGATGACCCCGCCCGGCACGGGATGGCCACCACGCTCACTCTCTGGCTCGGCGTGTGGCCGCGCGCCTATCTGCTCCAAGTGGGCGACAGCCGCTGCTACCTGCTGCGCCACGGCGAGCTGAATCAGATCTCGCGCGACCAGACGCTGGCCCAGGATCTCGTGGATCAAGGCGTCTTCACCCGCACCGACCCAATGAGTACGCGCTGGGCCCACGTGCTTGCCAGCTCCATCGGTGGCCCGGAGGCGGCGCCGGCGGTCACCCGCCTCGAGCAGGCCTGGGGCGACGTCGGGCTGCTGTGCAGCGATGGCCTCACCCAGCACGTCTCCGACGAGCGGATCAAGCAGCGCCTGGCCACGATGACGTCCGCGCAGCAGGTGTGTGAGGCGCTGCTGCAGGACGCGCTGGACGGCGGGGGCAGCGACAACGTCACGATCCTCGTCGGCCGGTCGCTGCGCAAAGACCCCGCGTGAGGGGACTCCTCCTGTTCCTCGCTTCGACCGCCGGCGCCCAGACCATCCCGGGCCTCGGCACCGTCTCCTTCCCGACTTCCACGACCGTCCCCGCCGCCCAGCGCGCTTTCGCGCGCGGCGTGTTGCTGCTGCACGTGTTTGAGTATCCCGCCGCCGCCGCGGCGTTTCGCGAAGCCCAGCGGTTAGACCAGACCTTCGTCATGGCGTACTGGGGCGAGGCCATGACCTATACGCATCCGGTCTGGAACGAGCAGGACGTGCCGGCGGCACGGGCCGCACTCGCGCGGGCCCCGATGGCGCCGACGGAGCGCGAGCGGGGCTATCTGAGAGCGGTCGAGGTTCTCTACGGCGACGGCCCGAAGGCGCGTCGCGACACGGCGTATTCGATCGCGATGCAGCGGCTGGTGGACGCGAATCCGCGAGACGACGAAGCCCGGCTGTTCTACGCGCTCTCCCTGCTCGGGTTGAGCCAGAGCGTGCGCCAGGTCCCGACCTACCTGCGTGCGGCGGCCATCGCGGAAAGCGTGTTCGCCCGGCAGCCGCGTCACCCCGGCGCGGCACACTACTGGATCCACGGGATGGACGATCCCGACCACGCCGCCGGGGCGCTGCGCGCGGCCCGCGCGCTCGCCGGGATCGCCCCCGACGCCGGACATGCGCTGCACATGACGTCGCACATTTTCGTGGCGCTAGGGGCTTGGGACGACGTGGTCGAGGCCAACGAACGCGCGGTCCGGGTCGCGCACCGCTCGACTGCGTGTGGGCATTACAACGCGTTCCTTCACTACGGGTACCTGGAGCAGGGCCGTGTGATCCAGGCCAGGCGCCTGCTCGCCGCATGCCGGGACCAGGCGCAGGGATCGAACCCCGGACCGCGAGCGCTGGACCCGGATGCCTACTCCTTCGTCACGATGTGGTCGCGGCACGTGCTGGACACGGAGGATTGGTCCGGCGCGGTCGCGCGCTGGAACGTGCAGCCGGGCGACTCCCCCGCCCCACGACTCAGCTACTGGTTCACGCGTGGCATGGCGGCCGCGCGTCAGGGGGACACGGCCGTCGCCCGACGAGCGCTCGCCGGGTTCGGGCAGGCGCAGCGCGAGATCGCCGCCGCGGTCACGAGCGACTCCGGCTCACCCTCACCGGACGACGAGCAGTTTCTCACCCGCAACGAGGTGCTCCGGCTCGAGCTCGTGGGCGTGATCCTGGGGACGCTGGACACGCTGCGGCGCGCGGCGGCGCTCGAGGACGGCATGGCCTACGCCTTCGGCCCGCCGTTCGTGAACCAGCCCTCACATGAGCTGCTGGCGCGGGAGCTGGTCGCCGCGGGAAACCCGGTGGACGCGCTGCGCGAGTTTGCGCTCGCCCTCACCCGCGCGCCGCGGCGCACGCCCGCCCTCCTGGGGCTCGTTCGCGCTGCGACCGCCGCAGGAGAACGGGCAGCTGCGCAACGAGCCTCCCAGGAGCTGATGATGATCTGGCGCGCGGCGGACCCAGATCTGCCAGGGCTCGCGCAGGCGCGCGGCGCGCCGTAAGACCGAGCTACATCCCCAGCCAGAAGTTCATTTTCAAGAGAAAAATATTCTCGGCGGGGCCGCGGAACAGCGCGTCCGCGTCCGCGCTGAAATCGATCGTCCCGCGCGCGAGCGCGGACGCGCTATTGCGGGTCCACACCAGATAGAGCGTGGATCCCGGACGATACTCCCACCGCAACACCGCGTTGCCGCGCAGCGAGCGGAACGTGAAGCTGGGTTTCTCGATCACGAAACGCTGAGACGGGCCGCTTCCATCGGGATCGATGAAATTCGAATCGGGCGCCCCGCCGCTTCCCCGCACGAGCGAATCAGTCCCGATGTCCACTCCGTAGACGAGCCGCTGCAGGCTTCGCGGTGCCGCGAACTCCTTGTAGCGTGCATACCTGGCGCTCGAGATCAGCGGCTGCACGAACAGCTCGAAGGTCAGGTTGGGCGTGAATGTGATGTTGAACCGGGTGTTCATGACGATCTCGTTCTGGCGCAGGTCGGCAAAGACGTAGCGCTCGCCACCAAACCCGGGCGGAGGGGCGATCGTATCCGCGATCGCGCGAACGAACTGGAAGCCGTTCTCCGAGTGGCTGAATGATGGTCCGAGCAGGAGGGAGATGTTCGAGGCCGGCCGGACCTGCAGGTCGACGCCGATGGACCGGTTGCAGTCGCCGTCACGATTACAGCCCAGGTCGGCGTTGAAGTTGGCGACGAGCGCCTTGCGCCGGTCGGTGGAGACGCTCGCGGACCAGAAATCGACGCCCGGCCGCCGCAGCACCGGGCCACCGCGCGCGAGGCGGTCGTCGAGCACGCTCGGGCGGTGAATCCAAAATCCGTTGATCTCCCAGTAGTTGCGCGGCTGGATGTAGCCGAAAATCTGCCCCTGCCGTTCGGTCAGGTCGCCGTCGAAGTTGTACTGCTGCTGTCCACCGACGATGAAGAACAGCTGACGATACCAGCTGGTCGGTTTGGTCCACTGCCGGAAGATGTTGCCGCCCATGTACACGTAGTCGGCACGCGACAGGAACGCGATGTCGTTGTTCTCGAACCCCGGCGTGCGCACGTTGGTCGAGACCTCCCACAGCCAATTCCCCTGGTCGCGCGCGAACCGGGCGTAGGCGCCCAACCCCCGCAGCACCGTTGCGTTCGGATTGTAGGCATCGCTCAGGAATCCGTTCGAGCCGTTCTTGCGGTCGGGGCGTTGAAAATAGCGCGCGCTAGAGCGCTGCAGTCGCAGAATCGCGGCCGGGTCGCCCGTGACTTGGGTGCCGGCCACCTGCGCCATCAGGCGGTAGTTCCGCTGCGCGAAGAACATCTCCGTGCCCAACCCCACGGACTCCGCATGCCTGCTGAGGCGACCGGCGAGAAACGGATCGTTGATGTCCCGGGCCACGGATGTGCCGATCGCCCGGATTACCGTCGCCCCCTGGCGCAGGTCCTTCGCGACCCGGCCCACGAAGTAATTCGTGAACGGCTCGACGGTGACCAGGGTGCGGGTGCTGTCGGCCAGCTGGACGGTGGCCCGCTCTCGGCGCGTCACGGCATCGAGGACGCCGATCGACCAGCCCGAGGGCGTGCGGCCGGTCAGTTTGGCCGCTCCCAGGATGGCGGTGTTGTCCGGAACGTCGGCGTAGGGACCGGTGGCGTAGGCGTTGTCCGAGACCTGGGGGCTGCGGCCGATGCGACGCGTGTAGAACATCGAGAGGCTGGATACGTTGGAGCAGAAGAAGCAGTTCAGCCCGCCGAACCCGAAGTACCCAGCCCCTTCCACGAAGAAGGGGCGCCTTTCCTCGAAGAAGGTCTCGAACGCGCTCAGGTTCACCACCGCCGGATCCACTTCGACCTGGCCGAAGTCGGGATTGACCGTCGCCGCAAGCGTGAGATTCGAGGTGAGCAGATATCGCGCATCACCGCCCACACGGGCGTCCACCGCATGCGCCTTCTGGAACGGGTCGGTCGGATCGCTCACGGGCACGTTGGACGAACGTCCCACCACGTACGGCAGGATCTCGGCTCGGCCGGGCGCACGGGTGATCGTGAGGCCGTCCAGATGCCCGAAACGGGGCGGCCCGCCGGACTCGGTCAGCTTCCAGAATGACCACTGCGACAGCTCGTTGAGGCGGTTGACCTGACGCCAGATCTGCAGTCCCCAGGTCTGCCCGGCCGTGGTCTGCGGGTAGCGCAGCTGCGAGAAGGGAATGCGCATCTCGGCGGTCCAGCCGAGCGAATCGATCGTGGTCTTCACCTCCCACACCGGGTCCCACGACTCGTCCCCACCACCGCCCAGCCCATTGGCGTCGTACCGGACCCCGGACGGATTGACCATGAAGAAGAGGCGGCCGATGTGATCGTGGTAAGTGTCGAAAATGACCTCGAGGTAGTCGGAATCGAAATTGCCGTCTCGACGCACCAGGCGGGTTTGCACGCCCCGCGCGCCCGAGTCGTCGTACATCCGCGCGCCGACGTAGATCGCGGCGGCGTCGTACGCGAAGCGGACTTCGGTGCGTTGGGTTGCGGGTTGGCCTTCGTTGGGCTGATTCTGCTGAAAGCCGACGGCCGGAGGTGCCGTGTGCCAGACGGCTTCATCGAGCTTGCCGTCGAGCCGGATCGGATCCTGAAGGGCGACGGCCCGAGCTTCTGGCGGAGGCGTGGGGTGGACGTTTTGAGCCGCCGCGGGGGCGGCGGCGAGGAGCGCCGCGACGAGGCTGACCGGTCTCGACATGCCCACGACCCTGGGAGGGGGGATAACCAATGTGACGCCCAGGGTACGCCGATGGTTGCGGGGCGATGTCAGAGAATGGTCGGGGTCTCGGTCTACGGTCGCAGGCGGGCGGTGAGCCAGGCAGCGAGGTCGTCGAGCACCAGGGCGGGCAGTTTCGTGTTGGTGAGCCCCGGATACTCCATCGGTGAGCCATCGCCATCGGTGTGCAGAAAGAGATGATTCAGACCGGGATACACCTTCTCGATCACGTCGCGATTGCCGGCCGCGCGCAGCGTCGCGGCCACCGTGTCGGCCTGCCCCGCCGACACTTGCCGGTCCAGCGCGCCCTGCAGGATGAGCACTGGGATGCGGACGCGACGCAGGGTGGGCAGCGGATCGTAGTCCGCGAACCAGCGGGTCCACGCATTCGCGTGTGAGAACTGCTCCACCATCTGGGAGACGCTGGCCAGCTGGGCCGCTCGCGCCGAGTCCGACAATCCGGGGGCGTTTTCGATCGGCCGGCGAAACTGGTCGGTCAGGATCGCCCGCCCGCTCTTCCCGGGGCCGGCGAGCAGCACGATGCCCGCCAGTTTCGGATCGTTCATGGCGACGAGGGGCGCGATCGCGCCGCCTTCGCTGTGGCCCAGCAGCGCGACCCTGGCGCCGTTCACGCCGGGGCGCCGCCGCAGCCACGCCACGACCTGCCGTACATCATCGGCGTAGTCCGCGGTCGTGCCGACCGCTCCGCCCGAGCCGCCGACGCCACGATCGTCCAGGCGCAGCACGCCGATGCCCTCAGGCGCCAGGCGCTCCGCGATCTGGCGAAACGGACGGTAGTCCGCAAGCAGCGGCCACAGATCCTCGTCGCGATTCTCCTGGCCCGATCCGGTGATCGTCACGACGACCGGAACGGGCGGCGCGACGCCGGCGGGCAGCGTGAGGGTTCCCGCGAGGGAGAATGTGTCCCCCTGCACCGGCCGGATCGGGACGTGGACTTCCCGGGCGGTGTAGGGCGCTCCGGCGGGCGCGGAGTAGTCGGATGCCGGTCGCTTGAGGCCCGCCAGCGGCGGCAACGAATCGCGCCCGTTCCAGAGATCCGCCCGCACGCGAGAGACCGGCACTTCAATCGTCCCCGGCCGCCCCGCGACGAGAGTCGTCCGGGCTTCGAGTCCCGCGAACGAGACGATCCCGGAATCGCCGCGATGAACGACGGTGACCGGGATCGTCGAATCGCCCCCCATGGGCAGCATGCGGATCACGGTGTCACGCGGGAACCGGCGCAGCAACAACGCCACGACCGCGATGGTTTGCGCGGGGATCACGCCGGCCGCCGCACCCGCCACGACGCCGTTCGTCGTCGTGCCGGTACGCTTCGACATCGAGACCGTCCGCAGCGTGTCGCCGTCGGCGGCGACCGTGTACGTGCCGATGAGACTGTCGCCCGCGGCGACGAACGCCTCCGCGATGAAGCGTTGGAATCGGCCGCTCGAGTCGAACTCCGTCCGGCTGTCCAGCTTCAGGTTCAGGAGCGGCACGGTGACCGACAGCCGGACCGTGCCACCGGAGCGCTCGAACCGCTCACGACCCACTTCCCCACCACCCTGGTAGAGACGATACAGGCCTGACAGCGACGGTTGTTGGGCCGCGAGCCTGGCGGGCAGGAGCGCCGACAGGATCAGCAGCACGCTACGCTTTACGATGACGATCATCCTTCCTCCCCGCGCCGCGCAGGCGCCCGGCGGCGCTCCGCCACGAGCTGCACGATCTGCTTGGCCGACAGCTGGGCGCGGATTCTGGATTCCCGGATCACCGCAATACCCTCGTGAAGCGGATGGATAGCGATATGATATCATCTCGATATTCCTGCGTCAGGCGGTCGCAAGCCCTTGCCCCGCAACGCGAACGCCGTCAGGTTGAGCCCACACCCTCGAACCGGGACCTGTAAGATGCTCGATGCCCTGCTCGCCACCCTCCACCCCAAACGCGGCCAGGCGTGGCACGGCGGTCCAACCCCGTCCGGCGCCCTGCGCGGCGTGACCGCGGCCCAGGCGCGCTGGAAGCCGGGACGCGGGCGCCACAGCATCTGGGAGCTGGTGCTGCACATCGCGTACTGGAATTACGCCGTGCGCCGCCATCTCGAGCCGGTGGCCGAACGATTCTCGCGTGCGCCCGCCAACTGGCCGACCGTGCCGACCCGCGCGGACGAGCGCGCCTGGGCGGTGGATCGGGCGCTCCTGGCCGACGAGCACGCGCGCCTGGTGCGCGCGGTGCGGCGCTTCCCGACGGCGCGCTGGAACCGTTTGCCGCCCCAGGCCAAGCGATGGAGGTTCGGAGAGATGATCGTCGGCATCGTGGCGCACGACGTGTACCACACCGGGCAGATCCAGCTGTTGAAGCGGCTGTGGCGCACTCGGCGATGACGCCGGAAGAATTCCGCCGCGCCGGGCACCGCGTCGTGGACTGGATCGCGGATTATCGCACCCGGATCGCCGAACGGCCGGTCATGTCCCAGGTCGCGCCCGGCGATGTGCGCCGGTCGCTGGCCGCCGATCCTCCCCAAGCACCCGAGCCGTTCGACGCGCTGCTGCGCGATCTCGACCGAGCGATTCTCCCGGGCCTCACGCATTGGCAGCACCCGGCGTTCTTCGCCTACTTTCCGGCGAACGCGGCGCTGGCGAGCGTGCTGGGCGACTTGCTCTCGACCGGGCTCGGCGTGATCGGGCTCAACTGGCAGGCGTCGCCCGCGCTCACGGAGCTGGAACAGCTGACCGCCGATTGGCTGCGCCACATGACCGGGTTGTCCGACGCCTGGACCGGCACGATTCACGACACCGCCTCCACCGCCAGCCTCGTGGCCCTGCTGTGCGCGCGTGAGCGCACCAGCGATTTCAGTCTGCAGCGCGGCGGCTTGCAAGCCGAGCCACGCCCGCTCGTCGTGTATGCCTCGGCCGAGAGCCACAGCTCGGTGGAGAAGGCGGCGCTGCTCGCCGGGTTCGGCCGCGCACACCTGCGGTCCATCCCGGTGGACGCGGCGTTCGCCCTGCGGCCGGAAGCGTTACGCGCCCAGCTGGCGGCGGACCGATCCCAGGGTCTCGTGCCCTGCGCCATCGTCGCCACGGTCGGGACCACGGCTACGACGGCATTCGATCCGGTGGGTGCCATCGCCGCTGCAGCCCGGGAGTACGGCTGCTGGCTGCACGTCGACGCCGCCATGGCTGGGGCCGCCATGATCTTGCCGGAGTACCGCGGCCTGTGGGAGGGCGTCGAGCAGGCGGATTCGATCGTGGTGAATGCCCACAAGTGGCTCGGCGCCGCGTTCGATTGCTCGTTGTACTACGTGCGCGACCCGGTGCATCTGGTGCGCGTCATGTCGACCAACCCGAGCTACCTGCGCACCGAGGCTGACGCGCAGGCCACCAACCTGCGTGACTGGGGTATCCCGCTCGGCCGGAGATTCCGCGCCCTGAAGTTGTGGGCGTTGATCCGCACCGAAGGCGTGGCGGGCCTCCAGACCCGGTTGCGGCGCGATCTCGGAAATGCCCGCTGGCTGGCGGCCCAGGTGGACGCGACGCCAGGATGGGAGCGGGTGGCGCCGGTACCGTTGCAGACCGTGTGCGTGCGCCATCGGCCGCCGGGGCTGGACGGCGAGGCGCTCGACCGCCATACCCTGGAATGGATGGGACGTGTCAACCGTTCAGGTGCGGCGTACCTCAACGCGGCCGTCGTGGGCGGCCGCTGGGCCGTGCGGGTATCTATCGGCATGGTGCCGACCGAGCGCGCCCACGTCGAGGCCCTTTGGGATCGGATCCGAGCGACCGCCGAAGCAGATTCCGCGGAACGCCTATGAGGAAGGAACGCGACATGCAACGATTCTTGGCGCTGTGGATCGCGGCGAGCCTCGCCGCCGGGGCGGCCCGAGCTCAGCAAGCCACCGTATGGGATTCGGTCGGGCGCATCCTGCAAGCCTCGCCCGCGACCGCGTCCGGCTACGTCCGGTTCAACTTCCCCCGTCGCGATCTGACGCTGCGTGTCGGGGACGTCGCCGTCTCACCGCGCCTCGCGCTCGGTGCGTGGGTGGGATTCAGCGGCACGTCGCCGCATGCGGTGTTCATGGGCGACCTCGTCGTCACGGAAGCGGAGCTCCTGCCGGTCGAGGTGGCCATGGACTCGCAGCACCTGGCCGTCACCGGGATCCACGATCACCTGGTGGGAGAAGCGCCGCGCATGACCTACATCCATTTCCATGGCGAGGGTCCAGCGGTGGAGCTGGCGCGCCGACTGGATCGCGTCCTGACCCGCACCGCGACCCCCCGTGGGGTCGCCGCGCCGGCGTCGGCCCCGGTCACGATCGATACCGCGACCGTGTTCGAGACGTTGGGGACGCGGGGGACGGCGAGTGGCAGCGTGGCCCAGGTCGTCGTGATCCTCGTGCCCACGCCGGTGCGGCTGCATGGTGAGACGGTGGTTCCGGCGCTCGCCGCGGGGACGCCGATCAACATCCAAGCGGTGACGGCAGACCGTTTCGTCGCCACGGGAGACTTCGCCGTCACTGCCGATCGCGTCTCCGCGCTCGTGGGGGCGCTCGTCAACCACGGCATCACGGTCACCGCCGTGCACAATCACCTGCTCGGCGAATCACCGCCGCTCTATTTCATCCACTTCTGGGCCGACGGCCCGCCGGCCGACGTGCTCGGCGGCCTCAGGGCAGCGCTCGACGCTGTCCGCGCCGGCTCGTAGCGGTGGCCGCAGCCTCGTCGCAGCGACGCGTCCACGCAACTGCGCCGGAAGGGTGACAGACTTTTGTGGTGGGCGAGTGCAACACCCTCGCGCCACGGGGGGAGTAGACGCAGAGCGTTTCCCAGGCATCTTACACGAATGTCCGATACACAGCAGGCGGATGCGCCGCCCAGCTCCACCACGGTTCCGGCGCCGCGCCGCTCGCGCAGTGGCCCCGTCCTGCAACCCCGCATCGACTTCGGCGAAAGCAAACGGCCGCTGAGATTCAATCTCGAAGGCAAGACAGCGGTCGTCACCGGCGTCGGCGCCGGCGTGGGGCGCAGCATCGCCTGGATGCTGGCCGAGCACAACGCGCGCGTGATGGCGCTCGACCTCGACGCGGGACCCGCGGAGGAAACCGCCGCCGGGATTCGTGCCTCGGGCGGGGCGGCGCACGCCTTCGCGTGTGACGTGAGCGACGAGTCGCAGGTGCGCCGCATTTTCGACCAGATCGCCGCCGACCACGGCGGCATCCAGCTGCTGGTCAACAACGCTGGGCTCTCCCACGTCGGCACCGTCGAGACGACGACGGGCGACGCGTTCGACCGGCTGTACCGGGTGAACGTGCGTGGCGTCTTCCACTGCCTCCAGGCAGCGGTGCGCCACATGGCGACGGGCGGCGGCGGGGCGATCGTCAACATGGGCTCGATCGCGTCGCTGATCGGGCTGGAAGAGCGCTTTGCCTACGGCATGAGCAAGGGCGCGCTGCTGGCCATGACGAAGTCGATCGCCGTCGATTACGTGAAGCGGAACATCCGCTGCAATTGCGTCTGCCCGTCGCGCATCCACACGCCGTTCGTCGACAACTTCCTCGCGCGCGATTACCCGGGTCGCGAAGCGGAAATGTTCGCGAAGCTCTCGGGATACCAGCCCATGGGGCGCATGGGGAAGCCGGTCGAGGTGGCGGCGCTCGTGCTCTACCTGCTGTCGGACGAGGCGTCGTTCGTCACCGGCCAGGCGTATCCGATCGACGGGGGCGTGCTGCGCTAGTGCCGTTCCAACTATTCGCGCCAATTCATCGGAACCCGTAATGGCTGTCGGCTCGCGTACGCTGCTCTCGGCATATTGGCAAGTCAAGTTGGAACGGCACTAGACGCGCTGGCGATACAGCAGTAATCGGTACGACTTGTACTTCTTGAAATTCGCGCCGTTGCGTCGGCCGCTGAAGTGCTTGTCCTCGTAGCGCCGCATCTGTTTGCGGAATTTCCACTTCACGAACCGCATCACCCACGGGTGCCGCGCCGTCAGCCGGGCCAGGAGCAGCCGGTAGCCCGGCTCGATCACCTCGCGGTACGCGCCATCCAGCACATCGAAGGTCGGCGCGATCCCGTCGGTCATGTCGACATCCGCCATCGGTTCGAGCGGAAACCGCGCGATCGTTTCCCGGAACCGCGGCAGCTCGTGACCGCCGCCAATCGGGCTCTTCCCTTCCGCCGGCACACGAAAAATGTCCGTGATCAGGACGTGGCCCGCGGGAGTGAGCAGGCTGAGCGCCTTCGCCAACGCCTGGTCGAGGGGAATGAAGAGCAAGCTCTCACTGAAGAGAATCAGGTCATAGCGTCGATCGGTGACGAGATCCTGAAACCGGGTCTCGAAGATCGTGGCGCGTCCGTTCAGCACCGATTGCGCTACCCCCGTCAGCACGCCGTTGGGCGATACGCAATCCACCTGGTAGCCGCGATCCAGCAGTTTGCGCGCCGTGTTCCCCGCTCCGGCGCCCACGTCGAGCACCGTGCGGACGCCCTGGGGGATGTGCTGCATCAGGAAATCGGTGTAGCGCGCCTGAGCCAGCGCCAGGTGCTGCGGGCGCGGCGGCAGGTCGATCGGCCAGTACCCGTAATGCAGATCCTGCATGTCCAGGAAGTAGTGACCGAAGATGTAGCCCATCGCGAGGCCGAACTCGCTCGACGGCAGCTCGGCGGCCGGGGGGATGGCCGGGACGGGAGCACGGGACGCGGTGGTCGAATCGGGCATAGTGCTAGAAGGCTAGGCCTCCTTGCCGTGCGGCGCAAACCACGCTCGTTTTACGCCCCATGAGCACGATCCGACTCACCGCACTGCTGCTGATCGCCGGGGCGCCACTTTCAGCCCAGACCCCGACTCCCGCAACTCCCGCCTCGCTGCAGGCCCTCGCCCGCAGCTACTACGCCTGGCGCGACTCGAGCAATCCCGTGAGCTCGAGCGATCAGGGGCTCCACACGTGGGACGACCGGCTCACCGACTTCACCATGCCCGCCGTGCTGGCGCGCCGCCGGCACGTGACCGAGCTGTTGGCCAGGGTCGGCGCGATGCGGACCGCCGCGTGGGCCCGGGACGACCGTATTGACTGGCTGCTGTTCCGGGCACAGCTCGAGGGCATGGCCTTCTTCGACCGCGTGATGCAGAACGAGGAGACCAATCCCCAGGTGTACGTCGGGGAATGCAGCAACGCGATCTTCTCGCTCTTGAAAAAGGACTACGCCAGCCACGCGACCCGGGCCCGGGCCGCGCTGGCCCGATTGCGCGCCATGCCGGCGCTGCTGGCCCAGGGCCGGCGCAACCTGGTCCGCCCCGTGCGGCTGTACGCGCAGCTGGCCATCGACGCGGCGCGCTCGGGGGACGATCTCTTCACCCGGAGCCTGATGACGCTGGCCGACTCGCTGAGCGACGCCGAGCGGGGCGAGCTGGTAGGCGCGCGGGATTCGGCCGTCCTGGCGCTGCATGGCTTCGCCGACTGGCTCGCGTCCCGGCTGAGCACCATGGTGGCCTGGCGCCCCATGGGCGAGGCGAACTACAACTACCTGCTGCGACACGTGTACCTGCTGCCGCTCGACGCGCAGCAGGTGGCCATGCTGGGCGAGGCGGAGCTGGCGCGGTTCCGCGGTCTCGAGGCGATGCTGAAGGACCCGAGCCTCGCGTCCCCGGACCCGGCGCGGGCCGCGCACATCCCGAAGGACCAGGATGAGTTCCTCGCGGCCTACGAATCACGCCAGCGCGAGATGGTGAACTATCTCACGACGAACCGGCTGGTCACGATTCCGTCGTATATCGGGCCATTCCTGATCCGGCAGCTGCCGGACGCCTTCAAGCCGACCTCGCCCGGCGGCTTCATGAATCCGCCCGGGGTGTACGACGCAGATTCGAGCGGGTTCTATTTCATCCCGACCTACAATCCCAGGAGCGGCAACTTTTACATCCGCGCCGCGATCGAGGACCCGCGTCCGATCCTGGGACACGAGGGAATTCCGGGCCATTTTCTCCAGCTCTCGATCGCCAATCACCTGCCCGACGAGATCCGGCGCCAGCACTCGGATGGCGTGTTCATCGAAGGCTGGGCGCTGTACACGGAAGAGATGCTGATGCGGACCGGCTTCTACGCCGAGCAGTCCGCTTCGCAGGGCCAGGTGCTGCGCCTGTCGCGGTATCGCGCGGCGCGCATCGGGGTGGACGTGAATCTCCAGACCGGACGCTGGACGTTCGACCAGGCCGTGCGGTACTTCATGGAAGCGGGCGGGCTGGACCGGGAGGCCGCCCTTGGAGAAGCCGCGGGCGCCGCGTCCAGCCCGTCGCAGAAGATCACCTACATGGTCGGCAAGTGGCAGATCATGCGCCTCCTGGGGAAGTACCGGGATCGCCACCCCGACGACTTCCGCCTGGAAGCGTTTCACGATACCCTGCTCTCCTACGGCAGCCTGCCGCTCTCGATCATCGAATGGCTGATGCTCGACGACTCGACAGTCGTCACCGAGGTCTCACGCTGACTGACATGCACCATCTCACGAAGCTCATCTCGCATCTCGCCTGGGCGGATGATCGGGTACTGGCCGCGCTGCGCAGTGCGACCGCGCCCGATCCCGTCTGTCTCGAGCTGTTCGCCCACGTGCTCGCCGCGGAGCACGTGTGGCAGGCCCGGTTGAAGGGAGAAGCGCCCCGGCATCCCGTCTGGCCGACGCTCACGCTCGAGGCGTGCGCGGGGCTGGTGCAGGCGAATCAGCGCGAGTTGACCGCGTACGTGGAAGCGCTCGCCGCCGCCGACCTGGTGCGCCCGGTGACCTACACAAACAGCGCCGGCCAGGAGTTCACGTCGAGTATCGAGGACATTATGCTGCACGTGTGCCTACACGGGACCTATCACCGCGGCCAGATCGCCTGGGCGTTGCGCAAGGGCGGCGGGGTGCCGATGCCGACCGACTACATCGGGTTCGTGCGCGGCGCGCCCGCCGCACCGCGTGGTGCCAGCGGTCAGCCAGCGGGATAGATTCGAGGCTCATCGGCACGCCGCGTGACGCGGCGCGCATCACCCACTACATGGAGCGAGTTCCATGGGCAAAGGCGACAGGCGCACCCGGCGCGGCAAGATTTTCCGCGGCACCCGCGGCAAAACCAGGCCCAAGAAGAAGCGGCGCGGCACGCAGAAACAGGCGCCCGCGCAAGAATAGGCGGATCGCTGCGGCGGGCGTCGTCGGTCAGCGGCTACGGCGCTAGTTCTTCGGTGGGGATTCTCGTTGGCCATGGTCTGGATCGTCTTGCTTCGCAAATGAGGAGAACGCCGTGAAACGAATTCCGTGGCTGCTCGGCCTCGCCCCCGCCGCCGCGCTGTCCCCGGCGGGCGCCCAGGTCTCGACTCGCTGGCCGATCCATTCGATGGACCGCCCCCGGCCGGCAGTCGTCGCTCCGGCACCGGCGGCGCGACCCGATGCGCCCCCGGCCGATGCCGTCGTGCTGTTCGACGGCAGCGATCTGTCACAATGGGAGGCCGATTCCGGTCCGGCGCGGTGGAGGGTCGACAGCGGACTCATGGAGGTCGTCGGCGGCACGGGGTCGATCCATACCAAGCGCGGCTTCGGCGATTGCCAGCTGCACGTCGAGTGGATGGCGCCCACGCCCCCGCACGGCGAGGGCCAGGAGCGCGGCAACAGCGGCGTCTATCTCATGAGCCGCTACGAAGTGCAGGTGCTCGATTCCTACGACAACACGACCTACCCCGACGGCCAGGCGTCCGCGGTCTACGGCCAGTTCCCGCCGCTCGTCAACGCCAGCCGGCCCCCCGGCGTCTGGCAGAGCTACGACATCGTGTTCCACCGGCCGCGGTTCAGCGCGAAAAGCAAGCTGCTGCGACCCGCTCGGCTCACGGTACTGCACAACGGGGTGCTGGTCCAGGACCACGTGGAATTGTCGGGGCCGACGGCGCACCAAAAACGGCCGCCCTATGTCGCGCACGCGGACGAGCTGCCGTTGCTGCTGCAAGACCACGGGAATCCGGTCCGGTATCGGAATATCTGGGTGAGAGCGATTAGTGATAACACGCCCTAGTACTTAGTCTGTCAGACAGACGCTCAGGGGCTCAGACGCGTGGCGGTTGTCAGTCCTTAGCTTCTCAGGAAAGCTCTGGAAGGTGAGGCGTGGTGCTACCGGTTTGCGCTTTAGGCGACGGTCACCTCTTTGCACAGATACACGTCCTGGATCGCGTTGAACAACGCCACGCCTTCTTTCAGAGGCTTCTGGAACGTCTTGCGGCCTGAGATCAATCCCATCCCTCCGGCGCGTTTGTTCACGACCGCCGTCATCACGGCGTCGAACAGGTCGTTCTTTCCGGCCGCGCCGCCGGAATTGATCAACCCGATCCGCCCCATATAGCCGTTCGCGACCTGGTAGCGGCACAGGTCGATCGGATGATCGCTCGAGAGCTCCGTGTAGATGCGCTCGTCGAACTTGCCGTAGCTCGAGTCGCCCATGTTGAGCGCCTTGAAGCCGCCGTTGTTCTCGGGGAGCTTCTGCTTCACGATGTCGGCTTGGATGGTGACGCCCAGGTGGTCGGCCTGCCCCGTCAGATCCGCCGCGAGGTGGTAGTCCTTGTCCTGCTTGAACGCGCTATTGCGCACGTAACACCACAGAATCGTCGCCAGGCCGTGCCGGTGCGCCTCGGCGAACGCCTGGCTGATCTCGATGATCTGCCGTCCGCTCTCGGCCGAGCCGAAATAGATCGTCGCGCCGACCGCCGCCGCCCCCATGTCCACCGCCTGCTGCACCGTGCCGAACAGGATCTGATCGGCCTTGTTGGGATAAGTCAGCAGCTCGTTGTGATTGATCTTCACGATGAACGGGATCTTGTGCGCGTAGCGACGTGCCACGGCGCCAAGCACGCCGAATGTCGAGGCGACGGCGTTACAGCCCCCTTCGATCGCCAGCTTCACGATGCGCTCGGGATCGAAGTAGTCGGGATTCTTCGCGAAGCTCGCTCCAGCCGAATGCTCGATCCCCTGGTCGACCGGGAGGATCGAGAGATACCCCGTCCCTGCGAGCCGCCCCGTGCCGTACATCCGCTGCAGGTTCACGAGCACCCGCGGACTCCGGTCGCTCGGGCCGAACACCCGGTCCACCCAGTCGGGACCGGGCAGATGCAGGCGCTCCTTCCCGATCTTGGGGGCGCTGAACTTCAGGTAGTAATCGGCTTTGTCGCCCAAAGCCTTCACGATGGCGTCGATCATAGGTCCTCAGGGTGAACGGCGTTCCGCCGCCGAAGCTGTATCGGTCGCGCCGGTCAAGCAAGACCCATGCCCGCTAGATTCCCAGCCACCGTGGAACCTACTGCCTATCTGGATGCCCTCGTCGCCCGTTCGAAGACGCCCGGCCTGCAATACCTGGTGGTGGACCGCGAGCGTGTCCGGTTCGAGTACGACGGCGGCTGGGCCGATATCCGCCACCACGTGCCCATGACCGCCGCCACCACGACGATGGCCTACTCGATGAGCAAGACGATCACCGCGGCGGCCGTGCTCCAGCTCGTGGCCGCGCGCCGCGCGGCGCTGGACGACCCGATCGACAAGTACCACCCGACGCCGTATGGACCGGGCATCAGCGTCCAATACCTGCTCGCCCACCTGTCGGGGATTCCGAACCCGATCCCGCTACGCTGGGTCCATTCGACCGCGCGTCACGCGAGCTTCGATGAGCACACGGCACTCGATGCCGAGCTGCGCGCCCATCCCCGACCGGCATCCGCACCCGGGGCGAAATACCGGTACTCGAACCTCGGCTATTGGCTGCTGGGCCGCGTCGTGGAACGGGCCAGTGGACAGTCCTTCGCGTCCTACGTAACCGAGCGCGTGCTCACCCCGCTCGGCATCTCCGGCTCGGACCTGGGGTACGTGATCCCGGACGCGAGCCGGCACGCGCACGGCTACCTCGGGAAGTACTCGTTCATGAACCTCGCGAAGCGCCTGCTGATCGACCGGGAGTTCATCGGCGACTACGAGGGCCCCTGGCTACGGATCGAGCCGCACTACTTGAACGGGCCCGCGTTCGGGGGTCTGGTCGGGACGGCGCGGGGCTTCGGGAAGCTGCTGCAGGACGAGCTGCGACCGCAGTCGGCGCTGTTCGACCGCGCCACGCGCGACCTGTTCTACGCCTCGCAGCGGACGACCGCCGGCCACGTGGTTCCGATGACGCTCGGCTGGCACATCGGTGACCTGGGCGGAATCCCGTTCTTCTACAAGGAAGGCGGCGGTGGAGGGTTCCACTGCGAGATGCGGATCTATCGGGCCTCGGGCGTGGCGACGGTCGTGATGACCAACGCCACGGGATTCGACGTGAAACGGTGTCTCAATTCCGTGGATCGTGAATTCCTGGGCTGATCCCTCGCTGCATGTCCTCGAGTAACGCCGCCGGCGTCAGCGGGCGCCCGAGGAGATCTTCCATCACCCGCCGCGACGAGCGCTCCAGTCCGAACCGGTAGATCCGTTCCCGCACGAACCCATACCACGTCGGATCGCCCAGCGTGAAGTCTCCGTGCAGCGCTTTGATGCGCGCACGCAGATCGGCCGTGATGAAGGCGCCGAGGGCGTAGTTCATCAGATAGCTGGGGGCGTCGATCAGCTGCCCGCGCATTCCCCACCACGACAGCTCCGGATGCGGCACGACCCGCAGATAGCGGCTCGTGAGCTCGGCCCAGACGAGGTTCGGGTCGAGCGTGGGATCGCGCTGCTGACGATCCTCGAACAGCGCCCAACAGGCGTCCAGCGCCAGCCCAAAGTACTTGCCGTGCTCGTTGTCGACCGTCGACGCCGAATCGCCCAGGTAGCGCAGCTGCCACCGCCCCTCGCTGGCTTCGTAGTCGGCGAGATCGGCGATCGCCTCGGTGAAGAGATCCGCATCGGGCCAGTCGGCGAACGCCGGCCGGGTGCGGATGCCGGCGATGTGGATCGCGTGCCCCATTTCGTGCAATTGCTGACCCAGGTTGTCAAAGCCCCCCGTCGGGTACGAGCTGGAGATGTACGGCGCTCCGGGACGCCAGGACCCGGCCTGAAAGCCCGGTCGCGCACCGAACGTCGTGAACGCGACGGGGTCCTTCCCCTCCCGAGGCTCGAGATCATACTGGACGTTCAGGGCGACGGGATCCGCGCCGAGGTCGCGATAGAAGCGATCGTTGATGGCGCGCAGCGAGTCACGCGGGATGCGGAGCCCAAGCCGGCGGCTCGCCCCGCCCATCGCATAGTAGAGATCCCACGGCTCCCGCATTGAATCCGGGAGCGTGGCGCGCCAGATCTCCAACAGGCGCACCAGCCAGTCCCGCACGGTGTCGGGCGAGAAGCCGAGCTCGGTGACCCGGCGCGCAAACGGCGTCGGCCCGGCACCCCATTCGCGCGCGCGCCGGCGCAGCAGCTCACGCCAGGGGCTCGCGGCGTCGTTGCTGCCGTTCACGCTGCGCCACACCCGGTCCAGTCCCATGAACAAGCGCCGTCGACGAGCGGCGTCGTCGGTGCTCCCCAACAACCCGAGCACGGTGAGCCGGTCGAAGCGCTCCCCGTCGACCACCACGTCGTTGGCGGCGACGCCGTAGCAGGCATAGAGCCGAATTTCGAGGGAATCGGTCCCGGACAGACTGCGAGGGTCGTAGCGGCACGCTGCGGTGTCGACGGCCGCCGTGCCCCCCGGTGGCTCGGGAGTCACGGTCAGCTCGCCGGCCAGCACCTGGCGCATCACGCGCAACGCGCGCCGGTCGAGACTGTCCGTGAGCGCGGTGGAGTCGATGTCCAGGACGGGCACCAGGCCGGCGCGCGCAGCGAGATACCCAGGGCGCAGGGCGGTGGCGCTGTCGCCCAGACCCCTGAGCGTGGCGATGTCGAGCCGGTCCTTCATAGTCCGGGCTTCGAGGAACAGCGATTCGGCGGCCGCCAGGGCGTGCGCGACCGGCGCCGGTCCAGGTGGCGGAGGCGCCGTGGACATGCAGCCGAGCAGCCCTGTGAGCAGGATGCCCAATCTCATGGACACCAATTTGGCCCGCTGGCGCCGTTTCGCGGAAGCGGTCAATTTCCAGCCATGACTGGTCCCTCTCGTCGCGAATTCCTCGAAACGACCGCCGCGCTGAGCATCGGCGCCGCTCTGGCCCCCGGCCTCGCGGCCCAGCAGCCGGCCTCCACCCAGAGGACGACTCTGTTCGCCGCACCCCCGATGGATCGTGTGCGCATCGGCTTCGTCGGCGTGGGCGGACAGGGCAGCGTGCACGTGGACAACCTGCTCAAGATCGAAGGCGCCGACGTGCGTGCGGTCTGCGACATCGTGGACTGGAAGGTGGCGCGGGCGCAGGACGCCGTCGTGGCGGCGGACCAGCCCAAGCCGGCCGGCTATTCGCGCGGGCCGCGCGACTTCGAGCGCATGTGCGCCGAGCAGGAGCTGGACCTGGTGTTCACGGCCACGCCCTGGGAGTGGCACGTGCCGGTGCTGCTCGCCGCGATGAAGAGCGGCAAGCACGCCGTGACCGAGGTCCCCGCCGCCATGACGGTGGACGACTGCTGGCGGCTGGTCGAAACCGCCGAGCAGCTCAAGCGGCACTGCGTGATGATGGAGAACTGCTGCTACGACCGGCGTGAAATGCTGGCCCTGCACCTCGTTCGCCGGGGCATGCTGGGGGAAATCTTGCACGGCGAGTGCGGCTACCTGCACGACTTGCGCGAAACCAAGTTCGCCAAGGAAGGCGAGGGATTGTGGCGCCGCGCCTGGTCGCAGACGCACGACGGGAACCTCTATCCGACGCACGGACTGGGTCCGATCGCCCAGTGCATGAACGTCAATCGCGGCAACCGGTTCGACTTTCTCGTCTCGATGAGCTCGAGCCACCGTGGCCTGGAGGAGTACGCCGCCGCGCACTTCGCCGAATCGGATCCCCGCCGTCACGAGGCCTACAAGCTGGGCGACGTCAACGTAACGCTGATCCGGACGTTGAAGGGCCAGACGATCTCCGTCGGCCACAACACGAACAATGCGCGCCCCTACAGTCGCATCAACCTCGTCCAGGGCACGAAGGGGATCATCCAGGGATGGCCCGACCGCGTGTACATCGAGGGCCGCAGTCCCGAGGATCGGTGGGAGCCGCTGGACCGCTACTATGACGAGTTCGAGCATCCGCTGTGGAAGTCGGAGCGCGTGCGGACGGCCACCGGAGGCCATGGCGGCATGGATTTCCTCGAAGACTGGCGGCTGATCCAGTGCCTGCGCGCGGGGCTTCCCACCGACCAGAACGTGTACGACGCCGCGGCCTGGAGCGTCATCGTCGAGCTCTCCGAGCGCTCGGTGGCGGCGCGGGGCAAGCCGCAGGACGTACCCGACTTCACCCGTGGCCGGTGGCAGACGACGCCGCCACTCGGCATCCTCGAAGGGTGAAACAGGGTATTCTCCCCGCATGAGACGAACGACTCCATCCACCGTGCCAGCCGGCGCGCCGCCCATTGCGCTCCGGGCCCCGCTGCGCAGCGGGCTCACGGTCGTCCTGATCGGCGTCGCCGCGTCAGCGCTCCTGTATTCGCTTCAAGGGGTGGTCGCCAGGAACCAGCGCATCCAGGTCGCTCTCGCCGAGCTCCAGGGCGCCCTCAACCTGCTGTCGGCGCGCGAGTGGGAAGCGCGGACCGGCTATATCAGTCCCGAGCACCGTCGCGACATCCCCCAGAGCCACGCGCGCGCCGCCGGGTTCCTGACCGAGCTGCACGAGCGCGCCGGCCACCGGGCACCACTGCAGCAGCTCGAGAGCGACGTCAACCGCTACCTCACCGGGGTGGTCGAGATGTTCCGGCTGCTCGACGCCGACCGCCGGCCGGAGGCTATCAAGATCGCGGAGCAGAAGGTCGACCCGGCGTTCGAAGACCTGCGTTTCTCGCTGGGCGAGGCGCGCTCGAACTACGCCACCGCGGGCGAGCGCGCGATCCGCCAGGCCAACATCGCCTCGCTCGTCGCCGTGCTCATCGCCGTCAGCCTGATTTGGTGGCTGCTCGGCCGTGCGGCCCGGCACCGCACCGAGACCCAGGCCCTCGCCACCGAGCGCCGGACGCTCTCCGCGAGCGAGGCGCGCTGGCGCGCGCTGATCCTCAATGGCGAGGACGCGATCCTCGTGGTCGACCCGACGGGCGCGGTCGCGTACGCTTCCCCCAACGCGGATCGCGTGCTCGGCCTCCCGTCCGGAGGGCTCGGCGATTCCGTGCTCTCTGCCCTGCCGCCCGATCTGCGCCCGGCGCTGCTGGTGCTGCTCGAGGCGACCCAGCGCGAGCCCGGCCGGCCCCGCGTGCAGGAGCTGCAGCTGACCGACGGTGGGGCGCCCCGATCGCTCGAAGTGATCGCCACCAACCTGCTCGCCGACCAGGCGGTGAACGGCATCGTCCTGAACCTGCGCGACCTCACCGAGCGCCGGGCGATGGAGGAAGCGCTGCGCCAGAGTCAGGAGCAGCTGCTGCACGCACAAAAAATGGAGGCGCTGGGCCGGCTGGCCGGAGGTATCGCCCACGATTTCAACAACCTGATGATGGCGGTCAGCGGCTACGCCGAGCTGGTGCTGCAGGACCCCCAGCTCTCGCCCACCTCGCGCGAAGACGTGGCCCAGATCCGCCGCGCCGTGTTCCGCGCCGCCGAGCTGACGCAGCAGATTCTCGCCTACAGCCGGCGCCAGATGCTGCAGCCGGTCCCCGTGAGCCTCAACCTGCTGCTGGGCGAAGCGACCGGTATGCTGCGCCGGCTGATGCCGGAGAACATCGAGCTGCGGCTGGCGCTGGATCCGAAACTGCCCGACGTCCTGGTGGATCCCGGGCACATGCTCCAGGTCGTGATGAATCTGGCCTTGAACGCGCGCGACGCGATGCCGGACGGCGGCACGCTGGGCATTCATACGACCACCGTGGACGGCCACGACGGTGGTCCCGACGGCGGCGCCCCGCCGCGCGTGAAGCTCATCGTGTCCGACACCGGGACCGGGATCGACCAGAAGGTGCTACCGCTCATTTTCGATCCGTTTTTCACGACCAAGCCACAAGGCGAAGGGTCCGGGCTGGGACTGTCCACCGTGTACGGCATCGTCCAGCAGAGCGGCGGCCAGATCGACGTGCAGAGCGAAATGACGCGGGGCACGACGTTCACCATCTCACTGCCCGCGGCCCCGCCGGTCACCGTTCCCGATCTCGAAGTCGAGGCCCAAGGTCCGGCCCGCTCGGGCGGCGAGGTGATCCTGGTGGTCGAAGACGACGACCAGGTCCGGACCGTCGTGAGCAAGGGATTGCCGCGACTGGGCTACGAGGTGCTGGTGGTGCGCAACGCCGAGGAGGCGCTCGCGCTGGTCGACAAGCATCCCGGCCGCATCGACCTGTTGCTCACCGACGTGGTGATGCCGGGCCTGTCCGGCCCGCAGCTCGCGGACAAGCTCACGGCCCGCCGGCCGGAGACACGCGTGGTGTTCATGTCCGGCTACCCCGAGGCGCAGGACCCCTCGCTCGGCTTCGCGCTGAACGGGCGCAGCTATCTCCAGAAGCCGTTCGCCCTGGCCGAGCTGGCCGAAAAGATCCGCCAGTCGCTGGATGAGTAACCGTCATCGGTCATCGGTAGTCAGTAATCGGTTGACCTGAGGTAGCCAACCCGGCATCCGCGGTGCATTTTATGGCGCCAATCGGGGTTGCGAGTGTCGATTAGTGACCGATGACCGACAACCGATAACCGTCTACGAGGCCCATGCCTTTTCTCTCCCGCCAAACTCCCTACGACGTCTGCATCATCGGCTCCGGAGCCGGAGGCGGCATGGCCGCCTACACGCTCACCAAGGCCGGCGCCAATGTGGCGCTCATCGAAGCAGGGCCGCTCTGGTTCTCCACCGAGGACTCGGCCATGCTGCAGTGGGCCTACCAATCGCCCCGACGGGGGAGGGACACGAAGGAGCACCAGTTCGGGGGAGAATTCGATGCGGGATTGGGCGGCTGGAATATCGAAGGGGAGCCGTATACGACCGCCCCCGGTAGCCGGTTCGACTGGTTTCGCGCCCGGATGCTGGGCGGCCGCACTAACCACTGGGGTCGTATTTCGCTCCGCTTCGGGCCCTACGACTTCAGGCGCAAGTCGCTGGACGGTTTGGGCGACGATTGGCCCATCACGTACGAAGACGTCAAACCCTATTACGATCGCATCGACCGGCTGATCGGTCTGTTCGGATCGAACGAAAACCTCCCCAACGAGCCCAACGGCATTTTCCTGCCGCCACCCAAGCCGCGCTGCTACGAGCTGCTGGTGA
The DNA here is from genome assembly GCA_041497135.1 of Gemmatimonadota bacterium. Taxonomy (GTDB): domain Bacteria; phylum Gemmatimonadota; class Gemmatimonadetes; order Gemmatimonadales; family GWC2-71-9; genus DASTHG01. Next base: position 23,826 of record JBGQFX010000007.1, on the reverse strand, counting down.
AACAGGCCGCCGACCGCCTGAACATCACCTGCATCCCGTCCCGCCTCTCGATCATCACGCGCCCCGTGAACGGCCGCGCGGCGTGCCACTACTGCGGCCAGTGCGGCCGGGGCTGCCGCACCAACGCGAACTTTTCCTCGCCGGCCGTGCTGCTCAAACCGGCACTGCAGACCGGCAAGCTCACCATCATTCCCAACGCGATGGCGCGCGAGGTGCTGACCGACGCCCGCGGACTGGCGAGCGGGGTCGCCTACATCGACAAGACCACCGGTCAGGAACAGGCCGTCCGGGCACGCGTCGTCGTGCTGGCGGCGAGCGCCCTCGAGTCGTCGCGGCTGTTGCTCAACTCCCGCTCGGGGCGCTTCCCCCAGGGGCTCGCCAATTCGAGCGGAACGTTGGGCAAGTACATCACCGACACGACGGGCACCGATATGGGCGGGTTCATCCCCAAGCTCGTCGACGGGATCCCGCACAACGAAGATGGCGTGGGCGGGATGCACCTCTACATGCCGTGGTGGCTCGACAACAAGAAACTCGACTTCCCGCGCGGCTACCACATCGAGGTCTGGGGCGGCCGCGGCATGCCGAGCTACGGTTTCATGGGCGGGATCCAGGGGTTCCCGGGCGCGGGCGGCGGCTACGGATCCGACCTGAAGCAGAAGTACCGCCACTACTACGGCTCGATGGTCGGATTCTCAGGCCGCGGCGAGATGATTCCGAACGACGACAGCTACTGCGAGATCGACCCCGACACCGTGGACCGCTGGGGCATTCCGGTGCTGCGTTTCCACTGGAAGTGGTCGGACCACGAGATCAAGCAGGTGAAGCACATGCAGGACACCTTCGAGGCGATGATCCACGAGATGGGCGGCACCCTCATGTGGGGGAAGCTCGGTCCCGAGAGCGACTACGGCATCGCCCCTGGCGGACGCATCATCCACGAGCTAGGTGGCACCCGGATGGGGACCGATCCCCAGACGTCGGTGCTCAACCCGAGCTGCCAAGCCTGGGACGTGAAGAACCTGTTCGTCGCCGACGGCGCACCGTTCGTGTCCCAGGCGGACAAGAATCCGACGTGGACGATTCTCGCGCTGTCGATGCGCACCAGCGATTACATCACCGATCAGATGAAGAAGGGGGCGCTGTGAAACGCCGCGAAGCCGTCGAGCTGCTCGCCGTCGCGCCCTTCGTGGGCGCGCTTCCACTGCCACCCGCCGCGGCGCTGCGCGGCTCTCGCTTTGTGCGTGAGCTGCTCGGGGCCCCCCGGCAAGCCTACGCCCCGAAGTTCTTCACCGACCACGAATGGCAAACCGTGCGGACGCTGGTCGACCTCGTGATTCCCAAAGACGAGCGCTCCGGCGGCGCGACCGATGCGGGCGTGCCAGAGTTCATGGACTTCATCCTGGTCGAGTATCCCGACGAGCAGCTCTGGATGCGGGGCGGCCTGGCCTGGCTCGACACCGAAGCGCACCGCCGCTCCGGGAAGGACTTCCTGAGCGCCGAAGCGCCGCAACGCAGCGCCCTGCTCGACGACATCGCCTGGCCCGACAAGGCGCCGGCGGGCGTGCATCAGGGCGTGTCGTTCTTCAACAAATTCCGCGATTTTACCGCGTCCGGGTTCTGGTCCAGCCAGATTGGCGTCGCCGACATCCAGTACAAAGGCAACGTGTTCGTGGTCGACTGGCAGGGCTGTCCCCCGGAACAGCTCGCCAAGCTCGGCCTCGGGGGACACTGACATGGCCGAGCGGCGGCTGGGCATCGGGTTCGTCGGCGCCGGTTTCAACGCGCGCTTCCATTTCCAGGCCCTCCAGGGCGTGCGGGACGCGGACGTGCTGGGGATCTGGGATCCGGATCGAAGCCGAGCGGCGGACGCTGCCGCGCTGGCCCGCCGGCTCGACGTCGGACACGCGACGCCATACGCGTCCATCACCGAGATGGTGGATGATCCCGCCATCGATGCCGTCTGGCTCACCGCCCCGAACTTCGCGCGCCTCGAGAACGTCGAAGAGATCACCAGCGCCGTCCAACGGGGTCGCGCCACGCTCGCGGGGATCGCCTGCGAGAAGCCCCTGGGGCGCAACGTCGCCGAGGCGACGCAGGTCCTCGAGCTCGTGAAGCGGGCGGGATTGAAGCACGGCTATCTGGAGAATCAGCTTTTCGCCCCCCAGGTCGAGCGGGGCCGGACCATTCTCTGGGCGCGCGGCGCCGCGCTCACGGGACGGCCCTATCTCGCGCGAGCCGCCGAAGAGCACGCCGGCCCACACTCGCCCTGGTTCTGGCGCGGCAACCTGCAGGGCGGCGGCGTCCTGAACGACATGATGTGCCACTCGGCGCTGGTCGTACGGCACCTGCTGACCAAGCCGGGCGAGCCGCTCGCCAGCGTGAAGCCGGTGCGGATCACCGGCCACATCGCGAGCCTCAAGTGGTCGCGGCCGGCGTACGCCGAGCGGCTCAGCCGTCAGATGGGCAGCGAGGTCGACTACACCCGGAAGCCCTCCGAGGATTTCGCCAGCGTGATGATTGAGTTCGAGACGGCGGACGGCCTGCGTGTGCTGGGCGAAGCCACGACGTCGTGGAGCTTCATCGGCGCGGGACTCAGGCTCAGTGCCGAACTGCTCGGCCCCGAGTACTCGATGTCGTGGAACACACTCGACGCGGGGCTGAAGCTGTTTTTCAGTCGCGAGGTGCAGGGCAAGGCTGGTGAGGATCTGGTCGAAAAACAGAATGCCGAAATAGGGCTGATGCCGGTGGTGGCGAATGAGGCCTCCGCCTACGGCTACGAGGCCGAGGACCGCCATTTCGTGCGCGCGTTCCTCGGCAAGGAAGAGCCCCAGCTCACGTTTGACGATGGCCTCGAGGTGGTGAAGGTGCTGATGACCGCCTACCAGAGCGCCGAGGAGGGGAAGACGCTGAGCTTTCCGCCGCCAGGGATCGAGAGCTTCGTGCCCGCGGTGGCGAAGGGGACGTGGAAGCCCGAGAGCGTTTCCAGCTAGAACGCCACCATCCGGGTGAACTTGAGGATCACGCTGCGGCCCGGCGCCGGTGCGCCGGGTCGTGTCGTACGCTGCTCGTTGTAGACGAGGAACAGATTGCTCAACGGGTGGTGAATGAGGTCGAACCGCACGTTGGCGTTCAGCTGGCGGCTGCTCGCGTCGTACTGGGCCAGCGCGTCCACGAACATGTTGGTCGTGAATGAGTAGTTGCCACGCAGGGTCCACAGCTCTTCCACGAACTTCCCCCCTGGTCCGGCGAGGTCGGCCGCAGTCCGCTGCATGCCGAGGCTGGCCCAGAGGTGGTAGGACGGCCGCAGCGTCACCGTCAGGTGAACGGTGCGCTGCGTCCCGTTCCACAGGCCGCCGGCCACGCCCTGGAAGGCCGCCGACACCGCGCGGCTCTCATCGGTGGCCCCGGCCAACATCCACTCGTTCCACTGGTACGGCGGCGAGCCGCCCCGACTGGTCGGTATGGTAGTTCCACGTCAGGTGCGGGTGCATCTCGCGCACCCCGGCGCGGCGCAGCCCGGCCAAGCGCGGCCGGACGCCGACGGCCATGGTCCAGTCCCGGACTCCCGTGCGGTTGTAGAACCCGAGCTCGTCGTTGAAGGCCTCTCCCATCGAGAACAGCCCGACCTTCACGTGCGAGAAGTTCCCCTCCCGATTGAATGAGGTCTGGAACGCCCACGACCCACCAGTGGTCCGGTCGGTCTCCGTGTTGACGGCGAAGGTGCTCCAATCGATGCGCTCGGGCAACCGGAAGGTGGCGTCCGCGCCGTAGACCCGGTTCATGTCGGCGCGGTCGTGGACCGCACTGCGCTGCATGAACACCATCCCGACATCCGAGCTCTTGAACAGGTCACGGCGCAGGCGCACCACCGCGTAGTCGCTCCCGGGGATGGTATCCCGGCAGCGCGAGCGCCCCGACGCCCATCCCCGCGACATGCCCCGTCATTCGGACGCCGCCGTCGATTCCCACCGGCCCGCCGTCCTAGGCGAGCCCCATGCGGCGGCTGAAGAAGAGCAGCAGATCCTCGTCGCCACGCGGTGCCTGCGCGATGCGCGTGTTGCGCGGCGTGTCCCCGACGTAGAACTCCCCCGAATTCTCGAGGAAGAAATCGCGCTTTTCGGGGAAGAACTGGCTGAATTGCGTCAGGTTCACCTGCTGCTCGTCGGCCTCGGCCTGCGCGAAATCGGGATTGGCCGTCACGTCGAGCGTGAGGCCACGGGTCAACCCGAGCTTCAGGTCGACGCCAGCGTCGCCCTTCTGCGCGAAGCCCGCCCCCCCGATGTCCCGCACCGTACGCCCCAGCACGTTGGGCGTGACGCGGAGATCCCGACCTCCGGTCGAAGCCGGCAGGCCGACCAGATCACCCGCCAGCGACAGGCGGGTCAGGGCGTAGGCCCGGGGCACCGGGGCCCAGAAGTCCACCTCGTTGCGGCGCCGGAGACGGCGACTGAAGTTGACGCCCCAGACACCGTGCGACCCGCCGCCCGAGCGGAGCGCGCGGAAGGGAATGGCCATCTCCACCGTCCACCACCCGGCGGGTGCGGGCGACCCACGGCGCGTCCCAGCTGCTGTTCGTCTCGCGCCCTTCGTTCGCCACCTGCTCGTCGGCCCGGGCGCCGGCCGGGTTGGTCACGAACACATAGCCGTTGCGCCGGTCGGCGAACGTGTCGAAAATGACCTCGAAGGTGTCCTGGTTGTCGGTCCGGAAGTCCTTGCGGATGTCGTTCACCACGAGGGCGTCGGGACGGGAGTCGTACAGGTGCGCCGCCACGTACAGCGTGGTGGCATCGCTGGCAACCCACACCTCGGTCCGCTCGGTTGCGGGCCGACCCTCATCGGGCTCGCTCTGCACGAATCCCGTGACGGGCGCGGTCACCTGCCACACCGAGTCATCGAGGACGCCATCGACGTCGATCGGCAGGGGCGCCGGCGCGGCGACAATCTCGAGCCGCCCCGCGGTCGCCCCATCCGCCGCACGTTGGCCGATGAGCGGGGCCGCGGCGCCGGCCCACAGACACATGAAGCAGGAAGAGATCCGCATGGGGGCCGGAAAATAGGCGTATTGACTCTGCCCCGCCAAGCGGGGGGAGACCGACGGGCATACCATGCCCTGCCGGTTTCACCCCCCGACCGGCATCTTCAGGGCTTCACGGCCCGATTCCTGCGAGATCTCGACGCTACCATGACCATCGATCCGACCACGGCCTACCGGCTGCTGGGGCTCCACCCCGGCGCCACTCTCGATGAGGTCAAAACCGCGTTTCGGGACCTGGCGCAGGTCTGGCACCCCGACCGCTTCCCCGAGAACGACCGGCTGCACGAGAAGGCGCTGCACAATCAGCAGCTGATCAACGAGGCGTACGCGGTGCTGCGGGACCACCGCCCGCCCGCCACGCCGGCGCCGGTGGCGGTCGCGCCGCTCCCCGTCAGAAACCTCAAGTACTCCTTCTTCACCGGTGTCAGCGCGGTACGGAACTCGCTCGAGGTGCTGCGGCCCAGCGCTACGTACGCGAGGAAGCGCCGCCGCCGCGTCCCGCCGCTGACCTGGATCGTGCTGGGGGTGGTGGCGCTGCTGCTCGTGGCTGCCGCGGCCGCGTCCCTGTGGCGGGCGCATCTCCTGGGGTTCTAGAACGCCCGTTCAGTGGCCTCCCAGCACCACCGCGACGACGATCTCGATCAGGATCAATATGATGAAGGAAATACGACGATTACCCGACTTGGCGCAGGCGCCCCTGCGCCAGGAGTAGCTCCGCGTTGAGAATCGCCGCGCCGGCGGCCCCGCGAATCGTGTTGTGGCTCAGCACGACGAACCGGTGCCCGAGCACGCGATCGCGCGCGATGCGGCCCACAGTCACACTCATCCCGCCTCCCGCATCGCGATCGAGGCGCGGCTGTGGGCGGTCGGGCTCCAAGCGCACGATGATCGGATGCTCAGGCGCGCTGGGCAGCCGCAGCCGCTGCGGCTCGCCGCTGAAGCACGCCATGGCCTCCGCCAGCGCGGCCGGCTCGGCAGGCTGGGCGAGCTTGACCCGCACGGCCGCCAGGTGGCCGTCCACCACGTTCACCCGGTGGCACTGCGCGCTGACCGCGAAGTCCGCCGGCGCGATCCGCCCGTCGACGAATCGGCCCAGCAGCTTCAGTGTCTCGCGCTCGATCTTCTCCTCCTCGCCGGCGATGAAGGGCAGCACGTTGTCGGTGATGTCGAGCGCGGCCACGCCCGGGTAGCCGGCCCCCGAGATGGCCTGCAGCGTCGTCGCCGCGACTGCCTCGACGCCGAAGCGCGCCTGCAGCGGTGCGAGCGCCAGGGCGAGCATGACGGCCGAGCAGTTGGGGTTGGTGACGATGAAGCCGGGAGCGGTCCGTCTGTCGAGTAGCCCGAGGTGCTCCGGATTGACTTCGGGAATGACCAGCGGCACGTCCGCGTCCATCCGGAACGGCGACGAATTGCTGATCACCGGGTACCCCGCCTGGACGAAGCTCCCCTCCACGTCGCGCGCGAGATCCGCCGGCAGACTGGAAAAGATCACATCGCACGCGAGCGGCGGCCGCGGCGCCTCGACGGGCAGCTCCCCCGCCGCCGCAGGCATCTCGCCCGGCAGGCGCCACACGCACGCCTCACGGTACGGCTTCCCCTGCGAGCGATCCGACGCCGCCAGCGCGGTCACCGTGAACTGGGGGTGACGCTCGAGCAGCTGGACGAAGCGCTGCCCCACCGTCCCCGTCGCGCCCAGGATGCCGACCCGGATCCGGGGGGGGGCCGGCGGTGCGCCGGTCACCGGAGCAAGTCCTCGAGCTCGGTCGCCGCGTCGGTCCGCTCGTCACGGTATTTCACGATCACCGGGGCGTACAGCGAGAGGCCCCACCCCACTCCCGCCCCCTCCGTCAGGGCTCGCGCCCCCGGAACCACCACCGCACCTGGCGGGATTTCGAGCGCGCCCGCCGGCGGCCGGCGATACACCTGTCCCCTTGCGACATCGTACACCGGCGTGGACCCCGTGAGAATGGTCCCTGCCGCGAGCACGGCGCGCTCGCGCACGATGGTCCCCTCATAGATGCCGCACCCCCCGCCCACGAGCACGTCGTCCTCGACGATCACCGGCATCGCGCCCACCGGCTCGAGCACGCCCCCCACCTGGGCCGCCGCGGACAGGTGGACGCGTTTGCCGATCTGGGCGCACGAGCCGACGAGGGCGTGGCTGTCGATCATCGTCCCCTCGTCCACGTAGGCGCCGACGTTGACGTACATCGGCGGCATGCACACGACGCCGGGGGCGACGTAGCTCCCATCGCGAATGCTCGAGCCGCCGGGCACGATGCGGACCCGGTCGGCGAGTGTGGTGGGACGGACCGGGTAGGTGTCCTTGTCGAAGAATCGCAGCGTCTCGTGCGCCGACATGTCGATGAGCGTCCCGATCCGGAAGCCCAGCAAGATTCCCCGCTTCACCCAGGCGTTGACGAGCCACTCCCCGCTTGGGGCGCGCTCGGCGGCGCGGATCTCCCCGCGGCTCAGCGCGGCGCGGAATTCGGCGAACAGCGCGCGATCGGCGTCGGTATAGGTCGAACGGCCCGCCGCCGCGAGCGCCTCGACGCGCTCACGCAGCGACATGCGCGGCGCGACCCAGCACCCCAAGATCCTGGAGGATCTCGCGCAGGCGGGTCCGCGTCTTGTCCTGGACCGGAACGAGGGGCAGGCGGAACCGTTCCTCCAGGAGACCGAGCAGCGCCATCGCGGCCTTCACCGGCCCGGGGTTGGATTCGATGAAATTCGCGTCCATGAGCGGCAGCAGCCGGAAGTGCAACGCCCGCGCGCCGGCCCAATCGCCCTGGAGCGCGAGGTCGGTCATCCGGGACATGAGGTCGGGCACTTCGTTCGACACCACCGAGATGATGCCGTCCGCCCCGAGCGCGATGATCGGCAGTGTGATCGCGTCGTCGCCGGAGAGCACGCGGAAGCCATCCGGCCGCTCGCGCAGGATCGCCATGATCTGGGCGAGGTTCCCCGACGCTTCCTTTACGGCCACGATGTTCTCCTCGCTCCGCGCCAGAGACAAGAGCGTGGCCGCTTCGATATTGGAGCCGGTCCGCCCGGGAACGTTGTAGGGCACGACCGGGAATCCGGGCACCGCCGCCGCGACGGCTTGGTAGTGTGCCGTAAGCCCCGCCTGGGTCGGCTTGTTGTAATAGGGCGCCACGACCAGCACCGCGTCCGCGCCCGCGGCGCGCGCCGCCTTGGCGCGCTGCACCGTGCCAGCCGTCGCGTTCCCCCCCGCTCCCGCGATCACTCGCGCGCCAGCTCCGCGCGCCACCTCCACGGTGATGGCGATGACCCGCCGCTGCTCCTCGTCGGTCATGGTCACGCTCTCCCCCGTGGTGCCGCAGGGGACGAGCAAGGGGACGCCGCCCGCGATCTGCCGCTCGACCAGGGCGCGGAGCCGAGCCTCGTCCACCGCGCCGTCGGTCCGGAACGGCGTGACGAGCGCCGTTCCGCAGCCGCGCAGCCAATCCACGCGCATCGTCATAGGCCTCTCTTCCTCTGTGGGCCGAGCATTTCGTCCAGCACCTCGTCGAACGCGAACACGCCCTGACGGCCCACGATCCACTGCGCGGCCAGGAGGGCGCCGGCGGCGAAGCCGTCGCGCGATCGAGCCGCGTGCTCGACGGTGACCTGGTCCGCTGGCGAATCGAACCCCACGCGATGCGTGCCGGGAATGTAGCCGGCGCGCGTGCTCGCGACGGACACCGGGCGATCCAGGGCGCGGGTGAGGATGTCGCGCAACCGGAGCGCGGTGCCTGAGGGCGCGTCCCGTTTGCGGGCGTGGTGCGCTTCCTCGATGAACGCGTCGTACTCGGCGAATCTGCCGAACAGCTCGCCCGCACGGGCCACCAGGCGATAGAACAGGTTCACGCCGACCGAGAAGTTCGCGCCAAACACGAGCGCCCCGCCCGCGTCCTCCACCGCGCGGCGTACGGTCGGCTCCTGGTCCCGCCACCCGGTCGTGCCTTCGACCAGCGGCACGCCGGCCCGCGCACAGGCTGTGGCGTGGGCGAGCACAGCGTCGGCAACCGAGAAATCGATCGCGGCGTCATGGCCCCGGAGCACCGCCACGAGCTCGTCCCCCTGGCGGCGTGTGTCCTGAGAGGTCAAGACCGCGCCGATCTCGTGACCGCTCGACCGAGCATACTGGGCGATCACGCGCCCCATGCCGCCATGGCCGAACAGGGCGAGCTTCATTCCCGCGCCCCGACGGCCCCGGCAGTTTGTCGCTCCGCCGCCGGCCCGGAGAGCAACGACCGCACGAGTCGCACGTACAGCTCGACGCCCCGACTCACGTCGACCTTCGCGATACGCTCGTGGGGCGTGTGGGCTTCGTGGATGGATCCGGGGCCGAGCAGCAGCGGCGTGCCCCAGTGACCCAGGTGCGCCGTGTCGGTGGTGAATCCCACGATGCACTGCTCGAAGCCGGGCAGGCTCATGAGCCGCACCGGGGGAGTGACGCTCAGATACTCGACGTGCGCCCGGTCGGCCACGCTACGCTCCAGCAGCGCTTGCACCGGCTCGGCGGCGGTCACGAGGCGGAAGTGCAGGTCCGCCCTGGCCTCCGTGGCGAGCACGTTGGTGCGCGTGCCGCCCCCGATGACCCCGATGTTGCAGGTCGTCTCGCCGAAGAAGCCGTCGTGCGGCCACGCCGTGCGGCGTACGTCCGCGAGAACGTCGAGCAGCCGGTCGATGGCCGAGGTGCCTCGATCGGGGTACGCCGAATGCCCGCCCGTGCCTTCGGCCCGCAGCGCGACGCGGAGCGATCCCTTGGAGCCGATGGCGAGCTTATTGTCGGTCGGCTCGCCGACGATGAGGTTGCGGCATTCGCGGGCGCGCGGATGCGCGTTGGCGGCCCGGGCCCCGAGGCTGCCCATCTCCTCGTCTACCACGAATAACAGCCCGATCTCGGCCGTGCCCTCGGCGCGCAGGCGCTCCGCGGCGGCGATCTGGGCGGCGAGGATTCCCTTGGAATCACAGGCGCCCCGCCCATACAGGAAATCGTCGTCTTCGTGCGAGCCGATGAACGGCGGCACGGTGTCGAGATGGGTGCACAGCACGACGCGCGGTGGAGCGCCCGTCGTGGCAAGTAAATTGGGCCGCCCGGGGAGGGCGTCGACCAGATCCACCCGGTAGCCCAGGTCGCCGAGATAGCCCGCCAGAAAGCGGGCGATGTCCGCCTCGTCGCCTGACACCGACGGGATGTCGATCAGCCGGCGCGCCAGCGCCAGCACCTCCATCGCCGCCCCCGCCCGCGGCCGTGCGAGCGCCGCAGCCGGGCTCCCAACCCCCTCCCGCTCGAGCAGGGCCTCGTGCAGCCGCACGACGGCATCCGCCACGCACGCTTCGTCCACGACGAAGGTCAGATTGACGCTCGAGGCCCCCTGGGAGATGAGGTGAACGTTCAGGTCCCGGATCGTCGCGAATACGCGCGCCGCGACCCCCTGCGTGCGGCGCAGTCCCTCGCCCACCACGCAGACGATGGCGCGCCCCCGCTCCACTTCTACGTCGCCGAGCTGCCGCAGCTCCTCGACGATGGACGGCACGGCGTCCCCATCTTCCACCGTCAGCGACACACTCACCTCGGACGTCGACACGACGTCCACGACGGTGCGGTGCCGGTCGAAGACCTCGAACAAGGCGCGCAGGAATCCGTGGGCTCCGCGCCCGCGCGCGGCGGTGACCCGCACGACGGTAATGGCCATCTTGTGGACGATCGCCTTGACGGTCTCCGGCCAGATGTCAGCTTCGGCTGTGACGAGCGTGCCCGGCGCATCGGGCACCCGGGCGTTGCAGATCCGCACGGGGATGCGCCTGTCCATCGCGGGCTGGATCGAGCGGGGATGGAGCACCTTCGCCCCGAAGTAGGCCAGCTCGGCCGCTTCCGCGTAGGACAGCCGCGGAATCGTCCCCGCGCCTGGCACGATCCGGGGATCGGCGGTGAGAACTCCCGAGACATCCGTCCAGATCTGGATCTCCGACGCTTCGAGGGCGGCCCCGACGAGCGCCGCCGAGTAGTCCGAGCCACCGCGACCGAGGGTGGTGGTCGCGCCGCTCCGCGCGGCGGCGATGTAGCCGCCCAGGACCGGGATCGCGCCGCCCTCGAGCAGCGGCCCGAGCTCGTCCCGCGTGCGGCGTTCGGTTTCCGCCCGGTCGGGCGTCGCCCGGCCGTGCGCATCGTCGGTCACGATGCAACGGCGCGCGTCGACGTAGCGCGTCGGAAGCCCCCGTGCCGCCAGCACGGCGGTGAGCAGGGACGCCGAGAGGCGCTCGCCGTGGGCCACGACATCGTCCTGCAGAGCCGCTCGAGCCGGTAGTTCTCTAGGGACGCGATCGAGCAGTCCCGCCAGGTCTCGACGCGCGCGATCGAGCTCCGTTTCGAAAGCGACCACGGCGTCCGGTGCGAGCAGTCGTCGCGCCACCGCACGGTGGCGCTCGAGCTGACCGTCCAGTCCCGCGAGCGCTGCCGGGACGTCACCGTGAGCGGCGGCTGCCACGGCCCCGAGGAGCGCATCCGTCACCCGGCTCATCGCGGACACGACGATGACCGGGCGAGGCCCGCCGTGCGCCCGCACGATCCCGGCGATGCGCTCGAACGCGTCCGCGTCGCCGACGGACGTTCCGCCGAACTTCTGTACGGTCGATCTGGTCATGAATCGTGGAATGCTGTCCCGCGCACGCCGGTCGTGTCAAGCTGACCCGGCGACCGCGATTCAGTGCCCGCCCAGCACCACCGCAACGACGATCTCGACCAGGATCAGCACGATCACGGTGATCTCGAGCACCTCGTTGCGCACCGCCATCGATTCGGCATTCAGCATCGCGTAGGTCTGATGGATGATCCCCAGCTTGTGGTCGATCCCCGCACGCCAGGCCCGCTCGCGAAACAGCTCCAATGCCGCCCCATACACGCGGGCCAGGAAGATGTCGTCGGTGACCTTGAGCGCGTTCTGGGTGCGCTCCACGATCTCGGTCGAGTCCGCCACGAGTGTCTGCAGCGCGGTGAGCAGCGGCGCGTAGCGCCGGCCCAGCAGCGCCCCCGGTCCCTTCCGCGCGTTCGCGATCCGGTCGTACATGCGTGGCAGCTCGGCGTCGAGTAAGGCGTCGTAGTAGCGCAGCTCGAGCAGCTGCGCGTTGGCGAACTCGAGGATCAGCTGGACGTCGCTTTCGCCCTCCGCCGGATCGAGCACCAGCGCGGTGTTCCACGTGATGATCGAGAGATCGTCCGGATAGTAGGAAAACCAGTGCGGCAAGAGCTCCTTCCGGGCCTGCTCGGAGATGGGCCGGTGCTCGTTGAGCAGCAGCGGCGCCACGTCGAGCTCGCGCACGGCGTCGGCCGGCAGCGCCTCTCCCGCCGGGCCCTCGAGCCGGGCGATCCGGTACACGACATAGTCTTCGCTGACCGGCGCGATCTGCGGCCGGGCGATCGCCGGCGCGATCCGATCGGTGAGCTCGCGGATACGCCGGTCGAACGGCGCCTTCGCCGCTCCTGAGAGCTCGGTGGAGTCACCTACGCCTGCGAACGCGGACCACGCGAGCGCGCCCGGGATCTCGCACCGCAGGCGCAGCGAGATCACGCCGAAGTCGAAGATCCGCGCCGAAACCCGCGCGTCATGCCGGTGCCCGGCCGCCTCAAATTGCTCGACGCCGAGCGAGATGGTGACGGGCGGATTCTTGATCCGGATCGCCTGCGCCTCGGCGCGCCGGCGCCGCTCGAGCTTCAGGCGGAGGGCCTCACGCTCCTCGGGGCTGGTCGCGAGAAAATCGAGAGCGCGCTCGAGGTCAATTTCGTAGCCGACGTCATACAGCCGGTACAGGACGACGGCCCCGATGACGCGGGGCTCGGGCGCGCTCACTGTTGAACGTTACTGGCCTGCGCGCGACCAGGGAGGCACGACGCCGTTGGTGCGCGCGTAGGCGATCATCTGCCCCAGATGCTCGTGCTGGTGACTCTGCAGCAGCAGGGCGACGCCGCGATAGGTCATGTCCTGCCCGAACAGCTTCGTGGCCTTGTCGAGATCGGCGTCCGGCATCGCCTGCAGCGCGGCGCGCACGTGCGTGATCGACTCCTTGAGTTTCGCGATCACCTGCGTCTTGTCCGTGGTCGAGTGCTCGAGGTCGTTCTCTCCCTGCGCGGTCGAGGGAACGCCGACGGCGGTCAGGATGTAGTCGTTGCTGCCCGCGACGTGCAGCAGCACCTCGCTCACCGAGCGGACCCCCGCGCCCGGTCGCCAGGTGAACTTGTCCTGCGGGATCGCCTCAGCGAGCTGGACCAGCTTGTCGGCCGCTTCGTTGAACTGGCCGAGGATCTCGCCGCGCACGCCCGCGGGGGCTTGCTGGGCGGCGAGCGGCGCGGCAGCGACGGCCGCGAGGGCGAGGGCGAGCGCTGAGGTGTGGAATCGAGTCATGAGATCTCCAAGTATGTGTTTGTGGTTCCCAACGTTGCTCCGAGAACAGTATCGGCGCCAGGCCCCGGTCGGAGGGCATCATCACGGCCGCTGCAGGTCCGCGACCCAGATGTCGCTTTCGGGCGACCCGATCGTGAAGTAGAAGACCTTCCCGTCGGTGGCCAATCCGTATTTGGTCTGCTGCCGGGTCGGGTCGTCGAAGTTGACCAGCACGGTACTGGCGCCACCCGCGGCGGGTACCGACCGGATCGACCATCCCTTCGGGGACCGTGTCAGGTAGTAGATCTTCGCCCCATCTGGCGACCACGCCGCGTAAAACGCCTCGGCGCCGTCACGGGCGTTGGAGACCAGCAGCGTATCCTCCCCGCTGTCGATCCGGTGCAGGCGGAGTCCGTCCGGATTGTGGTAAACGATCGTCCGGCCGACCGGCGACCAGTGGCCAAAGTCTCCTGCCGCCAGAGAGATGAATCCCGAACTCGCTCCGGCAGCCAGGGGCACCGTTTCGAATCCGCGCTTCGCGCCTTGCTCACCGAACACTTCGAACAGGATCGTCTCGCCATCCGGGGCCCAGTCGGGGTCGAGCTCTTCCGCCGGGGCCCTGGTCCACTGCTTGAGCCCGGTGCCGTCGGCCTCCACGGTGTAGATGTCGCGGTTCCCGTTCCGGAGCGAGTGAAACACGATCCTGCGACCGTCCGGTGTCCAGTCGGCGCTGAAGTCACCGGCCGGATCCGTGGTGATCTGGCGCGCCTCGCCGCCGGCCGCGGGCATGACGTACAAATCCGGATTGCCGCCTCGGTCGGAATCGAACACCAGCCAGCGGCCGTCGGCCGAAACGTCGACATCCTCGATGGTCTCGTTCCCGGCGGTGATCCGCGTCGCGCCGCGGATCGAGACGGGTCCGTGGGTGGGCACCGGGATGGACCAAATGCTGGACCACGTGCTCAGCCGGGAGTAGGCCATCCGGCCGCCACGGCGGCTCAGGCTGATCCCCTGTGCGTCGGTACCCGTGGTGAGTCGCTGGGGCGTTCCTGCCGCGGTCCCGTCAGGGTTGATCCGCTGTCGATAGACATCGCGGTTGCCGTCCCGATCCGAAATCCAGAAGAGCTCGCGGCCATCGGGAGACCACTGGGGAGCCAGGTCTTGGGCACTGTCGGTGGTGATCCGTGTCGGGCTGGTCCCGTCCACGTGCACGATCCAGATCGCCGAGGAGCCCGAGTTCCCGAAATACGCGGTCCCGAAGATGTACGACAGGTTCCCCGCCGCGACGGCGATGCTCCGCCCGTCAGGCGACCAGGCCGGGGAGAAGGCCGCGCTCGGGGCTGGGAGCCTCACCGTGTCCCCCGTGGACAGCGTGACTACGCCGACTCCCTCACCGTTGTATCCAAGGGTCCAGGCGATCCGCGATCCATCAGGCGACCAGTCGAGCCCGGCGAGCGGCGCCACCGATCCATGCTGGAATCCGCGCGGATCGACGCGGGTCACGCGCCGGGGTGCCCCGCCGAGCGCGGGGACGACATAAATCCCGTCGCTGGACTGATACGCGATCTGGGATCCGTCGGGTGACCAGCGGGGCCAGCGGAAGTTGTCGGTCGTGTCGGCGGTCAGGGCGAGGGGGCGCCCACCGCTCACGCCGCGAACGTAGATCTGCATCGCGGTAGTGGGGCCAGCCGCGTAGGCGATGGTCTCCCCATCGGGGGACAGGGCCGGATCCACTTCGAGACCGGCCGCTCGCGTCACCTGTGTCGTGTGGCCGATAGTGAACGAACGATCGGTGCCGGGACGGCGAGCCACCACAACCAGCGCGGCGATGGCCGTGATGAGACCGGCGACACCGATCCCAATCCAGATGCGAGAGGCTCTCGCTGGTGCCCCCGCGGCTCTGCCGGCGGCCGGCGTTGCCAGGGCCGCGGCAAAGTGGGCGGCCGGGCTGAAGCGATCAGCGGGATTCTTCGCGAGGGCGCGGGTCAACACATCGGCGATCACCGCCGGCACCGCGGGGCGGAGCTGGGAGACCGGCCGAGGCTGCTCCACCATGTGCTGACGGACCACGCTCTCGACCGTCGGTCCGGTGAAGGGCGGCTGGCCCGTCAGCATCTCATACAGCACGCAAGCCAACGAGTAGAGGTCGCTGCGCCCGTCGATGTCCTTCTCACCCGCGGCCTGCTCCGGGCTCATGTACTGCGGCGTGCCAATCGCGATCCCCGTCTGCGTCAGCGACTCTCCGCCCGCGACGCTGATGGCCTTGGCGATGCCGAAGTCCGCCACCACGGCGTGGCCGCTTTCGAGCAGGATGTTCTCCGGCTTGATGTCGCGGTGGACCACGCCGCGGGAGTGCGCGTAGCTCAGCGCGTCCGCCACTTCGCGAGCGATCAACAAGGCGTCGTCCAAGGGGAGCTGCTTCTCGCGGCTCAACCGGTCGCGCAGCGACTCGCCTTCTACGAAGGGCATGACGTAATAGAGGACCTCACCCCCCGGCCCCCTCTCCGCCTTGCGGAGAGGGGATGAGGGGGAGAGGCTGCCCGAGTCATACAACGGGAGAATGTGCGGGTGGTGTAGCCCTGCAGAGATCTCGATTTCGCGCAGGAATCGCTCGGGCCCGATGGCGGCGGCGAGCTCGGGACGCAGCACCTTGAGCGCCACGTGGCGGTGGTGCTTCAGATCCAGGGCCAGGTACACCGTGGCCATGCCGCCCGCGCCCAGCTCCCGCTCGATGCGGTAGCGGTCGGCGAGGGCGGCGGTGAGGCGGTCGAGAGGAGCAGTCATCGGTTCGTCCCGTCGACGGCCACCTTCATTCGCGCGACCCAGTTGGGCACGACGCGCAGATACGGGGCACTGACCTGCTCCGGCCCCTGCAAGTAGATGATCCCGCCATCGTGCGAAAGGCGGTTCGACCACCCCGAGGTGTCGGAGAAGCGCGGGTCCCGGGCCCAGAACGTCGCCGCACCCACGGGCTCTCCGGTCACCGGGTTCAACCGGGCCAGGTACCAGGCCACCCCCGAGCGGTACAGCACCTCGGTGGACGAGAGCCACAGCGGCTCGACCCCGTCCGACGCGACCTGCCAGCGGCGCCGCGCCACGGGATACGAGGTAACGATGACCTGCCGCTCGTCGGATGTTTCAGACAGGAAGTGTCGACCGTCGGGCGACACCGACGCGAACATGGCGTCGGTCGCGGCTGTGTCGAGCCGAGGCCGAGATGTCGCGGGATCGAACCGCAGGGCGACGAACGCCGCAAAATCCTGTGCCAGTGCGAAGTTGCCGGCCGGGACATCGATCGGGTCGGGACTGAAGAGACCGACGGAGGTGAACACGGTATCCGGGGTGGCGCCCGATCCGGGGGTTCCGAACAGGATGGACCAGCGGGTCGAGTCGCGGACGCCGATCACCAGCCGGTCGCCGGAGGGAGTCCAGAGCGCGTGACGGATCACCTCGGCGCGCAACCAGGTGAGACGCTGTCCATTGCGCAGGTCGTAGATCCGCAGCTCCTGCCCGTCGGAGGCCTGCACCACGGCCGCCAACCACCGGCCGTCGCGACTCAAGTCGAACCGCAGGAACGCCGCCGAATCGACCGGAAGGGCGACCGGGGCGCCCCCGCGGCTCAGCCGCACCAGCCGACCAAGGGCCGCGTCGGCGCCGGGGGCGTAGACCAGCGTGCCATCCGCGGACAGATCGTACTGGGCGTCGCCGACACCCTCGCGTCGGACGCCGCTCTGCAGGGTCACCGAACGGCCGGCCGTGTGTCGCGTCCGGTCGTACGGCGCCGCGCGGAGGTCGCCGTCGGGAGAGACATAGACCAGGTAGCGCCCTTCCACGAGGCGAAATGCCGATCCGTTGAGGGGGCCCCCGGCCGATCCATCGGGCCGGGCCACGCGGACGGTCCAGCGTGTTCCCGTTTCGGGGGCCTCCACGTAAGCGGCCCCGTTGCCCGCGCACAGCAACTGCCGGTCCTCCGGAATCCAGGCTCCATAGCAGCGGACAATCCGGGCGCTCCGCTGTTGCCCGGCTTCCGGATCGAGCCAGCTCAGACGGGTCGCGTCGACGTCGGTTGCCAGCACGGCGGTGCGCGAAATCCATTCGAGTGAGGTCGGACTGTGACCATCCAGCAGGCGGCGGGGCTCACCTCCGGCGACCGGGATCACCATGACCTGGCCGCCCACGAAGAAGGCGATGCGGGCGCCGTCGGGGGAAACCCGCGGGGCGGTCGCGCCGCGGGTGCCGGCAATGGGATGCGCGGTGGCGTCTCTCAGGCTGCGGTACCACAGCAGGGTGGAATCGCCCTGCTTCGCGGCATACACCGCGAAGTCTCCCGCCGGCGAGATGGCGAGGTTACGCAGTGGCGTGCCGTAAGCCGATGTGGCCGTGGTGGCGGCAAAGCTCATCGTTCCGCCGTTGGGGAGCGCCGCGTCGAACACGCTCGGCCCGGCGGGTCCCCCATGGCGGGTCAGCGTCCAGGCCATGATCCCGACCAGCGCCAGCGTGACGCCGCCCAGGATGGCGCTCACCCTCCGCCACGGGCCCGGGGTCACCTGCGCGACGTGAGCGATCCGAGGAGGCGTGTGGCCGGCCGTCCCGCCACCCAGTGCCGCGGCGAACTCGGCCGCCGTGGCAAACCGGTCGGCCGGCAGTTTCTGGAGTGCCGTGAGTACGGCGGCTTCGATGTGGTCTGGAATCGTCTTGCGCTGCACGGTGAGCGCGACCGGCTCCGCCGTCATCACCTTGGCCACGATCGACTGCGCGGTCGGTCCCGTGAATGGCGGCTCGCCCACCAGCATCTCGTAGGTCACGCAGCCCAGGGCGTAGACGTCACTCCGGGCCGTGATCTCCCGCTCGCCCATCGCCTGCTCGGGACTCATGTAGGTCGGCGTGCCGAGGCTCATCCCGGTCTCGGTCATCCGCGTGCCGCCGGCCTTGCTCGCGGCCAGTGCGATGCCGAAGTCGGCCACCAATGCCCGCCCGTCGTGCAGCAGGATGTTCTCCGGTTTGATGTCGCGGTGGATGACGTTGTGACGGTGGGCGTAGTCCAAGGCTCCCGCGACTTCCGTGGCGATCCGCACCGCGTCGGCGATGGGCAACTGCTTCTCGCGCGTCAACCGGTCACGCAGCGACTCGCCCTCGATGAAGGGCATGACATAAAAGAGGAAAGAGTCGGCCGCGCCAGAATCGAACAGCGGCAGAATGTGTGGGTGCTGCAGATTCGCCGTGGTCTTGATCTCGGCGAGGAAGCGCTCGGCCCCGATGACGGCAGCCAGCTCCGGCCGCAACACCTTCACCGCGACCTTCCGGTCGTGCTTCAAGTCCTGGGCGAGGTACACCGTGGCCATCCCGCCCGAACCCAGCTCGCGCTCGATGCGATAGCGGTCGGCGAGGGCCGCCGTGAGCTGCGCCGAATCGGTCACCGGCGCACTCTCGCCTGAAGCTCGGCGAACCAGTGCTCGGCGTACACGATGCTCGCCGCCCTGCCGGATTGCCGGATCATCACGAAGCGTCCGTCCGGTGCGACATCGTACTGCGGGCGATTTCTCGCCGCCCTGAAGCCCGCCAGGGAGAAGAGCGGATGGGGATCGCCGGGCAGGAAGGAGGGACCGGGCGGCACGGCCACGGACATGAGCTGGCCGCCGCTCTTGAAGAAAAGCTCCCGTCCGTTGCGGGACCAGCGAGGCTCGGTGCCACCGCCCCGCGAGACCAGCCGCTTCGACCCCATGTCGGGGAAGGAGGCGACGTAGATCTCATTCTGCACGCCGGATTCATTCGAGCACCAGGCGAGCCACCGGCCGTCCGGCGAGAGGGCGATCTGATACGTCTGGCTCGGGTCGGTCAGGAGGGGGATCAGCGCCGTGTCGCCACCGAGCCGGCGCGCATAGACGTTGCCATCCCCATCCTTCTCATCCGACCGAATGACCAGCCACCGCCCGTCCCGCGACACCTCCGTCTCCCAGATGCCGTAGCGATGACGCAGGATCTCCTCCGCCTTCCCGCTGCCGTCCGCCTGCACCCGAAACACGGACTCGGCATCGATGCTGTCGGCGCTCCGGATCGAAATGAAGGTGAGCGCCTTGCCGTCCGGCATCCACGAGGCGCGCCAGTTCGCCGCGCCATCGGCGATGACTTTCTGACGGGTGCCGTTCGCGCGCCGGATCCACAAGTCGGTGGTCTTCCCCCGCAGGCTGACCGCCAACGCCGTCCCGTCGGGTGACAGCGCGGGGTACTCGAACGGACCGCGCCACGACGTATCGACCGGCGTCACGCGCCCATCGCGCGTCACCCACACCAGGTCCGAAGGTTCGCGGGTGGCGGGATCGATCGAGTAGACCACCGCTCCGGAGGGCGACAGGGCAAAACGGGTCGGCTCGACCCCGTCGATCACCGGGATCGCCCCCGACCGCGTGACGAGCCGCCGGAGATCGAAGGCAACGGCGTAGAGTCCGCCGTCACGGCCGGTATAGAGGAGGTGACCGGTCGTCGAGTACCAGCCGCCGGCGGCCTGCGAGACCACCACGCGGGCGCTGTCCTGGGCGAGATCGTAGACATACAGGTCGGATTGGACCGCGCAGTTCCCGTTGCAATAGGTGAAGAGGAACCCGCGCGAACCGGGCAGCGGCGACAGCGTCGCCATGTCCGCATTGGCCGGCCTCGTGTAGACCTTCGCACTCCCGGTGCCGCCCTCGGCCGATATCCTCGTGAACCAGCTGCGGCGGTCGACATAGATGATGGTCTGGTCGTCGAGCCACGCGGCGGCCTTGTAGTCGCCCGTGGCGTCCTGGGCGAGCGTGACCGAGCCGCCGCCGCTCACGGGCTCCTTGCGGAGCTTCCCGTCGAGCGTGATGTACCCGATCCACTTTCCGTCCGGAGAGAAGAACGGAGAGACCCCGCCCTCCGTGCCCACGATCGGCGTGGCGTCGGCAGCGTCCCGGAGCTTTCGCATCAACCGGACGCCACCCACGGTGGAATCGGAAAAGACGATGCTCGACCCGTCGGGCGCGATCGCCGCCTGCGAGGCCACGAACGGCGCGCCCGGCTCGAGGGGCTGGGGGAGCTGGTAATGCCAGAGCACAACCGACTGGCGGCTCGTGCCCGTGTCCGTCGCGGCGCGCCGCCACACGAGCAGCGCGGCGGCGATCAGCAGCAGGTTGGCGATGAGAGCCGCGCTGAGCCAGCGCCGCGGCACCATCGCCCGGGCGCCTCGCCTCGCCGGGGTGGCGGCCGGTGCGCCCGTGGCCACAAAGCTCGGGTCACCCAGCGCTGCGGCGAACTGGGCGGCGCTCGCGAAGCGGTCCGCCGGCAGCTTCTCGAGCGCCGTGAGCACCGCGTTTTCAACGTTGGGTGGGATGCGGTCCCGCCGCGGCAAAAGCGGAGCCGGCTTCTCGGTCATCACCTTCGCCACGATCGACTGCGCCGTGGGGCCGGTGAAGGGCGGCTCGCCCAGCAGCATCTCGTAGGTCACGCAGCCCAACGCATAGACGTCGCTCTTCGCCGTGATCTCGCGCTCCCCCATCGCCTGCTCGGGACTCATGTAGGTCGGCGTGCCGAGCGACATCCCGGTCTCCGTCATCCGACTGCCACCGGCCTTGCTCGCGGCGAGCGCGATGCCGAAGTCCGCCACCAGCGCTCGGCCGTCGTGCAGCAGGATGTTCTCCGGCTTGATGTCGCGGTGGATGACGTTGTGGCGGTGGGCATAGTCGAGCGCGCCCGCGACTTCGGTGGCGATCCGGACCGCGTCGTTGATCGGCAGCTGCTTCTCGCGCGTCAACCGGTCGCGCAGCGATTCACCCTCCACGAAAGGCATGACGTAAAAGAGGAAGGAGTCGGCCGCCCCGGAATCGAACAGTGGCAGGATATGCGGGTGTTGGAGATTCGCGGTGGTCTTGATCTCACTCAAGAACCGCTCGGCGCCGATGACGGCGGCCAGCTCGGGGCGCAAGACTTTGACCGCGACCTGGCGGTCGTGCTTCAGGTCCTGGGCGAGATAGACGGTCGCCATGCCGCCCTGCCCCAACTCCCGCTCGATGCGGTAGCGGTCGGCGAGGGCGGCGGAGAGACGTTCCGTGTTGGTCACCGGAGGTTCCGACGCTGAAGCGTCGGCTCGGCGGCACGGCGTGCCGGCGCGTCGTGAACGACGCGTCGTCCTTCAGGACGAGCCGCGGAGCGCCGAGCGGACGCTTGAGCGTCCGAATCCACGCCCGCGGCCAGCTCCCGTTCGATGCGGTAGCGGTCGGCCAGGGCGTTGGAGAGCCGGGCTAGGGCATCCTCCATCCTACGGCCTCCCCAGGGCAGCCCGGAGTTCGGCGGTCCAGTTCCGAATCACGCGCAGCTCGGGGGCCGAGGCGGGATCGGACTCGAACATCACGAAGTGCTGCCCATCCGGCATCACATCGTAACTGCGATCGCCGTACTGGTCCTCCTCGAACGGCCCACGGAATAACTCGCGAGGCGTCCCCACCTGGAGGGTTGGCACCGTCTGGATCGCGACCACCATCATGCGTGTGCCGGTCCGGTAGAACAGTTCCCCGCCGTCGGGCCGCCAGGCCGCCTCGGTTCCACCCTCGGTGGACACCGGGACTTTCCGGGCGAGGTCGGGATACGAGACCAGGTACACCTGCGTCCGCCCGGTTTCATCGGACTGATAGGCCAGCCACCGGCCGTCCGGCGAGAATCTGGCGTTGCGCGTGGTCGCGGCGCTCCGGGTCACCGGGTGAAAGCTGTGGGCGCTGTCCAGGTCTACCACGGACACGTTGTTCCCGATCGCCCCGCCGTACACCACCACGTGGCGCCCGTCCCGCGACCAGTCGCTGGGCCAGTCGTCGCCGGTGCCGGCATGGACGAGGTGTTCCTCACCGCTGCCGTCGGCGTTGCGCCACACCAGTCCGTTGTATCCGGTGGCCGCGATGAAGCGTGAGTGCACGACGCGCCGGCCATCGGGCGACCACTGCGCCTCCGTGACCCCCCTAGTGGTGGTCAGACGGGTCCAGGCATAGGTGCGCAGATCCAGGACCCACACGTCGTCGATCCGATCCACGACAAGCCGGGCGCCATCCGGCGAGAGCCTGGGGTGTCGGAAGCTCTCCGACGTCACCGGCAACCGGGTGGCGGAGCCCGAGCGATCCACCAGCACCAGGAACCGCTGCGTCGGAAGCTTGGGAAAGGCGTAGTAGGCGATATCGCCACGCGGTGTGACGGGGGGGGCGAAGCTTGCACCATCCAGCACCGGGACCGGTGTTCCACTGGCCCGTCCCCGCCGAAGGTCGTAGCGCATCGCGACCGTCTCATTGCCGGGACGGGCAATAAGGTAGCCGGGCTCGACGTATGTGACGCGGGCGTCTAGCGATATGACGTCCATGGGCAGCGGGTTGCCGGGGACGCGGCGCGGCGGGCTCTCGCCGGGCTCGAGGATCGCCAAGTGCGCGCCACCGCTCGCCGAGCGCTCCCGCATCCACACCGTGAGCAGCAGGCGGCCGTCTGATAACTCCTGGGGCGTCGTGTGCGTGTGCTCCCCCGCCGCGGAATCGACCTCCGTCAGCGGAGCGAGCGCCCCGCCGTGATCCGGTACGGCGTACAGGCCCCGGGTGTCACTTTCCACCACGATCGTGCCGTTGCGCCGCCAGACCGCTGTCGAGCGGTAGAAGGGAATGTCCGCGATGGTGATAGGCGGTCCGCCGGCGAGCGGAATCTTGCGAAGCTGGCGCGAACGCGTGTAGTAGCCGACCCACGCACCGTCCGGCGAGAAGAAGGGGTAGGTCGCGTCGTCGGAACCTTCGATGGCCTCGACGCGAAACCCGTCCACGGGTCGCCGGTAGAGTCTGGTCGCCCCGCCGCTTACTGCGGCGAATACTACCGTGCGACCGTCGGGAGACAGTGCGGGCGCCATGGGGCTGAGCAGGAAGCTCGTGCCCGCGGGGGGCGGCACGCTCACGTGGAGCGCTGGTTCGTCGGCGCGGCGGAGCCACCCCCAGGCGGCGGCGACGAGCAGGATACCGGCGGCAGCAGCCAGCGGCACCGCGGCGCGAGCCTTCCACGATGCCGGCACCCCCAGAGTGGCCGAGCCGGCCACCGGCGTCACGGTGAACGCGGGGTTCGTCAGCGCGTCCGCGAATTCCTTCGCGCTCGCGAACCGATCCGCCGGCAGCTTCTCCAGCGTCTTCGACACGGCCGCGGCCACGTTTGCCGGCACCGACTTGCGGAGCTTCGTGACCGGCGCCGCCTCCTCGGTCACGATCTTCATGATGATCTGCTGCGCGGACGACCCGACGTGGGGCGGACTGCCGGTCAGCATCTCATACAGCACGCTGCCGAGGGAGTAGATGTCGGAGCGGCCGGTGATCTCCTTCTCTGCCGTCGCCTGCTCGGGGCTCATGTAGTGCGGCGTGCCAAGCGAGAGACCGGTCT
>JBGQFX010000006.1:0-93020 GCA_041497135.1 Gemmatimonadota bacterium | reverse complement strand
CTCCACCGAACCGGGCTTCGGGCCCGGGTAGCGGAAGTCCTCACGCCGCAGGCCTGCTTCGCCCTGCTTCTTGGCGCGATCGTAGAAGTAGGTGATCTCGGCGGTGCCATGATGCTCCGGGATGAAACCGGTCACCACGATGGGCAGGCCCGCCTCCCGCGCCAGCCGCAGGCCTTCCGGCACATGATGTTTGATGATCTCGACCGACTGCGCGGCGGCCAGACGGTCGTGCGGGTTGCCGGCGAGCGCTTGGTTCTCGACGAAGTACTGCGGGTTCGCCAGCTTGCCGATGTCGTGGTAGTAGCAGCCGACGCGACCCAGGAGCCCGTTGGCGCCGATCCGATTGCAGGCCGCTTCCACGAGATTGGCCATCGCGACGCTGTGTGCGTACGTACCCGGCGCCTCCAGGGAGAGCCGGCGCAAGAGCGGCCGACTCGGATCCGACAACTCCAGCAGCGTCAGGTCGGTGGTGATCTGGGCTACGCGCTCGGCCACGGGTAGCAGCAGGATCGTGAGCGACGCGGACACGAGGCCGTTGGCCGTGCCGAGCAGCGCCCGCATGCCGATCTCTCGCGCCGTCCAGTCACCCGCCAGGCCGAGCGCGACCGCCCCCGCCAGGTACCCGAGACCCACGAGCAGCACCGCGAGATAGAGATGCGTGCGACGCCGCAGCGTCTTCACGGAGAGCGCCGCCGTCACCCCGCCGACGAAACACAGGAATAGCGCGGGCGTCTCGTGGAAGACCGGTTGCACCGCGATCAGCACCGACAGAATCATCGCGGCGATCATCGAGACGCGGCCGTTCAGCAGGACGGTCAGCATCATTGCCGTGAACGGCAACAGGATCAGCTCGACGTGCGCAGGGGTGGCGTGGGCCACCGCCGCGGCGGCGAGGATGGCGCAGGCGAACAGGGCGGCGACGGTGCCCACCTGCCGCAGCTTGACGTAGGTCTCACGGCGATAGAACAACATCAGCACCCAGAACACCGATAGAATCAACGCGTTGCGGATCAGCGGCCCGATCACGCCCCCCACGGAGCGGCTCGTGGCCGCTCCGCGCCGAACCAGCTCGGCATGCAACGCGCTCAGTTTCTCCAGCGCGGGGCCGGTGTCAGTTTCGCCGGTCCGGATGATCACGTCGCCCTGCCGCACCGCGTACTTGCTCCGATCCACGCCGGCCGCGAGCTCGACGCGCCGCCGTGCCGTCTCCAGATCGTTGCGCACCAGCGTGGGGCGGAACAGGTGACGCACGAGCTTGAGGTAGGCGGAATCGCCGATGCTCGAACGGGGATGCGGGAGGTTCGCCCGGGCGCGTTGCAGGTAGTCGTCGAAGCTGAGCAACCGATCGCGGGTCACGGGGGCCTCGGTGGCGCCGCGCCGCACCACGATCTCCACCGCCGGCTCCCGGCCCAGGGCATCGGGGGCGAGCGTCCCCTGCGCGAGCGTGCGCTGAAACAGGTCGTCGATTCCGCGTTCCAGCGTGTGGCGACGATCCGCGCTGCCGAGGTAGACGGCTTCCAGTGCCGTGAACACCAAACCCAGCCGCTCGCCCGCTCGCGCGACGGCGGTCGCGCCGCCCGCGGCCGCCGAGTCCATCACGGTGAACACATCGCGCATCGCGGCCCGGGCGCTGTCGTACACGCGAACCCGGAATTCGTACACGGGGGGCGCGGCGGCGGCCACCTCGTCCGCTTCGCGACGCAGCTCGTCCTCACCCTTCGACACGACGAAATCGAACGGGGCCGTCACCGGGCGATCGACCCGGGCTCCGACGTCGAGCAGCGGTGCGAGGTCGGCGACGCTCGAGGGGAACGCCGCCTGGGCCAGCCAGGCGAGGGCCGCCACCCATAGCCACCGGGCGGCATGATAGCGGATCGCGGCCAAGCGGGTGGTGCTCATGTCACCCTTGGGCGTCCTCCGCGTAGGCGCGGATGATGTCCCGCACTAGCCGATGCCGTACCACGTCGGTGTCGGCGAGGTAGCAGAAACCGATGCCCTCGATCCCCGGGAGAATGCGCTCGATCTGCAACAGCCCCGAATCCTCCCGGTTGGCCAAGTCGATCTGGGTCTTGTCGCCCGTGATCACCGCGCGTGAGTTCACGCCCAGGCGGGTCAGGAACATCTTCATCTGCATCCCGGTGGCATTCTGCGCTTCATCCAGAATCACGAACGCATCCGACAGCGTGCGACCACGCATGTAGGCAAGCGGGGCGATCTCGATCACCCGGGTTTCGAGGGCCTTCTGCACGCGATCACGCGGCATCATGTCCTCCAGCGCGTCGTACAACGGCCGGAGGTAGGGATCGACCTTCTCCTGGAGATCACCGGGCAGGAACCCGAGATTCTCGCCCGCCTCGACCGCCGGCCGGGCCAGGACGATGCGACGCACCCGCTTGCGCGCCAATGCGTCCACGGCCGCCGCGACAGCGAGGTAGGTCTTGCCGGTCCCCGCCGGACCGATTCCCACGACGATGTCGTGCTGCACGATCTGCTGCAGGTATTCGCGCTGCCCGCCGGTCTTGGCTTGGATCACACGGCGCAGCCCGGGCAGGATGATCTTGGCTTCGCCCCCCGCCGTGACACCCTCGCCCAGCGTCCCGGCTTCCCCTTCGAGGACCAGCCGCTCCACGTCGTGTACATCGAGCGTCTCACCCATCCGGGCGAGATCGACCATCGCCTGCGCCACGGGCACCGCTCGCTCGACGGCGGCCGCCGGCCCCTGCACGGTCAGCGCGTCCCCGCGCAGCAATACGCGCACTCCGAGGCGCCTGGTGAGCTCGACCAGATTGCCGTCGTTCACTCCCGCGAGCGACAGCAGATCGACGCCCTCCACCGAGAAGCGGCGCTGCGCGTCGTCGCTCATCGCACCACCTTGATGTGCAGCGCCGCCAGATCCTGCTCCCGTGCCGGAGACGGCGCACCTTCGAACAGCGCGCGCGCCGCGGTCGTTTTTGGAAACGCGATCACGTCACGCAAGCTCCCCGCCCCCGCCAGCAGCATGGCCACCCCATCGAACCCGATGGCGAACCCCCCATGCGGCGGCGCCCCGCCGGCCAGGGCACGCAGCAGAAATCCGAAGCGCGCATCGATCTCCGCGGGGCCCAGGCCGAGATGCTCGAACACCTTTCGCTGCACGGCCGGATCGGTGATCCGGATCGAGCCCGACCCGAGCTCGTTACCGTTGTAGACCGCATCGTAGTGCAGCGCCCGGCACGCGAACGGCTCGCGATCCAAGCGCGTCACGTCCTCCGGATGCGGAGCCGTGAAGGGGTGGTGGGCAAACACCGGCTCCCCGGTTTCTGGGTCGGGCTCGAACAACGGGAAGTCGACCACCCAACAGAACGCATGTGCGGTCCGAGGCGCTGGGGAAAAGCGACGAATGACATCTTGCCGGACGCGATCGAGCACCGGGGAGGTCACGCGGTCCGCCCCCACCGTCATCAGGGCCGCATCGCCGTCCCCGACACCCAGGGCGCCCAGCGTTTCCGCCGTGAAGTGTTTGGCGACCGATCCCGAGAGCTGATCGCCCTGGCGTTTCACCCAGGCCAGCCCCGCCCCGCCGAGCTGCTTTACGGTTTCCCCGAGCAGGTCGACATCCTTGCGCGACAACGCGCCGCCGCCCTTCACGGCGATGCCGCGGACGCGCGCGCCATCCTGCTGCGCCGGCGCGAAGAATGGCACGGCCAGCGGCCGCACGAGCGCCGTCCAGTCGTTGATGGTGAGATCGTAGCGCAAGTCGGGTTTGTCGGTGCCGTAGCGCTCCATCGCTTCCCGCCACGAGAGGTGCGGGAACGGGCGCGCGATCGTCTGGCCCGCTTCATCCCAGAGGGCCACCAGGACGACTTCCACAAAGTCGACAACATCGGCCTGGGCCACGAACGACGCTTCGATGTCGATCTGGGTGAACTCGAGCTGGCGATCGTTGCGCAGATCTTCGTCGCGGAAGCAGCGCGCGATCTGGAAGTACCGGTCGAACCCCGACACCATCAACAGCTGCTTGTAGATCTGCGGCGACTGGGGCAGCGCGTAGAACTCGCCCGGGTGGACGCGCGCGGGCACGAGAAAGTCGCGCGCCCCTTCGGGCGTCGGCTTGGTGAGAATCGGTGTCTCGATCTCGAGAAACCCCAGGTCGGAGAGCGTACGCCGCGCCCGCTGCTGCAGCCGGTGGCGCAGGATCAGGTTCGCCTGCAGCTCGGGGCGGCGCAGGTCCAGATGCCGATGCTTGAGCCGGAGCTCTTCGGCCGGCAGCTCCTCGCCCTTCCCGCGTGCGACGGGGATCGCCGGTGTCTCGGCCGGACCGACGACCTGCAGCGACGTCGCGTGCACCTCGACATCACCGGTGGGAAGCTCCGGGTTCTGCATGTGCGGCGGCCTGGCGACCACGGCGCCCTCGACTACGAGTACCGATTCGATGCCGGCGCCCTGCGCGCGCGCCAGCACGTCGGCCGACGCCCAGGCCGGGCCGATCGCCACCTGCACGATACCCTCACGATCGCGCAGATCGATGAACACGATGCCGCCGAGGTCGCGCCGACGATGCAACCAGCCACCCAGCCGCACTTGCGCGCCCACCTGGGCGGCGCGCAGCTCGCCGCAGCGATGTGTCCGCAACGTGGTCCCGCTCACCGTCGTTCCGCTCCCTCCACGTCGAGCATCGCCCGGTAGAATTCCTGCGGCGTGCGCGCCGCCAAGAGTCGCGCGCGAACGCCTTCCTGGCGCACCAGGCGTGAAATGCGGCTCAAGGCCTTTACGTGCGCTCCAGCCATCGCCTCAGGACCAGCCAGCAGGAAAAACAGTCGCACCGGTTGGCCGTCGATCGTTTCGTAGCTCACCGGGTTAGGGCTCGTCCCCGCTACGATCGCCAGGACCGGCATAGCTGGCGTCCGGCCGTGGGGGACGGCCACCCCATGTCCGATCCCGGTCGGGAACTGTCGCTCCCGCTCCAACACCGCCGCCAGGACCTCCTCCCCCTGGGCCCCATCGCCCGGAAGCAGGATCCCCACCAGCTCGCGCAGCACCCCCTCCTTGTCACTCGCATGGAGGGGAACGCGGATGCGGTCCGGGGTGAGCAGATCGGTGAGGCGCAAGACGCACCGTAAGTGGTGTAAGCGGTTGAATCTAGTTAAGTTGGGCGAACCGCGCTACACTGGCGCTTGAGGCTCGTGATGAAGCGATTTGCAGGCATATCGGCGCTCTTCGCCCTGGCTGGGGCACCCCCGGTCGCTCCCCAAGGGAGCTCCGGTGCGGAGCTGTGGCGTCTCGCAGCGGTCACCGTACCGCTTCCGCCCGCCCTCGCCACCGGCGCCGCGGCGACATACTGGAATCCGGCCCAGACGGACGATGCCGCGCAACTGGGCATCGATCTCGTCCAGACTCCCCAAGCCATCGGCGCGACCGGGCTCGTGGCGGCGCTCCGCGTACCGGCTGGGCGTGTCGGGGACATCGGGTTCCTCTATGCCCGGATGGGGCTCGGCGACCTGATTCACACCACCGACAGCCCTGACCCCGACGGCGCATCGATTCCCTTCTATACGCAACGCGCGGCCCTCACCTGGGGGCGACGGTTCGGACACTCGACCTTGGGCGCCGCGGTGAGCCTTCAGGACACAAAACTCGACGGCACGACGACCGACCGGTGGTCGCTCGACATCGGGATCACGCAACGCATCGGCGACCGGATTCGCCTGGCCGCCGCTACGCGCGGCCTGCGGCGGGTCGGAAGCGATCCAGCGCAGGATGTGAGCGGCGGAATCGAATACCAACTGTGGCGGGGGACGTTGTGGCGCTCGACGCCCGGGGCCGTCCTGGCCCGCTACGGCGTCGGCGCGGGACGCCCCGGTGGCCTCGATCATCAGGTCGGCCTGGGCCTCAATGTCGGCACCCCGGTTTCGCTCGATCTCGTCCTGGCCCGAGAAGCGAGCTACGGCAACGCCGCGTGGCGCGGCGCGGCCGGGGTGCGGGTGGCCGTCGGGCGCTACCGGATGTCGTTCGCGCGCGACGGCGGCATTTCGGATCTGGGCTCATCGTTCCGCGTCGGGCTCGAGGCGACGCTGCGATGATCGACTTGCTCTCGCTCACGCCCGACGCCGCCCGGGAGGCGATCGGGGCGTGGCTCTCGGCGCGCGGAGAGCCGTCGTTTCGGGTGCGCCAGATTCTCCCGCGACTGTGGCAGCGCCCGGTCGCGGCATGGCGCGACGCGACGGACCTCCCCGCCCAGCTGCGGGCGGCTCTCGAGGAGGCGTTTCCTCTGGGTCGGCTGACGCTCACGACTCATCAGGTGTCGTCCGACGGGACGCAGAAGTTCCTGTGGACCCTCGCCGACGGCGAAGCGATCGAGTCCGTGCTGATCCCTGAAGGCAAGCGCCGGACGCTGTGCGTATCCTCGCAAGTCGGGTGCGCACTGGGGTGCGTGTTCTGCGCCACGGGTCGCATGGGGTGGCGGCGGAACCTCACCGCCGCGGAGATTGCCGGCCAGGTGCGAGCGCTCGTGTTGCGCGATCCGGCCGGTCCCCCCACCAACGTCGTCTTCATGGGCATGGGCGAGCCGCTTTTGAATTGGGAAGCGGTGAACACCGCGTTGACGATTCTCAACCATGCCGATGGAAGCGGGATCGGCGCGCGCCACATCACGCTCTCCACGGTCGGCATCCTGCCCAATCTCGCCAAATTCGCCGCACGCCCTGAGCAGTTCCGCCTGGCGTTGTCGCTGCATGCGCCCACTCCCGAGCTGCGGCGCCGGTTGATGCCGATCGAGCGCAAGTACGGGCTACCCGAGGTGGTGCAGGCACTGAAGCGGTTTCGGCGCCGGGTGACCCTCGAATACGTGCTGATCAGCGGCGAGAACGATTCCCTGGACGCCGCGGACGCGCTGGCCGCGATCGCCCGGCCGCTCGCCGCACATGTGAACCTGTTGCCGCTCCATCCTGGCGGGGCACCCGACCTGACTCCCAGTCCCCGCCCCCAGATGCTGGCGTTCGAGCGCCGGCTCCGCCGTCATGGCATCGAGGCGGTGCTGCGCCGCAGTCGCGGTCTCGACATCAGCGCCGCCTGCGGGCAGCTACGGGTGGAAACCCTGGCCCGGGGAAAAGTCCCGACCCAGGAGCACGCTGGCGTCGAGTAGCAGGGTCGAATCGCGCTGCACCACTACCTTCCCCACGCCAAGCGCTCGACGCACCCGATCACCCACAGCAGCGTCCCCACGCCGGACCAGAATGCGCGTGGAGTCGAGCGGATCCGGCACAACACGCGTATCGCCGAAGTACACGACGTCGATCCCTGCCTGTCGCAGCACCCGAGCGGCCGTCCGCGCCGAACCCGACTTCCCGCCGGCGTTGAGCACCTCCACCAGCGTATGCGGTCCGCGGTCGCCCGGAATCCGGAGCGCGGTACCCTGCTCAATGCCGCGGCAAGCGGCCAGGGCCGCCACGGCGGCGATCAGGCCGAGGCGAGCGCGTTCCAGAATGCCGTCGTTTCGGAAGGGAACGGCCAGCCCGATCGCCGGATCCACTCGATGCGACGTCGCGCCACTTCTTTCAGAACCGCGTCGCGCTCGGCCGGCATTCGCGCGCGCAGGGCGGCACGGGCCTCGCGCTCGTGCGGCCGGCCCGGTTCGAGATGATCGGCCAGGTAGAGCATTCGGCCCACGTCATCCCACCCGGCATAGCCCAACGAGTGATACCGCACCGCGTCCAGCACTCCCTGATCCCGCTCGCCCTCGCGAGCCAATCGGTCGGCGCAGCAGGGACCGTGATCCAGCTCCCCCGCGGCCGGCGCATCGCGCAGGGCATCGTGCAGCCACGCCGCCCGCTGCCAGCGCGCCCGTTCGGCGGGGGGGATGGCCATTTCGGTCGCCCACTCGTCCATCAGCGCCGCCACGCGTTCGATGTGCGCCCGGCGCTCCAGCGTCACCACGGCCCAGGGAGGCAGCATCCCTCAGCGCACCGTGGGGTCCGCGCCGACCCCTTCGCCCATGATCACGTTGTCGATGAGACGCGTAGCGCCCACCTGGGCCGCGACCACGGCGATCGTCGCCTGGGTCACGCGGTCCACCGGTCGCATCGTCTCGTCGACGAACGCGAGATACTCCGGCGCGACGCCCGGGACGGTCAGCAGCTCGAGCCCCCGCGCCCGCAGCGTAGCCGGATTCGCCTGCCCGCCGCGCCATGCGCGCTCCACCTCCCGCAAGCAGCGCGACAACGCGAGCGCCGTCCGGCGATCGTCGGCGGACAAGTACGTATTGCGCGACGAGAGGGCGAGCCCGTCCAGCTCCCGGACCGTCGGCGCGATCTCGACCCGGAGTGGAAAGTCCAGGTCGGCAGCCATGCGCCGCACCAGCATCGCCTGCTGAAAATCCTTGCGTCCGAACACGGCCAGGTCGGGCTCGACCACGTGGAACAGCTTCGCCACCACCGTCAACACACCTGCGAAGTGTCCCGGGCGCGCCGCGCCCTCGAGCGACTGCGCCATGGCCCCGGGATCGAGCCGGACGATCGGATCGCTCGGGTAGATGTCGGCACCCGCCGGGACAAACAGGGCATCCACGCCACGCGCCTGGGCCAGCGTCCGGTCGCGCTCCAGATCGCGGGGGTAGCGACTCAAGTCTTCGGTCGGCCCAAATTGGAGCGGATTGACGAAAATGCTCACGGCGACAACGTCGGCCAGCTCCCGCGCACGATCGACGAGGCGAAGGTGTCCTTCGTGCAGGTAGCCCATGGTTGGGACGAAGGCGAGGGGCCCCCCACCCGCGCGTTTGGTGCGCGACCATGCGCGCATGTCGGCGAGCCGGGACACTTCGATCATGGGCGTGCGAGAGGAAATCAGCTGGAGAACGAGTGTTCTTTCCCCGGATAGGTGCCTTGGCGCACCTCGGCGGCGAATGCCCCGACCGCTTTGCGAACCGCGCCCGCGAGATCGGCGTAGCGCTTGACGAATTTTGCGCTGAACCGGTCGTTCAGGCCCAGCATGTCGTGCAGCACCAGCACCTGACCGTCGCAGCTCGGCCCGGCACCGATCCCGATCGTGGGGATCGTCAGCGACTTGGTGATCGCACCGGCCAGCGGTGCCGGCACCAGCTCCAGCACGATCGCGAACGCCCCGGCGGCTTCGAGCGCACGCGCATCGCGTTTCAGCCGCCGCGCCGTCTCCTGATCGCGGCCCTGCACCCGATACCCGCCCAGCGCGTGCACCGACTGCGGTGTGAGCCCGATATGCCCCATCACCGGGATCCCCACATCCACCAGGGCCCGCACCGTGGGTGCGACCTGCACCCCGCCCTCGAGCTTCACCGCGTGGCACCCGGTCTCGGCCATGGCCCGGCCGGCGTTCCGGATCGCCTCTTCGATCGAGACTTGGTAGGTGAGAAAGGGAAGGTCGCAGATCACCATGGCCCGCTGCGCGCCCCGGCGCACGATCTTGGTGTGGTAAATCATCTGGTCGAGCCGAGCCGACAGCGTCGAATCCTCCCCGGCCAACACCTGATTGACCGAGTCGCCCACGAGCAGGATGTCTACGCCGGACGCGTCCAGCAGCCGGGCGAACAACGCGTCGTAGCACGTGAGCATCACGATGCGCCGCTGCTCGGCCTTCATGGCGAGAAGCGCATGGGTCGTGACCGGTTTCCCGGCATCAGTCATGGGAGATCGCCACCAGGGCATCCAGCTCGGCCAACTCGCGCTGCCAGAAATCCCGGTGCGGCAGCTCGGGATGCGGAATCACGAGCCCCGGCTCCTGGATCGTCCGCTCCCCGAACCGGACGATGTCGAGATCGAGCGTCCGTGGCCCCCACCGCTCGCGGCGCTCCCGACCCCGCTCCACCTCGATGGTCAGACAATGTGCCAGCAGCTCGGCGGGCGAGAGCGCCGTCAAGAGCAGCACCATCTGGTTGCAGTAGGGCGCCTGCGCCACCGGCCCGAGCGGCGCCGTCTCCTCGATCCGCGACGCCGCGACGAGATGGGTATGCGGCAGCGTCGCCAGCTTGGCACGCGCATGGGATAGATGCGCCTCCCGGTCCCCCAGGTTCGAGCCGAGGGCGACGAATACGCGTTCCAGCTGTCGCATCGGGGGAATGGTAGCGAATCAGTCGAGGCTCGCAAACCCGCGCGTCAGCTCGCGCAGGCGCCCGGCGACCTCTTCCAGATCGCGCGTGGCCCGTTCGAGGTCGCCCAGGCCTTGCGCCGCTTCACCCGCGCGCGCGGACACCCCCTCCGCTTCGGCGCGGTTTTGCAGCGAGATCGCCGCCACGGCACTGATGCGCTGGCGCAGTCGCACGAACGCTTCGTCCTGCTCGCCCGCCGCCGCCGAGATCCGCTGGGCGTGGAAGGTGGCTTCCGCGGTCGCCTTGACGATCGCGTCCAGCGCTTCGAGGGCGTCCGAGGAAAGCTCCTCCACGCCCGCGACGTTCACCTGTCCACGACGCATCTGCTCCACCACTTCGCCCACCTGACGATGGATGTCCGACACCAGCTCGCCCGCTTCGGTGGCCGCCTCCGCGCTCTGCTCCGCCAGGCGCCGCACCTCGTCGGCCACTACGGCGAACCCCTTCCCATGCCGGCCCGCCCGGGCCGCCTCGATCGCCGCGTTCAGTGCCAGCAGGTTCGTCATGTCCGAGAACTCGCGGATCGACGCGATGAATCCGGTGATGCGGCGGCTCATCGCGCCGAGCTGCTGCACCTTGCCCGAGCTTTCCCCGACGAACGACTTGAGCGCCACCAGGCGTCCCAGCGCGTCCCGGATCCGTTCCCGGTTGCGGTTGGCCACCTCGCTCGCCGCCGTGGAGGCGTGAGCGGCGCCCGCTCCGTCCTCCACCACCCGCTGCGAGACGCGCGCCAGGGCATCCGTGGCCTCCAGACCACCGCTCACTTCGGATTCCTCGGACATCGCCGCGATGCGGATCGCCGTCGTGGAGCTGGCGACCGCGCGCGACACGTCGCGCAGCGAAGCCGCGGCCTGGCCGATGGTCATGAGCTGCCGCGTCATGCCGTCCAGAGTTTCCACGATGGGGCGACGCAGATCGTTGATGTGAATCGCGGTCGCGAGCTGATTCGCGAACGTCGCGATGGTGACGATGTCCTTGCGGCGGTACGCGCGCCGCTTGTGGTGCTCCAACTCGAGCGTCCCGATCACGCCCTCGCCGAAGCGCAACGGCACCAGCACCAGGCTCTGGACATGCTCCGGAACGTCCGCCACGCGTTTGTCCCGCAAGACGTCGTCGATCACCAGCGTCTCCCCGTTCGCGACGACCTGGGCGCGCAGCGCCGCGACGTCCGATGTCGGCTCCCCCCGGTCGGCGCGCCCGATGGCGCTGCGATAGGCGAGCTTCAACCCCTCGTCGGCACGCCGGTAAATGCGCAGATCGCCCCAATCCACCAGGCGGTGTGCCAGTCGCTCGATGCGCTGGAACGAATCGTGGAGGCTGATGTTGCTCGTGATCACCGATTCGATGGCGTGGATCTTGTTCAGCTCTTCGGC
The DNA here is from genome assembly GCA_041497135.1 of Gemmatimonadota bacterium. Taxonomy (GTDB): domain Bacteria; phylum Gemmatimonadota; class Gemmatimonadetes; order Gemmatimonadales; family GWC2-71-9; genus DASTHG01. Next base: position 81,554 of record JBGQFX010000006.1, on the reverse strand, counting down.
GGAAATCGCCTCCTCGAGCATCTGCTTCAGCAGCTGCCCCAGCGCGCCCAGCGCGGCCGCCACAAACAGCCACGTCACCGGCGGCCACGCCAGCACCGCGCTCGCGATCGTCATGACCGCGCCGATCGTGCCGAAGTAGGCGATCACCTCGTAGCGGATGATCAGCAGCTGCTCGTCCTGCTCGAGCTTGCCGCGCACCAGCAGGCTCATGTAGAACAGCAACCGCCCGAACGCGAAATACGCGAGCGCGAAGAAGAACAGCGCCGGAATAGTGGCGACGTGCAAGCCGGGGTCGTTCACACCTGAGACGGCGAGGATCGAAGCGTAGGCGCCATAGGCCGCGACCAGGGTGATCGCCTCGCGACCGAAATTGATCACGGCGGCCCACAGCGACTTGCGCAGCCACAGCCAGTCGGCCAGGATCGTGCCGCCGGCGAGCGCGATCAGCGTGGCCGGCACGCCCACCAGCAGGCTCCCGCCCAGGCTCACCACACCCGTCTGGTTCAGGTAAGAGTACTTCGACAGCCGTACCGACTGTCCCCGGAGCCCCACGCAGGCAGCCAGCATGACGAGGATTTCGATCAATTGGTGCGTCCAGCGCGGGTCCACGATCAAAGCGGCGATCGTGAGGGCGACGCCGACCGAGGCGAGCACACGCCCGTACAGCAGCACGAAGCGCTGGAGGTTCACGCGGCCCCCGGCATGCGTCGCTCGGCGGCCATGGCCCGCACCAGATGCTCTGCCGCCTCGACTCCGCCCGCCGTCAGGGCATCGATCACCGCGCTGCCCACCACCACACCGTCTGCCCACCGGGCCGCGACCGCCACCTGGGCCGGCGTACTGATACCGAACCCGACCACCACCGGCAGGGACGTCACCGCCCGGAGGCGGCGCACGTGCCGGTCCAGATCGGGCGGCGTATCGGTGCGCGCGCCGGTGACGCCGAGGCGCGAGATCAGATAGACGAATCCCGCGGCACCCGCGAGCGTCACGCGGAGGCGTTCGTCCGGGGTGGTGGGCGCCACCAGGCGAATGTGGTCGAGCGCGCTGGCCGCGATGGCGTGCTCGATCTCCGGGTCGGTTCCGGCGGGAAGATCGGTGCACAGGAGCCCCGCAACGCCCGCCTGCGCGGCGTCCGCCAGGAACCGATCGAGCCCGTACGCCAGGACGGGGTTCAGATACGTCATCACGACGACGGGCACCGCCGGAGCCGCGGTCCGAATCAGCTCCAGCACTCCGCGGACGGTCATTCCCTGCTCCAGTGCGTGCTGCGTGGAGCGCTGAATCGTCGGACCGTCCGCGAGCGGGTCGCTGAACGGGATCCCGACTTCGATCAGATCCGCGCCGGCGCGAGGCAGCCGTTCGAGCAGGTCGCGACAGGCTGCCGGCGAGGGGAACCCGGCGGTGACATAGGGGATGAGCGCTGCCCGGTCGCGTGCGCGCGCGGTGGCAAACGCCCGAGCGATGGCGCGCTCAGACAAAGTAGTCGCTGACCGTGATGCCGTACTTGTCGGGGTCGGTGACCTTGACGATGGTGCGCGGATAGTTGCCTTGCTCATCGCGTTGCGCGAGATCGGCGAGATCGCCGGGGCGCTGGATCGCCCCGTCCGGAGTCGCGACGATCCGCACCACAGGACGGTGCACGAAACTGACGTCCGGGTTGGCCGCATGCACCAGCGCGACCTCGTACGTATCGAGAATGATGCACGTGCCCACGGGATATACGCCGATGAGGTTGATGAACGCCTTGACGATCACCGGATCGTAGCCACGACGGGGGTTCTCCCACATTTCCTTCAGCACCTGGTCGGGCTGAATCGGCACCGTCTGATACACGCGGCGGCTGGTCGCCGCGTCGAAGCCATCGGCGACGGCGATGACCTTCGAGAAGATCGACAGCGAGCGCGGCCGGACCGACTTCGGGTAGCCGGTGAGATCGGTTTTCATGTGATGCTCGTAGGCGACGATCATCCCGCGATACGGGATCTCGCCGTAGCCGCGCAACCCGAACAGCGTCAGCACGCCGAGCCAGGGGTGGGCCTGCAGGATGCGCCACTCGTCTTCGCTCAACCCGCCTTCCTTGTTCAGCACTTCGAGCGGCACGCGCGACTTCCCCACGTCGTGGAACAGCGCGGTCATGCCGAGGTCGTAGAGCTGCAGCTTGGTGAGACCCAGCTTGCGGCCGAGCGCCACGGCGAAAATGCACACGTTCACGGAATGGGTGAACGTGTATTCGTCGTAGTCGCGCAGCGTGGTGAGCCCGAGCAGCGACGATTCGTTGTTCAGCACCTGGTCCACGATCCCCTGCACGGCGCGTTTCACGCGCTTTACGTTCGCGGTGCGACCCAGACGCAGGCTGTTGATGACTTCCCGCGTCACGGCGACCGAGCGGGCGTAGGTCCGCTTCGCGGCTTCCTTGGCGCGCTCCGTGTCGGCCAGGTTTTCATCGGTCTCGAACGGAGGCTCGACGACCACGTGGCTCGCCCCCGCCTCCGTGAGCTTGGCCGAGATCTCGTACACCTTTTCGGGACTCGCTTCGCGCGCCGCGTAGGCGAGCAGCAGCGAGACGAGAATCTGCAGCTCGCGGCGATCCACGCCCTCCTCGAGCCGGATGGTCCCGACCCCGCAGGTCCGCATCACCGACAGCACGTGCGAGAAGGAGGCGTAGTTCTCGAGCGCCAGCCGCAACCGGGTGGAGTTCACGAAGATGAACTCGCCCTGCAGGCGAAGCTCGAGCTCCCGCTCCACGTCGAGCACGTGCCGGGCGGCCGTGAACAGATCATCCAGCGAGTGCTGGACCTGCGCATTTTCGACGGGATAGAGTTTGAGCGAGCGCAGCGAGGCGTACAGCACGACCAGAAACTCCCGGCCGGCGTGGCGCAGGAAGCTGTCGGTCGTGCCGAGCGTCTCGACCATCGACGCGCGTCGCGGCACCGGAGGGACGTTATTGACTGGCGGCGGCGCGTCGGTCATTTCGTCATCTCCCGCAGCGCCCGGCTCACGGCGTTGCGGACCAGGGCATCCTTCTCCTGCGATGCGCGCTCCAACACTGCCCGCGCCTCCGGACTGCGGATCTTGCCCAGCGCCATCGCGGCGCAGGCGCGGGTCGCCGCGTCTTCCCGCCGCGATAGCAGACCGCGTGGCAGCAGCAAGCGCTCCAGCGCCGCGATGCCGGCGGAGCCGGCGAGCGCCCCGTACGCTTCGAAGAACGCCATTTTTTCCGTCAGGTCGGACTGACGCAGCTTCCCGCCCGAGACCATGGACTCGACCCGCTGGAACGCGCCCCGGTGACCGCGGCTGCTCAGAAAGCGGACGGCCGCGATCCGGACATCACGATCCGAGTCCTCCACGGCCGCCTCCAGCATGCGCAACGCCGTCGGACTGGCAATCGAGGTGAGGGCGTCCACCACCGCGAGCTTCATCTCCCGATCGCCCTCTTCCAGCAGCCGCCCCATCCCTTCCGGCGCGCCGTTGAGACGCAGGCGACCGGCGAGCCGCACCATCTCGAGCGCGGTGCCGGCATCCGCACTGGCGAGCGCTTTGAGCACTTCGGCGGCGTTCTGGGTCGCCAGTCGCTCGGCCGATCGCTTGACGAGCGTTTTCACCCGCTCGTTGGAGAGGCGCGGCACCCAACCGGCGAGGGTCATCAGCGCTTCGGGCTTGAGCTCCTTGAACAGGTCGCCCAGCTCCTCCTCGGTTGGGTGCACGGTGGCTTCGTCGAGCGACTGCAGCAGTTGCGACAGGGCCTCCGGCTGGGACAGGCGCGCGGGAATTGCCTCGAGCGCCTGGCGGTGCTCCGGGATCAGCTCGCGGCCGCTCTTGAGGACCACGCCCAGCTCGCGCAGGATGTAGGCGACGGAATGGAAATCCCCCGAACCGAGGAGATACGGGATGAAGTTCTCGACGATCGAGATCAGCTCGGCGCGCACCGTGCCGTAGGTCTGCAGCTCGAGCAGGTCGAACAGCAGCGACAACACGTTGTGGCGCAGGTCCTGGGCGTACTCGCGCTCCACCTCACCCTGCAGATAGGCGATTTCTTTGTCTTCGAGGAAATACAGCGTGGTGTCGAACTCATCGACCGACACGGTCTCCCGCTGCGGCGGGACTTCCTGCTCGACCTGGTGCCGCACGTCGGTCGGCGACGCGGAGGGCGGCTCCTGGGTCTCGATCGGCGACCCGGCGTCCAGCGCCAATTCGCGGAACGTATAGGAGAGGAACTGGAAATCCTCCTGCCACAACAGCGTCAGCAGGTCGTCGGCGGCATCGGCCGCCAGCGTGCGCGCCTGATGCAACACTTGCATGAAGCGCACCAGCTCCGCTTCCTCGACACCCGAACGCAGCGTCACCGATCGCACGCCGTCCTTGAACAGCGTCCAGGCGATGCTTTCGTTCTTCTGGTCGTGGCTGTAGACGACCGCGCTCTCCCATCGCAGCTCGGTTTCCTGCACGTCCAGCACCAGATCGTCGGTCGTTTGCCAGATCTTCCGGCACGCCGCCCGCACGTTCTCGATCGCGCGCTGATAGACGGGGTTGTTGGGGAGGTAGAGCTGCACCGCGCGCAGCCCTTTGCCGATGAGCGACAGCAGCTCCTCGACCTGCGCCGGCGGGAGCGCCAGCTCGGTGCCGGGGGCGTCACTCACGGCGTGCTCCGGTCTCGGTCGGCCACCCAGGCGACGTCCTTGTCGCCGCGCCCGCTGAGATTGATGAGCACGAGGTCGCCCGCCGCCCAACGGCAACCGGCGCTTCGCACCCACGCCACCGCGTGTGCGCTCTCCAAGGCGGGCACGAGGCCTTCGAGCCGCGCCAGGGCGCTGAATGCCTCAAGAGCCTGTTGATCCGTCACGGCCTCATACAATACGCGGCCGCAGTCCTTCAGAAAAGCGTGTTCCGGGCCCACCCCCGGATAATCCAGCCCCGCCGACACCGAATGCGCCGGCCGGACCTGCCCATCGGCATCCTGCAGCAGGTAGCTGCGACTGCCGTGAAACACGCCCGGCCGGCCGCGCGACAACGTCGCGGCATGACGGCCCGTGTCGAGTCCCTCCCCCGCAGCCTCGACGCCGACCAGCTCGACTCCGGTGTCGTCCAGGAATGCCGTGAAGATCCCGATCGCGTTCGATCCTCCGCCCACGCATGCGACGACCGTCCGCGGCAGTCGACCGTAACGCTCCAGCATCTGCGCGCGGGATTCCCGGCCGATCACCGCCTGGAAATCGCGCACCAGACGCGGGAACGGATCGGGCCCGACGACGGACCCAATGATGTAGTGCGTCTCCGTGACGTTGGTGACCCAGTCGCGCAATGCTTCGTTGGTCGCGTCCTTGAGCGTCCGCGTCCCCGAGGTCACCGGCACGACCCGAGCCCCCAGCAGCTCCATGCGATACACGTTCAGGCGCTGCCGGCGCATGTCTGCTTCACCCATATAGACCACGCATTCCAACCCGAACCGGGCGCACACCGTCGCGGTCGCCACCCCGTGCTGTCCGGCCCCCGTCTCGGCGATAACGCGATGCTTCCCCATGCGACGCGCCAGCAGCACCTGACCCAGGGTGTTGTTGATCTTGTGGGCGCCGGTGTGGTTCAGGTCCTCGCGCTTGAACACCACCGTCACACCATTCCCGACCTCGGCTGAGAAGCGCGGCGCCTCGGTGAGCGGCGTGGGGCGGCCCACGTAGTCGTGCAACAGCCCATCGAGCTCCGTCCAGAACGCCGGCTCGCCTCGCGCGGCGGCGTACATCCGCGCCAACTCCTCGAGCGCTCCCACCAGGGTCTCGGGAACGTAGCGCCCCCCGTACGGCCCGAACTCTCCAAGTCGCGGAGGCAGGCCAGGGCCGCTCATGCCACCTCTCGCCGGGAGCGCCGGGGAACTCCCGTGAGCGACCGGACGGCCGCGCGCGGATCGCCCAGGCGGGCCAGTGCGCTGCCCACCAGCACCGCGTCCGCGCCGGCGGCCGCCAGGCGGACGACGTCCTCGCGTGTCTCGATGCCGCTCTCGGCCACCGCGATTACCTGTGAGGGCACGCGCGGCAGTAGTCGCTCAGCGGTCGCGAGGTCGACCGTAAAGTCGTCCAGGTCCCGGCTGTTCACGCCCACCAGCGACCCGCCCATTGCGAGCGCCGCGTCGAGCTCGTGGATCGTATGGACCTCGACCAGGGTCGCCAGACCGAGCTCATGGGCCGTTCGGTCCAGCGCCGCGAGTCGCTCAGGCGTGAGAATGCGCGCAATGAGCAACACCGCGGCGGCTCCCGCCGCGCGCGCTTCGATCAGCTGCAGCTCGTCCAGGATGAAATCCTTGCGCAGCACCGGGAGGCCGACGGCCTGCGTCACGCGCCGCAGGTCTTCCATCGATCCTCCGAATCCGGACTCCTCCGTCAGCACGGAAACGGCGGTTGCGCCCCCCACCTCATAGGCGCGCGCGTGACCGACGACATCGAGCCCTTCTTGGATCGCACCGGCCGACGGGGAGCGACGTTTCACCTCGGCGATCACACCGGTGCTGCCGTCCGGGGGCGTCACCCCAAACGACTTGGGGGTCGGCGCCGCCAGGGCTTCCTGCTCCAGGCGCCGAACCGTCGAGCGCAGCTGGACTACCCGGTCCCGAGCGGCGGCCACCAGCGAATCCAAGCGGCCCGTCGTCATGCTTGCGTTCGGTCGATATTCGGGTACATTGATCTTCGGCCGATTTTCGGGGGACCAAAATGCCGCTTACCCGGCGCCAGCGCGAGATCCTTGACTACCTCACCTCGTACATCGACGAGCGCGGCTACGCGCCCAGCTTCGAAGAGATTGCCGGACGGTTTCAGTTCCAATCGCTGGCTACGGTGCACGAGCATCTCACCAACCTCGAGCGCAAGGGCTACATCCGCCGCACTCCCAACGAGAGCCGCGCGATCGAAGTGGTCCCACCGCGCGGACACACCGGCGCCACCGAGCTGCCGCTGCTCGGACTGGTGGCGGCGGGTCAGCCCATCGAAGCGATCAGCGACGCGAGCGACAGCCTGGCCGTTCCGGACTCCTTGTTGCCCCGGCGCGGTCGCAGCTACGTGCTCAAGGTCCAGGGCCGCTCGATGATCGACGAGCAGATCCGGGACGGCGACTACATCGTCGTGCACGAGCGTGACCACGCCGACAATGGCGAGACCGTCGTGGCGCTGGTCGGGGGCGAGAGCGCCACGGTCAAGAAATACTTCCGCGAGCCCGGCGGCTGGATCCGGCTGCAGCCGGCCAACGCCGAGATGGCCCCGATACGCGTGAACGAGCGCGACGTGCTCGTGCGCGGTGTGGTGTTGGGCGTCATCCGGAAGTACTAGGACACGCTCGCCGCAGGCGGTCCAGCGCGGCCCGCGCCGCTCCGGAATCGAGCGCCATCCGGGCGCGTGCGAGACCATCTTCGTAACTCCCCGCCAGACCGGACACGTAGATCGCGGCTCCTCCATTGAGCAGCAATGCCGCCCGGCCCGGCACATCGGCGGCGCCGTCCAGCAATCCGGCCAAGCGCTCGGCGTTCTCACGCGGCAGCGCGCCCCGCAGGGCCTCCCAGTCTGAAACCGCCAGACCGTGGCGCTCCGGAACAATGGTCCAGTGCTGGACGGAGTCGTCGCGGACCTCCCAGACGTCGGTCTCGCCGACCGGCGACACTTCGTCCATCCCGACCCGGCCGTGCACCACCATGGCGTGCTCGACTCCAAGCCTTGCCAGGGCCTCCGCCAGGAGCGGCCCGCGCTCGGGATCGGCGACGCCGATCACTTGGCGCCGGACGCCCGCCGGATTCGCAAGGGGGCCCAGCAGGTTCATCATCGTGGTGACGCCAAGCTCCTTCCGGACTGGCGCGACGTGTCGCATCGCGGGGTGAAAATTGGGAGCGAACAAGAATGCCACGCCGGCCTCTCGCAGCACTCGCGCCGCGCCGGTCGCGTCGAGGCCCACTGATACGCCGAGCGCCTCGAGCACGTCCGCGGACCCGCACCGCGATGTGAAGGAGCGGTTGCCGTGTTTGGCCACGGTCGCGCCGGCTCCAGCGGCCACCAGCGCCGCGCCGGTCGAGATATTGAACGTGGTCACCGCGCCGCCCCCCGTTCCCGCGGTATCGACCAGGTTCGGTGCGTCGATCTCGACGCGCACCATGGCCTCGCGCAGCGCGCGGGCAGCCCCTGCCACCTCGTCCGCCGTCTCCCCCTTCAGCCGGAGCGCCAGCAGCAGGCCCCCCAGCTGGGCGGCGGTCGCCTCCCCACGCATCACCACCCCGAACACGGCGGCGGCGAGCGCCTCGCTCAGGGATTCGCGACTGGCCAGGAGGTGAATCGCCCGCTCGAGGGGGGTGGTGGAAGCGACTGCGTCGTGAGTCATGCGTGGGCAGACGGGTGGCAGAAGCTACCCCTGAAAAGCGCCTTCTGTCAAATAAGACAATAGGTTATGCCGCTTGAAAAGGCCCGTCCCGCTTCCCTATCTTGTGCTGGTGACGAGCCGGCCCTTCCTCGCCGTGATTCAATACGACGGAGGGCAATTCGTCGGCTGGCAGCGGCAGCCAACGGGACGCACGGTGCAGGCGGAGTTCGAAGCCGTCTTGGAGCGACTCATGGGGCGCCGGACCACGGCGACGGGCGCCGGACGCACCGATACCGGTGTCCATGCCCTGGGTCAGGGGGTGGGGTTTATCGCCGCTGAGCGGTGGACTGATGACGCCGCGGGGCTCGGACGGGCCTTGAACGGGCTGTTGCCGAAGGACATCTGGGTCCAGCAGGTGCATGAGATGCGCGACGGCTTCAATGCGCGACGCAGCGCGACGGCTCGCCGTTACCGCTACGTGATCGGCACCGACGCGGCGAGTCGTTCGCCGTTCCGGCGGCCGTACGAATGGGCGGTGGGGCGTGCGCTCGATCCGGAGCGGCTCGATCTGGCCGCGGCCACCCTGGCGGGGGAGCACGACTTCCGCGGTCTGGCGGCGGCCGGGGCGGCGAAACCCGATTACCGATGCCGCGTGGCGCTCGCCCGATGGGCGCCGCGAGCGGACGGGACGGGCGTGACGTTCACGATCGAAGCAGACCGGTTTCTGCACCGCATGGTGCGGTTTCTCGTGGGCACGATGGTCGACATCGCGCTCGCGCGACGCCCGGGGTCGGACCTGTCCCAACTGCTCACCGCGACGGATAATCAGGGCGCGAGCCCGCCCGCGCCGCCCCAGGGATTGTATCTGGAGGCGGTCCGCTATCCTCGAGACCTCTACGCCGAGGTTCACGCATGAAGTTCTTCCTCGACACGGCCAGCCTGAAGGACATCAGCTGGGCCGCACAGGCGGGGCTGATCGACGGTATCACGACCAACCCATCCCTGCTCGCCAAACAGGCCGGCGACCTCGATCCCCGCGATGTCCTGAAGGAGATCTGCTCGCTGGTCGAGGGACCGGTGTCGGCCGAAGTCGTGGCGCTGGACACCGACGGAATGGTGAAGGAAGGACAGCAGCTGGCGCGCATCGCCGACAACATCGTCGTGAAGATCCCCATGCTCGAAGACGGCATGGTCGCCGTGCGGCGGCTCGCAGCGGAGGGGATCAAGACCAACGTCACGTTGTGCTTTTCGAGCGTGCAGTGCCTCATCGCGGCAAAGGCCGGTGCGAGCTACGTGAGTCCGTTCATCGGTCGGCTCGACGACGTCGGCCAGGAAGGGATGGACGTGATCCGCGAGGCGCGGGTGATCTTCGACAATTACTCGATCGCGACGCAGATCCTCGCGGCCTCGATCCGCCATCCCCGTCACGTCGTCGAGGCGGCCATGATCGGGGCCGACGTGGCGACCTTGCCGCCCGAGGTCCTCAAGAAGCTGCTGCTGCACCCCCTCACCGATCGCGGCCTGGATCAGTTCCTCGCCGACTGGAGCAAGCTCGTGGCCCGGGCCAAGGCCACCGTGTGAGCTGGGAATCGCCGCTCGCCGCGCGCTACGCTTCCCCCGCGATGCAGGCGCTGTGGAGCGACCGCCGCCGCATCGGACTGTGGCGCCGGCTCTGGCTCGCGCTGCTGGAAGCGCAACGCGAGCTGGGGCTCGACATCCCCGCGGATGCGGTGGCGCAGCTCCGCATGCACCTGGACGATGCCGATCTCGCGCGTGCGGCGGATTTCGAGAAGCGCCTGCGTCACGACGTCATGGCGCACATTCACACCCTGGGCGAGCAGGCGCCCGCCGCCCGTCCGTTCCTGCATCTGGGGGCCACGAGCGCCTTCGTTACCGACAATGCCGACGTGATCCTGATGCGAGAGGGGATCGCTCTCCTGTTGGGTCGGCTGGCCGCCGTGCTCGTCGCCCTCGCCCACCTGGCCCGGCGCCACCGTGCACTCCCCTGCCTGGCGTACACGCACTTCCAGCCCGCGCAGCTCACCACGGTCGGCAAACGGGCCACCCTGTGGATGCAGGACTTCGCCCTCGACGCCGAGGAGCTGCTGCACCGCACCGAAACGATGCAGTTTCGCGGCGTCAAAGGCACCACGGGGACCCAGGCGAGCTTCCTCGAGTTGTTCAACGGCGAGCACGACAAGGTCCGCGACCTGGACGCGCGCGTCGCGGCGAAGCTTGGCTTCACGCGGGTCTTCCCCGTGACCGGTCAGACCTACACCCGCAAGCAGGACGCCCAGATCATGGCCGCCTTGTCGGGCGTCGCGGCCTCCGCCGCGAAGTTCGCGACCGACATGCGACTGCTCCAACACGAGGGCGAGCTCCTGGAGCCCTTCGAGAGCGAGCAGGTCGGCTCCTCGGCGATGCCGTACAAGCGCAATCCGATGCGGGCCGAGCGCATGACGGGTCTGGCCCGGTTTGTAATCGAGCTTGAAGGGAACGCCTGGCACACCGCGGCGGAGCAATGGCTGGAGCGCACGCTCGACGACAGCGCCAATCGCCGGCTCGTGATTCCCGAGGCGTTCCTGGCCGCCGATGCCATTCTGGTGCTCGCCACCAACGTGGCGGCCGGGTTGGAGGTGCGCGAGGCAGTCATCCGCCGCCACGTGGAGGACACGCTGCCCTTTCTCGTCACGGAGCGCCTCCTGATGCGCGGCGTGAAGGCCGGTGGTGACCGCCAGCGGCTCCATGAAGTCATCCGGGGGCACAGTCTCGCCGTCTCGCAGGCCACGGCCGAGCAGGGCGCCACGAACGATCTCCTGGTGCGCCTCGCCGCTGATCCCGCGTTCCGCAGTCTCGGCGTCGCGGCTCGCGCGGACGAGCTCGACCCGCTGCAGTACGTGGGTCGCGCCCCCGAACAGGTGGACCACTTCCTGAATGAGGTCCTTCCCGCCGTGCTGCACCGCATCGAGTCCGTGTCACCCACGACGAGTGCGGCCGAGGTGAAGGTATGACGACCGCGACCCCGCTGGTCGAGAGCCATCTGCCGCTGCCGCTCCTGCGCCGGGGGAAAGTCCGCGAGATGTACGAGGTGGACGCCGACACGCTGCTGATGGTCGCGAGCGACCGCGTCAGCGCGTTCGACGTCGTGATGCGCGAGCCCGTGGCGTTCAAGGGTGCGGTGCTCACCCAGTTGTCGGCATTCTGGTTCCGCACGCTCGCCAACGTCGTCCCGAATCATCTGATCACCGCGGACGCCGGAGAGATCGTGAGACGCATCCCGGCGCTGGCTCCGCATCGTGGCACGGTGGTCGGCCGGGCGATGCTGGTCCGGCGCACGACGCCCGTTGCGTTCGAGTGCGTCGTGCGCGGCTACCTCTCCGGTTCGGCCTGGGCGGAGTATCAGCAGTCGGGCACTCTGGCCGGTGAGCCGCTGCCCGCAGGGCTCGGGGAGAGCGCCCGGATCGAGCCCGCCATCTTCTCTCCGGCGACGAAGGCCGAGACGGGCCACGACCAGAACGTCCCCTTCAGTCACATGGCGAAGGCGCTCGGGGCGAAGCTCGCCGAGTCGCTCCGTCGCGCCAGCCTGGCCCTCTACGAGGAGGGGCGCGCCTACGCCGCGAGCCGGGGCATCATCATCGCCGACACCAAGTTCGAGTTCGGCACAACCGCGGACGGCACGCTCCTGCTCATCGACGAGGCCCTGACGCCGGATGCTTCGCGCTTCTGGCCCGCGGATCGCTACGTGGCAGGCCAAAGCCAACCGAGTTTCGACAAGCAGCCGCTGCGGGATTTCCTCGCCAACCTGAAGACCCAGGGGAAGTGGGACGGCAACGATCCGCCGCCCACCCTGCCCCCGGTCATCATCGCTGCCACGAGCGCTCGGTACCGCGAGGCCTACCGGCTGCTCACCGGCCAGTCGTTGGAGATCGGCACGTGAGGATGGCCCCGGAGGGCTGGCCGTTCATCGCCGCGGGCTGGGGTCTCACCGCACTCGGCGCCTGGGCGGCGCTCCGCTGGAGCGCCTGGTGGTGGGTCCCGACCGTCGTGCTCCTCATCCTCGCGATCTGGTTGCTCGTGTTCTTCCGCGATCCCGCCCGGACAGGTCCGCGTAGCGACGCCGTGGTCATCGCGCCGGCGGATGGACGGGTCGTGAGCGTCGTCGAGACGGACGAACCCTCCTACCTCAAGACTCGCGCGTCGCGTGTCTCTATCTTTATGAGCGTGTTCGACGTGCATGTGAACCGCTACCCCGTCTCCGGGACGGTCGCCTACCGGCATTACAACGCCGGAAAATTCCTCCACGCCGCGGCGGAGAAGGCCAGTCTCGACAACGAACAATCCTCTGTGGGGGTTGCCGGCCCGCATGGACCGGTCCTGGTGCGACAGATCGCCGGACTCATCGCCCGGCGCATCATCACCGACAGCCGGGTCGGTGATCAGGCCCGGCAAGGAGCGCGGTTGGGCATGATCCGGTTCGGCTCTCGGGTGGACGTGTATGTGCCTTTGAGCAGTCACGCGACGATCCGCGTGCACGTCGGCGACCGCGTAGCGGCGGGCGCCACGGTCCTCGCGGAGTACGGCCCATGACGACCGAGGGACACCGGCGCTCAGGGGTGCGGCGCGTCGTGATCATCGTGCCGAGCCTGTTCACCCTGTTCAATCTGTTCTTCGGCATCTGGTCCATGACGCTCGCGTCCCGCAGCGAGTTCTATCGCGCCAGCTGGTTCATCGTGTTCGCGGGGATCCTGGACACGCTGGACGGACGGGTCGCGCGCCTGTCGAATACGGGCACCCGGTTCGGCGCCGAGCTCGACAGCCTGGTCGACGTGGTCAGCTTCGGCGTCGCCCCGGCCTATCTCATGTTTGAGCTCCATTTTGCCACCGCCGGCGCCGCCGCATGGATCTTCTGCTACTTCTATGTAATGGGAGCCGCGATCCGGCTCGCCCGATTCAACGTCACCCAGGTCGGGCGCGAGAAGGAATACTTCATCGGCCTTCCCTCCCCGGCAGCCGGCATGACGCTGGCGACCTACTACCCGTTTACCCAGACCGACCTGTACGCCGCCCTGCACGGGCTGACCTGGCTGCCTCTCAATTTCCTGATGATCGCCTGCACCATCCTGATGGTGAGCAACGTGCGCTACGCCACCTTGCCGCGGGCGAGCCTGCGCAGTTTCAAGGGCCTCTTGGGACTCGCCACCCTCCTGCTTATCCTCTTCTTCGGGATCTGGCAGCACGACGTGTTCTTCTTCCCCTTGGGGATCGTCTATATGACCTACGGGGTGGCGCGCGCCGGCATTCTGGGCTTCTTCGAGGGCGGGGACACGACCGACGAAGCGGATGTGGCGGGTCCGATTGTGATGACCGACGACGACGCCGACCGGGTCGGTGATGCCACCGGGCCTCGCTCGCGCGGCATCTCACCACGCGGGCGCTCGTGATGGCCGCCTACCGCGTCGAGATCCGGGTCATGCCACGCGCCGCGCTCCTCGACCCGCAGGGCCAGGCCGTGAATCATGCCCTGCACGCACTGGGCTTCGCCGAAGTCGGCGAGGTGCGGGTGGGCAAGCACCTCGTCCTGCACCTGGACGCCCCCACGTCCGATGCCGCGACCACGCGCGCGCGCGCCATGTGCGACCGCTTGCTCGCCAACCCGGTGACCGAGGATTACCAGCTGCTGGTGGAGGCGGCCTGATGCGCCGTGTCGCGGTCGTCGTTTTCCCCGGATCGAATTGCGATGCGGACACCCTCGACGCCGCTCGCTCCGCCGGATCGGACGCGTACTACGTCTGGCACCGGGACACGGACCTGAAACAGCCGGACGTCGTGATTCTCCCGGGAGGATTCAGTTACGGCGATTATCTCCGCTCCGGGGCGATCGCGCGATTCTCGCCCGTCATGGACGCGGTGACGGCACATGCCCGCGCCGGTGGCGCCGTGCTGGGCATCTGCAACGGATTTCAGATCTTGTGCGAAGCGGGGCTCTTGAGCGGGGCCCTGATGCGTAATGCGCGCCTGCGCTTCCTGTCCCGGCCGGTGCGCGTACGCGTCGAAGCCACGGACACGCCCTGCACCCACCTGTACCGGCGGGGTGAAGAACTCGTGCTCCCGGTCGCGCATGGCGACGGGCGCTTCGTGGCGGATGAGCGTACCACCGCGGAGCTCGAAGCCGAGGGGCGGGTAGTGTGGCGCTACGTCGGCGACAATCCCAATGGCTCGACGCGCGACATCGCGGGCATTTGCAGCGCGGGCCGCAATGTGGTCGGGATCATGCCGCACCCCGAGCGGCGCGCCGCATCGGTCGTCGGTGGCACGGACGGCGCTCGGGTCTTTCTCTCCCTGGAGGCGGCTCATGCGACGCAGCATGCTGGTGATGTGCGCGCTGTTGGCGGGCACCACCCTGGGTTGTGCTAAGATCAAAGAGGCGTTGAACAAGCGGAAAAACCGCAACCAGACGCCCGCCACGCAAACGGCGGCCCGGGACACCACCAAGAAGCCCGGGACCCCTGCGGCCCCCGCCGGCGTGCAGCCGCCTCCGGTCGCGTCACCCCCGTCCACCCGACCCGCAGCTCCGGCTCCGGTGCTCCACGACGTACCGTACAATTCCCCCGATACAGGAACCGTCGCGCCTGGGATGGGCGAGAACGACGTCGTGACGCTGTGGGGTCCCCCCTCGGCGGTGCGGCACGCGGGCAGTTTCACCTACCTCCACTATCCCAACGGGTGTGAGCGCAGCTGCGGTACCGACGACGTCGTGATTCTCCAGGACGGCCAGGTCGTCGACGCGATCGTCCGCTGGGCCGGTCACGGGTACAGCGGCCAATCGACTTCGCCGCCGGGACGCACCCCCATGCCTACGCTCCAGTGAGCGCTTAGCCCATGTCCAACGGAACGAGCCGCAACGAGGAAGAATACTTCGCCAAGCGCGACGCGGAGCTGTTGCGCCAGCAGCGCGAAACGCTCCAGCAGAGCGCGGCTGATGCCGAGCGCAAGTCGCACTACATGAAGTGCCCCAAGTGCGGCTACGATCTCATCACCGGCGACTGGGACGGGATCCAGATCGACCAGTGCACTCATTGCCACGGCATCTGGTTCGACGCGGGTGAGGCGGAAGCCGTGCTGAAGCATCCGCAGCCGAACGTCATCGGCCGGGTGCTGCGGGCCGTGATGAAGGGCATGTCGGGCGCGCGGGCTTCCGACACGTGAGTCGGGCCCCCCCCCCCGGCCCCTTTCCCGGCGACCCGCCGATTACGCCGGCGGTGATCCGCGAGCACAACCTCACTGACGACGAGTACGCCCGCATCGAGGCGTTGCTGGGCCGCGCGCCCACGTTCGCCGAGCTCGGGATCTTCTCGGCACTGTGGAGCGAGCACTGCTCCTACAAACACTCCCGCCCGATACTGAAGACCTTCCCGACCGAGGGGCCGCAGGTGGTCCAGGGCCCAGGGGAAAACGCCGGCGTGCTCCGGCTGCCCGACGGCTGGGCCGTCGCGTTCAAGATCGAATCGCATAATCATCCGTCGGCCGTGGAGCCTTATCAGGGCGCGGCCACGGGGGCAGGCGGCATTCTGCGCGACGTGTTCACCATGGGCGCGCGCCCGGTCGCCTTGCTCAATAGCCTCCGGTTCGGACCCCTGGACGAGGCGCGCAACCGGTACCTGTTCGCGGGCGTCGTGCGCGGCATCGGCGATTACGGAAACTGCGTCGGCGTGCCCACCCTGGGCGGCGAGGTCGACTTCGCGCCCGGCTACTCGGGCAATCCGCTGGTCAACGCGATGTGCGTCGGCATCCTGCGAGAGACGGACCTGATCACCGCCGCCGCGCACGGCGTCGGCAACGTGTTGCTCGCAGTCGGCGCCAGTACCGGGCGCGACGGCATCCATGGGGCGTCGTTCGCGTCCGAGGACCTGTCGCACGAGAGCGAACGACGGCGCCCCCAGGTGCAGGTCGGCGACCCATTCACCGAGAAGCTGCTGCTCGAAGCCAGCCTCGAACTGATCGCCTCAGGGCACATCGTCGCGATCCAGGACATGGGTGCGGCCGGGTTGACCT
Organism: Gemmatimonadota bacterium; assembly: GCA_041497135.1. Lineage (GTDB taxonomy): Bacteria > Gemmatimonadota > Gemmatimonadetes > Gemmatimonadales > GWC2-71-9 > DASTHG01. Next base: position 65,177 of record JBGQFX010000006.1, on the reverse strand, counting down.
CCTCATCCGCTGAGATGGCGGCACGCGGAGGCGTGGGCGTCGAGATCGATCTGTCGCTCGTCCCCACCCGTGAGCCCGGCATGACGCCCTACGAGATCCTGCTCTCCGAATCCCAGGAGCGCATGCTCGTGGTCGCCAAACACGATCGCGTGGCCCAGATCCAGGACATCGCCGCCAAGTGGGAGCTGACCGCGACCCCGATCGGCCGGGTGACGGACGACGGGATGTACCGCTGCACCTGGGGCGACCGGGTGGTGGTCGAGATTCCGGGCGCGCCCTTGGTCGAGGACTGCCCGGTCTACTATCCCGAAGCAAGAGAAGACGAGGCGGTCGCCCGCCTGCGCTCGGAGCATCCCGCTCCCCGCTCCCCGCTCCCCAACCCGACCGACAGCCTGCTCCGCTTGCTCGATCACCCGCCCCTCGCTTCCAAGCGCTGGGTGTTCGAGCAGTACGATTCCACCGTCCAGGCCGGAACGGTGCTCGCTCCCGGCGGTGACGCCGGCGTGCTCCGCGTTCGGCACACGGACTTCGGCCTCGCCGTCACCACCGACTGCAATTCGCGCTACGTCCGGTTGCGGCCCTACGAGGGCGGCAAGGCGGCAGTCGCCGAAGCCGCGCGCAACATCGCCTGTACCGGAGCCCAGCCGTTGGGCATCACGGACTGCCTCAATTTCGGCAACCCCGAGCGCCCGGCCGTCTTTTTCCAGTTCCGCGAGGCGTGCCGGGGAATCGCCGACGCCTGCCGCGCGTTCGGCACGCCGGTCACGGGAGGAAACGTCTCGTTTTACAACGAGAGCCCCACCGGCGCCGTCGACCCGACCCCGGTCATCGGCATGGTAGGTCTACTCGAGCACGTGGATCATGCCGTCCCAAGCCACGCGTGCGTCCAAGGGGACCGCCTTTTCGTGCTGGGTGAAACGCGCGCCGACCTGGGTGGCTCCGCGTACTGGGAGGCGGTGCTCGCGTGCACCGGGGGCGAGCCGCCAGTCGTCGATCTCGATGCGGAACGGCGTCTGGTCGACCTGCTCGTCGCCGCTGCGCGACAGGGTCTGCTGCGCTCCGCGCACGATTGCTCGGACGGCGGGCTGGCGGTGGCGCTGGCGGAAGTCGCCATGGGCGGGCCGTATCAAGAGGCGGGGATCGGGCTCGACGTCGATCTGCGTCCCTACGGCCAGACGCTTGGCGCAGCAGAGCTCTTGTTCAGCGAATCGCACGGCCGGGCGGTGATCACCTGCGCCTCCGAGCGCGCGACCGCGGTCGCCGCTCTCGCCGCAGGGCATGGAGTGCCGATCTTCCCGGCGGGCGCCGTCGGCGATCCGGACGGCACACTGCGGATTCTCATCCGGGACGGCGCCATCGAGCACCCCGTCGGCCGGCTGCGCCAGCTATATTTCGGCGCCATCCCTCGGCGAATGGGAGACTGATCGTCCCATGTGCGGCATCATCGGCGTCTCCGGCGTTCCTGACGCCGCTCGGGTAGCCTACCTCGGCCTCTATAGCCTCCAGCACCGCGGCCAGGAATCCGCTGGCGCGGTCGCGATCGACGGCGAAGGGGTCGCGCGCTCCCACCGCGGCATGGGTCTCGTCTCCGACATCTTCACGGAATCGGTCCTCACCGGGCTGCCCGGTGACGTCGCCATCGGTCATACCCGATATTCCACGGCCGGCAGCTCCGTGCTCGCCAACGCCCAGCCGATTCTGGCCCGCTACCGCGAGGGACCGCTCGCCCTCGGACACAACGGCAACCTGACCAACGCCGCCCAGCTGCGGGCCGACCTCGTGGACAAGGGCTCCATCTTCCAGACGTCCTCCGACAGCGAGGTCCTGATCCACCTGATCGCGCGTTCCGAGGCCCGCGAGCCCGAGGATCAGCTACTCGACGCGTTGGAGCGGGTCGAAGGCGCGTATTCGCTGGTCGTCACCATCGGCCGGACGCTGTATGCCATCGTCGATCCGCGCGGCTTCCGGCCGCTCTGGCTCGGACGGCTCGGCACTGGGTACGTGGTCGCGAGCGAGACCTGCGCGTTCGACCTGGTGGCAGCCACGCCCGTGCGAGAGCTCGAGCCGGGGGAGTTCCTGCGGCTGCAGGGCAGCGATGTCGATCGCCTGCCGCCGCTGCCGTCCCAGCCGCACCGCCGCTGCGTCTTCGAGCTGGTGTACTTCTCGCGCCCCGACAGTACGATCTTCGGCCGCTCCGTCGATCGTGTCCGCCGCGCGCTGGGACGCGAGTTGGCACGCGAGCATCCCGCCCCCGGAGCAGATTGCGTGTTTTCCGTCCCCGATTCCTCGAACGCCATGGCGCTCGGCTTTGCCGAGGAAAGCGGCGTCAAGCTCGAGCACGGGTTGATCCGCAACCACTATGTCGGACGCACGTTCATCAATCCGACGCAGGACGGCCGCAACGCCAAGGTCAAGATCAAGTTCAACCCTGTGCGCGAAGTGGTGGAAGGGAAACGGGTCGTCGTCGTGGACGACTCGCTGGTTCGCGGCACCACCAGCAAGGGCCTGGTCCAGATGATCCGGGCCGCGGGCGCCCGCGAAGTGCATTTCCGCGTCGCCTCACCGCCGATCACCGGACCCTGCTACTATGGCATCGACACACCGACCAAGTCCGAGCTGATCGCTTCCAGCCATTCGGTGGAGGACATTCGCCACCACCTGGGGGTCGACACCATCGGCTATCTCTCGCTGGCGGGCATGCTGCGGGCCGCCGGCGGCGATCCCGCGGGTTTCTGCCACGCGTGCTTCTCCGGCGAGTATCCGACGACGATCCCGGACTCCCACCTTGCGACCCGGCACGCCGTTCCGCTGGCGCCGGTCACCGTCTAACCCTCAACTCCCGAGCACTTCTCTCCCATGCCGTCGCTCGAGCGGTTCGTCTACTTCTTCGGACCGGGCCGGGCCGATGGCTCGGCTGCCATGCGGGATGTGCTGGGCGGCAAAGGTGCAGGGCTCGCCGAAATGGCGAACCTCGGCCTTCCCGTGCCACCGGGCTTCACCATCTCGGCCAAGCTCTGCCTGCGCTACCTCGAAGATGGCAGCTTCCCACCCGCGCTGCGGGAAGAGGTCCAGCGGCATCTGAAACAGCTGGAGCAGGCCACCGAGCGGAAATTCGGCGACCCGGCTCGCCCACTGCTCGTCTCCGTCCGATCCGGCGCGGCCGTTTCGATGCCGGGCATGATGGAGACGATTCTGAACCTGGGGTTGAACGACGACACCGTCCAAGGACTCATCGCCGGCTCCGGCAATCCCCGGTTCGCCTACGACTCCTACCGCCGCTTCGTGCAGATGTACGGCGACGTGGTGTTCGACCTCGGCAAGGCGCCGTTCGACGAGGTCCTGGACCAGCTGAAGCGCCGCCGCAAGGCCGCGCGGGACATCGATCTCCCCGCCGAGGATCTGCAGGCGCTGGTGCGCGAATACAAGGCCATCGTCCAGGCGCGTTCCGGCGTTCCGTTCCCCGATGATCCCCAGGCCCAGCTGTGGGGCGCGATCGAAGCGGTATTCAAGAGCTGGCGTACCCGCCGCGCGATTGACTACCGCCGCGTGCACGACATACCGGACGACCTGGGCACGGCCGTCAACATCATGGCGATGGTGTACGGCAATATGGGTGAGGATTGCGGTACGGGCGTGGCCTTCACGCGTGATTGCCGCACCGGCGAACGAGTGCTGAACGGCGACTTCCTCATCAACGCGCAGGGCGAGGACGTCGTCTCCGGTGCCCGCACACCGGACTCCATCGCCAAAATGAAGCGCGGCAGGCTCGCCAGGATCTATCGTGAGCTCGCCGGGGCCGCCGAGAAGCTGGAGCAGCATTTCCACGACGTTCAGGACATCGAATTCACCTTCGAGCATGGCAAGCTGTACATGCTCCAGACCCGACGCGCTCAACGCACGGGGCTGGCCGCGGTGCGCATCGCCGTCGAGCTGGTCGACGAGGGACGGATTTCACAGGACGAGGCGGTGCAACGCGTGCCGCCGCAGGATCTGGATCAGGTATTCCACCCGATGGTGGATCCCCGTGCCAGGGTGACCGTCGTCGCGAAAGGCTTGCCCGCCTCACCCGGCGCGGCCATCGGTGAGGCGGTGTTCGACGCGGACGAAGCCGAGTCGCTCGCCAAGCAGGGACGCAAGGTGATCCTCGTCCGCCCCGAGACGAGCCCCGAGGACTTCCACGGCATCGTGGCCGCCCAGGCCGTGCTCACCGCGCGCGGTGGCATGACCAGCCACGCGGCGATCGTGGCGCGCGGCATGGGCAAGACCTGTGTCGTGGGTGCCAAGGACATCGACGTCGAGCCGGAATTGGGTCGCTTCCGCGCCAACGGCCGTATCGTCAAACGCGGCCAGACGCTCACGATCGACGGCACGACCGGTCGCGTCATCCTCGGCGCCGCCAAGCTGGTCCAGCCGAAGATCGGGGCACACTACCAGCGACTGATGCGCTGGGCCGACGCCCGACGCCGCTTGCGGGTGCGCACCAACGCCGACACGCCGGCGGACGCCAAGCGGGCCCGGGCCTTCGGCGCTGAAGGGATCGGGCTGTGCCGCACGGAGCACATGTTTTTCGAGGGCGACCGCATCACCGCAATGCGGGAAATGATCGTCGCCCCGGATGAAGCGGGCCGGCGCAAGGCGCTTGCCAAGCTGCTGCCGATGCAGCGCGCGGATTTCGAAGGCATTTTCGCGGCCATGGCGGGCTATCCGGTGACGATTCGCCTGCTCGACCCGCCACTGCACGAGTTCCTGCCGCATACCAAGGAAGAGATCGCCGGCCTCGCCAAGGTCATGAAACTTCCGCTCGCGCGGCTTAAGAAGCTGGTCGATGGAATGGTCGAAGTGAACCCGATGCTCGGGCACCGGGGCTGCCGGCTGGGCATCACCTACCCCGAGATCACCGAGATGCAGGCGCGGGCGATTTTCGAGGCTGCGTGCCACGTCGTGGCCCGCGGCAAGACGGTCGTGGTGGAGGTGATGATCCCGCTCGTCGCCGTGGCGGAAGAGCTGCGGCGCCAGGCGCAAATCGTGCGCCGCGTGGCGCAGGAAGTGTTCCACGCCCAAGGTCGCGCCGTGCCCTACCTCGTCGGGACCATGATCGAGCTGCCGCGCGCCGCCCTCACCGCCGACGAGATCGCCAAGGAGGCGGAGTTCTTCTCCTTCGGGACCAACGATCTCACCCAGACCACCTTCGGGCTGTCACGCGACGACGCCGGGAGATTCCTGCCGTTCTACGTGGAATCCGGAATCCTGAAGGAGGATCCGTTTCAGGTACTGGACCAGGACGGCGTCGGGAAGTTGATCAACCTCGCGGTGAAACTCGGCCGTGGGGCGCGCAACGACCTGAAGCTGGGAATCTGCGGCGAGCACGGGGGAGAGCCGGCGTCGGTGAAGTTCTGCCACCGCGCCGGACTCAATTACGTCTCCTGCTCCCCGTTTCGGGTGGCAATCGCCCGCCTCGCCGCGGCCCAGGCGGCCCTCGAAGAGGCGGGCGTGATCAATCGAACCAGGGCAACGGTCTAGATCGCCCTCAGCTGCTGCTCTTGGCGCCCAGTCCGGCGAACAGCGCCCCGATCAAAACCCCGAGCACCATCGCGACGATCGCAACGGTGTAGGCAGAGCCTTTGGACGTCTTGTGGGTCACCTGAACGCCGATCGCCGTCAAGACCAAGCCCCAAATGGTGAACGGGTTGATCCCCGCCAGCACGGCGCCGGTAAATCCCGTTGCGTTGGGCGCGAGCAGGTTCAGACCCAGCGGGGGTCGCAGATCCTCCATTGAGGACACCGCTTCGACCCCCTTGAGCTTCAGAACGACCAGCGCCGCGACCTGTAGCAGAATCGAGGGCAGCGCCGTATAACAGGCCACGCTGAGCAGCGTCTTGAACTTCGCGTCCCCCCCCGCCAGCAGCATCACGAGCAGCCACAGCAGTCCGCCAGCAATGAGCAGGCCAATGAATACCGCAATCGGGGCGAACACGAGACCAATCGACTGGAACTTCGCCGCCTGGGCGGCCGCCTGTGGGTTCTGTTGCGCGATCTGCGCCATGCGGGTCGCCATGGCGGCCTGGGTATACGGAGTCATCAGATAGGTGATGATGACGACGATGATGGACAACCCAATGGCCGGCATCAGGAAACGCGGCCGCTCCCGCACGCGCTCGAACACGGCGGTCGGCTCAAACAGCACCCGGAACAAATCCATGACAGCGCCCATCTCGCCTCCTACAATCGGGTTTCCCAGCATCGAACCAACGTTCGGTGGCGTGCGGAATATGGGGCCCGCCCACGTCCCTGCAACCCTGCTCACTTGACCCTTTCAAGGACCACAGGGTAGAGTGGGAAGGCCGCCTCCATGCTGCTCCATTCCGCTTTCGCGCTCGGGCTGCTCGCCCAGACTGCTGCCCAATCGCCTACCGGGCACCGGCCGATCGGCGACCCCGGTGTGCGCATCTGGGTCTCAGACACCGTGTATCAGGTGGGCGCGGGGGCGCGCGTCTACGTCAAGCTGCGCGAGCCGGGCTACCTTGTGGTGCTCCACACCGATGCCCTGGGGCGCATTCGCGTGTTGTATCCGCTCACACCTGAGGATCAAGCCGTCGTTCCGGCGGGAGCCCCGTTCGAAGTCACCGGCTCGGACGACGGCGCCACGTTCCGAGTCGAAACTCGCGGCCGCGGGACGTTGTTCGCCGCCCGCTCAAGACATCCGTTCCAGTTCGATCCGCTGCGCCACGGCAATCGGTGGGACTATGAGCAGGCGTTGTTGCTGCAGCCCACCGCCGGCAATGCGTTCGCGGCTCTCTTGGATATCGCCGACCGCGTCGCGGACGGTCAGCCCTACGACTACGACGTGACCGCGTACGGCACGCCGGGGACGCTGGCGAGCCGCGCCGCCTCAGACACCGTCTGTTTCAGCTGTCTCACGGCCCGGCACGCTCGATCACCTTCCCCCGGAACGACCGGCTACGGCAACGGAGCGGTGGCCAACAATTCCTCCGTGGTCGACTGCTCGGGCGCGAACCTGGTCGATTCCTTCTGCGGCGTGCAGGACAACAGCGTCACCAACACCTACACGGACAACTCGACGTACGAGTCGAACACCGTCGTGTACCCGGTCTACGTGCCGTTCTACGTACCGTTCCGGCGCATCGTCCGGCCCACGCCGCCCGCGCCTCCACCGCCGCCGGCGGCGATCACACTCCCGATGCGGTTGCGCCCGGCATCCCGACGGCTCGTGCCACCCCCGCCCCGCCCGCGGCCCCAGATCGTCGTGGTGCAACCGACCGCGCCTAGTCACGCCCGGCTGACTCCGGATCAACCGGAGCCCGTCGAGGTCGCTGCCGCTTCGCCGCTGCCACGGCGCCTGACCCGCGCCGGTGCGGCGATGGTCGCAACAAACAACGTGACGAGCATGTCGCGGAGCATGGCCCCGGCATTTCAGATGCCGGCTCCCGCGGCGGCGGCCGCGGTTGCCTCGACCATAGCCCGTCCCATGGCCGGCACCGCCCCGCGAGCCTTCGTCCCCTCCCGAGCGTTGCTGCGCTCGATCAACGCCGCCCGCCACTAGCCGCCCAGCGTTGGATGTAGGCGGTGCTGTCGAATTTGCGCCTGGTACTCTCGAACGACATGTAGCGCACCTTCCCATACACGGGCCGCTCCGGTGCCGGTCCGGTAGTGCGTAATCAGGTAATAGATGCCGCCGAACAGTGCCCCCCAGACCACGTTCGTCACGAGGCTGTGGGACCACGGGTATGAGATGAACGTGAGCGCCAGGAACGGGTTGCCGCCGGGTGAATTGATCTGGACCCGCTCGAGCCCAAACAGGAGGAAGATCGGCCAGAGGAGATCGGCCAGAAGCGGAGCGGCGAGGAGCGGAGCCAGCGACGCCCTGGGTGCGAGGCGTTTGGCGGCAAAGCCCACGGCAAAATGACCGATAAACATGCCGGCAAGATGCCACTCGAGCCTAGGTCCGCAACGGCGGCTCTGCCTCCCCCGCCGGGACGAACTTCAAGGCGACCCCGTTGTTGCAGTAGCGCTGCCCCGTGGGCGTCGGGCCGTCCGAGAAAACGTGGCCCTGGTGGCCCCCGCAGCGGACGCAGTGGTACTCGCTACGCGGAACCAGCAGCTTGAAGTCACGTGAGGTGCCCAACCGGCCTTCGATCGGACGGAAGAAGCTCGGCCACCCCGTCCCGCTGTCGTACTTGGTCGACGACTCGAACAGCGGCAGGAAGCACGCCGCGCACACGAACGTGCCTGGGCGTTTCTCGGCGTTCAGCGGGCTCGTGAACGCCCGCTCCGTGCCTTCCTCGAATAACACTCCGTACACCGCCGGGTCCAACAGGCGCCGCCACTCGTCCTTGGACTTTTCCAGACGTTGCATGACCCCCCATATGAAAGAAGGGGGATGGGGCTCTTCCCCCTTCCCCCTTCCCTCTTCCCTGATTCGTTGATGGAGGCGCGGGGAATCGAACCCCGGTCCGAGCAAGACTCCGAAATCGCTCCTACGTGCGTAGGCGACGCTTGTTGGATCTCACCAGCACGGCGCACCGCCGGCCACACTGATGACGAGCCCGTTCAACTCTCGTCCGATCCGGTCGGGCCCCGGATCAGACCAGCCCGACTTTGCGATACGTGAGCGCCGCCTCAGGCGGGCTGCCACTCACGCAGGTGCGTGAAGCCGAAGCTTACGCAGCCAGTGCCAGGTTTGAATTGGCAGTTGTGCGTTTGCCAGTTGTTTAGCCAGGTGACTGACGACCTGGGCACGCAGCGACAACCTCATCTAACCCGTCGAAGCCTGTCGCCCCCTTCACGGCCGAACGTAGCGACCCCGACGACGGAATTCAACCCTTCACTCGCGCTCGAGCGCCACCCTGGCCGCTTGCATCGCCTTGCGTTGCTCCGCAGGCATCACGGGGAACGCGAGATCGAGTCCTTCCAGCGCTTCGATCATCGCGTCCACCACCACGAGCCGGGTGAACCACTTGTGATCCGCCGGCACGACATGCCACGGCGCGTGGCGTGTGGCGGTGTGCCGGATCATGTCCTGGTACGCCGCCATGAATTCGTCCCAGCGATCGCGCTCCCCCAGGTCACCGGCGTTGAACTTCCAGTTCTTCGCCGGCTCATCCAGCCGGGCCAGCAACCGCCGCCGCTGCTCCTCGCGCGACACGTGGAGGAAGAACTTCAGGACGAGGGTGCCGTTGCGGACCAGATGCCGTTCGTGGGTGCGGATACTCTCGAAGCGCTGTTGCCACACGTCCCGCCTCACGAGCCCGGCGGGTAACCGCTGCTTCTCGAGAAACTCCGGGTGCACGCGCACCACGAGGACTTCTTCGTAATAGGAGCGGTTGAAGATCCCGATGCGCCCCCGTTCCGGCAGGCACCGGGTCGTGCGCCAGAGGAAATCGTGGTCCAACTCCTCCGGGGACGGTGCCTTGAACACGAACACCTGACATCCCTGCGGGTTCACCCCGGACATCACGTGCTTGATCGTGCTGTCCTTCCCCGCCGCGTCCATCGCCTGGAAGATCAGCAGCACCGCCCAGTGGTCGTCCGCGTACAGCTTCTCCTGGAGCGCCGCGAGACGCTCCACGCCGCGGGCCAACCCATTGGCGGCCTGCTCCTTGGACTTGATGCCCCGGGTATCTCCCGGGCTGATGGACTCGAGTCGAAAGCCGTCTCCGTCCTTCACGCGGAAGGCCTTGGCCAATCCCGGGGATTTCACGGTGGACTCAGGGGGTGTACGGCGGGGCCTGCGAGACGCGGTTGCGGCCCTCCTGCTTGGCCCGGTACAGGGCGGCGTCGGCGGCCCCGCGCAGATTGTTCAGGTCGCCGACACTCTCGGGGAAACCGGCGACGCCGCACGACACCGTGAGCGGATAGCGCGACCCGTTCCACTGCCATGCTTCCGTCTCGACGGCGCGCCGGATGCGCTCGGCCACTTCCATCCCCTCGCCGAGCGGGGTCCCGGGCAACCACACCGCGAACTCCTCGCCGCCGATCCGCGCCACCAGGTCGCGGTCACGAATCTGTTTCTGCAGCACGCCGGAGAAGTGTCGCAATGCCGAGTCTCCGGCCGCGTGGCCCAGACCGTCGTTCAGTGCCTTGAATCGATCGAGGTCGGCGTAGACGAGCGTGACCGGTTCGCCCGGGCCGTGCTCCTTCTGTTTGGCCTTGAACGCCTCGATCTGACGCTCGAACTCCCGCCGGTTGCGCAGACCCGTGAGCGGGTCCACCACCGCCCGCTGCTCCGCCTCATGGACGGCCCGCGCGGCAGCGAGTCGGGGCCCGAGCTCCGCCACCAGCTGCCCCACCTGCTCCGCCAGCGGCGACTCGGGCAGGATCGCCGGTCCCAGGAGCACCAGCGCCCCGATCGCGAAATGGCCGTCCATGAGGGGATAGGCGGATCCGGCACGCTCCTGGCGGCGCCGCTCCGGGGCACCAGGGCCGAAAATATCATCGTTCGCCTGCGTCATCACCGGGAGTCCGGTCTGCATGGCTCGGATTACAGGCGCCTCTCCGACCAGGGGAAGACCGGCGAGGCGGCGGTCCGCCGCGGTCGAGACCGCCAAGATCGTGGTTGCCTGGGTGGTCGGATCCTGAATCACCACCGCCGTCCCTCGCTGCGCCAGCTGCTGCGCCAGCTCGGCGCCCGCCTTGGCGACGCCTTCGAGCGTCTGCGCCCCGGCGGCGATCATGGCGAGCTGCCTCGCCACGAGCTGGAATTGCCCCTCGGGGACCTCGAGCTCCGAGAGCCGCATCGCGGCGACGATGCGCCGCAGCTCTTCCGTGACCGATTGGGCGATTTCGGGATCCGCATCCCGCTCGGACAGCAGCAGACCCGCGCCGTAGGGGAAGTCCCCGACGGCCACGTACGTCCCTTCCTCCTCCCGGGCCACGTGCGAGCGGCCATCGACCGAGGCGAGCTGCACGATGGCTCCGCCGCGCTCGCGCACCGGCCCCGACGGCTTGGGATCGCCGTAGGCTTCCACTTCCTCTTCGTCCAGCCCCACCGCCCAGGCCCCCACGGCGTCATGGGCTCGGCGCAGAAGGTCCAACATGTGGGCGAGGTCGGACGGGGTGACCGGTGTCTGGTCGTGCAGCCACGTACGCATGACGCGAGCCATGCGGAAGCCGTAGGCGAGTGAGAACCCTCCACCCACGGCGACGAGGGCCCAGAGGCCGCCGCGCCACACGGCCACGCCGCACACCGCCAATCCGCCCACGCGGAGCGTGCGTGCCAGCCACCGCCCGCTGCTTCTCACAGGTGATTGATCCGGCTGGCGGCCGCCGCGGCGCCGAACCCGTTATCGATGTTGACCACGGTGATGCCCGCGACGCAGGACGTGAGCATGCCGAGCAGGGCCGCGAGCCCACCGAAGGCGGCGCCGTAGCCCACGCTGGTCGGGACGGCGATCACCGGACGCTTCACCAGGCCGCCGACCACGCTCGGCAAGGCGCCTTCCATGCCCGCCACCACGATGACGACCGCGGCCTCGCGCAGCAACGTGGTCTGGCTGAGGACGCGGTGGATACCCGCCACCCCCACGTCGGTGAGTCGCTCGACGCGATTGCGCAGCGCGCGCGCCGTGACCGCGGCCTCCTCGGCAACGGGGAGATCCGCCGTGCCGGCCGTGACGACGAGAATCGTCCCTCGTCCCGTGGGCGGTGGCTCAGGATCGGGCGCCAGAAACGCGGTCCGCCCCAGCTCGTTCACTTCCGCGCGAGGGAATCGCTCCCGCAGGGCCGCCCGGTGCTCCGGTTCGGTGCGCGTCGCGAGGAACGTGCCGCCAGCGGCCACGAGCCGCTCGGCGATCGCCACGACCTGCGCCGCCGTCTTGCCCTGGGAAAAAATCACCTCCGGATGCCCCTGCGTGACGGGCCGGAGGTGATCGATCGTGGCGAAGGGAAGCCGTTCGAACACGCTTCCCAGATCGTCGAGATTCACGCGGCCGCCAGATAGCCGCTGAACAACGTCTCGGCCTCCTGCATGGACTCGATCGCGAACAATCGCTGTCGCAGCTCGGACGAACCCGGCAGGCCCTTTGTATACCAGCCGAGATGCTTGCGGAATTCGAGCGCGGTCCGGCGCGAATCTCCCTGTAACCGGAGGGCCAGCCGCGCGTGCTCCAGCGCCACGGCAAAGCGCTCCGCGGCGCCAGCGGCCGGTCGCATCGGTCGCCCTTCGAGCAGGTCGCGCGCCTGGGCGAAGATCCAGGGATTCCCGAATGAGCCGCGCGCGATCATCACCCCGGCGCACCCGGTGTGACGGTGCATCGCCAGGACGTCCTCGGCACGGTGGATATCGCCATTGCCGATCACGGGAATCTCGAGCGCTTCCACCACGCGGGCGATTTCATCCCAGTTGGCCGTTCCCGAGTACAGCTGGGTCCGCGTCCGAGGATGCAGCGCCAACGCGAGCGCCCCGGCGTCCTGGCAACGGCGCGCGATCGTCACAGGGTCGCGCTGCGGCTCGTCCCATCCGCTCCGGATCTTCACCGTCACCGGCAGGGTGGTCGCGCCCCGCACGGCACGGATGATGTCCCCCACCAGCGCCATGTCCTTGAGGCACCCGGAGCCCCCGTTGTTGCGCACGACCTTCTTCACCGGGCAGCCGAAGTTGATGTCGACGTAGTCGGGGTGGAACAGATCCGTGACCATCCCGGCCGCGCGCGCCATCGTATCGGCGTCGGCGCCGTACAGCTGGATCCCGATCGGGCGCTCACGCTCCTCGAAGCGCATGTCGGCCAGCACCCGCTCGATCCGGAGCGAGACACCCACTGACGAGATGAACTCCGACACGACGACGTCGGCGCCGAAGTGCCGGCAGATCTGCCGGAACGGCGCCTCGCTCACGCCGGCCATCGGAGCGAGGAAGAGCGGCACGTCGAACCCAACCGAATACGGGAACTTCATGCGCACCAACGTAATAGCGCGTTGCGCAGACAGCAACTCGCCATTACGTTACGAGCCCGATCTCCTTCGTGAGAGCGACTTTGCACCTGCGTGAGTTCTTTGCGGAAGACGCGATCGACCTGAACCTCAAGAGCACCGCCAAGGACGCGGTCCTGAGGGAGCTGGTAGGACTGCTGAAGCTCGACGAGAAGGCCGACGGCATGCTGTACAAGATGTTGAAGCGCCGTGAGACCCTGGGCTCCACGGGGATCGGCCAGAACATCGCCATTCCGCATTGCCGCTCGCTGGTGGTCAATCGACTGCGCGTGGCCTTCGGGCGCAAGCTCGAAGGCATCGACTTCAAGGCGATCGACGACAAGTCGGTGAACTACTTCTTCCTGATCGTCGCCCCGCCCCTTGAAGTCTCGAACCAATACCTTCCCGTGCTCGGCAAGATCGCTCAATTCGCCAAGGAATCCGACGTCCCCGACCGGCTGGCGAAGCTGAAGACCCCGAAGGAATTCCTGAAACTGCTGGAAGACAAGAACATCTAACGCATCGCTACTTGCACGCCGGCACGCCCTCATCGAGCGCCGGCGCTAGCGCCGTCGTTCCCACGAAGATGGCGCAGGTCTTGGTCGTGTTGGTATTCCCCATCTGCGCGGTGAAGCCGTCCCCCGTCAAGGCGATGGATGGGCCGGTGTTGCCGGTAGTGACGCGGTAGTCGAGGCCTCCGGCCCCAATCAGTGTCGTGTAGCGCAGCGAATCCGTCGAATAGACCACCTGCGCGGTCACTAGATAGCGCAGATCGGCTTTCATCGTCGCCAGGTAGGTCCTTTCCTTGGTGTTGGCGAGGCGCGGGATCGCGATCGAGACCAGGAGACCCATGATGACGGAGACGATGAGCAGCTCGATCAGGGTGAAACCTCTGCGGTTCATGGGGTTCCTCCGGATGGGTGCCTCATTCCCATTCGATCGTAGCCGGCGGCTTCGAGCTGACGTCGTACGCCACGCGGTTGACACCACGCACTTCGTTGATGATGCGGTTCGAGATGCGCGCCAGCACATCGGGAGGAAACGGATACCAATCCGCGGTCATGCCGTCACGGCTGGTGACCGCTCGCAGCGCCACGACGTGATCGTAGGTGCGGCCGTCGCCCATCACGCCCACCGACTTGATCGGCAGCAGCACCGCGAACGCTTGCCAGATCGTGTCGTACAGACCCGCCTCACGAATCTCGTCGATGTAGATCGCGTCCACCTGCCGCAGCAGGTCGAGCCGCTCGCCGCTCACCGGCCCGATCACCCGAATCGCAAGCCCCGGCCCCGGGAACGGGTGCCGCCCCACGATCTCCTCAGGCAGCCCGAGCTCGCGTCCCACCTGGCGCACCTCGTCCTTGAACAGCTCGCGCAGCGGCTCGATCAGCGCCCACGGCAGATTCGGTCGTAGCCCGCCGACGTTGTGATGGGTCTTGATCGTCACCGACGGCCCCCCCCGTGGCGACGTGGACTCGATGACGTCAGGATACAGCGTGCCCTGCACCAGGAAGCCGATGTCCCCCGTTACGTGACCGGCCGCCTCCTCGAACACGTCGATGAACGCGTGCCCGATGCGGCGTCGCTTCTCCTCGGGATCTTCGATCCCGGCGAGATCGCCCAGGAACCGGGTCGAGGCATCGACCACCCGCAGGTCGATGCCCATGTGCTGCTGGAAGGTGCGTTCGACCTGGTCGCGCTCGTGCAGTCGCAACAGGCCATGATCGACGAAGATGCAGGTGAGCCGGTCACCGATGGCCCGATGGACGAGCGCCGCGGCAACCGTGGAGTCCACGCCGCCCGACAACCCGCAGATCGCCCGCCGGCCGGACCCGACCTGCTCCTTGATCCTCGTCACCGTCTGCTCGATGAAATGGCCCGGGGTCCAATCGGGCTCGCAGCCGCAGATGCCAAACAGGAAGTTGTTGAGGATCTCGCCGCCGCGGGGCGTGTGCACGACCTCCGGGTGGAAGAGCACCCCGTGAATCGGGCGGGACTCGTGGCGGAACCCCGCGATGGGGGCGTTGGCCGAGGACCCCGTCACCCGGAAACCGGGAGGTGGCATCTCGAGACGGTCGCCGTGGCTCGCCCAGACCGTGATCTCCTCTCCCACGGCAAACCCCGCGAACAGCCCGGTCGCCTCCCGCACCGTCACATCCGCCCGGCCATACTCGCGTTCACTCGAAGGTGTGACCGCCCCTCCCGCCAGATGGGCCACGAGCTGCATGCCGTAACAGATCCCCAGGACCGGGATCCCGAGATCGAGCAACCCTCGATCAGCGGTCGGCGCGCCCGGGTCGAACACCGAATTCGGCCCGCCGGACAGGATGATGCCCTTGGGCTCGAACCGCCGTACGAACGGCAGATCCTCACCGCGTGCGGCCGGATGGATCTCGCAGTAGACGTGCGCCTCACGCACGCGTCGTGCGATCAGCTGGGTGAATTGCGAGCCGTAGTCGAGAATCAGAATCTGGTTCACGCCGAGAGCCACTCTTTCGCTTCGGTCACCTCACCCCGCACCAGGTCGTCCTGGGTCTCGCGGGCTCGGGCGACGAAGTATTTGTCGCCCTCCACCAGCACCTCGGGTGGCCGTGGCCGCTGATTGTAGGTCGAGCTCATCACGAACCCGTATGCGCCGGTCCCCAGCACCGCCAACAGCTCACCCGGCTCGGGCAGCGGGAGCTTGCGGTCCAGAGCGAGGAAGTCCCCGGACTCGCAGATCGGCCCGACCACGTTGACCAACCGCTCCGGCCGGCTGTCGGTGAGGAGCGGCACGATGTCGTGGTGGGCGTTGTAGTGGCTGGGGCGAACGAAGTCGGACATGCCGGCGTCCACGATCACGAACTCTTTGCCGCCCGCCCGCTTGCGATACAATACCCGCGTCAGGAGGAGTCCCGCGTTGGCGACGAGAAACCGCCCCGGCTCGCACAGGAGTGTCAGGCCGGCGGCCTGGATCGGGGGGACGACGGCCGCTGCGAAGGCCGCGGGCGTCGGAGCCTGCTCGTCGTGGTAGCGTACGCCGAGACCTCCGCCCACGTCGAGCGATTCGAGGGTCGAGATGCCCGAGGCACGGATCGCTGCGGCCAGCTCCAGCAGCTTGATAGTGCCGCGATGGTAGGGACCCACATCGGTCAATTGTGAGCCGACGTGCATCGCCAGACCGCGGAGACGCAGCGGCGGCTCAGCGGCGATGCGCCGGGCCAGGTCCACCACGTCGCCGAACGGCACACCGAACTTGGCGGTGCGATCACCGGTCTTGGTATAGGGATGCGTCTGGGTGGCGACATCGGGGTTGACGCGGATGCCCAGATTGGCCGGCCGGCCCAGTCGCCGGGCGACGGCGCACACCACGTCCAGCTCGCTCGTCGATTCGACGTTGAGAAACCCGATGCCGACCTCAAGAGCCTCCTCGATCTCCGTCGCGGTCTTGCCCACGCCGGAAAACACGATCGCCTCCGGGGAGAATCCGGCGGCAAGTACCCGGCGCAGCTCTCCCAGCGAAACGATGTCGGCCCCGGCCCCCACCCGCTGCAGCACCCGCAGCACGGCCAGGTTGCCGTTGGCCTTCACGGAATAGCAGATGCGGTGGGCGATCCCCTTCAGGGCATCGTCCAGCGCGTGGTACTGTGCGCGGATCAGGTTGGCCCCGTAGACGTACGCCGGAGTACCGACACGGCTGGCGACGGCCGTCAACAGCGCCGGATCGAACCCCAGTACGCCTGCGCCTACTTTCGTAGCCCGTTGACGGGACTGCGCTTGCGTGCGGCCTCCGCGAGTGGTGCCAATGGTGGTATCAGGAAGTGGCCCCCCGCAGGGTCGCCACGCGATCCCCCAACGTAGTGGCGCCCCGCTCCATGCGGTACTCTACGGTGTGGCGAGCGGCCGGAGCGGCCCGTTCCAATGCGATGTCAGGGGCCTGAACCGACGGCGTGCGTTCTGCCGGAACGCCGCCATCTCGCGATCGAGGCTCAGGTCGTGTCGATCCCAGCGACTCGATTTGACGCCCGGCTCACAATGAGATACTTGTGCTACAGTCCGTAACACACCACGGCGATGGCCAACCCAGCGCGCAACATGGCCAGCCCGCTTCGTGCAAGGTAATGATCCATGACGGCACCACTGCCGCAGAATCCACGCCAGCGATGCGGTGCGGCATTCCTCTTGGTTGCGGTGGGGTGCAGTGGCTCAGAGCCCAGCGGCCCTCCCACTGGGAACGTCCAGGTCACTGCCTCCACCAAGGGCTGGAACGTCGACCCAGATGGCTACATGGTCGCGCTGGATGGGGGTGCCGAACAGGCACTCGCGGTCAATGGAGGAATGGTCACGTTCTCGCAGGTCCATGCAGGGGACCACTCCGTCGACCTCAGCGGCCTCGCCCCCAACTGCGCGGTGAGCGGCCCGGACCAGCAGGCGGTTTCGGTGACCGCCGAAGCCACGGCGCAGGCCGCCTTCCAGATCGCCTGCCCCCAGCTTGCATTCACGAGCGACCGCGACGGGAACTCTGAGATCTATGTTATGAATGCCGATGGCACCGGTCTCATCAACCTCACGAATAACCCGGCGTTCGATGGCTATCCCGCGTGGTCGCCGGACGGCTCGAAGATCGCCTTCGACACCAACCGGGACGGGAACCGCGAGGTCTATGTGATGAGCGCCGACGGCACGGGGCCCATCAATGTGACGAAGAGCCCGGCGTTCGACGGGCATCCCGCCTGGTCGCCAGACGGGTCGCGGATCACCTTCACGAGCGGCCGGGACCGGAACGCCGAGATCTACGTTATGGATGCCGATGGCACCGGCCTCGTGAACCTGACGAACAACCCGGGGGAAGACTCGGATCCTGCCTGGAGGCCCTAGGCGTCGTCGATTGTGCCTAGTACGCCTGCGCCCACACCGCCTCGGCCACACTCGCCTTCCCACACCACAAGCAGGTCGTCGGCGCCTGCGGAGAGCGAAACTCGGGATCGGGCAACACCCGCACGGTGGCCGCGGTCGACTCCTTGATGGCTGCCTCGCACAGCTTGTCCCCGCAGAACCCGCCGTAGGCGAAGCCGCCCTGGTCCTTCATGAAGGCAATCAACTGCTCCTTGGTGACGCCGCGGATCGATGCGGCTTCACGCCGCTCCCGCGCCGCGCTGAGCAGCGCCGCCTGGATCTCGTCGAGCATGGCCGGAATGACCTGGGTCAATTCATCCAGCGGTGCCGGCGCCTTGCCGCCGATCCGGCGGGCCGTCATCACCTGCTGGGCGGCGACATCCCGGGGGCCGATCTCGAGTCGCAGCGGCACGCCGCGCGCCTCCCACTCGAAGTACTTCGCCCCGGGTTTCACGGTGTCGCGGGTATCGAGCGTCGCCCGCACGCCGACCGCTCCCAGATCGGCGGCGACGCGCTCTCCCACGCCAAGTACCTGCGCCCGCTCTGCGTCGGTTTTCCAGATCGGCACGATGGCGACCTGAATCGGCGCGAGCCGCGGCGGGCAGATCAATCCGTTGTCGTCCGAGTGGGTCATGATCAACCCGCCGATGAGGCGCGTCGACACACCCCACGATGTGTTCCACACGTGCTCCAAGCCGCCCGCGGCGGTCTGGTATTTCACGTCGAACGCCTTAGCGAAATTCTGGCCGAGGTTATGCGAGGTCCCTGCCTGGAGCGCCTTGCGATCCTGCATCAACGCTTCGATCGCATAGGTCCGTAGGGCGCCGGCGAATCTCTCGCTGTCGGTCTTCACCCCCGTGATCACGGGCATCGCCATCCACTCCTCGGCGAAGCGGCGATAGATGCCGAGGATGAGTCGCGCTTCCCGCTCGGCGTCCGCCTCGTCGGCGTGCGCCGTATGTCCTTCCTGCCACAGGAACTCCGTCGTGCGCAGGAACAGGCGGGTGCGCAATTCCCAGCGCACCACGTTGCACCACTGATTGAGCAGCAGCGGCAGATCGCGATAGCTCTGGATCCATTTGGCGAACATCGCGTAAACGATCGTTTCCGACGTCGGGCGCACCACCAACGGCTCCTCGAGCGCGGAGGCAGGATCCGGCGTCACCGCGCCCGCGCCGGCCTTGCCCGTTGCCTTGAGCCGCGTGTGCGTGACGATGGCGACTTCCTTGGCGAAGCCCTCGACATGCTCCGCTTCCTTGGCGAGGAAGCTCTGCGGGATGAAGAGCGGGAAGTAGGCGTTTCGGTGGCCCGCCGCCTTGAACATGTCGTCCAGCGCCCGCTGCATCAGCTCCCAGATGCCATAGCCGTTGGGGCGGATCACCATGCAGCCGCGCACCGGCGAGTAATCGGCCAGCTCGGCCTGCATGATGACGTCGTTGTACCACTCGCTGAAGTCCTTGGCGCGTGGCGTGATCTTCTGTGCCTGAGCCATGCCGGGGATTCGCCTCTGGGATTGTGGGGCGCGCTACAACCGCTCGAGCCGCTCGATGGTCCGTTCGTTGCGTACGTTGCCCGTGTTCAGCGTCGACGCCGGCTCGAACAGCATGACCTCGACCTCCTGGTCGGCCACCGGCCGATGCTCCACGCCGCGCGGCACGATGATGAACTCGCCTGCCGCCACGTCCACCGCGCGATCGCGCAACTCCATCCGCAACTGCCCCTTGACCACGTAGAACAGCTCATCCTCGTGATCGTGGTGATGCCAGACGAAAGGGCCGAAGAACTTCACCAGTTTCACCTGTTGGCCGTTCAACTCTCCCACGATCTTCGGAGACCAATGCCCGGAGAAGCTGGCGAGCTTCTCCGCAAGGTTGACCGGGTGCATGCCCCTGTCCATTTCACTAGGCATTCGCGCGCAACACCGAGCCGAGCATCACCAGGGGAACCCGCTCTTCGCTTCCCGTTCGCAGATCGCGCACCACCGCCTGCCCGTCGCGGCGCTCGTCGGGACCGATGACCACCGCGCGTGGGGTGCCGCGGGCCACCGCCAATTCCAGCTGCTTGCGGATCGTCTGGAGCCGCAGTCCGTATTCCACGGCCACACCCTGCTCCCGCAGCTCATGCGCCAACCGCAACACCGGAACGATGTCCTCCCCGCTCACGGTGACGAGGAAGGCATCCAGCCGCCGCGCGGCGGCGGGTGCGACGCCCCGGTCCTTGAGCAGCTCGCCCAACACCACATCCCCCATGCCGAAGCCCAAGGCGGGAAGGTCGACGCCCCCCAGCGCCTTGAGGAGTCCGTCGTAGCGCCCGCCGCCACAAATGGCCCGCAGGCTGCGCCCGGCGTCGAACAGCTCGAACACGATGCCGGTGTAATAGGCCAGGCCGCGAACGATCGTCAGGTCGACCTGCACGAATTCTCCGAGGCCCATCGCCTCGAGCGCGCGGCAGCACTCGCGCAGAAACTCGCCTGCCTCTTCCCCGCCCGGCCCCCGGGCGAGCGCCGTGTCGATCGCGTCGAGCCCCCGCAGAGCGGCCACGTCGAACAGCGCCGCGATGGCCTGCCCGTCCCAGCCGCCCTTTTTCAGTCGGGCTTCCACGGCCTCGCGCGGCTCGCGCTCGCTGCGATCCACCGCCGCGTAAGCGTCCGGGAGCTGCTCCTCACGCAGTCCACGCCCGACCAACAGGGCATGCAGTACGCGACGATCCGAAACGCGTGCCTGGACGTCCCGTGGACCCAGGCCGAACGCGCGCAGGATGTCGATCGCCGCCGCGATCAGCTCCGCATCAGCGAGTGGCCCCGACTCGCCGATCAGGTCCATGTTGAGCTGGAAGTGCTCCCGCAGCCGCCCCCGCTGCTGTCGCTCATAGCGAAACAGCTGGGGAATGGAGAACCAACGAATCGGCTTCTTCAGGGCCTGAGCCCTCGCTCCCACCATCCGCGCCAAGGTCGGCGTCATTTCGGGCCGCAACGCGACCTCGCGGTCGCCCTTGTCCCGGAACGCGTACAGCTGCCCCGCGATCTCCTCCCCGCTCTTCTGGGTGTACAGCTCCAGCGGCTCGAGCGGCGGTCCGTCGTACTCCTCGAAGCCGTACCGCGTGGCGACACTGCGCCACGTGGCGAAGATCTGGTTTCGAAGGGCGAGCTCGTCGGGGTAGAAATCGCGAAAGCCAGGAAGCGCTTTCCCTTGCATCACAACAATTTAGCCGATCGGCGCAAACCCGGGCAAGCGCGCCATGGCATCGCCCACCGTGTGAAAGGAGCCGGTGACCAGCATGGTCCGGGCATCTTGCTGGATCGCGCGCAGGGCGCGATCAAAGTCCGGCTCGAATCGCACCGAGGGATCGTCGAGCTGGCCCGCGAAGTCTCGCTCCGCCCAGCGTTGCTCCCCCGGCACGGATGGGGCGACGGTGAGCACGAGTCGATCCACCTCCGGCCGCAGCGTGGCGAGCATCGCCGGCCAGTCCTTGTCGTTCCGGATCCCGACGAGGGCATGCAGCGGACGCGGTGGCCGGTAGTCCTGCAGCGCCTGCACCAGCACCTGCATGCCGTCGGGGTTGTGCGCCACGTCCAGGATCCACCGGCCGCGCACCTCGAACCGGCCAGGCACGTAGGCCTGGGCGAAACTCGGTGGGATCCACGGACCCACCGGACCGAATGGCGGCGGCAAGGTATTAAGGGCGCCCAGGGCCACCCACGCATTGTTCCACTGATGCGCGCCCCGCAGCCCCAGCATGAATCCGCCGGGCGGCGTCTGCTCCATCCCGACCCGCACGATCGGCTGGGCGCCGCGACGTTGTGCTTCCTCGATCAGCTCCTGGCGGATTGCCGGATCCTGCTCCCCGGTGACGAATGGCACCCCCGGCTTCGCGATCCCGGCCTTCTCCCGCGCGATCGACGCCAGGTCGTGACCCAGGTAGTCCGCGTGCTCCAGCGCGATCTTGGTGACCACGGACACGAGCGGGGTGATGACGTTGGTCGCGTCGAGCCGGCCGCCCAGGCCCACCTCTATCACGGCGATCTCCACGTCGCGGGAGGCGAGGTCGGCACAGGCGATCGCCGTCATCGCCTCGAAAAAACTCGCCTCGGTCCGCTCGATGTGCGGCATCAGCAGTGCGGTCCATTCGGCGAAGGCCGTTTCACGAATCGGCTCCTCGTTGACGAGGACGCGCTCGCACACGGACACGAGATGCGGTGACGTGTACAGACCGACCCGGAACCCCCGGGCCCGGAGCGCCGCCACCAGGAACGCGCAGGTGGAGCCCTTGCCGTTCGTGCCGCCGACGTGGATCGAGGGAAATTGCCGTTCGGGATGTCCGAGCGCCTCGAGCAGCTCGTAGGTGGGCTCGAGGCTCCATTTGATCCGGCCAGCTTGTCGGGGGAACAGGTACCGGCAGGCGTCCGCGTAGGACAACCGGTTCAGTCGCCCGCCTCCACCGGCGCCCGACCCGCCATGTGCCGGAGCAACTGGGCCGTCGTCTCGCGCAGCTCGCTGCGCGGGACCACGGCGTCGATCATGCCGTGGTCGAGGAGAAACTCGGAGGTCTGAAATCCTTCCGGCAAGTCCTGACCGATCGTCTGCTTGATGACGCGCGGCCCGGCGAACCCCACGACTGCCCCCGGCTCGGCCAGAATGACGTCCCCTTGCATCGCGTAGGACGCCGACACGCCACCGGTCGTGGGATTGGTGAGGATCGAAACGAACGGCACCCCGCGGAGGGCGAGCTCCGCCAAGACGACGGATGTCTTGGCCATCTGCATCAGCGACAGCATGCCTTCCTGCATCCGGGCACCGCCCGACGCCGAAACGATGATCAAGGGCGTCGTGCGATCGATGGAGCGCCGGGTGAGGCGGGCGATCTTCTCTCCCACCACCGAACCCATCGAGCCGCCCATGAACGCGAAGTCCATCACGCCGAGATAAATCGGCATGCCGTCGAGCCGGCCGTAGCCGCTCCGGATCGCCTCGAGCGGCCCCGCCTTCTTGACGGCGGCTGCCATACGTTCGCGATAGTTCTCGAACCCGAGCGGATCGGCGGACTTGAGGCCCGCATCCAACTCGTGCCACGAGCCTTCATCTACCAGAATGTCGATGTAGTCCTGGGCGCCGATGCGGCGGTGGGCGCCGCAGTTCGGACATACGTTGAACGCGCGGATGAACCGCTCTTTGATGTCGATATGCCCGCAGCTGTCGCACTTTTCCCACGCGTCGGCGGGAATCTCGAGCTTGACGCGCTCGGAGGTGCGGGGCTTGCGCTCCTTCTTAAACCAGGCCATGCGGGGGATCGTGGGGGTCCAAGAGGCCACAATTTGGACGGGTCGCGAACACCGCGCCAGCCCTGATCCCGTAACTCATTGGGAGTGATCTGCATAGCCGGATTGTCGTGACTCCCACGCGACCCGCAGGCTGACGCCGATCGCGAGCGCGCAGGTGAGCAAAAACGACCCGCCATACGAGAAGAACGGCAAGGGGATCCCCGTGATCGGCATCAGATTCACCGCCATGCCCACGTTCTCCACGATGTGGGCAAACAGCATCCCGGCGATACCGAACACGCAGAAGCTCGAGAACGGGTCGGTGGCCCGTCGCGCGACGCGCATCAGGACGAACAACAGCATCGCGAACAGCGTCAGGGCCACGACCACGCCGGCAAATCCCAGCTCTTCGCCCACGACAGGGAAGATGAAGTCGGTATGCTGCGCCGGGAGGAACGCCAGCCGCTTCTGGGTGCCGTGCGTGAATCCCTTGCCGAACCATCCACCCGAGCCGATGGCGACCTTCGACTGGATGATGTGCCACCCCGTCGCCCTCGGGTCCGCTTCCGGATTGAGGAAAGCGAGCAATCGGTTTTGCTGGTACGGAGCCAGGTGCCGCCAGAACGGGAGCGCGATGACGCCCATGGCGACGTTGGCGAGCATCACCGCCAGCCCTTCCCGGACATACGGGCGCACCCACAGCACCAGGCCGGACAACAACAGGATCCAGGCCCCCCAGACGGCCGTCGAGAAGGCGAGCACGAGGCCGATGACCGGAGAAGCGAGCAACAGCAGCAGCGCCGGTCGGGTTCCCGCCCAATACAACATGGAGAACAGGATGGCTACGAACACGATGGCACTGCCCAGATCTGGTTGGAGCAGGACGAGGAGGAATGGCGCGAGCGTGATGAGCCCGGGATAGGCCAGGTCCCGCAGGCTGGCCGGCGGCTCGCGCCGCTCCGCCAGCCATCGGGCCAGCATGAGGATGACCGCGAGTTTCGCCAGTTCGGCGGGTTGCCCGAGGCGCTTTCCGTTGATGGTGATCCAGGAATGGCTTCCCGCGGCAGTCCCGGCACCCGTGCCGAACAGCAACGTCAGCAGCAGCACGAACACCGCTATGCCGTAGATGTACGGCGTGGCCCACTCCAGCAACCGCGGGGACACCCGGAACACCAGCACCGCGCAAACGATCCCCAGCGCCAGCCAGATGAGCTGGCGCAGCCAGATGGTCGACACGATGGTCGGGACGTCAGTGCGACCCGCCGAGTACAGCATGAGCAGACCGTAACCCGACAGGACGGCGACGACGCCCAGGAGCGGGCGATCGAGCTTACGGAATCGCCGGAGCACGCGTGCTGTCAGTCAGGCTGTCGCCTGGAGGCGCGCCAAGCACCCGCGTTTCGCGAGGAGCGCTGTCATTGGGAAGCCGGAACTCGTAACGCGCCGTTGTCGTGTCCGCGCCCAGATAGTGGGCGATCACCCGCGCCACGAGTGGCGCGACGGCGCTGCCGTGGCGGGCATACTCGATGACTGCCCCAACGACGATCGCCGGTTGCTCGGCCGGCGCGAATCCGATGAACCACCCGTGGTCGGGACCCTGTGGGTTTTGCGCCGTCGCCGTCTTGCCGGCGATGCGCAGCGCGCCCAGGCGCGCGCTCCGTCCCGTTCCGCGCTCCACCACGTTGATCATCGCCTGCCGCAGCCCGGCCAGCTGATCGGGGCTGAGGGCGAGATCGATCGGCGGCTCGGGCGTTGGGCGCACCAGATACGGCGTCCGCGACTTGCCGTCGCTCGCCAGCATCTGGTACAGCCGGACCATGTTGAGGAGGGTCTGGGTGTTCTCGCCCTGCCCGATGGCCAGATTCAGGGTCACCGCCGACGTCCACCGTCGCGCCCCGTACAACCGGTCAAAGTACTCGGGCCCGCTCGGGAACGCGGGCGGCAGCTCCCCCGGAAGATCGACGCCGGTGCGCGCGCGGAAGCCCCAGGCATTGCCATCCTCGAGCATCGACGTCAGGCCCAGTTTCAGACCGAGCTGGTAGAAGTAGACGTCGCAGCTCTGGGCGATCGCCTGTTCGAGCGTCAGGCTCCCATGACCTTCTGCGTTCCAGCAGCGAAAGAACCGGTCCCCGTATTGCAATCCCCCGCGACAGGGAATCGGCATGCGGGTACGCATCGTCGCGATGCCGCGCTTCAAGGCCATCGCGGCGACGGCCAGTTTCCACGTGGAGCCGGGCGGATAGCGCGCCTGGACGGCGCGATCGAGCAGCGGGTGCGCATCGCTGACGTTCAGCTCACGCCAATAAGCGGGCGACACACCGCCCACAAAGGCATTCGGGTTGTAGCCAGGCGCGCTGTAGAGGGCCAGAATCTCCCCACTCGTAGGATCGAGGGCGACGATGGCGCCACTCGCACCGGGCGGAAAAATCCGGGCCATGTAGCGCTGGAGATCGAGATCGATCGTGGTGCGCAGCGTCGCGCCCGGCTCGGGCTCCAGCCCGAGGGCACCCTCGCGGACTACGGACCCGAGCGCGCTGACTTCGACGTACCGGAATCCATCCTTCCCGCGCAGCGTGTCGTCGTAGGCGCGCTCCAGTCCGTCCTTGCCGATCAGATCACCCGGACGCAGCGCCGTGGGGCGCCGCCCGGCGAGATCCTGATCGGTGACCTCGCCCACGATGCCCACCAGGTGGGCCACGGCGCTGCTGTCCGGGTAATGCCGTTTGGGCTCGGTCTGAATCACGAGACCGGGAAACTGCAGGCGGCGCTCTTCCAGGACTGAGACAACGTCGAACGGAGCGTCGGCCAGCACGACCAACCGTTGGTATGGCGCGCGCCGGAAGCGCTGCAGCAGGCGCTCGATGTCGGCGGGCCCAAGCCTCAAGAGCGGTGCGATGCGCTCGAGCTGGAGCCGCATGGAATCCGTCACGCGCAGGAGCGCCACCGTGTAGCCGGGGACGTTTTCCGCGATCACCTCGCCGTGCCGGTCGGTGATCACGCCCCGCGGCGCGGGCCGCGTGATCGGCCGGAGGCGATTGGATTCTGATTGCAGCTCGTACTTGCCGTGATCGACGATCTGGGTGCGGAAATAGGCGGTGCCGATGACGGCGATGGCTCCCCACACCAGGAACCGCGCCGCCCGGAGCTTGGCGTCGAGCTGATGCGGCGGCAGACGGCTCAGCGCGCCCCCAATCGGATCGACAGCCAATGACGGAACAGCGCGAGGATCAACACGCCCGCCACCGCCGTCGTGAGTGCCTCGAGCGGCGACCAGACCAGGAGCTCCCACACCAGCTGCGGGCCGGCCAGTTTCCCCGAGGCCAGCGCGACGATGAAATTCCGCAACCACGTCGCGGCGAAGAACAGGCCCCCGTTCACTAGGAGGTTCTCCGCGAAGAACACAGTTTTCGCCCGGGAGGAAAGGTACCCGACCATGGTGTGCGCCAGCGCCCCCGCCCCGAAGCTCGCCGGCGTGAGCGCGTCCCCCAAGAGGCCGACGAGGAAGCCGGCCGCCGCGCCTGCGGCGGGACGGGCCCGCGTCGTGTACACGAGCAACGCGAGCAGCAGGAAGTCGGGCGCGACGCGCTCAGCGCCCAGTCGGTTGCGAACCGAAAACTGGAGGATCACCAGCAGCACCGGGGCGGCCCATGCGCGAACCAGCCGACCGGCTTTCACGGCCGGCTCCCGGAATCGGGCGCAAAGGCGCTCCGCAAGTCCGCCGAGTGACCTTCCAGCAGCACCATGACGTGGGAAACAGCTCCCGGCGCCACGGCCGGTTGAATCAGGTAACTCCGCTCCCATCCGTTTTCCGCAGCGACCGCGATGACCGTTCCGACGGGAATGCCGCGCGGCAAGACGCCGCCGAGTCCGGACGTGAGAATCACCGTTCCCAGCGGGATCTCCTGGCGATACGGCACACCCCGCAGCTCGAGCAGCCAGACGCCAGGCCGGCTCGTGCCGTACGGCGCGACGATTCCGTACACACTGCCGTCGGCCGCCATGCCGCTGGCCCGGAACTCCGGGGACGCCCACGTCGTCACGACACTCGTCGCGGCATCGACGACGCTGACGATGCCGAGCAGTCCTTCCGGAGCGACGACGGGAGCGAGCGCTCCGACGCCTTTTTGGGAGCCCGCGGAAATCACCAGGGTGAGGAGATCGGTCGGCGCGGCCTGATGCAGCACTTCCGCGGGCACGAAGCCGGGCCCGAGGCGCGGCCCGAGCCCAAGCAGGCCGCGCAGCCGGGCGTTTTCAGCTCGCAGCTCACCCAGGCCGGCCGCCGCGACGGCGAACGAATCCCGCGCGGCCACCACCTGAGAAAACCGGGCCCGGGACGTCCGCAGCAGTTCCGATTGGGTTTGCACCTGGAGCAGCGGCCACAACACGGTGCGGCGCAGGCCGCTGGCCATCGGATCTCGGACCCGGGCGGGAAGACTCATGGCCACGAGTGAGAGGGCGAGGCAGCCGAGCAGAACGAACGTGTCGCCGCGGGTAGCGTAACGGTCCGCGCCGAGCGGCATATGCTAGGTGGTCAGGACGTTGCGGTACTTCTCGGGATCGTCGAGGATGCGGCCCGTGCCCCGGACCACGCAGGTCATCGGATCCTCGTCGAGGTGGATCGGGAGACCCGTCTCCTGTTGCAGCAGTACATCGAGACCGCGGATCAGCGATCCACCGCCGGTCATGACGATACCCCGGTCCACGATGTCGCTCGCCAGCTCCGGCGGAGTGATCTCGAGCGCCCGTCGCACCGCGTCCACGATCTGCTGCACCGGCTCCTGCACGGCTTCGCGGACCTCGCTCGAGTGGACGCGCACGATCTTGGGAATGCCGGAAACGAGGTCGCGCCCCTTCACCTCCATCTCCCGCTCTTCCCCCACGGGCGCCGCCGAGCCGATCTGGATCTTGATTTGCTCCGCCGTCGGCTCGCCGATCAGCAGGTTGTAGTTCTTGCGCATGAACTGCACGATCGCCTGGTCCAGCTCGTCACCGGCGGTCCGAATCGAGGTGTCGGCAACGATACCCGAGAGCGCGATCACCGCGATCTCGGTGGTGCCGCCGCCGATATCGATCACCATATTCCCGGTCGGCGTCTCCACCGGCAGGCCCACACCGATCGCCGCCGCCATCGGCTCGGCGACCATGTAGACCTCCTTCGCGCCGGCCGATTGGGCCGAGTCGCGTACCGCCCGCCGCTCCACCTCCGTAATGCCGCTCGGCACACACACGATCACCTTCGGCCGGACGCGGAACACGTGCCGGTCGATGATGGTCTTGAGGAAGTAGCGCAGCATCTTCTCGGTGACGTCGAAATCGGCGATGACGCCGTCCTTCAAGGGCCGGACGGCCAGGATGCTGTCCGGCGTGCGACCCAGCATGCGCTTGGCTTCGAGCCCGATCCCCATGATCTTGCCGGTGGCCTTTTCGATCGCGACCACCGAGGGCTCGTTCAGGACGATCCCTTCGCCACGCACGTACACGAGCGTATTGGCCGTCCCAAGATCCACGGCGATCTCGTTCGCGGGGTTGAAAGCCCCGAGATTCCATTTCGGCCAACGCAGCGGCACGGTCGGCGGTCGATGTCCGGTGCTAGGAGTGAGGCGGGTGTCGCACGGAAGCCTCAACCTAACAAAAAGCGTAACTCCAAGCAAGGCTGATGCTTGACGCCCCTCACATGAAGGGCTAGCCTACCCCCATGCCCCCCGTTCGTGCCGCGGAAATCGCGGTTGTTGACCTCGATGCCTGCGACCGCTGCGGCCTGTGCCTGCCGCTGTGCCCACCGGCGGCGATCCATCTGGAAGCCAATGACCTGGTGGTCGATCCAGCCGGATGCACCGGGTGCCGCAAGTGCGTCGCCCCCTGCCCTGTGGGAGCGCTCGCCATGGCGCCGGCTTGAGGCCCGAGGTCGACGTCCTGGTGGTCGGGGCCGGTCCGGCGGGCTCCCTCGCCGCGCTGGAGGCGGCTCGGACCGACCCCGCGCTCCACGTGCTGCTGCTGGAGCGCGACCGCGCCGTCGGGGCCCCGGTTCGCTGCGCCGAGGGGGTCGGGGACGCCGGTCTGCGCGAGTTCGCCAACCCGGACGGGGCGCCCTGGGTCGCGCGCAAGATCAGCCGCGTGATCTTCGTCGCCCCGGACGACACCGAGGTGAAAGTCGCCGAGCGGGATGTGGGCTGGGTGCTCGATCGGACGCGCTTCGACGCCTGTCTCGCCGCCCAGGCCGTCGCCGCGGGCGTCGATCTCCGGGTCGGCACCGAAGCGACCGACATGGCGCGCGAGCCGGACAGCCGCTGGCGCGTCAGTCTCCGGGGACCGGAAGGTCGCACGACGTGCCGCGCCAGGGTGGTGATCGGCGCGGACGGCGTCGAGACCATGGTCGGGCGCTGGGCCGGGTTGGACACGCGGGTGCCGGCCCGCGACATGGAATCGTGCGTCCAGTACGTCGTGCAAGGGATCGATTTCGACCCCGACGCGATTTACCTCCAGTTCGGGCGTCAGGTCGCCCCCGGCGGATACGCGTGGCTGTTCCCGAAGGGAGAGCGAGTGGCGAACGTCGGACTCGGCCTGGTGGCGCTGAAGACCGACGGCCGCCACGCCCGCCAGTACCTGGACGCGTGGATCGCCCGCCGCTACCCGCACGGGGCACGGACCGCCTATACCGTAGGTGGCGTGATCGTGCATACCACCATCCGGAAGACGTACGCGGAGGGGGTGCTGTTGGCCGGGGACGCGGCCCACATGATCAACCCCCTCTCGGGCGGCGGGATCGTCAATGCGATGAAGGCCGGCCGGCTGGCGGGGCGCGCGGCGGCGGCCGCGATCGCCGACGGCGACACGAGCGAGCGCCGCCTGTCCGGCTATCATGACGCCTGGATGCAGCTCCTGGGCGACGATCACCTGAAATACTATCGCATCAAGCAGGCCCTGGAACGGCTGGACGACGGGTTCTACAACGCGCTCGCGCGAACCGTGAACGCGATCCCGGAGACGAAGCGCACCCTGGGTCGCATCTTCGCCCACGCGCTGGTGCGGCATCCCCAGCTGATCCCGGTAGCGGCGAGATTCTTCGTGTGAAAGGACAGTCATGCTGAGCATCGATCTGCGTGGCAAGCGGGCGTTGGTCGCCGGGGTGGCGGACGACGGCGGATTCGGCTTCGCCATCGCCAAGGCGCTGGCGGAAGCCGGCGCTTCGGTGTGCGTCGGAACCTGGCCGCCGGCGCTCAACATCTTCCTCAACCTGCTCGAGCGCGGCAAGATCGACGCGTCGAGGCGCATGGCCGATGGATCACTGCTGCAGTTCGAGAAGATCTATCCACTCGACGCCGTCTACGACACGCTGGCTGACGCTCCGGAGGAGATTCGCACCAACAAGCGCTACAAGGACGTGGGCGACTTCACGATCGAAGGGGTACGCCAGCGACTTGAGCAGGACTTCGGCGCCGCTGCGCTCGACATCGTCGTGCATTCGCTCGCCAACGGACCCGAGGTGAAGAAGCCGCTGATCGAGACGAGCCGGGCCGGCTACCTGGCCGCGGTCAGCGCCAGCGCCTACTCACTCGTGTCGATAGTGAGTCGCCTGGTGCCCCTCATGCGCCCGGGCGGCGCATTCGCGTCCCTGACGTACATGGCCAGCGAGCGGGTTATCCCCGGATATGGCGGCGGGATGTCCTCTGCCAAAGCCGCGCTCGAGAGCGACACCCGCACGCTCGCCTACGAAGCGGGGCGCCGCTACGGCGTGCGCGTCAATACGGTTTCGGCGGGGCCGCTCGCCAGCCGCGCCGCGAGCGCGATCGGGAAAATCGAACGGATGGTCGAGTACTACTCGGCCAACGCCCCGCTCCCGGAAGTGCTCTCCGCCCGGGAAGTCGCGGCTGTGACCGCTTTCCTCTGCAGTCCGCTGGCCAGCGGCATTACGGGAACCACCATCTACGTGGACAAGGGCTATCACGCGATGGGAATGGCGGTGGCCGGCGTCGAAGGACTCTAGCTAGCCGGGGGATCCCAGCCGGGGGTCCACCGGCTCCGGTAGCGGCCGGCGAACGCAAGCGCGAGGCTCGTCCCAACCGAGCATCGATTGGTGATGTGGGCCACCAGGCGCCCCGCGGTGCCGCGCACCCCGGGCCAGAGACCGATCGGCGTGTCCAACGCATCCCATGCATAGACGGGCACGCGCGTCAACCGCAGCGGATCGACGCCGCGATCCCAGGCGCCGGCAAACCCCATCTCGAATCCGGCCTGGCGCGCCAGATCCATGATGCGATCGCTGACCGCCGCGAACGGGTAGGCGATCGCCCGCCCCGCCCCGGTACCCAGCCGCTGGATCAGCACCTGCCGCGACCGGAGCAGCTCCTCGGTGACGACCGCGCTGCGGAGCCACGTCAAGCGACGATGGGTCGCCCCGTGAGAGCCGAAGTCGAACCCCCGGATGCGCCACCGCTCGATCGTGCGCCAGTCCAGCTGCGGCAGGCGCCGTCGGGTGTAGCGCACATCCCAGCTGTTGTCCCGGCCGACGTAATCGGTGATGAGAAACGTGGTCGCCGTGAATCCGAGGTCGGCCAGCACGGGATAGGCTCGCTCGGCCAGACTCGCATAGCCGTCGTCGAACGTCAACAGGAAGTAGCGGGTGTCGGAGGTCAACCGGGCGACGGGGAACAGATACGGGGAGGCCGACCGGGCGAAGTCGTCGAGCGTCAGCGTGCGCCAGCCCGCCTTGGCCAGCGCGATCATCTGACGCGCGAATACCTTTTGGACCACCCGGGTGACGCCCACCTCGCGTGGGCCGCCCACCCGATGGTAACACAGTACCGGCGGCCGGATCATGTTCCGGTGCTCCCGAAACCTCCGCTGCCGCGCTCGCTGGGCGGGAGCACGGCTACCGGCTCCAGGCGCACGTCGGCCACGCGTTGAAACACGAGCTGCGCGATCCGCATCCCACGCGTCACCGTGACCGGCTCGGTACCCAGGTTGATCAGCGCCACCATCAGCTCGCCGCGATAGTCGGAGTCGATCGTCGCCGGGGAGTTAGCGAGGGTGACGCCCTGGCGCAGGGCGAGTCCCGAACGCGGTCGCACCTGGGCTTCGTATCCCGCCGGTATGGCGAGGGCCAGCCCGGTCTGCACCAGCCGCCGCCCCGAGGGTTGGAGCACGAATGCGGATTCGGCGCTGCACACGTCGTAGCCCGCGGCCCCGGCCGTGGCGCGCGCCGGCAGCGGCAGGCCGTCGTGGTGCGGGAGCTGGAGCACCTGCACCACCGGCGTAGAGCCCGTCACACGAGGGTCTGCGGATCCACGAGCGGGAGACCGAACGCTTCCGCCACGCCCGGATAAACGACCTTCCCCTCGATGACGTTGAGGCCGAGCGACAAGGCGCGATCATCCCGGCAGGCTTGCCGCCAGCCGCGTTTGGCCAGTCGTTTGGCGTACGGGAAAGTCGCGTTGGTGAGCGCCAGGGTCGACGTGCGCGGCACGCCGCCCGGCATGTTGGCTACCGCGTAGTGGATGATGCCATCC
Organism: Gemmatimonadota bacterium; assembly: GCA_041497135.1. Taxonomy (GTDB): domain Bacteria; phylum Gemmatimonadota; class Gemmatimonadetes; order Gemmatimonadales; family GWC2-71-9; genus DASTHG01. The sequence continues at coordinate 32,615 of JBGQFX010000006.1, read as the reverse complement.
ACGACGTACGTCGGCTGTTCGTGCGTCGTGGGTTTGATCGTCTCGATGCACCCGCCCTGATCCACCGCGACGTCGACGATGACCGAGCCGGGCTTCATCAGCTTCAAATCGGCCCGCGTCACCAGATGCGGCGCTTTCGCTCCCGGCAGCAACACGGCGCCGATGACCAAGTCCGCCTTCTGCAGCTGCCCCAGGATGTTGTGGCGATTCGAATACAGCAGGTCCACGTTCGGCGGGAGGACGTCCGACAGGTAGCGCAGCCGGTCGAGCGAAACGTCGAGCAGCGTGACATGCGCGCCGAGACCGGCCGCCATCTTGGCGGCGTTGGTGCCGACCACCCCGCCCCCGATCACGAGCACTTCCGCGGGCAGCACTCCGGGAACGCCGCCCAGCAGGATGCCGCTGCCCCCGAACACCTTCTCGAGGTACTTCGCGCCTTCCTGCACCGCCATGCGGCCCGCCACTTCGCTCATCGGCGTCAACAGCGGCAGCTCCCCAGTGACGAGCTGCACCGTTTCGTAGGCGATGGCGATACACCCCGAGCCGATGATGGCTTTCGTGAGCGGCTCGGAGGCGGCGAAGTGGAAATAGGTGAAGACCACCTGGCTCTTCCGGATCCGCTTCCACTCCGGGTCGATCGGCTCCTTTACCTTGAGGATCATCTCCGCCTTGGCCCACACCTCGTCGGCCGTCCCCGCGATCGTCGCGCCCACGGCGCGATAGGCATCATCGGCGAACCCGGAACCGAGGCCTCCCCCCTGCTCCACCAGCACGGTGTGCCCGTCGCTCACCAGCGACTCAGCCCCGGCGGGCACCAGCGCGACGCGATTCTCGGCTGTCTTGATCTCCTTCGGCACCCCGACGATCATCGTCGCACTCCGAATCGGTGAGCTTCAGTTGGGCCCGAGCCAGACCAGCGTCTGTCGATCGGGCGCGAAGAACTCGGCTGCGACGTCGGCGGCGTCGCGCGGCGTCAACGCGGCGATCTGAGCCAGCGTCTGGTCCAGACTCCGGTACGGCTCTCCATGGACCGCCAGCCCGGCCAAACGATACATCCGGGCCGTCGGGCTCTCCAGCATCAGGGTCAGCTGTCCCTGCGTCTGCTGCTTCGCCTGCTCGAGCGCGTCGGGGGCGAGTCCGCTGCGCGCCAGCTTGTCGTACTCCTCGCGGATGGCGTCGGCCGCCTGGGTTGCCGTCCGTGGCTGGGTCCCGACGTACACGCCCAACACGCCCGCGTGGCCGTGGAAGGTGGTGAACGAGTAGACGGCGTAGGCGAGCCCCAGCTCCTCCCGAATGCGTTGAAACAACCGGCTCGACATGCCACCGCCGAACACGTTGGAGAGCACCATCAGCGGATACTTGCGCGGATCGGAAAATCGCACGCCGTCGGTGGCGAGCACGATGTGGGTCTGGGCGGTGTCCTTCGGATGACGCACCTCGCGGCCCCGCACTGCCGCCACCGCGGGCGGTGACCCGGGCGCCCGCCCGTTCCCGTTCGGCGTCTCGAGCCATCCCTGCGCGCTCACCAGCTCGAGCAGCGCCCCGTGCTCCACGTTCCCCGCCGCCGCGATCACGCAGTTCGCCGGGTGGTAGGCCCGGTCATGGAGCCGGCGCAGATCCTCGGCCGAGAGCGTGGTGACCGTGTCCCGAGTGCCGAGAATGGAGTATCCGTAGGGGTGGTCAGGCCACAGGGCTTCGGCCGTGAGATCGAACACGAGGTCGTCGGGCGTGTCCTGGACGGTGTTGATCTCCTCCAGGATCACGTTACGCTCGAGATCGAGATCGGTTTCGCGCAACGCCGGGCGTCGCACCAGATCGGTCAGGACGTCGAGCGCGCGTGGGAGATCGGCGTCGAGCACGCGTGCCTGGAACGCCGTCGTGTCCCGCGACGTGTAGGCGTCGAGCGACCCACCACGCGCTTCCAGCTCCAGCGCGATCTCCCGCGCGCTGCGGTGGGTCGTGCCCTTGAATACCATGTGCTCGAGCAGGTGGCTGACGCCCATCAGATGGCGCGGCTCGTGCACGCTCGCCGTCCGCACCCAGATGCCCACCGCCGCCGACCGCACGCCCGCCACGCGCTCCGAGAGCACCGTGACGCCGTTCGGGACTTTGGTCTCGAAGACGTCACGGTCGAGCTGGACCGTCTCCATCAATGCGACCGCGCGGGCTCCGGCTTGTCGAGCAGGGCCTTGCGCGACAGGCGCATGCGGCCCCGCTCGTCGACCTCGAGCAGCTTGACGCGCACCGTGTCGCCCTTCTTGACGACGTCCTCAGTCCGCTCGGTACGGCCGTGCTGCAGCTCGGAGATGTGCAGCAACCCTTCCACGCCGGGGAGAATCTCGATGAACGCGCCGAAGGCGGTGGTGCTCTTCACCATGCCCTCGTAGATCTTGCCCACTTCTGGGGACTGGATCATCCCGGCGATGATGTCGCGCGCCCGCTCGCCGCCGTCACCCACCGATGAGATCGTGACCATGCCGGTGTCGTCGACGTTGATCTCGGCGCCGGTCTGCTCCTGAATGGCGCGGATCGTCTTCCCCTTCGGACCGATGAGATCCCCGATCTTGTCGGGCGGAATCTGCACTGTGATGATGCGCGGCGCGTACTTGGACAGCTGCTCCCGCGGCTGCGGAATCGTGCGCTCCATGATGTCCAGGATGTGCAGCCGGGCCACCTTGGCCTTCTCCAGCGCTTCGCTGATGATGTGAAAGTCGAGCCCCTCGATCTTGATGTCCATCTGGATCGAGGTCACACCGTCCTTGGTTCCCGCCACCTTGAAGTCCATGTCTCCCAGGTGATCCTCGGTGCCCAGGATGTCGGTGAGCACGGCGACCCGCTTGCCTTCCTTGATCAAGCCCATCGCGACACCCGCGCACGCGGACTTCACCGGCACGCCGGCATCGAACAGCGCCAGCGATCCGCCGCAGACCGTGGCCATCGACGAAGAGCCGTTGGACTCCAGAATGTCGGACACGATGCGGATCGTATAGGGAAATTGCTCGTAGGGCGGCAGAATCGCCTGGATCGCCCGTTCGGCGAGCGCCCCGTGCCCCACTTCGCGCCGCGACGTGCCGCGGATCATTTTCACTTCCCCGGTGCAGAACGGCGGGAAATTGTAATGCAGCATGAACGACTTCGTCGTTTCCTGGGCCACATCGATGGAGTCGATGCGCTGCTCATCCCGCGTCGTCCCCAGCGTCGCGGAGACCAGCGCCTGGGTCTGACCCCGGGTGAACAACGCCGACCCGTGGGTGCGCGGCAGCGCGCCGACTTCACATTCGATCGGCCGCACCGTATCGAGAGCGCGTCCGTCCACGCGCTCGCCGCGCGACAACACCTGCTCGCGCATCGTGTGGTACTCGATGTCCTCGAGCACCGTCGCCACGTCCTTCATGTTGTCCGGGTACTCGCCGGCCAGTTGCTCCAGCACCGTCGCCTTGAGCGCCGCGATGGCCTGGGCGCGCTCCGCCTTCTCCGGGAGATTCAGGGCCTCGCTCACGCGCCGTTCCGCGAGCGCCTTGACGCTGCTCAGCAGGGCGGCGGGGGGTTCGACCTTCGTCCATTCCATTTTCGGCTGCTGCTTCTCGGCAATCAGCTCCACGGCCGAGTCGAGCAGGTCGCGGATCCCGGCATGCGCGACCTCGAGCCCCTTCACGATCTCCTGCTCACTCAGCTCCAGCGCCCCGCCTTCCACCATCACGATCGAATGGCGGGTGCCGGAGACGATCATGTCGACGTCGGAGAACTCGAGCTGCTGGAAGGTCGGGTTGAGAATCCACTCCCGCTCCACCCGGCCGACCCGGACGGCGGCGATGGGGCCGTTCCATGGCACCTTCGACATCGCCAGCGCGGCGGCCGCCGCCGTGACACCCAGGACGTCGGCGTCATTCTCCTGATCGGCCGACAGAACGTAGATGAATACCTGCACCTCGTTCTTGAACCCTTCCGGAAACAGCGGCCGGATCGAGCGATCGCACACGCGGGCCGAGAGAATCTCGTCGTCGGAGGGACGCCCCTCCCGTTTCAGAAAGCCGCCCGGGATCTTCCCCGCGGCGTAGCTCTTCTCGCGGTATTCGACGGTGAGCGGAAAGAACGGTAGCGCCGATACGTTGTCGGAAACCGTGACGGCCGCGAGCACGACCGTTTCGCCGTACTGGATCAGGCAGGATCCGGCCGCCTGCTTGGCGAGCCGCCCGGCCTCGAGCCGCAGCGCGCGGCCCGCGAATTCGCGTGAAACGTGCTTCACATGTACACCTGTCTAGAGCACCTGATAATACGCCGAGCGCCCCGGTGCTCTTCCGGGGCGCCCAGCGCGACGCGTATGACCACTAGTGGCGGAGACCCAGCTCGTCGATGAGCTGCCGATACTTCGCGAGATCGGTCCGCTTCAGGTACTCCAGCAGGCGGCGGCGCTTCGAGACGAGCTTCAACAGCCCGCGCTGCCCGTGGTAGTCCTTGGCGTGCACCCGGAAGTGATCGGTGAGATGGTTGATCCGCGCGGTGAGCAGCGCAACCTGGACCCGGCTGGAACCGGTGTCCCGATCATGCTGCCCGTATTTCGTGACCGGCGTCATCGTCGCGTCCATGCGTCCACATTCCCTAATCGTTGTGAGCACACTAAGTTAGACCGCTCATGCACCAATGTAAAGGGCGCCCGTGACCAGCTCAGACGCAAGCCTCGTAGGGACATCGCTCGGTCCCTATCGTCTGGAACGCCTGCTGGGTCAGGGCGGATTTGCCTGGGTCTTCCTCGGTCGCGACCGCAATGGTGATCAGGCGGCGGTGAAGGTACTCAAACCCCGCTACGCGGGCGACCCGCAGTTCGAGACCCGCTTCCGCAACGAGAGTCAGACCGCCGGAAAACTCGAGCACCCGAACATCATTCGCGTCCGTTCCGTGGGGAAAGAGGACAAGAACGTCTACTTCGGGATGGACTATTGCCCCGACAGTCTCGGCGCGCGCCTCGCCCGCGAGGGGCCGCTCCCGGAGCCCGATATCCTGCGCATCGCGCTGGACGTCGTGCGCGCCCTGGGGTTCGCCCATGCGCAGGGCATCATTCATCGCGACATCAAACCCGACAACGTGCTGCTCCGGGAAGACGGCTCGGCGGTGCTGACCGATTTTGGCATCGCGCGCGCCGTCTCCGGATACGTGGCCTCCACGGGTCACAACATGACGATCGGAACGCCCCAATACCTCTCGCCCGAACAGGCCCAGGGCCGGGAGCTCGACCCCCGGGTGGATTTCTATTCCCTGGGCGTCACCCTGTACAAGGCGGCGACGGGGGAGGTCCCCTTCAACGCCACCGACTGGTTCGAGCTGGCCCGCATGCACGTCGAGGATCCCCCACCCTCGATGCGCAAGCGACGGCCGGAGTTGTCGAAGCGGTTCGAGCGTGTGGTGGTCAAGTGTCTTGCCAAACACCCCGACGATCGCTACCAGGGTGCGGCAGAGCTCGAGGCGGATCTGGTCGAGGTGCAGAGCGGCAAGCGACCCACCGAGGAGGTCGGCACCCAACCGCTGGGCAGCCGGGAGATCGTGGCCCTGCGCCACGTGCGCCCGGCCAAGCGGCGCGGCGCATGGATCGCCGTCATTCTCCTCGGCGTGGCGCTGATCGTGGCGATCGCCCTCTGGATCAGGCTGATGCGCTGAACAGTCGCCGCACGGCGCGCACCAGCCGCGCCAACAGTCCCGGCGACGCTGCGGGTGTCGAGTCGGCCTGTGATGCCAAAGCGGCTGTCACCGCCTGCCGCAGCGCCTCCTGATCGCTCGGGGGAAACGGGCGCTCCGCGAGGCGGATATCAAATCCCGCTCCACCTTCGGTGCGCGCCAGCCGGCCGACGCCTGGTGCCGCCCGCTCGATGACTTCCATGATGGGGCGCAACACGTCCCGGGTGCGGCGATCGACCGTCCGGTAGTACTCAGCCGCCACGGCTGGCACCAGACGTTCGGCCGGCACTCGCCCGCCGAGATAGCCCTCGAGCAGTCCCTTAACGGCGTCCGAAGACATCGTTGAAAATGGCGAACAGCATGATGGCCGCCACGACGATCAACCCGGCGTTCGTCAGTCGCGCCCGCAGCTCGAGCGAAAATGGCCGGCGTCGGATCGCCTCGGCCAGGAGAAAGAGCAGGCCGCCGCCGTCCAGTACGGGAATCGGCAGCAGGTTGAGAATCGCCAGGTTGATCGACAGCGCCGCCATGAGGGCGATCAGCGGACCCGGACCCATCCGGGCGGCCTCGCCCGACACCTGACCAATACGGATCGGCCCGCCCAGCTCTCGCACCGACACCTGCCCCGTCAGCAGCCCCTTGAGGGCCACGAGCACCTGTCCCGCCACCTGCAGCGAGCGTCGTCCGCCCTCGCGAACGGCTCCCAGCATCCCAAACCGGATGTGGACCACCGGCACTTGCGGGCTGATCCCGAGGTAGCCGCTCGGCGCCTCCTTCCGCGTGTGCGGGTCGGTCACGCCACGCCGCTCCGGCGTGACGAGGATGGTCGCAGTCGCCCCGGCGCGCCGGGCGGTAAGGGTAAGCGGCTGACCCGCGCTGCCGCGCACGACCCGGGCGAATTGATACCACGATGCGACCGCATCGCCGTTCACGCTCAGCACGGTATCCCCGACCTTCAGTCCGGCACGGTCGGCGGGACTCCCCGCCACGATCTCGTGAATGACGGGAGCGAACAAGGGCTCGAGTGCACCGACCAGGGCGCTCCGGGCGCTTTCCTCGAGCGGAACGCTCAGGGTCAAGACTTCGGTGCGACCATCGACACCGACTCGGATCGGGGCCGGAGCCGTGAACAGACGCTCCTGAAGATCCTGCCAGCTGCTGACCGGGGCGCCGTTGACGGCCGTGATGCGCGCGCCCCGCCGCAGCTCACCGAGCGTCGCCGCGCCGGGTGGAAGCTCCGCGGCGTAGACGCTGTCCACCTGGGTCGTCGGCAGCCGATCGGCCCCGATCGTGCCGGCCATGACCGAATAGGTGACCAGGGCAAAGAGGGCGTTCATCGTCACACCGGCGAGCAGAATCACCGCCCGCGCCCAGACGGGGCGCTTTTCGAACACGCGCGCCGGGTCCACACGGACGGGTGACGCCCCACCTTCGAGCGCCTGGGATGCGCCCAGCTCTTCCATGGTGGCCATGCTCACGTAGCCGCCGACTGGCAACCAGGACAGACAGTACTCGGTCTCGCCGCGCCGGAACGACAACGCCCGAATCGGTGGTCCGATGCCCAACGAGAACCGGATGACCTGCACACCGAGCGATTTGGCCGCCATGAAATGCCCCAGCTCGTGCACGAAGATGAGGACTCCGATGACGACGATGAATGCGAAGATCGTCAGCAGCACGCGGCCTCCTGCGCCTTGATCCGGCCCCGAGCATCGGCCGCGAGCACCGCGTCGAGCGACGTGGCGTCGGTCGGCGTTTGGCCGGCCAGCACACGCTCGATGATTTCAGCGATGCGGCCGAACCGGATACGACCCTCCAGGAACAACTGCACCGCGACCTCATTGGCGGCATTGAACGTGGCCGGCATGGTCCCGCCGGCGATACCCGCGGCGCGTCCCAGACCATAGGCGGGGAACCGCTCCGGGGCGACCGGCTCGAACGTCAGAGCCCCCGCGGCCAAGGCGTCGAACCGCCGCGGGCCCTGATCCGCCACCCGCTCCGGGTGAGTCAACGCGTACAGGATCGGCAACTCCATGTTCGGGAACCCCATTTGCGCCAACACCGAGCCGTCCACCAGCTCGACCAGGGCGTGGATGATCGATTGTGGGTGCACCACCACATCCACCTGAGCGTAGGAGAGCCCAAACAGGAAGTGGGCTTCGATCACTTCAAGAGCCTTGTTGACCAGCGTCGCCGAATCGATGGTGATCTTGCGGCCCATGACCCAGGTCGGATGGCGCAACGCCTCGTCGACCGAGGCCTCCACGATCCGACCGGCGTCCCAGGTCCGGAACGGGCCGCCTGACGCCGTGAGCACCAGACGCGCAACCTCGTCCGCCCGCCGGCCGCCGAGGCATTGCAACACGGCGCTGTGCTCGGAGTCCACCGGGACGATCTCGCCGTTCCCTTCGCGCGCGGCGCGGGTCACCAGCTCTCCCGCCATCACCAATGTCTCCTTGTTGGCGAGCGCGACCCGCTTCCCCGCGTGCAGGGCGGCAAGGGTGGCTTCGAGTCCTGCGGCGCCTACGATCCCGTTGACGACGATCCGGACGTCCGGGTGAGTCGCAGCTTCCACGAGGCACGCCGTACCCTTCCCCCTTCCCTCTTCCCCCTTCCCGCCGTTCACGAGACCGACGTAGGTCGGGTGCCACTGGCCGGCTTGCGTGTGGAGCAGCTCCGCGTTGCGGTGGGCGGTCAGCGCGACCACCCGGAAACGGTCGCGATGCCGGGCCAGCACGCCCAGCGTCGATTGGCCGATGGAACCCGTCGATCCCAGGACAGCCACGCCGATCGTCATATGATGCCGAACCCGCGAAACAGGGCGGCCGCGACCGGAATGACGAAGTACAGCGAGTCGAGGCGATCCAGGACGCCCCCGTGCCCGGGAATCAGCGCCGACGAGTCCTTGACCCCCGCTTCACGCTTGAACAGGGATTCCGCAACGTCGCCGATCTGCGCCACGACCCCCACCACCGCCCCGAGCGTCGCGAGCTGGACGACATCGAGGCGGAACCCCAGTCGCGGCAGCACCCAGGTCCCCAACGCGATCGCGCCAATCACGGCACCCAGGAAACCACCGATCGCGCCGGCCCAGGTCTTGTGAGGCGAGAGCACAGGGGCAAGCTTGGGCCCACCGAGGGCGGACCCGGCCGCCATGGCCGCCGTATCGCAGATCCAGGTGAGGGCCAGCGGCAGGAGGGCCAAAACCGCGAGCGGCCAACTTTTCACGCCACCGTTTGCGCCATGTCGAATGGTGATGAGAAACGACGGCAGCGCCGCTGCGTACAAGGCGCCGAACACCGTGATCGCGACCGCCGGCAGTGGCCGACCTCCCGGTCCGCGCAGACGCATCGCCAGCGCGAGGACAGCGAGCAGCCACAGCGCCCCGATAAACAGCGCGGGCTCCGCCCACCGGGTCTCCGAGCCCTTGGCCCAGTAGGTCGCCAGCGGAATCGCGGCCGCCGCCGCGAGTCCGACGCCGTCGAGTGGCTCGATCTGCTGGCGTCGCGCCAGGTCGTACACTTCGCGGGCTCCCAGCACACCGAGCACGGCGAGCATGGCCGCCAGCGGCCAGCCGCCCCACCAGAGCAGTCCGACCACTGCCGGAATCGCCACTGCGGCGAACGCAATGCGCTGCGCCAGATTGCGGGACATCAGGCCGTCACGGTGCCGAAGCGCCGCTCCCGCCGCTGGAAATCGAGGATCGCTTCGAACAGCGTGCCACGCGTGAAATCGGGCCACAGCACAGGGGTGAGATGCAGCTCGGCGTAGGCGAGCTGCCACAGGAGGAAGTTCGAGATGCGTTGCTCGCCGGACGTGCGGATCAGCAGATCGGGATCGCCCCACGGCGCCGTGTAGAGCTTGGACGCGATCGCCTGCTCATCGAGGTCTTCGAGACGCCGGGATCCGTGCAGGATCTCTTCGGCGGCGAGCCGGGCGGCGTGGGTGATCTCGGCGCGTGAGGAGTAGGAAATGCAGAGGTTCAACGCCAGTCGGGTCCCGGAATGCGTTTCCGCCTCCACCCGATCCACCGCCGACCGGCCGCCCGGCGTGAGCCGGGTCCGATCGCCCAGCACGCTGACCTTCACGCCCTGCGCCGCCAGCTCGCCGATCTCCCGGGCGATGTACTCCTCGAGCAGATTCATCAACGCCGAGATCTCGGGGGCGGGGCGCTTCCAGTTCTCTTCCGAAAACGCGAACACGGTGAGCACCTGCACGCCCGCCTCGATCGCCCCTTCGATGGCCTCGCGCACCGCCTTCATTCCCGCTCGGTGACCGAGCGGGCGCGGCAGGTGACGCTCGCGGGCCCACCGTCCATTGCCGTCCATGATGATCGCCACGTGGCGCGGCACCGCGCCGTGCACCCGGATCTGCGCGAGCAGGTCGTCGGACATCAGACTTCCATGATCTCCGCCTCTTTGCCCTTCACGGCGTCCTCGACCAGCTTGAGATGATCGTCGTGCAGCTTCTGAATCTCCTTCTCGGCGTGCTTCTTGTCGTCGTCGGAGATGTGCTCGGTCTTCTTGATCCTGCTGATCGCCTCGGTGCGCGCGTGCCGCACGGCCACCCGTCCCTCTTCGGCGAACCTGTGCACCACCTTCACCAGCTCCTTGCGGCGCTCCTCGGTGAGCGGGGGCACGGGGATACGGATGAGGTTGCCGTCGTTCGAGGGAGTCAGGCCGAGGTCGGACGCGAGGATCGCCTTTTCCACTGCCTTGAGGAGGCTCTTGTCCCACGGCTGGACGGTGAGGAGCTTGGGCTCCGGTGCCCCGACGCTCGCCACCTGGTTCAGCGGCATTTCGTTGCCGTACGCCTCCACCCGGACCAGGTCGAGCAAGGACGTCGTGGCCTTCCCGGTCCGAACGGTCGAGAACTCCCGCCGGACCGCTTCCACCGCCTTGTCCATCGCCTGCCGAGCCTGCTTGCTGTGATCCGCGAGTGTCATCGGACAATGGTGCCGACGCGCTCGCCGGCCAGCACCCTGGCCGTCGCGCCGGGCTGGTTGATGTTGAACACGACGATCGGTAACCGGTTTTCCTTGCACAGACCGAACGCGTTGGCGTCCATCACGGCATAGCCGTTCACCAGCGCTTCCTGGAACGACAGCTCAGCGAGAAAGCGCGCTGCGGGGTCCTTCTTCGGATCGGCCGTGTAGACGCCGTCCACGTTGGTGGCCTTGAGAATGACTTGCGCTTCCACCTCGAGCGCGCGCAGCACGGCCGCCGTATCGGTGGAAAAGTACGGGTTCCCCGTGCCACCCGCGAAAATGACGATGCGCCCCTTCTCCAGGTGGCGCACCGCCCGGCGTCGGATGTAGGGCTCGGCCAGCTCCTCCATCCGGATCGCCGTCATGACACGCGTATCGAGTCCCTTCTTCTCCAAAATGTCTTGCAGCGCGAGGGCGTTGATGACGGTCGCCAACATCCCCATGTAATCCGCGGAGACACGGTCCATTCCCTGCCCTGAGGCCTGCGCCCCGCGCACGATGTTCCCGCCCCCCACCACGAGGCCGAGCTGCACGCCGGTGGCCGCCACCTGCTTCAGCTCATCGGTGAGTCGATCGATGACCCCGAAGTCGATGCCGGCGCCGACCCCACCCGCCAGGGCCTCGCCCGAGATCTTGAGCAGCGCGCGCGGGTACGCCAGCTTGGCCACTCAGGCGCCGCCGAGCTCGAACCGGGCGAAGCGCCGCACGTCCACCTTCTCCCCCGTCTTGGCGGCGAAGGCTCTGACCAGATCACCGATCGTCTGTTTGTCGTCCTTGATGAACTTTTGCTCCAGCAGGACGTTTTCCTCGTAGAACTTCTTCAGCATGCCCTCGACGATCTTGGGCCGGATGTTCTCCGGCTTCTTCTGCTCGGCGACCTGGGCCTCGTAGATCCGTCGTTCGCGCTCGACCACGTCGGTCGGCAACTCCTCGATGTGCACCGCGACCGGCCTCGCCGAGGCGATCTGCAGCGCCACATCTTTGGCGAGCTGGCGGAAGTCATCCGTGCGGGCGACGAAATCGGTTTCGCAGTTGAGCTCGACCAGGACGCCCACCTTGCCGTTGAAATGCACGTACGACTCGATCAACCCCTCGCTCGCCGAGCGCGCGGCTCGCTTCTCCGCCTTCCCGGCGTACTTGACGCGAAGAATCTCTTCGGCTTTGGCCAGGTCGCCGCCCGCTTCTTGGAGCGCTTTCTTGCAATCCATCATGCCCGCGCCGGTCTTGGCACGGAGCTCGGCCACCAGCTTTGCGGGAATCTCTTTCACGGTCGTCACCTCTGGTCACTCCTCCTAAGGAACGCCGCCCCCGCGATCATGTGGCGCGAAGGGCGGCGAATGGTTCGAACCTCGTGGCGGTCCGCTCGCGTGCCGCCTAGGACTCGCCCCCGGCCGCCGGTTCCACCGCCGTGGCGGCGTCGTCGCTCTTCATCCGCGCCGCGATGGCTTCGGGCTTGGGACGACGCTTGCGGCGCGCCGTTCGCTTCTTACGATCGCCCTCGGCTTCCGTCTCACCGGTCTCGGTGGAATACGTCACGGTCTCCGCGTCTTCGGACGCATCGCGCAGCGGCTGCTGGCGCCGTGCCTCGGAGATCACATCAGCAATCGCGTTCGCGATCAACGACACGGCCCGGATCGCATCGTCGTTGCCGGGAATCGGCACGGTGATCAGATCGGGATCGGCGTTGGTATCCACGATCGCCACCACCGGAATCCCGAGCTTGTTGGCTTCCGCCACGGCGATGCGCTCTTTCTTGGCGTCCACGATGAAGAGCGCGCCCGGCAGACGAGCCATTTGCTTGATGCCCGACAGGTTCTTGTCGAGCTTCACCCGCTCGCGGTCGAGCAGCAGCTGTTCCTTCTTCGTGTAGTGCTCAAACTCGCCCTCCGACGCCCCCTGCTCCAGATCCTTCAGCCGCTTGATCTGCTTCTTGATGGTCTGGAAGTTGGTGAGCGTACCGCCCAGCCACCGCTCGGTAACCCAGAATCCGCCGGCCTGCTGGGCTTCCGCCTGAATGATCAGCTTCAGCTGTTTCTTGGTACAGACGAACAGCACGCCCTCGCCGCGCAGCACGATGCCGCGCAGCAATTCCTGCGCCAGCTCCAGCTGCCGCAATGTTTTTTGGAGATCGATGATGTAGATGCCGGAGCGTTCGGCGAAAATGAACCGGCGCATCTTCGGATTCCAGCGTCGCGTCTGGTGCCCGAAATGCACCCCCGCTTCCAGCAGATCCTGCAACTGAGGCTGCGCCATGCACTCCCTTTCCTGGGTTTTTTAACCGCCGTCACCGTCATCTCCGGAGCGACCCTGCGGCGCACCGCGGGAACCCGGCTCGCAGATCAGGCGACGTGAGTATTTGGTGATGCGTTCTCGGTCGTCGGTACACGGTCATCAGTGACAACTCCGACCGTGTACTGATGACCGATGACCGACTACCGCTTACTGAACTGGAACCGCTTCCGCGCCCCCGCCCGACCCGGCTTCTTGCGCTCGACCGCGCGCGGATCGCGCGTAAGGAGACCCTGCTCGCGCAACTTCTTGCGATGCCGTTCATCGGCGAGGCACAGCGCCCGCGCGATTCCCATGCGCATCGCGCCCGCCTGACCGGTCACGCCGCCGCCACGGCAGATGCCCTTCACATCGAAAGCACCCAACGTGTCGGTAGCGGTAAATGGCTGCTGAATGTGAGACACGAGCGATGCCCGCGGGAAAAAATCCCCCAGCGTGCGCCCATTCACGTTCCACTTGCCCGATCCGGGGGTCAGGTAGACCCGCGCGACGCTCTCCTTGCGGCGCCCGACGGCGTGCCAGCGCAGCTCCGGCGTCTCGGTCATGGCGTGACCACGAGCGGCTGGGGCTGTTGTGCCGTGTGCGGGTGCGTCGGCCCGGCGTACACCTTGAGCATCTGTTTTACCTTCTGTCGCGACAACGTGGTCTTGGGCAGCATGCCCCACACGGCCTTCTCGATCACCCGGTCGGGATGCTTGGCCAGCATTGACGCGACCGGCGTAAACCGCTCGTGCCCCATGTAGCCCGTGTGCCGGAAGTAACGCTTCTGCTCCAGTTTGCGGCCCGAAAGTTTGACCCGCTCGGCGTTGATGATGATGACCGCATCGCCGCTGTTCAAATACGGCGTGAACGTCGGCTTGTGCTTCCCGCGCAGGATTTGCGCGACACGGCTCGCCAGCCGGCCGAGCGGTTGCCCGGCGGCGTCGACGACGAACCACTGCCGCGTGACGTCTTCTTTGCGCAACACGAACGTCTTCATGACCCGATTCTAGTTTCCGATTTGGGACAGACTTGAATTATACCGGGGACGCTAAGGCCCTGTCAACTTGAGGGTTCCACGCCCCGGAGCGGGTCGAGCGTGACTAACGGGGCCCCCTTTTCCACGATCGACCCCGGCTGCACGTGCACCTTGGCCACCACTCCGGGCCGGGCGGCTCGGAGCTCGTTCTCCATCTTCATCGCCTCCACCACCACGAGTCCCGCACCGGCGCTCACTCGCTCGCCCTCACTCACTTCCACTCGAACCACGAGCCCGGGCATCGGCGCCCGCACCACCCCGCCCCCCGGACCTCCAGCCCGCCGGCTCGTGAGGGACTGGATCTGGCGGGTCCGATCATCCACCACCTCGACTTCGATCCGCTCCCCCACCGCCCCCAACGCCCACCGTGATCCCCCGGCCTCACCCGGGCCAGCCAGCGGCTGGGCCGCAATCGTCCAGGATTCGCCTGCCAACAGCAGATGATGGAGCGGGGTCCCCGGAACGGAGGCCACATGCGCTTCGAACGGCTCACCATCGACGCTCACCAGGCCACCGTCCACCTCGACCTCCACGGTACGCGAGCCCAACCGGACATGGTACTTCACGCCGCCTCCAGCATCGCGACCACCTCGACATGAGCCGTCTGGGGAAACACATCGAACGCTCGGACAACCTGCAGATGGTAGTTCACGCTGAGCCGGTGCAGGTCACGGGCCAGCGTGGCTGGGTGCCTGGAGATGTAGGCAAGCCGGGAGACAGGCTCTCGCGTGAGGCGCAATGACACATCCCAGTGCAACCCGATCGCTGGTGGATTGACGACGACGACCGGGGCGGGCGGCAGGCTCGGCAGCACATCCTCCGCCCGACCGGCGATGCAGCGGACCCGATCGCCCTGGGCGACGATCTCGGGCCGGCGCCGGGCCCAGCTGACGGCCTTCTCATCGGCGTCGACGCTGATGACGGTCGCCCCGCGCAGGGCGAGCAACACCGCCATGTCACCGATGCCGCCGTAGAGATCCCAGACGGTGCATCCGTCGACGGGGCCGAGCTGCTCCACCGCCCACTGCCTCGACACCGCGCTCATCGCCGGGTGGATCGCCTCGAACGCGGTCGCGGGAAAGCCGGTCTCCGGTCCGGCCACGACCCGGGGCGCTCCGTCCACGGGGCGCCACCAACACACCAAGGCGTCTCCCGCCGGCATCACCGCCTGGAGTCGGTCGGCCGTGCGCCATGGCGCGCCGGCGGATTCGGCGATCAGGTGCCGTACGCCGGCACGGTCCAGCCGCAACGTGAGCCGCGTCAGACGCTCGGGAAACAGGTCCGCTTGGTCCCGGAGATCCCGCCACAGGTCCATCAGCCGCCGGTCCGCAATGTGGCAATCGCTCAAGGGGAACACGCGACCGGGCCGATCATGCGGATGGAAACCGGCCGTCGCTCCCAGAACCGCCAGCGTGATTTCAGTTCGATACCGCCATTGTTCGAGGGCCGGGGCGATCTCGGGATCGCTCACGGCGAATTTCCCGATGCGGCGCAGACAATCCCCCACGATCGCGCGCTTGGCGGCGAGCTGGGCTGGATACGACAGGTGCTGAAGCTGACAGCCGCCGCAACGGTCCTGCACATAGTGCGGGCAGGCAGGAGTGACCCGATCGACCGAGGCCTCGACGATCTCAGTCGCTTCGCCGCGAGCAAAGTGGCGATGCTCACGCAGGCTCCCGTCACGCAAGCGCACCCGCTCACCAGGACCGGTGCGCGGCACGAACACGGCCCGCCCATCGGCCAGGCGTCCCACACCGTCCCCCCCGGCCGCGATCCCGGAGATGGCGACGATCTCAGCCGTCATCGCAGACCTTCCCGGCGTGCTTCGGATTGCCAGGCGGATGGCCGGATGGTCGGATCGAGGGATGAACGCCCGAGCTTGCCACCGGTGCGCTGCTCCTCGGCGAGCAGCGCGGCGACGACCGCGAGCGGGCGCACCAAGGGCGGCGCGAGCGGCTCAGCCAGGAGGCGAGCCCCGGCGCGCTCCAGGTAGGTGACATCGATGTCGCCGCTGCGGAACTCCGGATCGTCCAGCACGCGGAGGTGAAATGCCTGAGAGGTCGGCAGGCCCACGATCACGAGCTCCCGCAGCCCGCGCCGCATGCGCTGGATCGCCGCGTCGCGTGTCTCGCCCCACACGATGAGTTTGGCGAGAAGGGAATCGTAGTACGACGTGACCTCGTTGCCCGCCTCGACCCCGCCATCCCACCGGAGGCCGGGTCCGCCCGGCACGCGCAGGTAGCGCACCACACCGGTGGCGGGCAGGAATCCGTTGAACGGATCCTCGGCTGTTATGCGGCATTCGATGGCATGGCCGCGTGGCTGCAGATGGCCGGCCGCCACCCGCATCGGCTGGCCCGCCGCGATTCGCAGTTGCTCCCGGACCAGGTCGACCCCGGTCACCAGCTCGGTCACCGGATGCTCCACCTGAATGCGGGTGTTCATTTCGAGGAAATAGAACTCCCCATCGGGGGCCAGCAGGAACTCGATCGTTCCCGCGCCGACGTAGCCCACCGCGCTCGCGGCCGCCGTCGCCGCCTCGCTCAGTCGGCGCCGCAACGCCGGCGTTACGGCCACAGAGGGTGCCTCTTCGATGAGTTTCTGGTGCCGCCGCTGGATGCTGCACTCCCGCTCGCCCAGCGATACGACTCGACCGTGCGTGTCCGCCAACACCTGGATTTCGATGTGTCGCGGTCGTTCGACGTAGCGCTCGAGATAGAGGCTGCCGTCACCGAACGCCTTCTCGGCCTCGCTGCGCGCCGCCTGATAGGCGCCGGGGACTTCTTCGGCAGACCGGACCACCCGCATCCCCTTCCCGCCCCCGCCGGCAGCCGCCTTGACGAGGGCCGGGAATCCGATCCGCTCCGCCTCGCGTCGCGCATCGGCCGCATCCGTCAGGGCGCGGGTCATCCCGGGCACGACGGGCACGCCGGCGGCCTGCATGCGCCGGCGCGCCTCCGTCTTGTCGCCCATGGCGCGAATCGCGGCCGCCGGAGGGCCGACGAAGATCAGACCCGCGGCTGCGATCGCCTCTGCAAACGGAGCCCGCTCGGATAGAAACCCGTACCCGGGGTGAATCGCCTGGCAGCCCGTCCGCTCCGCGGCGGCGATGAGCTTGGGGATGTTGAGGTAGGACTCCGACGCGGCCGGGTCGCCGAGGGGCACGGCATCGTTCGCGGCACGGACATGGGGCGACAGCCGATCGGCATCCGAATAGACGGCCACCGCCTCGAGGCCCTCCTCGTGACAGGCGCGGATGATGCGTAGGGCGATCTCACCTCGATTGGCGACGAGGACGCGTTGAAACGGAACGTCGGACATCAGAGCGGGATGTTCCCGTGCTTCTTCGGCGGATTCTTGTCGCGTTTCGTTGCCAGCGTGGCGAGCGCCTCGATGAGGCGGGGGCGCGTGTCGCGCGGATCGATGACGTCATCCAGGAACCCGCGACCGGCGGCCAGATACGGGTGCGCGAACTTCGTGCGGTATTCCGCCACACGCGCTTCGGTAGCGTCGCCCTTGTAGAGAATCTCCACCGCCCCCCGCTCACCCATCACGGCGATCTCGGCGCTCGGCCAGGCGACGTTGTAGTCCCCCCGGATGTGCTTCGAGCTCATCACGTCGTACGCCCCACCGTAGGCCTTGCGCGTGATGACCGTGAGCTTGGGAACCGTCGCCTCACAATAGGCGTACAGCAGCTTGGCGCCGTGCTTGATGATGCCCCCGTGCTCCTGGGTCACGCCCGGCAGGAAGCCGGGAACATCCTCAAACGTGACCAGCGGAATGTTGAAGGCGTCGCAAAACCGGATGAAGCGCGCGCCCTTGAGCGACGCGCTGATATCCAGCACGCCGGCCAGCACCGCCGGTTGATTCGCCACGATCCCCACCGACCGACCACCCAGCCGGGCGAAGCCCACCAGCAGGTTACCACCGAACTCGCGTTGTACTTCCAGGAAATCGCCGCCATCGATCACTCGGCGAATCACGTCGAGCATGTCGTAGGGCTTGGTCGGATTGTCGGGAACGATGTCGAGCAGCTCCTCGTCGCGGCGATCCGCCGGATCGGCGCACGCGCGCTGCAAGGGACCGTCGAGGTTATTGGCGGGGAGGAAGGACACGAGCCTGCGGATCGCGGTCAGACACTCGAGTTCCGAGTCATAGATGAAGTGGGCAACGCCCGACGTCCCCGCATGGACGTCCGCTCCGCCCAGCTGCTCGAAGTCCACCTCCTCGTGCGTCACCGTTTTCACGACGTTCGGACCGGTGACGAACATGTACGACAGTCCGCGCACCATGCAGACGAAGTCGGTGATGGCCGGGCTGTACACCGCGCCGCCGGCACAGGGCCCGAGGATCGCGCTGATCTGGGGCACGACCCCGGACGCCAGGGTGTTGCGCAGAAAGATCTCCGCGTATCCACCCAGTGAGGCGACCCCCTCCTGGATGCGCGCGCCGCCCGAATCGTTGAGCCCGATGATGGGAGCGCCGTTTCGCACCGCCAGATCCATCACCTTGCAGATCTTCTCGGCGTGCGTCTCGGAGAGCGAGCCGCCGAACACGGTGAAATCCTGGGCAAACACGTACACCAGACGGTCTTCGATCCGGCCCCACCCGGTCACCACACCGTCCCCCAGGATCTGCTGCTCGGCCAGGCCGAAGTCGGTGGCGCGATGCGTCACGAAGCGGTCCAGCTCCGTGAGCGACCCGGGATCGAGCAGCACATCGAGCCGCTCCCGGGCCGTCATCTTCCCCTTTTTGTGCTGCGCCGTGATGCGATCGGCGCCGCCCCCCTGCTCGGAGGCGGCGCGCTTCTGTTGCAGCAGCTCGAGTTTGTCTCGCATGGACATGGGGCAGAATCTAGGGGCTGGGAGACACGGGCGGATAGGCCGGTCAACGGCTGCACGGACGAAAGCACCGCGGACCAAAGCACAGAGGGGACAGGCAACACCCTGTCCCCTCCCATCCTGACGCCCGCGCTGCGGCTATGCGTCCAGTGTAGCCTGGCCGGTATCCTGCTTCTCGGGTTCCTTTACGACTTCGTCCTGCGGGAAGTTGGTCGCGGCCAGCACGATCCGGTGGTGAATCGGGTCCACCTCGAGCACTTTCATGTCCACCGCCTGGCCTTCCTTCACCGCATCGGCCGGGTTGTGCAGCTCCGGGATGCCGAGCTGGGAAATCGGCACGAACCCTTCGATGTCGTTGCCGACGTCGACAACCACGCCCTTGTCCATGAGGCGCAGCACGCGCCCGCGCAGCTCCATCCCGACCGGGTACGTCTCCCCGATCCGCAGCCACGGGTCTTCCTGGGCCTGCTTCAGGCCGAGCGAGATGCGCTTGTTCTCGGCGTCGACGTTCAGGATGAGCACCTCGACCTCATCGCCCTTCTTCACGACTTCGGACGGGTGCTGCACGCGCTTGGTCCAGGACATGTCGGAGATGTGGATCAGCCCGTCAATGCCCGGCTCGATCTCCACGAACGCGCCGAACGAGGTCAGGTTGCGCACCTTCCCACTGAGTCGCGTGCCGACCGGATACTTCTGCGGCAGCGCCATCCACGGATCCTGCTCCGTTTGCTTCATGCCGAGCGAGATCTTCTCCTCGGTCTCGTCGACCTTCAGCACCACCGCCTCGATGGTCTCGCCGATGGAGACGATCTTCGAGGGATGGCGGACGTTGCGCGTCCAGCTCATCTCGGAGATGTGTACCAGGCCTTCGATGCCCGGCTCGAGCTCGACGAAGGCGCCATAGTTCGTGATCGAGACGACCTTGCCCTGCACCCGCGTGCCCACCGGGTATTTCGCGGCGACGTCCTTCCAGGGGTGCTCCTGCAGCTGCTTCAAGCCGAGCGAAATGCGCTCGCGCTCCCAATCGATGTCCAGGATCTTGACCTGCACGTCCTGGCCGAGCCGCACCATCTCGCTCGGATGCGAGACCCGCCCGTAGCTCATGTCGGTGATGTGCAGCAGGCCATCGACGCCGCCCAGGTCGATGAACGCACCGAAGTCCGTGATGTTCTTCACCACGCCGGTGCGCACCTGGCTCACTTGCAGCTCCTTCATCAGCACTTCGCGCTTGGTCTTGCGCTCGGCTTCCAGCAGCACGCGACGCGACACCACGATGTTGCGGCGGCGCTTGTTCAGCTTGATGATCTTGAATTCGTAGCTCTGACCCAGCAGCTCATCGATGTTCGGCACGCGCCGCAGGGCGATCTGACTGCCCGGCAGAAACGCGTCGACGCCCATCAGGTCCACGACCACGCCGCCCTTGATCTTCTTCACCAGGGCCCCGGTGACGGCCTCGTCGCGCTCGAACGCTTCCCGGATGCGCTCCCACACCCGCATGAAGTCGGCCTTCTTCTTGGAGAGCACCACCGCGCCCTCCTGATCCTCGAGATGCTCGAGGAAGACCTCGACCTCATCGCCTTCCTTGAGGCTCTTGGGATCTTTGAACTCGTCGATCGCCACGGCGCCTTCGGACTTGAAGCCGACGTCCAGAATGACGGCGGCATCGGTCACGCGGAGCACCTTCGATTTGACGATCTCCCCTTCCTGGATGTTCGAGAGCGTGCCCTCGTACATCTCCGACATCTTTTCGATCTCGTCGGCTGAATACTGCTCGTCGAGCCCGGCAAGGACGCGGATCGGGGGGTGGGTAGCTTTCTTGGGTGGAGCGTCGGCGGGAGAGCCTTCGATGTCCTGTGCTTCAGCCAGCATGCATGACCAGTGAGGTGGCGGGTTTGGAGGATCACCCCGAACACACGCCCAGGGTGGTGAACGGCGGGGAAGCTAGTCGGGGAACCGCTCCCGCGCCAGCGCAACGACCTGCCGCACCTGCTCTTCCAGGGACATCGTCGTGCTATCCAGCGTGACGGCGTCGTCGGCCGGCTTGAGCGGTGCTATGGGACGGCTCGCATCGGCGCGGTCGCGGGCTTCGAGCGCCTGGCTCTCCCGGGCCAGACGCGTATCGTCCACGCTGTGACCGCGCTGGGTCAGGCGGCGCTTGGCCCGCTCGTGCGCGCTGGCAGTCAGGAACACCTTCAGCGGCGCGTCCGGAAAGACGACCGTGCCGATATCCCGGCCGTCCACCACCACTCCGGCCGGGTGCGCCGCGACCGCCTCGCGCTGGCGCGCATTGACCCAACGCCGGACCTCCGGAATGGCGGCGACGGCCGACACCTGCTGCGTCACACGCTCGGATCGGATCGCCGCCTCGACCTGCACCCCCGCGACCTCGGGCTGAAACGTGTCGCCGACGAGCACCAGGCGAACCGGGAGATCCTCCGCCAGCCCCAGAATCCGCTGCGCCGACCACGGCGCCGTCAGCTGATCGATCGTGGCCAGGGTGACCGCCCGATACAGCGCACCGGAATCGAGATGCGCCCATCCGAGCTCCCGGGCCACCCCGGCCCCGGTGGAGGACTTCCCGGACGCGGCGGGACCGTCAATCGTGATGACGCGCAGCACGGCCGATGGCACGCAAGGTGGGGAAGAACTGCGGATAACTGATCGCCACGGAGCGACGCTCGGACAAACGCACGTCGGCTCGCGGTATGGCGCCCAAGACCGCGAAGGCCATGGCCAGGCGATGATCCCCGGCGGTCTCGACCCGGCCACGGGGGGGACGCTCGGTGCCCTGCACGAACAGGTCGTCGCCGCGCGCTTCCGCCGTGACACCCAGGGCGCGCAGGTTCGCCGCGATCAACGCCAACCGATCGCTTTCCTTCACTCGCAGCTCACCCACGCCCCGAAACACGGTCTCTCCGGTTGCGCGTGCGGCCACGACCGCGAGCAGCGGAACCTCGTCGATCAGCGAAGGGACTTCTCCCGGGGTCACTTCGGTTCCCTTCAACCCGGCCGGCCTGGCCACGAGATCCGCCACCGGCTCACCGGCCTCGGCGCTCAGGTTGAAGCGCTCGACGTGCGCGCCCATGCGCTCCAGCACGGCCAGGAATCCAGTGCGCGTCGGGTTGACGCCTACCGCTTCGATGACCAGCTCGCCACCCTCAGCGAGCACCGCGGCACCGACGAGAAACGCCGCCGAGGAGATGTCTCCGGGTATCGTGAGCTCGAACGGTCCGATGCTGGCAGCTGACGGCTGATAGCTGATAGCTCCTTTGGTTTCGCGCACATTCAACCCCAAATGCACGAACAGTCGTTCTGTATGATCCCGCGATCGCCAGGGCTCCGATACCGTCACCGGCACCCGCGCCGCGAGCGCCGCCAGGAGAATGGCGCTCTTCACCTGCGCGCTCGCGACCGGTGAGACGTAGGAGACTTCATGCAATCCCCCACCCCGAATCGTGAAGGGAAGCGTCGCCGTTTCGTTGACGTCGAACCTCGCTCCCATGGCGGACAGCGGCTCGATCACCCGGCGCATGGGGCGGCGGCGCAGCGAAGCGTCCCCGGTCAGGCGTGCGCGGATCGAATGCCCCGCGATGACGCCGAGGCCGAGCCGGGCCGTGGTCCCCGAGTTGCCGCAGTGGAGCGTAGAGCGCGGGGTGTGAAACCGCCTCCCTCCCACCGTCACCGCCGTGTCACCGCGCACGGGCGAGACCGCGACCCCGAGCTGCCGCAGGATCCGGGCGGTGCGCCTCACGTCCTCGCCCGTGGGCAGCCCGCTCACCCGGCTCGTGCCCCGCGCCAGAGCGGCGAGGAACAACGCGCGGTGCGAGATGCTCTTGTCGCCGGGAACGCGCACCACGCCCTGTACCTTCATGGGGCGCCAGCGCTCAGACGGCCGCCAAGACTGCGGTGGATCGCACGAGTGGAAGGTACCAAGCACCCGCGGGGTCGTAAACGAGAAGGGCGGCTCGACAGAGCCGCCATAGGCTACTCATAACAGGGCGACCGCCTCGACACAACACCACCGAGGAAGATGCGCAAACTAGATCGCGGCGTCGTAGAGGAGTGCACGTTGGCTGTCGATCAGCGCAAAGCTCCCGATTCTCACCATGCGTCTCGCCGGTCGCTACGGCTTGCGGTGGGTGATGTCGAACGGCGCGCTTACTATGGTCAGCGAGGGCAGGAACGTGGTGGCGCGCAGGGTGAACCCGGTCCCCGCCCTGTTGATGCTCAGATCCGCGAACGTCGCGACGCCGGCGACCGCGGCCACCGTGATCGTACCCGAGAGCGTGCCACCGCCCGGATTCGCCTCGATCGTCATGGTCACGTTGCCGGTGTAGCCAGTGCTCGGTTGGCTGTTGGCGCCCAGCGCGGTCACCTGGATCGCGGGCGTGATCGCCGCGCCGACCGCGGTGGAGACCGGCTCGACGGTGAACCCGAGCTGCACGGGGGGCTGCTGAACGCTGAAGTCGGTGGCCGTCTCCGGATTGCCCAGGGTGATCGGGAACGCTGCCCACGCGCTCGTGTGACCCACGTTGTCCTTGGCGCGCGCCTGCCAGTGGTAGGAGGCGTTGTCGGCCAGCGGCCCAACCGTCACCGACGCCGCCGAGGCGTTCGGCACGAGCGAGCTGGAGTAGTTGGGCTGATTGATGAAGTCCTGACCCACCGGCCCTCGAGGTCGAGCTGCACCGTCTGGCCCCCGTCGGGATCGCTCACCGCGCCCGTGATCACGACCGTGTTCGACGGGGAGACGCCGCCCACCGGAATCGGTAACAAGTCGCCGCTCTGGAGCTGCGCCAGCGAGTCGGGCCGATAGGGATCGTGCGGCAGGGCGATGCCGAAATCGGTCGCGGTTTCCGGATTCCCACCGTAGGCCACCCAGCTGCAGGTGTCGCCCGTCTGATCCACGGCGCGCGCGCGCCAGTGGTAGTTGGTGGAGCTGGGCAGGGGGCCGACGATCACCTGCAGCGGGCCGCCGTCGGGCACCGGGTCGCTCGAGTCGGTCGGCGAGCTGAACGTCGTACTCACTGGCCGCACTTCCACCTCCAACCGGAGCAGATCTCCCGGGTCGGGATCCGACACCGTGGCACTCAGGATTACAACGTCCGTGTCCGCCGTGGCGCCGGTGATGATGCCGGTGCCGTCGCCCCGGGCTTGCCCGAGGGTGGTCGGTGGATTGGGCGGGTGCGGGACGTTCACGACGAAGTCAGGATTTCCGCCGAACGACACCCACGGACCGGAGCGCCCGGTATTGTCCCCGACGCGCACACGCCAGTGATAGGAGGTTTTGTCGGTCAGGCCGCCGACGCTCGCCCATGCGGGGTGGCGGTTGCCGACCGCCAGGCCGTTCGGAACGTTGGGGCCGCTGAACCCGACCGCCACGGGCCGCACTTCCGCCTCGAGGTGCAGCGAGTCGCCGAGGTCGGGGTCGGAGAGCGCGGCGCGCAGCAGGATGCTCGCCTGGTTGACGGTTGCTCCGGGGTCCACGCTCGTCACGGAGTCGCTCAAGCGCTGGTCGAGGGCCTGGGGCGACGTCGGCAGCTGCGGGTGCACCAGCGCAGCGTGAATGCGCCCGAGTCGGCGGCAGCCGCGCTCGTGACCTCGACATAGTAGGGCCGGTTGAGCGGCAGGCGCTGATAGTACAAACAGGGGTCTCCGGAACCGCTCAGGCAGTCATTCGCCTCGGCGAGCGGCGGGTGGCTTGAGTCCAACGCTGTGTCGAGTACGACGTAGGCGTCGAAGCTGGCGGGAGCCTCGATCGACACCGAATCGTTGGCGGTGCCGGGAAAGCTGTAAATCCGCGCGTACCGGCCGGGAGGGTGCGGCGCGCCGCAATCGGCCGAGGTCAGGGTCGCGGAGGCCGAATCATCGTGTGATCGGCGTAGTGCGACACGGATGGATGTAGAACGAGATCGGGACCTCGGCCACGCCGTTCCCGCTCGTGGAATTGACGACGATCGTCTCGCGGTAGATGCCGTTGTACTCCCCTGCCTGTTGAAGCCCCTCCAACGCAACTCTCCACCACCACAGTTGTTGATGCTGAGCGTGTCGCTGCGCTGCGTCGCGCTCCCGCCCGCGGCGGAGTCCATGAGCGTATCAGGGAGGGACGGGGTGACGCAGAGCAGCGCGCCCTGGGGAAGGACGAGCAGCTGGTCCAGCCGGCACGTCACCGCGACGAGAATCGAGGCCGTGACAAAGAGTCCCCGTGGCTGACGAGAGAGGACGGGGATTCGTGGCGTCGGACGATGCAAGGCGGGCAAGCGCACGACTCCGGGAATTCAGCCGTATGCAACCATTCACAGCAGGGCGTATTCCACAGCGCGGATGTGACGGTGCCGCCGAGGCGGAAGGGGCGTCCGTTCCGCGCGACCCCCGTGTTACGGCAACGTGAAGTTCACCCCCGTCACGTGCTCGCCGGGGCCGAGGGTTACGGCCTGCTTCTGCGGCGTCGACGAGAACCCCGTGGCCGTGGCGCTGTCCCTGACTTCGTATGTCGCGGGCGGCAGAAACACGAGGGTATAAGCGCCCTGGGGATCGGCGACCGCCGTCGCGACCGTGTCGGCGCCGCTGTTGATGGTCGCCACCAGCACGCCGTTCGCCAACGCCGGGCTCGAAGTGCCTGAGATTGAGCCTGCGAGATCCATCACCACACCGTGCAGCACCGGCATGAACAGCACGCCGCGCGGCGCGTTCATCGGGCCCAGGAAAACGAAGCTGCGCAAGACGTCGAAGTCCACGACCAGATCCGTCTGCCCCGGAGCGATGTGGAAGGGGCCGCCGAACTCGACCTTCAGGCCCGTCTGCGGGCCGCTCGGCACCTTCATGGTGGCCGTGTCCGTGCCGTTGGTGAAGGTGACGTCGTTCGCCAGCTTGACGCGTGCCGAATCGACGATCAGGTGCAACGATTGGTAGTCGCCTGCCGGGATCAGATTGTCGCCGAGCAGTGCGGTGACGCCGTTCTGCAGGGTGAGCAGGTCGTATTCGGCCGGCGTCGTGGTGATCGTGAAGCGCGAAGTGCCGTCGCTCCCGATGAGATACACTTTGGAAATCCAGACCTGTGCGCTCGACAGTGGGGGTGAGGGCGCGTCGGAGAGCCGCACGAAGACGTGGCTCGTTTGAGGCCCGGCGCCAGTCTCGCAAGCGGCGAGACCTGCCGCCAAGACCAGCGACCAGCCTTTGGAAATCCCCATGATCACAAGGCTCCGCGTGATGGGTTCGGGATGAATCGCCCTTAAAGAGTCACACCCGGGTCGCCGGGTAACGCGACTGCATCCCGATCGCTCAGGGCTTGTGGGGGTTGCCCTGTCCGTTCCCCTGACCGCGCGGCCGGGGCGCGACGTGAGCGGCTACGGCCCGCTCCAGCCCCGCCGCCGCTGCCGCGGGCGGTATACCGCCGGCCATCGCGGCCTGCACCTGGCTTGGGAGAGTTACCAGGTCGCCCACAGGGCGGCCGGATCGGATGGTGGCTTCCACCAGCCCCACTACCCGACCCGGGGGAACGCCGAGCGCGGCGAGTGTACCTGCGACCTGTAGCGCCGTGGCCGTGGGATAGGAGCGATCCGCGGTGCGCGCGATGTCCGCCACATCGCCCGCGTCAAGCCCCGCCGCGAGGGCAAACGCGCCCGCCTCGATGGCGTCGCCGCTGGTGAGGCCGGCCCCACGCAGCGCATCAGCCGCGGCGCCGAGCTGGCCGAACACGGTGCGCACGGCCGACACGATCCGGTCGGGCGGCACGCCCTTCGCCGCGCCCTCGAGGGCCTTGTCCACGAGCGGCGTGGCGGGCAACCCGCGCGCGGCGGCAGTGTCCACCAGCCCTTGCACTACAGTTACAACGGCAGGGGGCACGCGGCCCGCGAGCCGAGCCGTCGCGTCGCGCTGCGCTGCGACGCCAGGCGCGAGCGCCGCCGCCAGCGTCAATACCTCGAGGATCCGCTTCACAGAACGCGCCCCGCTGCCGCGCTCACGCTCACGACGCTGTTGCGGCGGCCGAAGCCGTCGTCCATAGCGGGGGCGGCCGGATCGGTGACCCAGCGCTGCCCGTCCACGACGAAGCCGTACTGGTGCTGGCCGACCGGGAGCGCGAGCGTCACCGTCCACACGCCGTCGTCGCCCACGCGCACCAGCGGCGTCACACTCGGGTCCCAGCGGTTGAAGGTGCCGGCGAGGGCGACTCGCTGCGCCGCCGGAGCGAACAGCACGAACTTGACGTAGACGCTCTCGAAGGCGAGAGCCGTCGCCGAACCCGCAGCCACTGCGGGACCGTTCATGGGTGCCGGCCGTCGCACGAGGAACAATGCGAGCACTGCGGCGGTCGCCAGCGCGCCCACCGTCCACGGCGGGACGCTCGGCGCGATGAGCCAGCGCCACGCCCTCACCCGAGGCGAAGTGGCGCGGCGGCGCACCGCCGCCATCACACGCGCCTGGAGCGCGGGCGAGAGCGTCACGTCCCGTCGATCCACGGCCGCAAGCAGCTGGCGGGCCTCTTCGGCCTCCGCCTGCAGCTCAAGCGGCAGCTCGTCCGGAGTGCGCTCGCCATCCAGCATCTGCTTCACCAACGGATCGAACTTGCGGCTCATCACGTCTCCTTCAGCAGCTCTCGCAGCCGGTCGTAGGCCCGGTGCATGCGCATCTTCAGGGCCGCGACGGTTGTCCCGACGCGCCCCGCAATCTCCTCGTACGATAGCTCCTCCACGTGCTTCAGCACGAACACCTCGCGCTGCTCCGGCGTCAACGTCAATAAAGCCCGCTGCAGCGCCTGCACCCGCTCCGCGTGCTCGAGCGGCGCCTCCGAGTTGTCGGGCGCCGGTACATCGGGCACATTCTCCAGCCCTCCGTACCGCTGCACGCGGCGTCGCTCCGCAAAGCAGCGGTTGCGCAGGATCAGAAAAAACCATCCCGCGAAGTTGTCCGGGTCGCGGCATTGCGCCAGCTGGTCGTACGCCCGGACCAACGCGTCCTGCACGGCGTCCTCGGCGGCATCCGCGGAGCCGAGGATCTGCGCCGCGTACCGCGCGTAGCGGTTCTCGTAACGGCGCACCAACACGGCGTACTGCTCGATCTCGCCGCCGAGCACCGCCCGCACCACCGCCCCATCGGGCGAGCCCACCGTTTGCTCCAACCGGGTCTCCCTGGGTCACGCTTGGTCACCCACGCGGGATGCTAGGAGGCCGGGGAGCCCCCGGCAACCTCTGGTCTAAAGACGCGCACCCCCACGCCGCGGTAACGCTCCCGGAGGCCATCGAGGCGCCGCTTGCTGCGCCCTTCCGTATCTTGCGGGTTCCATGGCCCGGCCACCCACTCCCCTCCTCGCCGTCGCGCTCGCGGCAGTCATCACGGCACCCGTCAGCGCCCAGACCGACGCGTCGTTCGGGGTCGGCTTCGGGACGGTGCGGTATCCTGGGGGCACGAGCATCGGCATCGTCTCGGTCAGCCCTATGCTCCAACTCATCGCACCTGGCCGGGAACTATGGCTCGGCGGCAATGTGTCGGCTTTGCCTCAGGGCGACTGGTACGGCCAAGCCCGTACGGCGTTCTGGGCGGCAACGCGACCGCTGGGAGGTCGTTGGCGGCTCGCAGCCGATTTCGAGCTCGGCGGCGCCACGCGGGGCGCAAGTACCACTTCAGGTGCGGGACAGCTGGCCGCCGAAGCGCTGTGGGTCATGCCGCGCTGGGGCCTTGGGCTGGGCGGCGGGCCCGCGTCCGGCTGGATCACCGGGGCGGAGCCTGTCACCGCGGCCCGCACCCGCCTGCGCGGCTGGTGGCAGGATCTCTCGACCCGGCTCTCCTTCTCCGCGAGCATCGAACCGACCAGGTTGCTCGGCGCCTGGTTCACCGACTTAGGTGCCGGAATGGACGTCCGAGGCGGGCGGCTCGAGGCGCACGTGTGGGCTTCGGGTCGGGTGAGCGCCGTCTACGGGTCGAAGGCCGCGGCGCTCGCGTCTGCCGAGCTGCGGCTCTCGCCGCTCGTGTCGCTCGAGGCCAGCGGAGGCAGCGTTCTGCCCGACCCCTACCAGGGTTTTCCGCGCAGCACATTTGTCACGGCCGGCGTGCGGTTCCGTCTCCCGAACCACGCCGCAGAGGTCGTTCCGGCTGGAGGCGGCCCGCTCACTGTCACGCACCGAGCCGATGGCCTCGTAATCCGCCTGCGGCGCCGGGGGCCCACCACCGTGTCCGTCGCGGGTGACTGGAACGACTGGACGCCCACGCCGTTCGCGCGGGTCGACCGAGACGTCTGGGAGGTCGTGCTGCCGTTGTCCCGCGGCACCTACCACTTCACGCTGCTCATCGACGGCGCGGCATGGACAATTCCCGCCGGCGTGCCGAGCGTGCCGGACGGGATGGGCGGTCGCGTCGCCGTGTTGACCGTTCTCTGACTTCGCCACCGCTCCGGGCTCACCTGACGGTCTCTGTTCACCTCTTAGTATTCCGGGACGGAACCTGCCGCGGATGAAGCTCAAACGCGACCATAGTGTAGTGCGTCATCGGCACGCCAGGGACCAGGGGGTAAGGCAAGTGCCAGCGTAGCACTGAGTGAGCGCAATGTCCGCGGGGGAGCGTAAACGAGAAGGGCGACTCGCGATGGAGCCGCCCGTCTCGAACGCTTCGGTCCGCAGGGTCCTACGGCTGGGCGATCGTGACCGTCAGGTACTTCCGGAAACCAGGCCACTGCGTGTTCCCCTGCGCGCCCGAGCCCAGTTGCAGCGTAAGGAACAGCCCGACCTTGCCGCCAGCCGCGAGCGCGAAGTCGTGCCCGACATCGCCGACGTTGAGCGGGTGCTTCATCTCGTAGACACTGAAGCCACCCTGGTTCTTGAAGGAGCCGGCGCCGTTTTTCGTTCCTCCTGCCGATACATCCGTCGCTCCGCAGGACGACTGTGTCGAAGTCGTGCATTTCAGCGTAAGGAAATTGTCGCTGAATAACGTAGACGGGTCGAAGATGAGGATGTCGTCGCCGGTTTCCGCTGCCCCGGTGCCGAGCGCGTTGGAGCTGTTGTTGTTGTCGAAGTTGAATTGCAGCGTGTTGACCTTGTCCGTGCTGCTGCGCCGCACACGCACGGCCAGGTAGAGATTGGTCCCGTCGTTCATCCAGAACAGCGTTGCCGGGGCCGACGACCCGCCAGAGAGGTTCGCGCTGAAATCCTGATGCAGCGCGCAATCCCACTCGCCGGGGGCCATGACGCCGTCAATATTGCTGGGTGTTCCGAAGCCGGGTTTGCAGGCCGTGGCCGTGAACGTCAGCGTCCCCGTGGGCAGGTCTCCAGAGAGCGTAGGACTGCTGGCCAGGCCCACTCCGCTTGCCGCCAGCGTGTACGTGCCCGCCGTGGACCCGAGCGTCCACGACGCCACCTGGGCGATCCCTGACGAGTTGGTCCTGACACACGCGAGGCCGGGGTCCGACAGGCACGGGACAGAGTCGGCGTCCACAAGGTCGACCTTGCTGTCGCCCGAAGCAACGAAATGCACCGTTGCGCCGGCGACGGGGTCGCCGGCGGGGTCGGTCACTTTCACCGACGGGGCAATCGCTACGGCCGTGTTCACGAGCGCCGTCTGGTTGTCGCCCGCAAGCTTCGCCATCCCCGAAGGAATGGCCCAGACCAGACTGCTCAGCTTCCCGCCCGAGCCTCCCAACAAATGGGCGGCAAACAGCGGCGGCGGACTGAACCACGGCCCCACCTCACGTTGGAACGCCCGCCAAGTCCGGCGCGCGAAGTTCAGCACCGGATTCCCACCCAGGCTGGCGAAATCGGTGCAGTTGAGGGGGAACTGGGGCGCGGCCTCCGGCAACGCTTCGGGAGGCGCGCCGGGATCGTAACGGTGGATCTGGAGCTTGTCTTGCTGTGCCTGGCTGAGGCCCGTGGGCAGCTTGAGACACATGCCGACGATGTAGTTCTGGTTGAACGTGACGTTCTCCGGGAACGTCCTGAAGTCGTAGCATCCCTCGTACTGCGGCAGATCGGCGGGGACAAAACTCACCCGGCCGGCGGCCGTGCACGGGACTTTCTGCATGATGATCGTGACATCGCCGACGGTCGTCAGCGCCCCGTTCGGGATGGACAGGTTCGAGAAGTTCGCCAGCACGCTCCCGCCGCCCGTGCCCACCGTCCCTTCGCCACAGTCCGTGGCGTTCGCCACGCACAACGCGCCCTTTTCGATCCGGAACTTGATGGGGTTCGTGCTCCCATTCAGGAACACGTAGAGAGCCACGCTCTGGTCCTTCGGTACCTCCTGCGGCGTGGCCACCGGTTTCACGTCGCGAAACCCGAACTCCTTGCATCCAGGCCGGTCGGCTGGTGCCGGGTAGCCGGATGCAGCCGGGCAGGCAGATCCGCTTCCTGTCCCGATGTTCCCGAGAATCACCCGGACGCGATAGGTGTGTCCACTGACCAGCACGGAGGGGTCGGTGTTCCAGTTCACTTTGTACTGCGAGTCGACCGATATCTGCGACGGGGTGAAGCGCGTTACGAAGTTGGCACAGTTCGGGTCCGTGGTGAGATGACAGATCTCGACCAGGGGTTTCAGGCTCGGGTTGAACGTGCCGATATAGCTCGGCTGGGTGACGAGCGGTGGGAGGAAATAGAAGTGTGTATTACCACCGTTCCCGCCGTCCGAGATAGCGGCGGAGATTCGGCCAGGGGACGGGGAGGTCAGCTGCTCCCTGTCCTGACATCCGAGCAACACGGCGGCCGCAACAGCCGCTCCGATGAGGCGCTTCATTCCGTTTTTCCCTCTCTGACGTGGTCAACCTGCGGGCCGGACGTGCGAGTGCCCAAGAATCTCCCAAGTTCCACTGGGAGAGGTTCGCGCTAGAAACGGTATGCGCCCGGGGGCCAAACGAAAGTGTGCAAGACTTGAGCCAAGATCGCCTTACCGTGCCCTCAAGTCAACCCAGATACGAATTATTTCTCGGCGGCCAACCGTTGTTGCCATTCGGCAACAGCCTCCCGCGAGAAGGTGCTCCGGTCCGAGTGCGCGCCGTTATCGCGTGGACCTCGCCCCGACGAGGGCCTGAAAGCGGGGATCATCCTGCAGACCGCGCCACCACCAGCCCACATCGACGCCGGGCTCGAAGTGACCGGGATGGCCTGCGGCGAAGCGCTTCAGAATGGCGATCGCCTCGTCCTTGTCCCCGAGGAGTAGGTAGCTGAACGCGACGTTGGTCGTGAGATCTTCGTTGGGGTCCACCTCGCGCGTGATCCCGGCGCGCGCCCGGCGCAGCACGTTTCGCGCGCTATCGCTGAGCCCCGCGCGCGCGATCACACCCCCGACCCTCAGTTGCCCGTACAGGCGTTCGAACGGCCGCCGATCCGCGGGCGCCAGCGTATCCAGCCTGGCCACCTCCTGCCACGCTCGACCGACGTTCGGTGCGACTGCCGGCGTCACCAGTAGGTCGAGCTGGCACTCCGCGAAGCGGTAGTCCTGCGGGAAGCGCCGGCCGCCCTCATCACACCAGCGCTGGGCCTGGGTGAATTGCTCGAGGTCGAGAGAGCCGTTGACCAGCCGGTACAAGACCAGGTTGGCCACGCTGAGGTATGCGTCCTCTTCATACGCCCGTCGTGCCGCGAGGATCGCCGCCGCGACATCATCGAATTGGTAATACAAGTGGCTGAGCGTGGCGTGCGCGCTCGCCAACGTCGGGTCCAGCCTGACCGCAGTCTCGAGATCCTGCCGGGCGTCGCGTAAGAGCTTCGCGTGCTCGGTTGGGTCGGACGTCACGGGAAGAATCCAGTGCCAGTACCGCAAGGTTCCCCGCAGCTCGAGCGCCTTCGGGTCGTTCGGGGCGATCTCC
The DNA here is from genome assembly GCA_041497135.1 of Gemmatimonadota bacterium. GTDB lineage: Bacteria > Gemmatimonadota > Gemmatimonadetes > Gemmatimonadales > GWC2-71-9 > DASTHG01. Next base: position 27 of record JBGQFX010000006.1, on the reverse strand, counting down.
AACGCCCGCGCCGCGTGCCGCAACCCG
>JBGQFX010000005.1:0-93775 GCA_041497135.1 Gemmatimonadota bacterium | reverse complement strand
GCTCGAAATACAGGTCGCGCGGCGCGAACACCTGGTCCGTTTGGTGGAAGAAGTCAATTCCACCCGCTCCGACGAGTTCCAGATTCTGCCGCTCGGTCTGCAGCGCCTGGAAGCTGAGGTTCAGCCCACCGGTAAATCGCAGTGCGGTCTCATCGTTGCTGCCCAGGGCGGTCGTTTGCAGCGGGTTGGCCCCGAAGTAGCTGAGCCCGCCCGGATCCGGGAACACGCCGTTCACCGGCTTGAGCGGCACGAAGCCCGGGATGTAGGCAAGTGCGTAGGTGACGCTGGCGCCGGCGTTGTCGTTATTGGTGAAGCCGCGCTGCGTCGCGGTCCGGTCGAATCCCGTGCTGAGCGACATCGTCAGCCGGTCGGAAAAGTTCTGGTCCAGGTTCGCCCGGAGATTCTGCCGCTGCGCGCCGGTGTTGGCGATGATCCCCCCGTCGTTCTTCAAGGCGCCCGACACGTAATAGCGCGTGCCGGCCGCGCCGCCCGAAAGCTCCAGCTGGGTCTGGTCGGAGAGCGGCTTGTTGCCCGCAAGCTCGCGCAGGTGATCGAAGGTGGGGAGCGTCCCGTTCACGATGTAGGGCGCGACCGCCGAGGCCCCGAACTGCGCCTCCGCTTCGGGAATCGTAAACGCGCGCGTCGCCGGTCCGCGCAGCAGCTCTGAAAAACCGACGCTCTGGCTGAGGGTCGCGCGCGGCTGGCCGGACTGCCCGCGCTTGGTGGCGATGATCACGACGCCGTTGACGCCCTTGGACCCATAGATCGACGTCGCGGCCGCGCCCCGCAGGATCTGGAAGGACTCGATGTCGTTGGGGTTCAGGTCGGTGAGCCGGTTGACCGGGTCGTCCTGCTTCTCGCCGTCGTTCCGGGTGGACTGCGGGTTGCCGCTCGCCGTGATCGCGAACAAACCCGAAGACAGCGAGGAGTTGCTGACGATCACACCGTCCACGACGTACAGCGGGTCCGCGGCACCGACCACGGTGTTGGAGCCGCGAATCTGAATCTGGGTGCCGCCGCCCGGAGCGCCGGAGTTTTGCTGAATGTAGGCGCCGGGCACCCGCCCCTGCAGCGCGCGGTCGAGCGACGGAGCCGGTATGGCCGAGACCTCCGCCCCCCGGACGACCGTGGCGGAAACCGCCGCGTTACGGCGCTCGATTCCGGTCTGCTGGCCGGACACCACCACGGCCTCGAGGTTGAAGACGTCCAAGTCCATCGTGACGTCGGCGGTGGTCTGCGCCGCGGCCACCGGCACCTGCTTGCGCTTGAAGCCGATGCGGCGGAACAACAGCCTCACGTCCCCGCTCGGCGCCGAGATCACGTAGCGCCCCTCGTCGTTGGTCAAGGTGGTGAACGCCGTCCCGACGACGCTGACGCTCACCGCCGTCACCGGCGCCCCGCCGGGAGCTGTCACCCGGCCGGTGATCTGATGCTGGGCGGCGGCTACGCCGCCCCACGCGAATAACGCGACGGCTAGCAGACAAATACGCTTGCCCACGGTCCCTCCCTGGTGGGTGTTGCACGGACACGACGGCTGGACTCGTATCTTGCCGCCGAATCGAGACACTCGCAAGTCGGGACGATTTCTCACGGCGTGGACAGATCCGCCGTCGCGAGAAAGCGCGGCGGCCGCCGCGGCTTCGCCGCCTGCTCGTAGGCGAACGCCAGCTTGACGAGCGTAGGCTCGCTCCAAGCTTTCCCCACGAACGACATCCCCACGGGCAGGCCGAACCCATAGCCAACGGGCACCGTGATGCTCGGGTATCCCGACACGGCAGCCGGACTCGTGGCCCCCCCACCGCCGCAGTCCCCGTTGACCAGGTCGATGAGCCAGGGCGGATTCCCCGTCGGCGAGACGATGGCGTCGAGGTTTTGATCGGCGAAGACCTTGTCCAACCCTTCGGTGCGCGACAGGCGGCGGCAGTGCGCCAGGGCCTCGATGTAGGCGTCATCCGTCAGGGGACCCTTTTCCTGGGCCTTGAGGAATGTCTCCTGCCCGAAGTAGGGCATCTCCCGGTCCTTATGCTGGTCGTTGTAGGCGATCAGATCCGCCAGCGTCTTCATCGTGGCCCCGGACCCGAGCCCCGCCAGGTACGCGTTCAGATCGGCCTTGAACTCGTACAGCAGCACGGTGTTCTCGGCGTCGCCGTAATCGTTCATGTGGGGCATGTCGGCCGGATCGACGATCACGGCCCCTTGCGCCTTCATAACGTCGATGGCCGCGTTCACGAGCCGGTCGGCGACGGCCGATGTGCCGAACACGGCCCGCGCCACACCGATGCGGGCGCCCTTCAGGCCATTGGGATCGAGCGACGCGGTGTAGTCCGTCTGCCCCCGGGTTGCGGCGTCGGCGGTGGCCGGATCCTCGGGGTCCGTTCCGGCCAGTGCACCGAGCAACGCCGCCGCATCGGCCACGGTCCGGGCCATCGGGCCCGCCGTATCCTGGCTGTGCGCGATGGGCACGATCCCCCGCCGGGACACGAGCCCCAGCGTCGGCTTGATGCCGACGAGCGAATTCGCGCCCGACGGACAGATGATCGATCCGTCGGTCTCGGTCCCGACCCCAACCGCGGCGAGGTTGGCCGAGATGGCTGCCCCGGTGCCCGAGCTCGAGCCGCAGGGATTGCGGTCCAAGGCATACGGATTGCGGCACTGGCCGCCGCGTCCGCTCCAGCCGCTCACCGAATGCGAGGACCGGAAGTTGGCCCACTCCGAGAGATTCGTCTTGCCGATGATGACCGCTCCGGCATCGCGCAGCTTGCGAACGACGAACGCATCGCGAGGAGCCGGCGTGTCGGCCAGCGCGAGCGAGCCGGCGCTTGTCTTCATCCGGTCACCGGTCGCGATGTTGTCCTTGATCAACACTGGAATGCCGTGCAGCGGCCCCCGCGTCTTCCCGGTCCGGCGCTCCGCGTCCGCCTGGTCGGCGATCGCCAACGCATCGGAGTTGGTTTCGATCACCGAGCGCAGTGTCGGACCGCGGCCGTCCAACTGCGCGATGCGGGCCAGATACGCTTCGCACAGTCGCCGCGAGGTGTAGCGCCCGGCGGCCAGTCCGGCCTGGAGCTGGGCGACCGTGATCTCCTCGAGCTCGAATGGCGGGGGAGTGGGGACGTGGGGACGTGAGAGGGGGGTGGCGCTCGCCGCGAGCGGCGCGGCGGTGGCGAGTCCGGTCGCGGCGGCGACCTGAACGAATTCGCGGCGGGACAACGCAGGCATGTGCGGCTCCGGATCTGAAGGGGCCGGAGAATGTGCACGCGGCTGGCGCCTCCAGCGAGAGGCGGCGAGGATGGCTAGAATGGCGCCGTCTCGACCTCCAACCGTCGCACCTCACCGCGCAGCCGGACGCGCACCCGCGTCGCCAGGATCAGCGCCACGACCACCAGCCCCGCGACGAGCCCCCACCACATCCCCGCCGGCCCGGCGGGCGTGTACAACCCCAGCCACGCCGAGAGCGGCAGCGCGATCATCCAGTAGCCCAGGATGTTGACGAGCATCGGCGTGCGCGTGTCGCCGGTGCCACGCAGCACGCCGATCGAAACCACCTGCGTGCCGTCGAACACCTGGAACACGCCCGCGATCGGGATCAGCGTCGCCGCGAGCGCGGCGACTCCCGCATCGGTCGTGTACACGCGCGCCAGCGTCTCCGGCAGCACCAGCATGACGAGGGCCGAGAACGCCATGAACCCGATGCCGCAGACGAGCGACGCCAGCGCGGCGCGCCGCGCTTCGCGCATATCGCCCCGCCCGATCGCCCGGCCGACCAGCACCGAGGCAGCGATCGACACGCCGAGGGGGACCATGAACGTGATCGAGGCGAGGTTCAGGGCGACCTGATTGGCGGCCATCGGGATCGCCCCCAGCCGCCCCATCATCAGCCCCACCAGGCTGAAAATGCCGAGCTCGAGCACATACTGCATGCCGATCGGCGCGCCGAGCGCGAGGACGCGACCCAGGGACCGGACGGCCAGGGAGTCCCGCGCCCATGGCCGGACCCGGTGCCGCAGCTCTCGCCATGAAAACGCCACCATGAACAGCGCCAGCGCCCAGCGGGACAGCGTGGTTGCCCAGCTCGACCCGATCGCGCCCAGCACCGGGGCGCCGAGGTGACCGAACACGAACACCCAGTTGAGGGCGAGATTCAGCACATTGGCGGCGAACGTCGCCCACACCATCGGGGCCACGCGGCCGGTCGCCTGCAGCAACACGCGCACCAGGACGACCGCGTAGAACGGCAGCAAGCCGCCGGCCGCGACCCGCATGTAGGCCACCACGGTGGGCACGATCTCGGGCGGCTGGCGCAGGGCTTCGAGCAGCGGTCGCGCCGGTACGATCACCAGCGTGGAGAGCACGGTGAGCCCGAGCGTGAGGATCAGCCCGCGTTGGACGCCACGCGCCACCGCCGGCTCGTCGCGCGCGCCGACGGCCTGGGAGATGACCGGGTCGAGCCCGGTGAGCACGCCCATCCCGAAGATCGAAACCGCGAGGAACAGCAGGCTCCCGAGCGCCACCGCCGCCATGGCATCCGCCGACACGTGCCCGACGACGATCGTGTCCACGACCCCCATCGACATCCAGCCGACCTGGACGGCGACCGTGGGCACCGCGAGACGCAGCAGCTCGACCAGCTCGGCGCGGAACTGGCGGCGGGAAATGAAGGGCGCGGACATCGGCGCAAGCTACCGCGGAGTTGGTGGCCCCGGCGGCCATCCGGGGTGACGCATATCACCTCGATTCACGTGAGGCCGGACGCAGCGTCGGGCGGCTGCAGACTGCAAACTGTTTGCACACTAGGCGTTCCTGCCTGCGTCTCGGGCACCCTACTTGCGTGGGCAAGCCGCTCCTTCATCTTAAGGGGGTTTCCGGGAGACACATGCGGCTCAGCGCCATAGAACAGTCGGTTTCGAAGCACACCCGCCTGCTGCACTTGGACAGCATCCGAAACCGGATTCTGTTCTTCGCGGTGCTGGCGACGCTGATTCCGTCCCTGCTCACGACCTGGATCGCCTACAACCACATCCGGCGATCGCTCAACGGCAAGATCACCGAGGAGATGGAGAGCGCGAGCACCCAAAGCGCGCGCGAGCTCGGGCTCTGGCTCAAGGAGCGGCTGTACGAGCTGCGCGTCTTCGCCAGCTCCTACGAAGTGACCGAAAACCTGGAAGAGCGGCCGCGCAGCGGCGGCGCCCGGAGCCCCTCCGTGCGCCGGCTGACGGACTATCTCAACTCGGTGCGGGAGCGCTTTGCCGACTACGTGGAGCTGATGGTGGTGGATCCTCAGGGGGGCATCGTGGCGACGAGTGCGCGACAGCTGCGCCCGATCCAGATGCCCCGGGGCTGGACCGACGAGGTGCTCGCGGACAACCCCGCCATGGGCGATCCCTACCGCGACCCCGTCCTGGGGGCGGCGCTGCTCGTCGTGGCCGTCCAGGTGCACGTGCCCAGCGGCCGCTTTCTGGGAGCGCTGACCGCCAAGCTGAATCTCTCGTCCATGGACCAAATCCTGCGCCGCTACGCTCCGTCCGACTCGGGCCGGGTGTATCTGGTGTCGAACGAGGGAGAGATCGTGACCGGGCGGGCGACGGGTTCGGGCACCCGGTTGACCACGGCTTCCATGCAGCGCCTATCGGCGCACGACGGCAGCCTGGCGAGCTATCGCGGCTACGACGGGGAGCGGGTGGTCGGCAGCATGCGCAACGAGCCCCTGCTGCGCTGGGCCGTGGTGGCCGAAGCCCCGGCGTCGCTGGCCTTCCGCCAGGTGACCCAGCTGCGCAACACCATGCTCCTGCTCGTGACCGCGCTGCTCATCGGGGTCGGACTGATCGCGTACTTCCTGGGCCTCTTCATCGTGCGACCCCTGCACCGGCTCGCCAAGGGGGCCGCGAAGGTAGCGGCCGGCAATCTCGACGTGGACTTGCCGGTGCTCTCAGGCGGTGAAGTCGGATACCTGACTCAGGTGTTCAACAACATGGTGGTCCGCCTGCGCGAGGGCCGCGAAGCGCTGGACGCCGCCAACGAGACGTTGCGCCGCAAGAACGAAGAGCTCGAGCGGCTCTCGGTCACCGATGGACTGACCGGATTGTTCAATCGCCGGCGTCTGATGGAAGCGGTCACCGACGAAGCGCGCCGGTCGCAGCGACTCAAGCACACGTTCGCCGTGTTGATGGTGGACGTCGACCACTTCAAGAAGTACAACGATTCGTTCGGGCATCTGGCGGGGGATGGCGTGCTCTCGCGCGTGGCCGCGATCCTGCGGGACGCGACACGCGAGGTGGACCATGTCGCCCGCTACGGCGGGGAGGAATTCCTCGTCATGCTCCCCGAGACGGGTATGCCGGAGGCGCTCGACATCGCCGAGCGGATCCGCGCCCGGATCGCCGACGAGGTCCTCCCGGGGCGCCGCATGACCGTGAGCATCGGCGTGGCCGAGTTCCCGCTGCATGGGGACACCCCGGAGCAGGTGATCGCGGCCGCGGATGAAGCGCTGTACGAAGCGAAGCGCGAAGGGCGCGACAAGGTGCGCCGCGCCGGGCTGAAACTGGTCAAGGATACGAAGGCCGCGCGCGGCTAGTGCCGTTCCAACTTGTTTATACCGGGGCTCTTTTCGGCGTGAATAGTTGGAACGGCACTAGCGGGAAGCCGCCTGCCGTTTCTGCACTAGGTTCCAGAACACCCACCCCGCCCGACCGCTGTCGTCCTGTACACGCATCCACTGATCGACGTACGAGAGCCCGACCAGCGAGGTCCCGGACTCCAGCGTCCCGATCGTGCGATACGCCGTGCCCGGACCTTCGCGCACCTTGCTGCGACCCACGGTTTGCAGGCGGAGCGGCACGGCGAACATCACTTCACCGGGGCGGGCCGCAGCAGGGTCACCACTCGCGAACCGGCTCCGGCCGACCCCCGCGGTTGACTTGGCCTGATTCGCCAGCCAGAGCGACCCACCGTAGTTCTGGATGTTGAATTCCTTCGTGGCGTCCTCGAGCAACTTGGCCGCCTTGGCCAGCTCGGGCGCCGCCTGACTGCCCGCCGAGCGCCGCAACGTCCGCAACGCGATCTCCGCCTCCGCCATCCCGGACGCCGCCTCGGCGCGCGTAGCCAGCGTCTGGACCTTGGCCATCGAGCGCACCACTTCCCGGCGCGCCTCATCCAGACGGGCTTGCAGATCTTCCACCTGGGCATCCCGCTCCATCACCCGCAGCTCGAGTCGCGAAACGCGCTGCTCCAGGTCATGATCCCGAACCGTCACGGTCTCGGTGACCACGCGGACCGGGGCCGGCGTGGAATCCGGCACCGGCACGGGATCCGGCTGCGAGTGGCCCGCACAGGCGGCGAGAGCCAGCACGGGGCCAAGGGCGGTCAGAAACGTGCGTAACGAAGTCATGGCAGTGGACATAGAGTGCTCGGAGGCATGCCTACAGGCAAGCCCGGGGCCGTGCCGCGCCGGCGGCGGATCGCCACGTAACTCGATGTGAAATAGAATGTTGAACACATGTTGGAGGTCCGCCACAGGGCGGGCCGCACAGTCGGGCTATCTCGTTACGCCAGAAGCTTCGCGATCCTCTGGGGGTCGTCGCCGCCTACGACCAGGCGATTGCCGATCGCCAGGTAGCTGAAATCCACGTTCAGCCCCGCCTCCGCGACGCGACGGATTAGACCGGCCACCACGCCGGGCCGATCGTCAACTTCGACAACGGCCACCTGACGCTCGCTCCGGACCCGCACGCCGGCCGCACGCAGTGCCCGCTGGGTCGCCGGGGCATCCCGGGTGAGCAGGTGCATGGTCCCTTCGCGCACATTGAGCGCGTCGACGTTGATGCCGGCGCGGGCGATAGCCTCGAGCGCGGTCGCCAACGCTCCGGGGACGCTGGACTGCAGCGTGACGGTCAACTCGGTGGCGACAAGGGCCATGGCCCGAAGCTACCACCCCCGGACGGTGTGGCTAGTTGTCGCGATTCCCTCACGGCAGCCGGTGCAGCTCCACGCGGCGGTCGACGCGACTCCTCGTCCCGCCAGATAGCTCCGAACCACCTCGGCGCGAAGCTGGGTCAGGCGCACGATCGTCCCGGGCACGCCGGCGTCGTCCGTATAGACCGCGATCTCGACGCGGACGTCCGGGTGGGCGATCAGGGCAGCCGCGATGTCATTGAGCCCCGCATAGGATCCCGCGGTCAACGCCGAACCGCCGGCTTCGAAGCCAACCCCGCGCATCACGCCGAACAGACGACTCATGTCCGCGCTCGCGACCGGACAACCGGCCGCATCCACGGCGATGCCCCGGGCCGTGGAGGCGCAGCGATCGAGCGCATCGGCGACCCCATCCCCGTCGGCATCGAGCGGGCATCCCGACGGATCGACCTGCGCACCACGGGTCGTGCTCGCACAGCAGTCGAGACTGTCGACGACGGACGCGCGGGCATGACCGCGATCGGCGTCGCCCGCGCGCCGGCCCAGTGCGAACATCGACAGTCCGAACGAGCCCACCACGTGACCGGCCCAGGAGCCGCCGAAACGTGAATCCGTGCGCGGAGCGAAGATGGCCCGCCCTTCCAGTCGGAGCGCGACACCCTCGATGAGCGTGATCCGGTCGCCGATGGCGCCGTGGATGGCGTGGTCCCCGAAGTTGTAGGGGGCGTCGTTGGCGCCGCCGTAAACGATGCGGGTGTAGCCGCCCAGGAGGTACGGCGCGTTGCGGCCGGCCCGGACGTTCAGCACGACACTCGCGCTGGCCCAGCGTGCCGTCGTGAACACCAGCGGGGTCTGTGTTCTCGGCTGGGCGAGGCCGCCTTCGATCTCGAGTGCCAGCCCATTACTGAGGAAGTACCCGAGACGCGCCCCCGCCCCGACGCGCCATCTCAGGCTCATCAGATGATCGTACCGGATGACGCTCCCGTAGCCGCCGATCTCGAGTTGATGCGCCCGCTGGGCGGCGAGCGGGGTCGCGCAGGTGGCCAGGGCCATGAACACGGGTGTGGATCGCATACCCTAAGATGACATGGGCTTCGGTGAGGGAGATCACCCCCCGGGTGCTCACTCCGCCGGGAGCCGAGACAGCACCTACTGTAACAGGCCCTCAACCTCCCGCACCGCTGCGAGCCGGCGATCGACGTGGTCGCCGATCTCCTTGGCGCGCTCCAGCGCGAGTGTGAGATCCGGGACGGACCCCACCCCCGTCTGCAGCCGGAAAAGAGCGAGCCGCAGGTGTTCGAGCGCAGCCACAGCCTCAGTCAGCCGCTCACCGGTGTCGCCGCGTTCCCGCAGCGCCTCCGCCCCCGCTTCCAGCCGTTCGAGCACGCGGGGGACGTCTGGTGCCTGGTGCCGCTCGGCATCGGGAAGCGCCTTGTAGGCAGAGAGTGCCGAGCGTCCGAGCACCAGCTCCGTCCGCTCGACCGATGGGAGTGCCTGCCGACCGGACACCTTGACGCCCATCCCAGCCATGCGGAAGAACCAGCGCCCCATTCTCCCGGCCCACAGCCGGTACCAAAAGGTCTCGAGCCGCCTGACCCAACGTCGCTGCTTGATGACCTCGGTCTCTTCCGCCTGCACCTGTCCTTCGGCGAGCAGGGCGGCCCGAATATCGCCGAAGGCGTAACCGTCCTTCAACAGCCGGCGCGCCACCACGACCAGCTGGAAGACGAGGATGATCCCGATCAGTCCGGGGCCCCCGAATGAAACGGTCACCCCCGTGCGGCTCGCGGTCACACTCTGGCCCGCCAATGCCATCGCCAGGAGCACCATCGTCGAGACCTGCGCGTTCCGCATGAAGGCGCGCACCAGCGGCGGGGCGCGAAACTCCCGTCCCCGCGCCTCCCCCACCACCCGCGCCACGTCATCGCCCGTCTGGAGCCGGTCGGCGAGGGCCTTCCGAAGGCAGCGATCGATCACGGCCGCGAGTTTGGCCGGTACCTCCGGCCGGATCACCTGGACGAGGGGCGCGGCCTCGGAAACTTGTTTCGTAAGGATCGCGGGGAGATTGGATCCCTCAAACGGCGCCCGACCGGTGAGTGCGTAGAAGAATGTCGCGCCCAGGGAGTACAGGTCACTGCGCGCGTCCACTGGCTCGCCGCACGCTTGCTCGGGACTCATGTAGCGCGCCGTCCCGACGACCGGACCGCTGGGACTATCCGCATCCCTGGCGCCGAGCGCGATCCCGAAATCGGTGACGAGGGCGCGATCGGTGGCGCGCTCGATCATGATGTTGTCGGGCTTCACGTCCCGGTGGATGACCCCGCGCTGGTGCGCGTAGGCCAACGCCCACGCCACTTCCTGCAGCAACTTCATCGCCAGCCGGGGCGCGAGCGGCCCGGCACGCTCCACCCGCTCCCGCAACGTCTCACCGTCCACGTAGCCCATCACGAAGTACACCAGCTCGCCCCGTGCTTCGACCAGGTGAATCGGCACGATGTTCGGATGCGAGAGGCCCGCCGCCGTCCGTGCTTCCTTGAGGAAGCGGTCCCGCTCGGCGGGGCTCTCCGCCAGGTGGGGAGGCAGGAGCTTGATCGCCACCGGACGGTCGAGCGCCACGTCGCGGGCGAGCAGCACGATCCCCATACCGCCTCGCCCGAGCTCGCGCTCGATCGAGTAGCGGCCGGCCAGCACCTCTTGGAGGGCCAGGTATTCGGCGGTCATCGGTGGCGTCATGTCCACGTCGTCCTACGGGCCAGACCCTTGGTCGTTTCGCCCGTTTGCGGGCCTGGAGCCGCTCGAGCCAACCGCGCGCAGCACCGGCTCCAACACCTTCCAGACGTGGTCCGCCACTTTGCGCGCCCCCGCTGCGGTGGGGTGGATGCCGTCTGCCTGGTTGAGCTCCGCCTGCCCCGCCACGCCTTCGAGCAGAAACGGGATCAGCACCGCGTCGTTCTTGCGCGCCAGAGCCACGAACAGATCGCGGAACTCCCGCGTGTAGCGACGCCCCAGGTTGGGCGGCGCCTCCATCCCGGCGACCACCAAGCGCACGCGGGGATAGCGCGCACGGGTGCGGTCGATGATCTGCTGGAGGTTGTGCTTCGCATCCGCCAGATCCTGGCCGCGCAACGCGTCGTTGGCGCCGAGCTCCAGGAGCAGCACGCCAACCGGCTGGTCGAGCAGCCAATCGATGCGTCGCAGGCCGGCAGCGGCGGTCTCGCCGCTCACGCCGGCGTTCACGACCCGGAACCCGAGTCCCGCCGAGTCGACCTTATGCTGCAGGAGGGCGGGATACGCTTCTTCGGGCGCGAGGCCCGCGCCGGCCGTGAGGCTGGTCCCGAAGCACAGCACCACGGGCCGAGCGTCTGGCGCCGGCGTGAGCGACGCCGTGTCCCGTGGCAGGCGGGAGGACGACGCGTCATCATCTCGCCGCGTGCCGCAGGCCGCGCCGAGCCACACCAGCATCGCGCCCACTATCATTCGCCGCATGATCATCGAAGCCCGTGACTTGGAGCAGACGTACCTGAGCGGCGGCCGGCCGCTCACCGTGCTGCGGCAAATTAACCTCGCGATCGCGCCGCGAGAGTTCGTGGCGGTGATGGGCCCGTCGGGGAGCGGGAAGACCACCTTGCTTGGCCTGCTCGCCGGGCTCGACCGCCCGACGCGGGGCGTCGTCCGGCTGGACGGGGAAGATCTCGGCCGCCTCTCCGAAGACGCCCGCGCCAGGCTGCGGGTCGAGAAGGTGGGCTTCGTATTCCAGACTTTTCAGCTGATGCCCACGCTTACCGCGCTCGAGAACGTGCTGGTCCCGCTCGAGCTGCGTGGCCGTGGAAATGGGGCGGCGGCCGCGACGCGCGCCCGGCAGCTGCTCGAGCGCGTCGGCCTAGGCGACCGCTTGGACCATTACCCGGCGCAGTTGTCGGGCGGCGAGCAGCAACGGGTGGGGGTAGCGCGGGCGTTCGCGGCTGAGCCCAAGGTGCTGCTCGCCGATGAGCCGACCGGCAGCCTCGACGCCGAGACCGGCCGGGCGGTGATCGATCTGCTGGTCGAGCTGAACCGCGACGCCGGTACAACGCTCGTGCTCGTCACGCACGATCCCGCGCTGGCCGCGCGCGCGCGGCGGGTGATCCGGCTCGCCGGCGGAACCATTGTCTCCGACACGCGCACGGAGGGAGCGTGAGGCCGCCGTTCGCGCTCGTTCTCGCGTGGCGTGAGAGCCGCGGCAGCCGGCGGCGGCTGGCACTCTATCTGAGCTCGGTGAGTCTCGGCGTCGCCGCCCTGGTGGCGATCAACTCGTTCGGCGCGAACGTCAGGACCTCCGTGCACGCGCAGGCGCGCACCCTGCTCGGTGCCGACCTCGAGCTCCGCTCCCGAGCGGCTTTCCCCGACTCCGTCGAGGCTGTGCTCGACTCGGTGCGCCGCTCGGGCGTCCGACTCGCCCGGGTGACGAGCTTCGCGTCAATGGTGCTCGCCCAGCGGACGGGCCGCACCCGGTTGGTCGAGGTCCGCGCGGTGTCCGGCGATTTCCCCTTCTATGGAATCGTGACGACCGATCCGCCCGGTCTCTGGACCACATTCCGCGCGGCGCGGGCGGTCCTCGTAGACCCCGCCGTGCTCGTGTCCCTCGGCGCCCGCGTCGGCGACACGGTACACGTGGGCGACGCCCGTTTCGTAGTGGCCGGCGTGGTCAGCGGCGCCCCCGGCGATGCCGCGCTGTGGACCGCGATCGGCCCACGTGTCTTCCTGCCGGCCCAGTACCTGGAGGAGACCAACCTGCTGCGATTCGGCAGCCTCGCGCAGTACCGTGCGTACCTCGAATTGCCGGACGCCACGGTGCAGCGGTTTCTCAATCGCCATAACGCGCTGTTCCAGCGATACCGGATCGGCAACGAGACCGTGGCCGAGCAGGAAGAGGATCTGACGCGGGCACTGGGACGGCTGGCGCGCTATCTCGGTCTCGTCGGGCTCGTGGCGCTGCTGCTCGGCGGCCTGGGCGTGGGCAGTGCCGTGAACGTCTTCGTCGGCGACAAGCTCGACAGCGCCGCCCTGCTCCGCTGCCTCGGTGCGCGGCAGCGCACGGTGCTGGCCGTCTATCTACTCCAGGCAATCGCGCTGGGTCTCGTGGGCGCGGGTGCCGGCGTCGTTCTGGGTCTGATCGTGCAGGCCGCGCTCCCTGCGGTGCTGGGCGGATTGCTGCCGCTCGATGTAGCGGTGTCGCTCCAGTGGACCCCGGTCGTCGCCGGGCTCGGCATCGGCGCGGGGACAGCGGCGCTGTTCGCCTTGCCGCCGCTGCTCCGGCTCCAGGCCGTGAGTCCCCTGCGGGCCCTGCGCCGCGAGCTCGGCAGCGGGAGCCGTGCGACCCGTTTGTGGAGCTGGGTCGCGTACGGCGCGCTGCTCGTCGGGCTTGTCGCGCTGTCCGTCTGGCAGGCCCAGCGCCGTGAGGCAGGCCTCGCGTTCGCGGGCGGCGTCCTCGTCACCACGGCCCTGCTGTGGCTCACGGCCCGGAGTCTGATGTGGGCAACCCGGCGCTGGTTCCCGCGCCGCGCGAGCTACGTCGTCCGGCAGGGAATCGCCAACCTGTTCCGCCCGCAGAACCAGACCACGGCCGTCATTCTCGCGATCGGGTTCGGCGTCTTTCTCATCGCGACGCTGTACGTCGTGCAGCGGAATCTCCTGGACCAGCTCGCGCTCGACTCGCGACCGGACCGGCCCAACCTCGTGTTCTTCGACGTACAGAGAGATCAGCGGGACGGCGTGGTCGGGGTGTTCACCGGCCACGGGGTGAGCCCCCTCGGGGTCACGCCAATCGTGCCGGCGCGGATCGCGCGCGTGAACGGACACCCCACCGACTCTGTGACGGCCGATTCGCTGGGCCGGGGGCCGAACCGCTGGGCGTTACGGCGGGACTATCGCAACACCTATCGCGACACCCTGGTAAGCTCGGAGCGCCTCACGGCGGGAGCGTGGTGGGGGCGGAGCGCCGCGCGGCGGGAGGGCGAGCTCCCGCGCATCTCCGTTGAAGAGGAGCTGGCGACCGAGGTGGGGGTCCGCGTGGGCGATCGCATCACGTGGAACGTGCAGGGCGTCCTGATAGAGACCCGGATCGCGAGTCTGCGCCAGGTGAGCTGGGCGCGGTTCGAGCCCAACTTCTTCGTTGTGTTCGAGCCCGGCGTGCTGGAACGCGCCCCACAGACCTTCGTGTTGCTGGCCCGGGAGGGCGACGCCACGCGGCGCGCCGAGCTGCAGCGCGACATCGTGATCGCCTACCCCAACGTGGTCTCCCTCGATCTCACGCTGGTGCAGCAGGCGCTGGACGGCATCGTCTCCAAGGTGACGCTCGCGATCCGGTTCATGGCGCTGTTCTCGATCGGCAGCGGGCTCGTGATCCTGGTCGGCGCGCTGACGGCGTCGCGGTTGCAGCGCATCCGCGAGGCGGTGCTGCTGAAAACCATTGGCGCCAGCGCCGGGCAGGTCCGCCGCATTTTTCTCACCGAGTACTTCGCCTGGGGCTCCCTGGCCGCCCTGACTGGAGTGCTGCTGGCGGGTGTGGCCGGGTGGGCGCTCGTGGCGCGGCTGTTCGAGCTGCGCTTCCGACTGCCCTCGTTGGCATTGGCCGGTGTGTGGGCCGCGGTGGTCGGGCTCGTGGCGGCGGTCGGGCTGGCCAACAGTCGCACGGCGCTCTCGAAGCCGCCGCTCGCGGTGTGGCGCGAGCTCAGCGAGTGAGGCGCGACGCGGTCAGAGGCGAGACGGTTCCGGGACAGGGCCGGGACCAGCCGCCGGTCGGCGCAGGTGCCCCAGACGGTGCTGCAACGCGTCGAGGTAGGTATAGAACATGGGGGTGACGTACAGCGTCACGAGCTGTGAGAAGGCCAAGCCCCCGACCACGGCTAGTCCCAAGGGGCGCCGCGATTCAGCCCCGGCCCCCCAGCCAATGGCGATCGGCAGCGTACCCATCAGGGCCGCCATCGTCGTCATCATAATGGGCCGGAACCGCACACTGCACGCTTCGAGAATCGCATCGCGCGCGGACTTGTTGTCACGCCGCTCCGCTTCGATCGCGAAGTCGATCATCATGATGGCGTTCTTCTTCACCAGTCCTACCAGCATGATGATGCCGACGAAGGCGTAGATACTGAGCTCGGTGCGGAACAGTAGCAGCGTGAGCAGTGCGCCGAAACCGGCGAACGGCAGCCCCGAGAGAATGGTCAAGGGGTGAATGAAGCTCTCGTAGAGAATGCCCAGCACGATGTAGATCACCAGCACCGCGAGCAGCAGCAGGAACACCAGACCCTGCTGGCTGGCCTGAAACGCCTGGGCCGTCCCGGAGAACCCGGTGCTGATGGTCGAAGGCAGCGTCTGGTTCGCGAGCCGCTGGACCGCGGTCACCGCCTCCCCCAAGGACGCCCCGGGCGCGAGGTTGAACGACAGAGTGACCGATGGCATCTGGCCGCTGTGGTTCACGCTCAGCGGCCCCACATCGGGAGTCACGCTCGCCACCGAGGAGAGGGGGACCAGCGGTCCCTGCGGTGAACGGATGTAGAGCAGGTTCAAGGCCGACAGGTCCCGCTGGTACTGCGGCAACAGCTCGAGAATCACCCAATACTGATTGTTGGGGGTGAGAATCGTCGAGACCTGGTGCGCCCCGTAGGCGTCGTAGAGCGCCTGCTCCACCTGCTCGACGGTGAGGCCCAGGGAGGCGACGCGGTCGCGGTCGATGTGCACCTCGACCTGCGGGTTCTTGATCTGGAGATCGGTGGTAACGTCGCGAAGCATGGGGACGGCGCGCAGTTTCGTTTCGAGCGCCGCGGCGTTGTCGTACAACGACTGCACGTCCGAGCTTTGCAGCGTGAACTGATACAGCGTCTTGCTGGAGCGGCCGCCGACGCGGATCACCGGCGGCACCTGCAGGAACGTCCGAATGCCGGGGATCGCGGCGAGCTTGGGCTGAAGCTCCCGGATGACCTCGTCGGCGCTGACGCGCTCGCTGCGCGGCGTGAGCCGGATGCGCACCTGGCCCTGATTCATCGTGCCGCCGCCGACGGTCGACATGAAGTGGGCAACGTTGGGATCCTGTGCGAGCACCGCCGCTACCTGCTGCTGGTGACTCACCATCGCGTCGTAGGAGCTGCCCTCCAGGGTTTCCGTTGTGCCCGAGATGAACCCGATGTCCTCCGTCGGGATGAACCCTTTCGGCACGAGGGCGAACAATGCCACGGTGCCGGCGAGAATCGCGACTGAGAACGCGAGGGCGGCCGGCCGGTGGTCCATGACCCAGGCGAGACTGCGCTCATACACGCCGAGCACTCGGCGGTAGGCCCGTTCGGTGGCCTCATAGAAGCGACCGTGACGCTGCTCACCGGGCGGACGCAGGAACCGGCTCGCGAGCATGGGCGTCAACGTCAGGGAGACGAATCCGGATACGAGGATCGCGACGCCGATCGTCACGGCGAACTCATGGAACAACCGGCCGATGATGCCGCCCATGAACAGCACGGGGATGAACACGGCCGACAACGACAGCGTCATCGAAACGATGGTGAAGCCGATCTCGCGCGCCCCGTCGAGGGCGGCCTGCATCGGGCGCTTCCCCATTTCCATGTGACGCACGATGTTCTCGAGCATCACGATGGCGTCGTCCACCACGAACCCGACCGACAGCGTCAGCGCCATCAGCGAGAGATTGTCCAGACTGTACCCCAGCAGGTACATCGCGGCGAACGTGCCCACGATCGACAACGGCAGGGCGAGACTCGGGATCACCGTCGCGGAGAGGTTGCGCAGGAACAGGAAGATGACGAGGACCACCAGGCACAACGTGATGAACAGGGTCAGCTTCACGTCGTGGACCGAGTCGCGGATTGCCTGCGAGCGATCGTACAGCGTTTGCACCCGCACCGATCCGGGGAGCTGCGGGCCGAGTGCCGCGATGGTGCGCGACACGGCGTCGGCCACTGCCACCGTGTTGGTGCCGGGTTGCCGCTGCACCGCGAGCATGATGGCGCGGGCGCCGTCGAACCAGCTCGCCGTCTTGTTGTCCTGTACGTCGTCCAGCACCCGGGCCACGTCCTGCAGTCGCACCGGGGCCCCGTTGCGATAGGTCACGACGAGCTGCCGGAACTCCGGCGCGCTCGAAATCTGGCCGTCGGAGAGCACGGTGTAGGCGCGATGCGGCCCCCACAGAATGCCGGTGGGCACGTTGGGGTTGCCCGCGTCCACGGCGGCCGCCACCTCGTCGATGCCGATGCCCCGCGCCAGCAGCGCCTGTGGGTCGATCTGCACGCGGACGGCGTATTTCTGGGAGCCGAACACCTGCACCTGCGCCACGCCGTCCACGGTGGAAATCCGTTGCGCCAGGAACGTCTGTGCGTATTCGTCCAGCACGGACAGTGACAGGGTGGGCGAGCTGACGGCCATGAACAGGATCGGCGAATCGGCCGGATTCACCTTGCGGAAGGACGGCGGTAGCATCCCCTGCGGGAGCTGTCGCAACGTCTGCGAGATCGCCGCCTGCACATCTTGAGCGGCGGCGTCGATGTCCCGCGACAGACTGAACTGCAGCGTGATGGATGTGCCGCCCTGCAAGCTCGACGACGTCATCGCGTCCAGGCCGGCGATGGTCGAAAACTGCTTCTCCAGCGGAGTCGCCACCGCCGCGGCCATTGTCTCGGGGTTCGCCCCCGGGAGCCCCGCGGAGACCTGGATCGTGGGGAAATCCACGTTCGGCAGATCGCTCACCGGGAGCAGCCGGTAGCCCATCACGCCGAACAGCAGAATCGCCAGCATCACCAGGGTGGTGGCCACCGGCCGACGGATGAACAAACCCGAGATACTCATTGTGCCGTCCGGGTGCTGTCTTCGACCGGAAGGCCGCCGCGGATCTCGACGCGGGCGTCGGGCGTGAGGCGCAGCTGCCCGTCCGTGACCACGAGCGACCCCGGTGCCAAACCGTCGGCGATGACCGCGAGGCTGTCGACGGTCCGCTGCACCGTGACGGCTTGCTGCCGCGCCGTGCCATCGGCTCCGACCACGAACACGTACGTCCCGCGTTGCGCGGTCATGACCGCCTGGGCGGGGATCACGGTGGCCCCGGTCTGGATTCCGAGAATCAGCGTGACCTCCACGAACTCGCCCGGCCAGAGCGCGGCATCGTGGTTCGGGAATCGTGCCTTCAACAAGACGGTGCCGGTGGCCGAATCCACGTGGTTATCGATGAACGACAGCACGCCCTCGGCCGTCCGGGTGGTGTCGCGGGCGACTCTCGCCTGGACCCGCAGCGCCTCTCCGCCCCGGCGCTGCAGCGCAGGGAGCTGCGCCGCGGGGACGGCGAAGCGCACGAGAATGGGACGCAGCTGGTTGATGGTCACGAGCGGCGCCGCGGCACTGGCACGCACCAGGTTGCCCTCGTGGACCAGCAGGCCGCCGGTCCTGCCGCCGATCGGCGCCCGAATGGTGGCGTACTCGAGATTCAGACGGGCGATGGTCAGGGCGGCCGAGTCCGCCCGGACGGTTGCCCGCAGTGCGTCGGCAGTCGCCTGCCTCTGCTGATAGTCCTCTTCCGTGACCGACTTGTCACGGGCCAGCGCCCGGTAGCGTTCGGCCTCCCGCGCGGCGTTCTCAGCCTGAGCCATGTCGCGACTGAGTGCCGCCTCGGCCTGTTGCGCCGCGGCCTCGTACGCACGTCGATCGATCACGAACAGCAGCTGCCCCGGCGTGACCTCGTCGCCTTCGGCGAATCGCACGTGCTGCAGCATGCCGCTGACCTGGGAGGTGACGTCGACCGTACGGATCGGCTCCACCGTGCCGGTGGCGTCGATCGCATATGGCAGGTCCTGGCGCTCGACCCGGGCGACGCTCACCGGAACGCGCGGGGGACCGCTGACCGCCCGGGACGAGCAGGCGGCGACGGGGGCTACCAGGAGGACGCAACAGACAAGGGAACGACGCATGGCTGTTCCTGTTACGCGCGAGCCGCTTCCGGCGTGGAAGGGCAAGCTCCGTCCCCAGGCTTCGACTGTCAACACCGTGCTGAACCGGGCCCCGCGCGCCATATATTCTCGTTCTCCCGCGCTCTGTCCCGGAGACACTGGCATGGGCCTGACCGTCATCATCGGGGTCGCCGCCGTCGGCTGGGCGATTCTGACGTTCAACCGCCTCACGCGGCTCCGCCAATTGAGCGGCAACGCATGGGCTGACATCGACGTTCAGCTCAAACGGCGTCACGACCTCATCCCTGCCATCGTCGCCGTCGTAAAGGGGCACGCGGGCTATGAGCGGGAGACGTTCGAGGCCCTGGCCGCCGCGCGCGGCCGCGCCCTCCAGGCGAGTGGTCCAGCCGCCCGCTCCCGGGAGGAGGATCCGATCGGCAACGGGCTGCGGCGTATTTTCGCCATCGCAGAGGCCTACCCCGATCTCCAGGCCGCCGCGAGCTTCGCCGCGCTGCAACGCACGCTGATCGACGTCGAGGACCACCTCCAGAACGCACGCCGGTACTACAACGCCGTCGTGCGAGACCTGAATACCGCGATCGCTCAGGTTCCGGCCATGCTCGTGGCTCGCCTCCTGGGATTCCACCCGCGCGAGTTCTTCGGTCTCGACGACGCCGACGAGCGGGCCGTGCCCCGCGTGGAGACCGGCGTGTGAAGCTCCGCCTTTCGCTGCTACTGCTGCTCACCGCAGCATGGGGGGCCCCCGCGCTCGCGCAGCGCTCGCTCGCCATCGAGCGGTTCGACGCCGTGATCCAGGTCGAGCCGGGCGCCGCCATCAGGGTGACGGAGACGATCGTCGCGCGGTTCACCGGCTCGTGGAACGGTATCTACCGCACCATCCCGGTGAAATGCCGTACAGCCCAGGCCTTGAACTGGACCCTGGGGCTGGACCTCGAGGGCGCCACCGACGCGGAGGGCCGACGGTTGCGCGTCGAGGCGAGCCGCGAGCGGCACTACATCAAGTACAAGATCTGGGTCCCGGGCGCCCTGGACGTCACGCGTACGGTGGTGCTGCGCTACCGCGCCACCAACGCGTTGCGGTTCTTCGACGATCACGACGAGCTCTACTGGAACGTGACCGGCGATGAGTGGGATATGCCGATCGAGGCAGCCACCGCGCGGATCGAGCTGCCCCCAGGCGCGGATGGCGTCCGGGCCGTGGCCTTCAACGGGGTGTACGGATCCACCGCGCAGGAGGCCGAGCTCCAAACCAGCGGCACGACAGTCCGGGTTACGATGCCCCACGCGCTCGGCTATCACGAGGGGCTCACGGCCGTGGTCGGGTGGAACAAGGGCGTGGTGACCGAGCCAAGCACCGCCGTCCGCGCCGCGGGCGTATTCAGCAGCAACTGGCCGCTCGCGATCCCGATCCCCGTCTTCCTGCTGGCGTTCGCCATCTGGCGCCGCCGGGGCAAGGACCCGCGGCGGCTGCCCGTCACCGTGCAATACGAGCCGCCCCAGGGGCTCACCCCGAGCGAAGCGGGCACATTGCTCGACAACTCCGCGGACATGCGCGACGTCACCGCGACGCTGGTGGACCTGGCGGTGCGAGGGTACCTCCGTATCGAGGAGCGGGAGGACCGCAAGCTGTTCGGCTTGATCAGCACGCGCGAGTACGTGTTGCACCGGCTCGATCCGCCGCCGCAAGCCGTCGCGCTCGCACCCCACGAGCGGCTCATCTTCGACGGGGTCTTCTCCGGTCGTGGCGCGTCGGTGGAGTTGTCCGAGCTCGAGAACGACTTCTACACCAAGCTGCCGGACGTCCGGACCAGCCTCTTCGATCAGCTGATCGAGCGCGGCGCCTACCATGCCCGCCCGGACGGTGTGCGCACCGGCTGGATGGTCGCAGGCGCTTTGCTCGGCGTGCTGATCGCCGCCGTGGGTGGCGGCGTCGCGAGTCGATTCCTGTTGACGCCGGTGCCGTTCGTCGTGGCGGGCGTGCTCGTAGCGCTGATCCTCGTCGGATTCGGCCGCATCATGCCCGCCCGCACCACCGTCGGCGCGCGCATGCTGGAGCAGGTGCTCGGTTTCGAGGAGTTCCTGCGGCGCGTGGAGGCCGAGCACTTCAAGCGCGTCATCCTGGACAAGCCGGAGCTGTTCGACCGCTACTTGCCGTTCGCGATGGCGTTCGGCGTGGAAAAGAAATGGGCCAAGGCCTTCGAGGGCATCTACACGGAGCCGCCCAGGTGGTACGTCGGATCGGGCGGGCCGGGCTTCAGTGTGAGCAATCTCTCGACCAGCCTGGCCGCGATGTCGAGCAAGGCAAGCTCGACGCTGTCGTCATCGCCCCGCAGCCCCGGCGGATCCGGATTCGGCGGCGGATCGTCGGGTGGGGGCGGCGGCGGTGGCGGCGGCGGGGGCTTTTAACGTGGCTCCGGTCCTGTCCATGCTCACCGCGATCGCCGTGCATGCCCAATGCCCGGACGGCTCACCACCCCCCTGTCGCACTGTTCGCCCGGCGCCCCCGCCCCGCAGCGTGGCCGTGCTGTACCTCGACAACCTGTCGCGCGATTCGAATGACCTGTACCTCGCCGACGGAATCACCGAAGAGATCATTTCACGTCTGGGGCAGGTGGCGCGTCTCGCGGTCAAGTCTCGCTACGCCGTGCGTCGGTTCCGCGGGCACACCGACCAGGACCCCGCGGCCCTTGGCCGGGCGTTGGGCGTGATGCACCTGGTGACCGGCAGCGTGGAGCGTGCGGGCCCACGCACGCGGGTACGGGTGGAGCTCGTGGCCGCCACGTCGGGGCGACACATGTGGGGCCAGACGTTCGACCGACCAGACGGGGACGCGCTGGCAATCGAAGACGACATCGCCCAGGCGGTGGCGCACGAGGTGATTGGGCGTCTGGCTTCCAGCGAACGGATCGCCCTCACCGCGCGCCCGACGCGCGACCCCCAGGCCTACGACCACTACCTGCGCGGCAATTTCTATCTCTCCCGCCGCACGTCGCAGGCCGACGGCCGCCGTGCCCTCGAGGAATACCAGGCCGCGCTCCGCCTCGACCCCGCCTTCCCCTCGGCGCTCGGCCGCCTGGGGCTCGTGTACGGCATCTACGCAAGCTGGCCCTGGCCCTACGCCGGACTCACGCATGACAGTCTCATCGCGCTGGGACTCGCCGCCGCGAACCGCGCCATCGCGCTCGACTCGGCGAGCGCCGACGGCTGGCTCGCGCGCGGCTTTCTGTTCGTTCCCGCACCGACGACCCCCGATGGGTGGCGTGGGTTTGCGCTGAACCCGGCATTGAACGCCGCCGAATTGACGTGCTCGTTGCCGGCGTCCGAGTGCGTGCGGCAGGCTCGGAATGCGCTTGCGCACGCCCTCGAGCTCGATCCCAGAAACGCGGAGATCTGGTACCAGTACGGCCGCACGTTCTTCCTCGATGATCGCGTTGGCACGGGCGACTCGGCGTTTGAGCGATCCCTGACCCTCGATCCCGATCGCGCCGTCACGGCCTGGATCCTTGGCTGGGCGTATCTGATCCATCACCGCTTTGCGGAGTCGCTGCGCATGCTGGATAGCGCGATCGCACTGGGACGACACGACCTGTCGGTACATTCGTTGCGCCTGCAGGCGAAGCTGGCCCTGGGCGACGGTGCCGGTGCTCGGACCGAGCTGGAGGTCGTCGGGAGATTGCTGGGCGAGCGGCCACCGGACGATTCCATCGCCGACGTGTTCTCCCGTTCGATGCGAGTCCTGGTGGAGGCGCAGAGCGGCGATTCGACCGCCGCCCGGTCCGGCCTCGACACCCTGCTGGGGCGCTATCCGCCGGAATCCATCGAGGTCGGCACCATGCTCGTGAACCTCGCCGCCGCGTTGGTCGCGGTCGGGGCGTTCGATCGGGGCCTCGCCGTGTTGGAGCGGGTACCACCGAGCCAGCTCCGGCTCTCGATTCAGAATCCGCTTTGGGATCCCGTGCGGCAGGACCCCCGGTTTCGGCATATCGCAGTGGAAGTCCGCGCGATCGAGCCCGCCCTCGACCGCCAGCGGGGGCTGTCGCCGGGGGAAGGATACGTGCAGGTGCCGGGGGGACGTGTGTGGTACCGCATCGTGGGGAGCGGCACCCGAACGCCAATCCTCGTGCTCCACGGTGGCGGGGTGCCGAGTACCTACCTCAAACCGCTCGCGGCCCTCGCCGATGAACGTCCGGTTGTCTTTTACGAGCAGCTCGGAGCGGGCCGTTCCGACCACCCGACCGACACGACGCTCTGGCACATGGAGCGCTTCCTGGAGGAGTTGGACCGCGTGCGCCAGGCCCTGGGACTCGAGGAGGTCCATCTCTACGGCCATTCCTGGGGCACCATCCTGGCGGTCGAGTACATGCTCACCCGACCAGCGGGGGTCCGGAGCCTCATCCTCGCCGGCCCCGTCCTCAACACGGCACGCTTCCGGCACGACAACGACAGTCTCGTCAGCTTGCTGCCGGACTCGATCGCCTCCGCCATTCGCCGCCACGAGAACGCGGGTACGACCGACTCTCCGGAGTACCAGGCGGCGAGGCTCGAGTATCTCAAACGGTTTTACGCCCGCCGGCAGCCCTGGTCCGCGGACCTCGATAGCGCGGTCGGTCACCAGGACCGGTCGGCCTCCCGCGCGATGAGGGACTATCTCCGGGCGTACGACCGCACCGATCGGCTCACGGAGATTACGACGCCGACGCTCTTTGTCGTCGGTCGTTACGACAATGCGACGCCGGCGACCGCGCGCTTCTACCAGAGTCGCTTACCAGGATCCGAGCTGGAGATCTTTGACGACAGCGGGCACCTGCCGATGCAGGACGAGCCGGACCGCTACGTCCAGGTGATTCGGGAGTTCCTGCGGAGAGTCGAGGCGCGATAGACTAGTGGCAGGCGGCGGTTCCCGAGTCGGTGAACGTCCTCCCCGCCACGTGAACGAATCGCCAGTCGTACCCGCTGGCGTGGAGGGTCAGGGTGAGCACCCCGTAGCTGTCGTCGTTCTGCGCCACGCTGCTCGGCTCGAGCGGCAGGTTGATCTTGCCGTGGCTCTTTCCGCCCGTCCCGACTACGAACTGCACCACGCCGCTGTCGGCGTCGGGCGTCTGGTCCGGGGCCTGCGGCCCAAACCGCTCGTAGTCGTGGTCGTTCCCGGACAACAGGATTTCGGCATGGGCGTCATACAACGGCTGAAAGACCGGTCCCTGGGTGGCCGCGCTATGCGTGTTGCCGGAGCTGAATCGTGGGCGATGCGAGATCGCGAGGGTGCACAGCTTCGGGTGAGCCGCCAGGTCGTCTCGCAACCAGCGCGCCTGGGTGGAGTCGGCGAACGGGGTGGTATTGAGGACCACGATGTGCCAATCGCCGAGATCGAAGCTGTAATAGCCGGTCGGGCCGTGGGCCGCGGCGCCAAAGTGTGCGAAGTAGTCGGCGAGGCTCCCGCCGCGCCGGTCGTCATCGCCGGGGGCTGGATGCGTGCGCGGTTTGTGTCGGCCCCAGGTCGAGTCGTAGCAGACGCCGTAGGCTGGGGTCGGCGTTGCGTCGGAATAGTCGTTGTCCCCCAGCGTGACCACGGTCCCGGCGAGGCTGTCGATGAGCACCGCGGTCGCTTCGTCGTGCGGCGAGACGCAGCTGCCGATATCGCCCGCCCCGATCAGGACGGGGTCGGTGACGGTGATCGATCGACTCGCCACCTCGGCGCCGACGGTGCCCCGGATGGTCGCCTGCCCGACCGCCTGCGGTCGGATCAGTCCGGCCGCGGTGATCGAGGCAACTCCAGAATTGGAGCTGGACCATTGCACCGAATCCGAACGGACGGTATCGCCGGCGGCGTTGATGAACGTCGCGCGCACCGTATCCCGCGTCGCGCCCTGGCCCACATCGATCGAGGCCCACGGCGGTGAGAGACTGAGGCGGGCGACCGGATTCGAGCTCTGACTGTCGCTGCAAGCCGCAACGAGCGCGACGATCACCGCGATGGCCCTTCCAGTCATGCCCAAAGCTAGCTCTGGGAACCAGGCCCCGGCACGCCCCGGTTACTCAAGATGCATATTCCTTCCTTCATGTCCGAGCCAGTCACGCCCCTGACGGCGGCCCTCGCCGGGCGCTACGAGATCGAGCGCGTGCTGGGTCGTGGCGGGATGGCGACGGTCTACCTCGCGCTGGACCAGAAGCACGGCCGCAAGGTGGCCATCAAAGTGTTGCGCCCCGACCTCACCGCCGCCTTCGGCGCCGAGCGATTCCTGCGGGAAATCGGGATCGCGGCGCAGCTCTCCCACCCTCATATCGTGCCGTTGATCGATTCCGGGGAAGCGGCCGGGTTGCTGTACTACGTGTCCGCGTACGTCCCCGGCGGGTCGCTGCGCGACCGACTCGACCAGGAGCGGCCGCTGCCGGTGAAAGACGCGCTGCGCATCGCGCAAGAGGTCGGGGCCGGCCTGGACTACGCGCATCGCAACGGGTTCGTGCACCGGGACGTGAAGCCCGAGAACATCCTGTTCGCCGACGGGCATGCGGTGCTCGCTGACTTCGGCATCGCCCGGGCGTGTTGCTCCCCCGGCGGTGGACCGGCTGTGACGGAGGTCGGCCTAGCCCTCGGCACCCCGGAGTACATGAGTCCGGAACAGGCGAGCGGAGACCAGAACCTCGGCAGTCAAAGTGACGTGTACAGCCTCGCGTGCGTGCTGTACGAGATGCTCACCGGGGAGCCGCCGTTCAACGAGCCCACGCCGCGCGCCACCATGGCCAAACACGTCACCCAGGCGCCGCGACCGTTGCGGGCGCTCCGACCCGAGGCCCCGCCGAGCGTCGACCGGGCGGTGCACCGGGCGCTGGCCAAGGATCCCGACGAACGGTTCGCCAGCGTCGTCGACTTCATCGCCGCACTCGACGCGCCCGATGCGGGCGAAGATCACCCGCTCCCCGAGGCCACCCGTACCATCGCGGTGCTGCCGTTCGTCAACGCCAGCCCGGATCCGGAGAACGAATACCTGAGCGATGGGATCACCGACGAGCTGATCGACGCGCTCGCGAAGGTCGAGGGGTTGCGGGTCGCCTCCCGCACGTCGGTGTTCGCCCTGAAAGGCAAGCCCCAGGACGCGCGGGCTATCGGGGCTCTGCTCGGCGCATCCGTCTTACTCGAGGGCGCCGTCCGCAAGGCCGGCGACCGGCTGCGGATCACCGCGCAGCTCAGCTCCACCGAGGACGGCCGGCTGCTGTGGTCGCAGCGCTACGACCGGCGCCAGGACGACGTGTTCGCGATCCAGGACGAGATCGGGCGGACGATCGTCGACACCCTGCGGGCTACGTCGTTCGCCGATCTGATCGCCCCTGCCCCGAAACGGGCCACCGAGAACGTCAAAGCGTACGGGTTGTACCTCAAGGGCCGCTTCGCGTGGAACAAGCGCACGCGCGAGGGCGTCGCCGAGGGGATCGAGTACTTCGAGCAGGCGATCGCCATGGACCCCAGCTACGCGCTGGCGTACACGGGGCTCGCGGACTCCTACGCGCTGCAATTGGACTACCGCAGCGTTCCGGTCGCCGAGGGACTTGCCCGAGCCAAGGACTATGCGCGCCGCGCGCTGCTGCTGGACGAAACGCTCGCCGAGGCCCACGCGTCGCTCGCCTGGAGCCTGTTCATCTATGACTGGGACTGGACGGGCGCCGACCGGGAGTTCCGGCGGGCGATCGAGCTGGACCCGCGCTACGCCACGGCGCGGCAATGGCACGCGTTTCTGCTGGCGACGCAAGGACGACTGGACGAAGCGGTCGCCGAAGCGCATGTGGCGCAACAGCTCGATCCGACGTCGGTCTCGGTGCGCCGCAGCCTCGGCTGGGCGTACTACTACGCGCGTCGCCACGATCAGGCGCGCTATCACCAGCTACGCGCCATCGCCATGAACCCCACGGCGGACGAGAGCTATCGGGTCCTGGCGCTGACGCTGGCGCAGCAGGGCGACCTCCCCGAGGCGCTCCGCATTGCGCGCGAGGCGACGGAACTGCCCGGGGCCGGCACGTACACCCAGGCGGCGCTCGGCTACGTGCTCGGTCGCGCAGGAAAGGAAGCCGAGGCGCGCGCGGTGTTGCGCGCGCTCGAGGCGGAAGCGCAGCGCGACTACGTGTCGCCGGTCGCGTTCGCCACACTTTACCTGGGACTGGGGGAGGCGGATCGTGTACTCGACTGGACCGAGCGGGCATACGAGGAGCGCCGCGGGTGGCTCGCCTACCTCAAGGTGAATCCGATTCTCGATCCCGTGCGGGGGCATGCGCGATTCGAGGCGCTGGTGAAGAAGATGCGGTTGTGACGACGGCGCCTAACCCACCCGCCGCCGAATCTCCTCCAGCACCTCGATGTCGGCCGCGTCTTGCAAGCGTCCCGTCCGCTTGGTCTCGATCAAGTCTTCGAGACTGATCAGCGGGATCGCCACCGCTTCGACGTTCACGACGGTCGATCGCTTGGCCGCACTGTCGTACTTGACGCTCCAGGCAACCGTAAAGACGTCGACCGCAGGGTCGTCGCCGATGACCGTGATCGGCCGCTGCAGGATTTCCTCGGGCGCCCACTCCCGGGCGAAGCCGTAGCCAATCGTCGCGAGCGCCTTGAGCACCCGCACGGCGTTGTCCCGGGTGCGCTCGATCAGGATGTCCACGTCCGTGGTGGCGCGGACATACCCGTGCAGGATGCATGCGATCCCGCCGATGACGAGGTAAGCGGCCCCGGCGGTATTCAGCGCTTCGCAAACCTGGGCCGCAACGGTCTGCGGCGTTACGCCCCGGCGAGGCGTGCCTTCTTCCATTGGTAGTAATCCTCGTAGGCGTCGAAACCGATGATCTGCTGTCGCCGACCCGTGGGCAGGCGGCGCGCGAGCTTGGCAAGCCGCGACAGATCCTCTGCCCGGCGCACGCGCTCCTCGAGCGATAGCGCGAGATCCGCCGAGAGGTGTCGCTGCCGCGCTTCGGCCACGGCGGCCGCAGCGTAAACCGGTGCCGGTTCACGAACCTGACCGGGCGACTGAGTCGTGCTGGCGGAGAGCGCAGTCCGCAACGCGTCCGCCACGACCCAGCTGCGCGAGCGGTCGAGTTGTCGAGCGCGGCGGTCCGCCGCCACTACGAGCTCCTGTGGGAGGGTGATCGAGATGCGGGCGATCTTGCTCATACTCAATATTACTGCGTATGATCACCGAGCGCCAGCCATCCCCCCTTGGAACACTACGAACCCTGCCCAGTGGATCGGATGAGCAGTATTCGGGCGTGCCTTGAGCGCAAGTTGAGCCTCCCGTAGGGCTGCTGAAGGCGAATGGCCCTTAGCGAGCTGTTCGTAAAAGACTCCCATCAGAGCTGCCGCACTCGAGTCCACCGGCCACTGACTGGCCACGACCTGACGGGCGCCCCCCACCAAGAAGGCGCGCGCCAACCCCACCAGACCCTCTCCCGCATACAGGCGTCCGCTCACCGATTCGCATGCGCTGAGCACCACCAGTCGGGGGACGCGCCGCTGTGCCGCGATCTCCGAGACGTGCAACAAACCGTCGTCTCGTCGGTCGGGCGCCAAGCGCAAGTGAGAGGCGAGAGGATCCCGATCATCAACCAGACCGTGCGCGGCCAGATGGAGGACGTCTACCGAAGCCTCGAGGGCCGCGTGCTCCGTCGCGGCGCCCCCCTCCAGCGTCTGCACCTGCCCCGCCCCAAGCGCATTCCGAACCCTTGCGACCTCCGCGGCGCCGCCCGGCACGTCGTAGCTCATCGCGAGAACATGAAACCGTGTGGGAAGGGTACCGTGCTGGGACGCGACCGTGAGGAATTGTGCGGAGGGCAGCAAACGGACCTCGTAGCGGTCGATCAGGTAGGCTGAGTCCACGACGAGCGCGGGAAACGGCACATACCACAACAAGCCATCGGGTATGATTGCCAGGCGGCGGGCGCTGCCAAGCGCCTCCGTGAGCGGCGCCACCAGCGCGCGAAACAGACTTTCCGCCGCCGCGATGTCGAAGCGTGCGTGGGCGAGATCCACGCGCCCGCCCGGGGCCGCCACGAGCGGGCGCCGAATGGCTTCCGTCCACGAGGCCAGCCGGGCCAGAGGCGTGCTGAGCGGCACGATTGTCGCCCCGCGACGACCGACGACGAACGCCGTGACTCCCGAATCGAGCACGGTGTAGTCGACGAGCGCCTCATCCCGACCGATAGTCGCGTGGATGTCATTCGCGGAAGGTGGATGGAGGGCCGTCGTCGGGAGACCTGCGAGTACGAGTGCGGCTCCCTTGCGTCGTGCCGACCAGCGCAGCGCGGCGTCCGCCGACGACGCCGCCCCCGGACGGAGCAGGATGCGGAGCGCGCCGTCGAATGGGGCCAGGTGTAGGGCACGAAACCCGGTGCGATCGGGATCGTCCTCGAGTCCGGCCGTCAGACGCTCGGTCACCGCGGCGGCGCGGTCGTACGCCGCGAGTGCGGCCGCGGGGTCGCCGCCCGTCCGCGATGCGTCGCCGAGCGCGAGGTCGGTCTCCAACAACTCTGCCGCGGTGGGATGGGCCCGCGCGAGCGACACCGCCTCCCGTAGGGCGGCCATCCCCTGGGTCCGCTTCCCTGTCTCGAGCAGCGCACGCCCTTCGAGCCTCCACGCCTTGATGCTCTCGCCCGTGAGGTGCAGCGTGCGGCTCAAGCTGTCGGCTCGCGTGGCGGAGGTGAGGGCCGCCCCAGGCTCATGGTCTTGGAGCTGGAACTGGGCGAGCTGGAGGTTGGCCGCGGCGGCGCCCTCCACGTTTCCGTTGAGTAGTTCCTGGCGCGCCCATCCCTCGCTCAGCGCGATAGCTTCTGAGAGCCGCCCCCGCCTCGCCAGCACGCCGGGCAGCAAGGGGCCCTCGAGGATCGTCCACTTCATCGGCCGTGCGTCATGCAGCCTGGCTACTTCTGCCGCACTGTCTGGTAGGCCGAGCGCCTCGTAGAGGCGCGCGAGTGCGGCCAGGCTGCGGGGCTCGTTGTCGATGCGCGCGCCGTCACGGTAGTACCGCAACGCGCGGCCCAAGTCGCCGACGCGCTCATAGTACTCCCCCGCGAAGTACTGCGACACGCCTTGCTCATCGACGATCCGCACCATCGCGGCGAAGTCTCTGGCTGCCGCGGCGTGCCACCCCGCCTTCCAGCGGATCGTCCCGGCGTCGTAGCGGCTGATCATCCGTTCGGGGTTCCAGCGCATCGGGGCGGTGAGCGCCGCGAACGTATCGGCGGCGCCCGCCGCTTCCGCGAAGCGGCCCGCTCCTTCGTAAGTGTGCGCGAGGTTGTGGTAGGCTTCGGCTAGGTAATACGGCTCATCGGCCGTCGCCCCCGCCGCGATGGCCAGCCGCAGGTCCCGTTCAGCGAGCGCCAGCCGGCCGAGCTTCGAGTACACTCGCCCACGCTCATTGTGCGCTATCAGGCGTAGGCCCGGCGTGCCGACGCTGTCCGCCAGCGCCACCGCTCGATTGAGGTACAGAAGGGCGGCTGCGAAGAAGCCGCGATCGACCAGGACGTGTCCACGATTGCGTGCGTCACCCCATTCCGAGAGCCAGGCATGGTGCGCGTGGAGGATCGCGAGCTGCTCGCGGCAGGCGCGTTCCCGCGCGGCGGGTGTCGGGTCCGAGAGCCAGGCACCATCGCATACACCCGAGAGATACTGAGCCTCGAGACGCGGACGGCCATCGCGCAGAACGGCATCGCGAGCCGCTCGCCACAGGGCGACAGCGCCAGCTGTGTCTCCTTGACTCAAGTGGAATCCGCCCAGCGTTCCCATCATGTTGAATCGGGCAAACGGATCTGCGACGCGCGCGATCCCTTCACGCAGCACGCGCTCCGCCTCGCCAGCGCGGCCGGCCGCGGCCAGGCGACTGGCGTATGACGACCACACGTTGGACACCTCTGGAAGTTCCCGGACGAGACGCGCGCCGCGCGCCAATCCGTCACGCAGCCCCTCCGGTGATCCTTCACGGAACTGAGACCAGGCGATCAGAAAGATGTCGGTACACGACGAGAGCCCCGCGCGGCGCTCGAGGGCGAGGAGCAGAGTGATCGGCCGCCCGATATCGTTCGCTCCTGACGTGGCGGCGGCGAGGCACCCATGGATCCCTATGTGCCCAGCCGAGGCGCCGTACTCCCGAGTAAGCTCCGGCCCGCGAAACAAGTCGCCGCGCATCATGGTGATGTATTCGAATTGTGCTGGGAGATACTCGGAGTCGGCGGCGATCGCTGCACGGTATAGCGACAGCGCGCTGTCCTCGTTCAGCACGGTCCGCTGCTCGATGGCGGCGAGACGCAGCCGAGCGGCACGCAAGGAATCGTGCGGCGGGGTCTGGGCGGTGAGGGCACCCGTGGCGAGCAGGACGAGCGCTAGCGTCGCATCGCCTTCCGCACGCTATCGGCGAGGGCGCGGGCCGAGCTCGAATCGGCGCCACCAAAACGCAGGACCGCTTCGAGGTCGGCGAGCGCTTGACGCGCGCGGCTAAGCTGGAGCGATGCTCGTGCGCGGTACATGTGGGCCTCAGGCAGATAAGGAGCAGCCGCGTCCCCCGCGGCTATCACTTGTGCGTAGCCGTCGACCGCCTCACGTGGCTTCCCTCGCATCAGCTCCGCCGCGGCGAGAAAGAACTCGGCGGGCACCGTGTCTACCCCGGCGGCGAGGGCCGCGCGCAACCCGGCGGCCGCCACGTCATAGCGCTGCGTCACGTACGCATCCATCGCCGCCGCGAACAGGGAGTCGCCGGCGCGCGGCGCCGCCCGGACGGCGAGGCCCAGGTAGGCCGGCGGCTCGCGGACGCGTCCCAGCGCGGTGACCTCCCGATTCGGACCGCGTGGCCATAGCAGCAGTGCGGCAAGCCCGGCCGCGAGACCGAGTGACGCGCCGGCGATAAGCCTCATCCGCTGGCGACGAGAGCGGCCGGTCGCAGCGCGCGCGACGCGCCGCACACCGACCGCAAGCCGCACCTCCGTCTGGCACCGCGCGCACACCACCAGGTGGTCTTCAAACGCCCGCGCCTCGGCGGCGCTCAGCAGGCCCGCTGCGTAGCGCTCCGGAGCATCCTCGGGTCCGTGCTTATCGATCATACCGGTTCGCGCTCCTTCTTCCCTCCCGGTGCTTCCTGTCCTGTTGTGCCAGAATTGCCGACGCCGTGACCGGGCTCCTCTCCCAGGAACGCCCGACGCAAGCGATCCAGCGCACGGGACTTGCGCTTGCGTACGCGCTCGGCTGGCTCGCCCAGGGCCGCGGCCACTTCGCTTGGTGACCGGTTCTCGTAGAAGCACAACCGCAGCAGCCGTTGGTCTTCACCCGAGAGAGCCCCGAACGCCCGGCGCAACCGGTCGGTCTCGGCGGCGGTAATGAGCGCCTCGAGTGGATCGGGGCCGGCGGCGACACCGGTCTCGGGCGGCATGACCTCGAGCGACACGGTCGCCTTCTGATCGCGACGGGCATGGGAGAACACGTGCCGCGCGATTCCCGCGACGTACGCTCCAAGCTTTGCCGGATCGGACAGCCGCCCGTCGCGCAGTGCCTGGACGGCGCGGGCCATGGTCTCCTGCACCGCCTCCTCGGCGGCATCGGCGTCGCGCAGCGCGCGCAAGGCGAGGATGCGCAGGCCGTCGCGGAGGCAGTGGAGTTCGACCGCCGCGGCGGCGACGCTCTCAATCGGGGCGGAGGAACGCTCCGGGGGTGTCACGAGCGCCTGTGGTGAGGCACAGATCTCTAAGTGACTCTAGCGGACGGAGACGGAGCAAACATCCGCGTCGTTCGTGGGGATAGCAAGGCGGTCCTTGCTGCGTCATCGCATCACAATTCCACTGGAGCGGGAGGACGTATGTTTCGCACACGACAGTCGGTGGGATGGATCGCCCCGATGGCGCTGGCATTGGTTGGCCTGGCGTTGGCGGGTTGCAGTGACAACCGCGAGGAGTCCTCCCTCACGGGACCGAGGACCCCGAAGCCCAGTTTCCAGATACTCCCCGGCAGCGGCACCTGGACGACTAGGACCCCCGAGCCCTCCGCCTGCTGCTTTGCAAGTGCGGTCATTAGCGGGAACCTGTACTTGGTCAATAACCTGAGCTTCGGCGGCCCGGTCATCGTATACAATCCCGTGACCGATGCGTGGGCCACGGGGGCTGGCATGCCAACGGCAGCGGCGGCGGAGTTCGGCGCTGCGACTATCGCTGGCAAGCTCTATATCGCGGGCGGATGCGCCCCGGGATGTAGTGCGCCGCACAACACACTCCAAGTCTATGATCCGGCGACCGATCATTGGGCGACCAAGACCCCGATGCCCACAGCGCGCTTCGAATCAGCGGCGGGAGCTATAGGGGGGAAGTTCTATGTTGTCGGGGGAGCTCCCTGCGATCACTTAGGCTGCCCTCCTTTCGCCACGCTGGAGGCATACGATCCGGCTACGGATACGTGGGCGACCAAGGCCCCGATGCCCACGGCTCGCCTGCGGGCCGGAGCTGCAGTCATCAATGGAAAACTCTACGTCGCCGGAGGTCAGACCGACCAGACTTCAGTCAATGGTAGTGCTGCTCTTGAGGTATACGATCCTGCCACGGATACGTGGGCGACCAAGACCCCAATGCCGACCGGACGAATAAGTATTGGCGTCGGTGAAGTAAACGGCATTCTCTACGCAGTGGGCGGCTGGACTGGCAGCGGGCCTGGCGTTGTCAACACAGTTGAGGCGTATGATCCGGCGACCGACAGCTGGACGAGCTTGGCACCGATCCCGACTGCTCGCTTCTCCACGCAGCCACAGGGGATCAACGGTGTGCTTTACGTCGTGGGGGGGAATGCCGCGGAGGGCGGCGGCCTGGTGACGGTTTCGACAAACGAGGCCTTCACCCCAGCACCCACCGCGGGGAACTTCAGCGAGTTCCCCATTCCCACGGCCAGCGTGCCTTTCGGCATCACCGCAGGGCCGGACGGCGCCATCTGGTTCACCGAACAGGGCGGCACGATCGGCCGGATCACTACCGGCGGCGTCATCACCGAATTCAGCGTCCCCACGGCTGGCAGCGTGCCTTTGAACATTGCTGCGGGGCCGGATGACGCCCTCTGGTTCGCCGAACAGGGCTCCAACGCGATTGGCCGGATCACCACGACCGGCGCCATCACCGAATTCGCCGTCCCCACGGCCGGCGCCTTTCCCCTAAGTATCACTGCCGGGGCCGACGGCGCCCTCTGGTTCACCGAGCAGTTCGGCAACCAGATCGGCCGGATCACCACCGCCGGCGTCATCACCGAATTCGTCATTCCGACGCCCGCTAGCCGGCCTCTCGGTATTGCCGCGGGACCGGATGGCGCCCTCTGGTTCGCCGAGTTCAACGGCAACCAGATTGGCCGAATCACCACCGGCGGCGCGATAACCGAATTCACAATTCCCACGGCCAGCAGCGGGCCTTTCGGCATAACTGCGGGGCCGGATGCCGCCCTCTGGTTCACCGAGTCCGCACCGCTTGACGGTGCAGCCGTTCCGCACGGCAACACGATTGGCCGGATCACCATCGCTGGCGTCATCACCGAATTCACAACCCCCACGGCTAGCAGCGGGCCTTTCGGCATAACTGCGGGGCCGGATGCCGCCCTCTGGTTCACCGAGTACCCCGCAAACCAGATCGGCCGGATCACCACCGCCGGCGTCATCACCGAATTCCCCGTCTCCACGGCCAGCAGCGGGCCTTCCGCCATTATCGCCGGACCTGATGGGGCCCTGTGGTTCAACGAGAGCGGCGCGAACAAGATCGGCCGCATAACCGTCCCCGCGCCGACCAAGACCGATCAGGCAATTACCTTCGGCACACTCAGCAACCGAACCTTCGGCGATCCACTGTTCACGATCAGCGCGAGCGCATCCTCGGGCCTACCCGTGAGCTTCTCGGCGAGCGGCAGCTGCACGGTCTCCGGGAGCACCGTCTCCCTTACCGGCGTCGGCTCCTGCACCATCACCGCCGATCAGGGCGGCGACGATCACTTCAATCCGGCGCCGAGCGTCCAGCAGACCTTCTCTGTGCTCTACAACACCGCCGTGGGACACGGCTTCCTCCAGCCGATCAACACCCCACCGCAAGGACAGAGCGTGTTCAAGATCGGCTCCACTATTCCTGTGAAATTCCAACTCTTCCTGGCGGACAGCGTGACGCCCGTGAGTACTGCCGTGGCGACGATACAGGTGAACAGGGTGTCCAACAGCGTGCCGAGCAACGTCAACGAAACCGTGACGTCCACGGTGCCAAATCAGGGAATCACCTTCCGCTACGATGTAGTGAGTCAGCAGTACATCTTCAACTTGGGCACCAAGGGATGGACCAGCGGGACCTACCAGATCACCGCGCTGTTGAATGACGGCAGCAACATCACGGTGAATGTAGGAGCGCGGTAGCAAGCCAAGCACCTATAGGTAGTCGCGGCTGACCGTGGCAGCCCTCTCCGGCCTCAGGCCGGGGAGGGCTGTTCTGTCAGTCGAAGCTCCCCACCGTCGCGCGCGGTCCGTTCGAATTCGCGTCTGGCGTGCCCCACCGACGTTCCACTGGTGTCACGGGGGCGGGTCTAATGGCACAGAGTCTAGAAGAGCCGCAAGGGCGAGAAACAGCGTAAGCATGCGAACAGCGCACGTGGATCAGCGCCGTGGTTTGCGACACAACGGGCCTAGCCCACAGCTGCAGCCGTGCCCAACCCAAATTCCCAGGAGGGATGTATGCATCGAGTGAGCCCACGGGAGTTGTCGCGGCTGAGTGCGCTGGCCGTGCTGACTTCGGTCAGCCTTGTGTTGTTCGGGTGCAACCGGGATGTGTCATCCCCAGCGGGCCCGCCGAACTTGACTCCCAGTTTCCAGATTGTCCCCGGCAGCGGTATGTGGACCACGAAGACTCCGATGGGAGTGCCAAGGGATGGGCTCGGGGGAGGCGTTGTGAACGGTGTGCTCTACGCCGTGGGGGGGAACAACTTTGGCACGTTTGTCGAGACGGTCGAGGCCTATGACCCCAGTACCGACGCCTGGACCACTAAGACATCGATGCCGACTCCGCGAGGGGATTTTGTCGGAGTGGGCGTGGTGAATGGTGTACTCTACGCGGTTGGTGGAATGAATAACGGTTTCACCCAACTCGGGACCGTCGAGGCCTATGACCCCGGCACGAACGCTTGGAGTACCAAAGCGTCGATGCCGACGCCACGTTCAGGCCTTGCAGTGGGCGTAGTGAATGGTGTGCTCTATGCCGTTGGTGGATACACCAGCCCCGGTAACAACCCCTCCGACATCGTCGGGACGGTCCAGGCCTATGATCCTAGTACCGACACGTGGACCACCAAGTCATCGATGCCGACACCGCGAAAGGACCTGGCGGTGGGCGTGGTAAACGGCGTGCTCTATGCGGTGGGGGGATACGACGGCGGTTTCCTCGGGACGGTCGAGGCTTACAACCCTGGAACGGACACGTGGACCACAAAGGCATCCCTGCCTGTCCCTCGGTACGGCTCCGGCGTGGGAGTGGTAAACGGCGTGCTCTATGCGGTGAGCGGGTACAACGGCAGCATGCTATCGACGGTCGACGCATACGATCCGGCGACCGATACTTGGACCTCAGTCGCCTCGCTGCCTGCACCCCAGTTCGCTCCAGCAGTGGGCGTGGTGAATGGCTCGCTCTACGTCATGGGTGGGTCAAGTAGCCCAGGCAACTTCGTCGCGGCGGTCGAGGCGTTCACCCCCGCGGCAGCGAGCACGGGTCCAGTCAGTCGGTGGCCGGGTGACGGAAGCGCGAATGATGTTGTGGATGGCAACGATGGCACGCTGGAGAACGGCGCCACGTTCGCTTCAGGCAGGGTGGGACAGGCGTTCCTCTTGGACGGCATCGATGACTACGTCGACGTCGGCAATGCGCCAAACCTTCAGGTCTCAGGCGGCGACTTCACGGTAGACGCATGGGTGCTGTTCAACTCGCTTAGTAGCGATTGGGGCGGTGATGAGTCCATCGTGGATAAAATGTCCGCCAACGGGGTGGACACCGATGGCTGGCGCCTCCTGAAGCAGGTTGACAACCGTTTCTGGTTCTGCTTCGGTGGCGGGTCGGGCAACCGGTGTTATGACCCTGCCTACACCCTATTCAGTACCACGCACGCGGTGACCGGCGTGTGGTACCACGTTGCCGCCGTCAAGAGCTCGGGTAGCTTCTCGCTGTACGTCAACGGAGTCCTGGAAGACACCCGTTCCCCCGTTCCAGCCTTCCTCGATTCTCATTCGGCCAACCTTCGTTTCGGCTCGTACATCCTCCAGGGAGCACACCTGAACGGGGAGATTGACGAGCCGGAGATCTACAACCGCGCCTTGTCTGGAGTCGAAATCGCAGCCCTCTACCACACGGGCAACAACCAGACAATCACCACTGGCCTTCTCGGCTACTGGCCTTTCGAAGGAACCGCGAACGATGCATCCGGCAACGGGCGGAATCTGTCCCTGTTTGGCGGTGCAGGATTCGGCCCCGGACTGCTGGGGCAGGCGCTCGTCCTGCCAGGCAATAACGACTCCTACGCACAACAACCGACGAACGACCCCGCTTTCGATCTCGTGTCCGGCGACAACACTGTCCAGGTTTGGTTTAACACAAACATCAACTATCGGGAGCAAGCGCTTATCGAGAAGTGGACAGGTTGCTGCGGGCCTGGCGGGTGGACTTACACCACGGCCTCCCTCTCCCTGGGAACGGTTACCACCGGCGTCTGGCATCAAATCGTCACTCGGCAAAGCGGGAACACTGGCTATTTGTTCTTTGATGGAAGTCTGCGCGGTTTCGGGCCCTCGGGGGGGGTGGTAATCGGCTCCCCCAACCCACTGCTGATTGGCAAGCGAGATGCTCAGGACGGCAGAGATTTTTCATTCGACGGATCTCTCGACGAAATTGCTATCTGGAACAGAGCGCTGTCGGATGCTGAAATCGCCCGGATATGGAATGGCGGAAACGGGACGCGGCTTTTGATGAGCAAAGCCGACCAGACGATCAGCTTTGGCACCCTGAGCAGCCATTTGTTCAGCGAGCCGCCGTTCGCGATCAATGCGAGTGCAGCCTCTGGGCTGCCCGTGACCTTCTCGGCGAGCGGCAGCTGCACGGTCTCCGGGAACATAGTCTCCCTCACCGGCGCAGGTGCCTGCACGATCACCGCCGACCAGGCCGGCGACGCCAGCTTCAACCCGGCGCCGAGTGTGGTACAGAGCTTCTCCATCGCGAAGGCAACGCCGCTCATCACCTGGAATCCGCCGAGCTCGATGCTCTACGGCCAGGCGTTGGGCAGCACCCAGCTGAACGCGACCGCGACCGGCGTGGGTGGTGTGTCTCTCACCGGCACGTTCAGCTACGCACCACCCGCGGGCACGATCCTGAACCCGGGGCCGCAGCCCCTCGGCGTGAGCTTCACGCCAGACGACCAGGTGGACTACAGCACCGCGGCGAAGAGCGTCTCGATTGCGGTGCTGTACAACACCGCCGTAGGCCACGGCTTCCTCCAGCCGATCAACACGCCGCCGCAAGCACAGAGCGTGTTCAAGATCGGGTCCACGATCCCGGTGAAGTTCCAGCTCTTCCTGGCGGACGGAGTGACACCGGTGAGCACCGCCGTAGCGACGATCCAGGTGAACAGGGTGTCCAACAGCGCGCCGAGCAACGTCAACGAAACCGTGACGTCCACGGTGCCAAATCAGGGAATCACCTTCCGCTACGATGTAGTGAGTCAGCAGTACATCTTCAACTTGGGGACCAAGGGATGGACCAGCGGTACCTACGCGATCACGGCGCTACTGAATGACGGCAGCAACATCTCGGTGAATGTAGGAGTGCGGTAGAAAACAACAGCCCTCCTCGGCCTCAGGGCCCGGGGAGGGCTTGCCGCGCCGCCCGTTGAGGCAACGGTTAGGGTGATCAGCTCCCGAAGGCCTGCTCGGCCGCTCGCCGGAAGGCAGGCGGGTCGATTGCCGGATAGCGGTACAGCTCGGGCTCGATACGACCGAAATACTCCAGCGCCCGGCCAGAGTCGACCAGCCCCCGTTGCAGCATCTCGCGCACGTCCGCCACGTCCTGCGCATGACCGCGCTCCACCTTCGCCAACGCCTGCGCGTAAAGATCGAAGTGATGGAACGAGACGCGGCCCAGCCGTTCAATGAAGGGGCTGCGATCCTCCCATCCGGGAGGCACGGGGATGAAATCGGCCGGACTCGCGAGCTCCACGTTGAGCTGGAGGGACTCCTTGAGCGCCGGGATGGCGCGCAGCAAGGCGTCCTGTTCGGGAACCAGCTTGAGGTCCACGTCGATCGTGCTGTCTCGCCAGCCCGACAGCACCGCCGTGGCGCCGCCCGTGAAGTAAACACGCGCGTCCTGGCGCGCTTCGGCGGCAAGTGCCTGCATGAACCGCCGGATGCCGTCGCCGCCCGCTAGGGCGCGCATGCGAGCGCGCGCTCGAAGCTGACGAGCCGGCGCACCAGTGCATTGTAGCGCGAGTGGGCGGCGTCGGGGTCGTTCTGCCGCAGGAGCTCGTACAGCCGCCGCTCGGGATCCGAGAGAGGACGCGGCACGGACACGCCGAGCGTCGCGAGGCGCGGGGCGCCGATGGAGACGAGCAGCGCGGGCACCGACGCGACTCCACGTTCCAGGTCCGCCAGCCCGGCCGAGATCAGATCGGCGGCGGGGAGGTCCGAGTGCCAAGCCGTCATGGTGGATAAGGTATGGGCCGTAGCGGAGCGGCGACAAGCCGTCGTCGCGGCTGAAGGCCACCTTAGAGCCTTCCTGCAGCGTAGGCCCGTTATACTTGCCCCATGCCCGCCGATCTCAACCAGATGCAACACCCGCTCGGCCTGCAACGCCTCGGCTATGCCGGGCCGCTGCTCGAGCTCCAGGCCCGCCAATGGCGGGACGGCCAGGTCCAGGAGCGCGCAGAGCAAATCGTCGAAGAAACGCCAGTAGTCCTCGTCTATAACGGCATCCCGCACGTCGTGATGATGGCGACGCCTGCCGACCTGGAAGATTTCATCGTTGGGTTTAGCATCACGGAGGAGCTGATTCGCACAGCGACCGACCTGGGCGACATCAAGGTCGTGCGCTACGGTCAGGGGATTGAAGTGCAGGCCACGGTTCCGCCCGAATGCGAGGCCGTGATCGCCACCCGCTCACGTCGCCTCACCGGACGCACGGGATGCGGAATCTGCGGCACCGACAGCATCGACGCGGTCCTGAAGACGCTGCACCCGGTGTCGCAGGGTACGACGGTTGCTCGCCCGGCAATCGAGGCAGCGCTCGACTCCCTCACGAAGCAGCAGCAGCTGAACGCCGCTGCCGGCACAGTGCATGCCGCGGCCTGGGCTCGTCGCGACGGCACGGTCGAACTGGTACGGGAGGATGTCGGCCGGCACAACGCGCTCGACAAGTTGATCGGCGCGCTGCTCCGGCGTGGCGTCACGCCCCACGATGGGTTCGTGATCGTCACCAGCCGGGCAAGCTTCGAAATGGTGCAGAAGACGACGGTGCTCGGCGCACCGCTGTTAGTCGCGATTTCGGGTCCGACCGGCCTGGCCGTGCGCCTGGCCGAGCAGGCGGGACTGACGCTGGTCGGCTTCGCGCGCCGGGACCGCCTCACGGTCTATACCCACCCCGAGCGACTGTCGCTCTAGCGCTTCTTCTTTTTCCGACCGTCCGGAGTGGGAGGCGTAGCCCGGCTCTGGACGTACTCCCAGCCGAACCGCCCCTTGATGCAGAGATTGCCGCTGGTCACATCGTGATCGAGGGGCGAGGTGACCTTTACGATCGTGTTGTCCTGCACGTGCAACTCGAGGTTGCACCCCACACCGCAATAGGGACATACGGTGCGCGTAACAGTCTGGCGCGATTCATCCCACGTGCCCGCCGCCCGGTGATCAAATTCGCTCTTCGGCATCAAAGCACCCGTGGGGCACACCGCGATGCAGTTGCCGCAATAGACACACGCCGACTTGGGAAGCTCGGTCGCGAACTCGGTCGAAATGCGCGCATCGAACCCCCGCCCCGCTACGGCGATCGCGAACGTGTTCTGCCAATCCGAGCCACACGCCTCGACGCACTTGTAGCAC
The DNA here is from genome assembly GCA_041497135.1 of Gemmatimonadota bacterium. GTDB lineage: Bacteria > Gemmatimonadota > Gemmatimonadetes > Gemmatimonadales > GWC2-71-9 > DASTHG01. Next base: position 52,848 of record JBGQFX010000005.1, on the reverse strand, counting down.
AGAATGCACTTCTTGTAGTCGCGGATGTAGAGATCGTTGTCGATCTTCGTTGGCTGCGCCACGGTCGCCCGGCGATCGGGGTCCGGGGGCGCATGGTGACCCGGTTGCGCCGCGTCACGCCCGTCGCTCGTGGCCGGCGGCCCGTACCGCTCCGGGTCGGCCCCGTAATCGGTGAGCCATCCGGCGACGTCCGGCGTGGTCGAGAGGTCCACCGACGATGCGAGGAACTCGAGCACCATCTTGCGGCTGTGCCGCACCCGCTCGCTGTCGGTCTTCACGACCATCCCGGCTTCGACCTTGCGCGAGCAGGACGGGACGAGCACGCGCGAGCCTTCGACCTCCACAACACATACGCGACACACGTTGACCGGGTGCAACGTGTCGATGTAGCACAACGTTGGGATCGACTGGCCACGCTGGCGGCAGGCGTCGAGGATCGTCGAGCCCTCGGGCGCGCGCACCTTCTCGCCGTCGATCGTGAGCTCGACCGTGCGGCGGACCGGCTCGATGCGGACCAGGGCGCTCATCGGCCTTTGGCTCCGTCGAACAGGTTTAGCCGTTTGACGGCCGACTCGACCGCACTGTAGGCCGTCTGTCCCAGTCCGCAGATCGACGCGTCCTTCATCGCGACCCCGATCTCCTCGAGCAACGCCAGCTCTCCCTTCACCCCGCCCCGCGGCCTGCCGCGCGTGAGCCGGTGCAACGCCTCCTCCTGTCGCACCGTGCCCACCCGGCAGGGCACGCACTGCCCGCAGGACTCGTCGCGGAAGAACGCCGCGATGCGAAGCACGATGTCCGCCATGTCGACCGTGTCGTCGAAAACCATGACCACACCGGAGCCCAGGGTCGCGCCGGCCGCCCGCGCCCCCTCGAAGCTGAGCGGCAAGTCGAGCTCGTCGGGACGCACGAACACACCGGCCGCGCCGCCCAACAGGATCGCCTGGAGCTTCCGGCCTCCGGCCACGCCACCCGCGAGATCAAGCAGCCGTCGCAACGTGATGCCGAACGGCACTTCGTACACGCCGGGACGCGTCACACATCCCGAGAGGCAGAAGAGCCGCGTGCCCGTCGAGCCCTCGGTCCCGATCTTCGCGTAGGCGGGCCCGCCGAGGCGGAGGATCTCGAGCACGTTGACCAGGGTTTCGACGTTGTTGACGACGGTGGGCTTGCCGAACAACCCGGCCTGGACCGGGAACGGCGGCTTGTTGCGGGGCTCGCCGCGCAATCCCTCGATCGAGTTGAAAATCGCGGTCTCCTCGCCACAAATGTAGGCGCCGGCGCCGCGACGGATCTCGATGTCGAACCCAAAGGACTGCCCCATCACGGCATCGCCCAGCAGGCCGCGGCTTTTCGCCGCGTCGATGGCGTGCTGCAGCCGCTCGCGGGCCAGCGGATACTCGCCCCGCAGGTAGATGAACCCGCGCTCGCACCCGGTCGCATAGGCCGCGATCGTCATCGCTTCGACGACGCTGAACGGATCACATTCCATCAGGACGCGATCCTTGAACGTCCCCGGCTCCGACTCGTCGGCGTTGCAGACCAGGTAATGGGGCCGGACCGGCTGGCGGGCGACGGCGTCCCACTTCCTGCCGGTCGGGAACGCGGCGCCGCCCCGCCCCATCAGGCGGGAATCAGTCACCTCGCGGATCACGCCTTCGGGGCCGAGCTCGATCGCCCGTCGCAGCGCGTCGTATCCACCATGGGCTTTGTAGTCGTCCAGGCTCGAGGGATCGATGATATCGACGCGGCGCAGGATCTGTAGCGAGGGGTCGCCCGCTTGCGGAAGACGGAGGCGCGGCACGGTCGTCGGGCCGAGGTCGCCTTTCATCACCTGCGTGATCGAGGCCGCGGTCGCGTTCCCGAATAGCCGCTCGACCGGACTCTCGCCCGCTTCTATGAGCAGCGCGGCCGGCGCCTGATCGCACAGACCGAGACACGGACTGTGGAGCCAGCCGTCCGCGAACTGCCTGGCAGAACCCTTCACCCGGCACGCGATGTCGTCGCATACGTGCACCACCCGTGCCGGCCGCGGCACGGTAGGCAGCAGCGCGTAGAACGTGGCCACTCCATACGCCTCGGCGGGGGGAACGGTCAGACGCTCACAGATATAGTTGAAGGCGCCGGGGCTGATCCAGCCGACGCGTGCCTGCACCGCCTCGAGCGCCGGCAACAGCAGGTGGCGCTGGCCGCGGGCGGCGTGGCCGCCCTGGGCGGTGTGCGCGTCGCGAGCCTGGCGGGGGCCGCCGTCCCAACCGGAGCTGGGGGCTCCTAGCAGCGTGTCGATCGCGGCGCGCTCGGCCACGGCCGGCGTCGCGTCAGGAAGTCGAAGATCCAAGCGGCGTGACCTGCACGGCGCAAGCCTTGAACTCGGCCGTGCCCGATTTCGGGTCGGTGTAATCGACGGTCAGCACGTTGGTGGTCACGTCGTCCTGGAAGTGCAACGTCATGAAGACGAGGCCGGGCCGCAACCCGCGGTCCAGGTGCGCCGGAGCGACCACACTGCCACGCCGGGACGTCACGCGCACGCGGTCGCCGTCCGCTAGACCGAGGCGGTCCGCGTCCTCCGGCGAAATGTCGAGTGTCTCCCCGCGCCGCAGCGGCGACTTGTACCCGGCGGTCTGCACGCCGGTGTTGTACGAATCCAGCCGCCGCCCGGTGGTCAGCGTGAAGGGATACTCCGCATCGGGCCGCTCTAGCGGCGGGTCATGCTCCACCACGGAGAAGGGCGCCGGCGGGCCCTCACGCGGCTCCTGCCAGAGGCGGCCGTGGAGAAACAGCTCCCCCGGATGATTCTCGTCGTAGCAGGGCCACTGCAGCCCGCCCTCCTGCTCCAGCCGCTCGTAACTCATGCCCGCGAACATCGGTGCCAGACTTCGTACCTCGTTCCAGATCTGTTCCGCACTGGGCTGACCCCACTCATGGCCGAGCCGCCGGGCGATCTCGACGATGATGCCGATGTCGTCGCGCGCGTTGCCGGGCGGGGTGAGTGCCGGCCGCATGCGCTGCACGCGTCGCTCGCTGTTGGTGACTGTGCCCTCGGCTTCACACCAGCTCGACGACGCCGGCAGCACGACGTGGGCAAATTCGGCCGTCTTGGTGAGGAAGATGTCCTGTACGACGAGGTGCTCGAGGCCGGCGAGCAGCCTTTGCGCACGGTGCTGGTCCGCTTCGGACAGCGCCGGGTTCTCACCGATGGCGTAGACCGCCTTGAGCTCGCCATGTTCCATCGCCTCGAACATCATCGTGAGGTTCTTGCCGTACTCGGGCTTGAGCGCCACGCCCCAGGCGCGCTCGAACTTGGCGCGCACCTCGGGGTCCGTGGTCCAGTCCTGGAATCCCACGAGGCGGTTCGGGATGGCACCCATGTCCCCACCGCCCTGGACGTTGTTCTGTCCCCGCAGCGGGTTGACACCCGAGCCGTAGCGTCCCACATGGCCCGTCAGGAGCGCCAGGTTGATCAGCGCGAGCACGTTGTCGACCGCGTTGTGGTGCTCGGTGATGCCCAGCGTCCAGCAGATGATCGCCCGGTCGGCGCGCGCATACGCGAGCGCGGCGCGGCGGATCACGTCGGCCGGGACCCCGGTTTCCCGTTCGGCATACGCCAGCGTGTAACGCTCGACGCCGTCGCGGTATGCGTCGAACCCTATCGTCGCATGCTTGATGAATGCCTCGTTCACGAGCCCGGCGTGGATGATCTCGCGCGCCATCGCATTGGCGAGCGCGATGTCCGTGCCCACGTGGATGCCGAGCCACTCGTCGGCCCATTGCGCCGAGGAGGTGCGCCGCGGGTCAACGGCGTACAGCCGTGCGCCCCGGTGCACGCCCTTCAGGACGTGATGGAAAAAAATAGGGTGGTTTTCCCGGGCGTTCGCTCCCCACAGGAAGATGACGTCCGTCTCTTCCACTTCACGGTAGGAGCTGGTGCCTCCACCGGCGCCAAACACTGTCGCCAGACCGACGACGCTAGGAGCGTGTCACGTCCGGTTGCAGCTGTCGATGTTGTGTGTCCCGAACACGACGCGGCTCAGCTTCGCGGCCAGAAAATTCATCTCATTGCTGGCCTTGGAGCAGCTGAACGTGCCGATGGCGTCACCGTCATACTGCGTCTTCACGCGGCGGAAGCCATCGGCGGCCCGGTCCAACGCTTCCTCCCAGGTAGCCTGGCGAAGGACGCCCTTGTCACGGACCAGCGGTTCGATTAAGCGAGTCAGCGCCATACCTTGCTCTCGAGTGGACCCGCAAATAATGCCCACGCGACAAGCTCGGGGCAACCGGTCCAGCGACAGCACGAATTCCTCATCGAGGATTGGCAATAACCTCAGACACAAACAGGCACCGTTCGGCTACGCAGAGACCTAGCGTCGATCACCCCGGAGGCCAACGTGTCCAGCATCGTGTACGAAACCAGCAACGATCTCCCCGAGACCACCCGGGCGCAGGTCGCCGATCTCTTGAACGAGCGTCTGGCAGACGCCGTGGATCTGGCCTCACAAGCCAAGCAGGCACACTGGAATGTGAAGGGTCCGCAGTTCATCGCGCTGCACAAGCTGTTCGACGAAGTGCGCGCCGCAGTGAGCGAGTACGCGGACCTCCTGGCCGAGCGTGTGGTGCAGGTCGGCGGCATCGCGGAAGGCACGGTCCGAATGGTCGCCGGACGCACCGAGCTCACCGACTACCCGCGCACCATCGCGGATGGCGCGGACCATGCCGGCGCCTTCGCGGGCGCCCTGGCGGAATTCGGGTCGCGCATCCGCAAGGCGATCGACGAAACCGACGAGTTGGGCGACGCCGGCAGCGCGGACATCTGCACCGAGATCTCGCGCGGCATCGACAAGTGGCTGTGGTTCGTCGAGGCGCACGTGCAGGCGCCGGTGCAACACGGCGTGCGCCGCTAGGGCACCAGCGCGCTCAGGTCCCGTGCCGACGGATCGGTGAGCGCCTTGAGAAACGCCACCAGCTCGGCGCGCTCTGTCTCGGTGAGGCGCAGCGGCTGCTGCAGGCGGAAGTCCAGTCGCTCGAGCACTGCGACGACCGTGGCGGCGTCACCGTGATAGGTGGCGCGCAGGTCCGGCGCCAGTTGAGCCGCGTCGAACCCCGACAGCGCCACCCGGACGTCGTTGTAGTGCCGCACTACGGCCTCGAGCGTCGGGTAGGCCCCATCGTGGAAGTAGGGCGCCGTCAGCTCGACGTTGCGCAGCGGGGCTACGCGGAACGCGAAGCGATAGAACTCGTTGTCGGGGAGCGCGCCGCGCCCGAGATCGAGCGGCGGCTCGGGGCCCACGCCCGGCCCGAGCTGCGGTACGCCGACGTCGACGAAGTTCCCGGCACCGAGCTGCGGGCCGTTGTGGCAGCTCGAGCAGGTCGCCTTCCCGAAAAAGAGCAACGCACCGCGCTTTTGTTCCGCCGTCAAGGCGTCATCGTCCCGCTTCAGATACCGGTCGAATGGTGAATCGGTTCTCGTGAGCACCTGCGTCTCGTACGCGGCGATCGCTGCGGCTGCGTGCTGGAAGCCGAGCTGATTCGTGGGCGTACCCGGGAACGCGGCGCTGAATCTGGCCGTGTAGGCGGGGATCGCGAGCAGCCGGAGCATCACCGCGCGCCAGATCTCGGTCCACTGGCTGTCGCCGTACTGTGCCAGCTCATTGGGCTTCCCGAGCACATCCGCATCGCCGGGCTCCCCGCGCATCTCGGTGCGGTTGGTGACCGGGAACATCGCCTGCGCCGCGAGGATGCTGGGCAATCCGGGAGGCAATGCCGCGCCGGCTGGCGTCTGGAACTGGCCCGCGAAGCCCGTTACCCGGCCATCCCAGAACACATATGGAAGGCCAAGCGCCACATTGAGCAACGTCGGTGCATTGCGGGGCACGAATTGCCGTCCCGGGCCCAGCGTGCGCGCGGGGCCGACGCCGGTGCCGCCGGTGCCGACCGCCAGCGACTGGCCGTCGCCCATCGCCGTGGCTGGGTTGTGACACGTCGCGCAGGCAATGTCGCGGTTACCGCTCAGCACCTTGTCGAAGAACAACGCCTGACCGAGCGCGACCAGCGACGGATCCTGGACCGGTTGCGCGTTGATCGGGACCACCCCCCACTGCGGCAGCGACTGCCGCAGCTCGGCATCCAGCGACGGTGGTTGCGGGAGCAAACGATCGGTCTCCACGCAGGCGCCCGCACCGACGAGCCAGCCCACGCACATCGCTCTCACCACGTGTCTCATCATGGCCGGTCTCCTCGGTCAGCGCAGGGGAAGCGACAGCGAGATCTGATGCGTGACGGTCGTGACGCCGGCCAGGTTGAGCGTGCTGCCGGGCACTGCCACGAAGTTGTTCGGGCCGACATCCGTCAGCGGTACGGGGAAGAACCCCAACACGCCGGGCCGGCCGGCTCCGTTCACGATGCGCCCGCGGTAGCGCAATTCGAGCTCCGGAAACCGCAGGCTCAAGCCCCAGGTCGGTGACCATTCGACCCAGCCGGTCCGGAAGGGCTGCTCGGTGGCGGCCACCCGGTCGCTCTGCACCAGCCGGTAGTGCATCGCCCGAACCGAGAGACCCAGCTCCAACCCCACCGCCTTCTGCAGGCCGGCGAGCGCCACGTCCCGGCTGACACCGAGTCGGAGCACCGCGTTCGAGAAGTGGAAGCGGTTGACGGTGGTCCGGCCACCCGCGGGGATCGTGTCACCCAGCGCGGTCAGGAGCGGAGCCTCCGCCACGGCCCACGTCGTGCTCCAGATCGGCTCGTAGATCGCGTCCAGCCCGAACGTTGCCGGACCCCGCGTCTTGGAGAACCCAAGTCCCACGTTGTAGGCGGAGGAATGTCCCTGGTCGCGCGGGATCGTCACGATCTCGTTGCGGGCGATGCGCGGCTGGGAGAGGTAGTTGGCCGTCCCGATCCACCCGATGCGCCAGCCCGACGCCGTCAGCGGGCGTTGGTAGGCGACGTGCAGCCCGGTCGTGGTGGTGCGGTCGAGGTGGTGCTCGACGCGTGGGGTTTGGACGAACTGCTGCGTGGCCGGATCCCAGAACAGATCGAGGTAGGTGACCTCGTGCGTCATCCGGAACCGATCGTAGCGGACCAGGGCTTCGAGCGAGCGGGTCTCCGACCACTGTTTGAGCAGACCCAACCGGAAATCGAGCCCGCGTCCGGACTGGGTCAGCCCCTGCCCGTCCGGATAGAGCAAATCGACCCCGTCCAGCGCATGGAGCCCTGACCAGAGCACGCTGCCACCGAGCGACAGCCCGCTACCGTTCAGGACCTTGCCCAGCGACGCAAAGGCGTAGCTGTTGCCGTGCGACCGATCGCCTGAAGCGACGACCTCCTGCTGAAGCGGGACCGGCCCTCCCCGCACGAAGATGACCGGCGGCGTGAACGGCCGGCTCGCTTCGACCTGCTGGATCGCGCCGGACAACCCGCCGAACCAGGTTCCGTCGCGGCCGAGGATCCCCAGCGGCAGGGTGCGTCCGCCCCCTGTTTCCCGGGAGATGCTGTAGACCGTGGGGGAGCTGAACAGCCTAAACGCTCCGACCCTGGCGCCAAACGCCGGGTTCCGGAACGGGTCGAGCAGCGAATCGGCCAGGGCGATGGACACGCCTCCCCGGCCCAGGTTGGTGGACGGAAAGATCAGGTACTGATCCCCCTGCGCCAGCGGAACCGTGCGAATCGGTATGATCTGGGCCGTGGCTCCGGTACCGAGGGCGAGGAGGATGGCAAGCAGCGACGACGCACGGTGGCCCATGTGGCAGCTCGGAGGAGGATTCGGTATTGGATACCCGGGGGTCAGGGTGCGAGGTCACAACCGGCCCAGTTGACAGAATCGCGCCGCGGGGCGATGGTTCAGAGGAGACACGAACCAGAGAACGTTTCAAGGACCTGGGCCAGTGCCCATGGTCCTTTGGCGTTTCTGGGAGACCCGAACGGGAAAAGAGGCTGGGTGGAAGTCACCTTAACGGACAACGATCGACTGGAATTCGTGTTGAAGAAATTCCGCCGCCAGATCGCGAAATCCGGTTTGTTTCAGGACATGAAGCGGAAACGATTCTACGAGGCCCCTGGCGCTCAGCGACGGCGCAAGGAGAAGGCCGCGGCGCGCCGCAAGGCGAAGACCGCACACCGTCGCGAACATCAATACTAGTGAGGAGTGGCACGACGATGGCACGCATCATCGGCACCGTAAAGTGGTTCAACGACGCGAAGGGCTTCGGCTTCATCACGCCCGAGAACGGGGAGAAGGACTGCTTCGTGCATCACACCGCGATCCAGGCGGACGGGTTCAAGACGCTGGCCGAAGGTCAGCGGGTCGAGTTCGAAGTCGTGCAAGGACAGAAGGGCCCGGCGGCGCAGAACGTCGTCAAGCTGTAACCACCCGGAGCCTGACAACACGAACGGCGCCGCCCGCACAGGCGGCGCCGTTTCGCGTTCAGAAAACCGTCAGGAGCGCAGCTGGATCTTCATGGCCCGGCTTTCGACGTCGATCTGCCAGGAATTGATCCGGGAGCTCACGAAATCCTCGCAGTCCTGGGCCGTGAGGGAATCCGGCACGACATCGAGGAATTCCAGCAACCGCATCCGCACGTCCAGATAGGCGCGACCTTCGCGCCCCGCGGCCACCCGCATTCCCACCTCATCGTCGAGCTGGCGACTGACGAACCCGCGTGCCACCTCGAGCAGACGCCCCACGATCACCCACTCGAGCTCGGCGCCCTCGGGGCGGGCCAAGCGGCGCTCCAGCGTCTTGGCGTGCTGCGGATCGCACAGGTCGAGCACCCGTCGCCGGACATCGGGATGGGGCCGGCCGCCGGGACGCTCGGCGGCGCGCTCGGCGCGCGCGCAGGTGGGAAGATCGTCCCGATGCAGGCCGAGGAATTTTCCCATCGTCACGTAGACGTCGCTGCCCGGTGCCGGCGCCCGGCGCCGGCCCGACACGATATCCGCGATGTAGTTTTCCGAGACCCGCACGGCCTCTGCCAGCTCGCGCGGCGTCCGCTTGAGCTCGCGCAGACGGCGCTGGACGAGCCGCCCGACCGGAATGGGATCCTTGAGCCGTACAGCTGGGGGCACGGTATCTCCTCGTTGGAACGGGCCAAAAACACGCACCATCTGCAGCCCAGGCGGGCGCGAGCAGGAAATATCGCTAAATCGAGGTCGTAAACACAGCGGCAGAGCAGGGTTCGCCGGAAATCGCGCTTGCGGAGGGAGGCCCATGGGGCGACCTTGGGAGACCCGTTTTCCATGAGGCGCGTGCACAAGCTCCGCATTGGCATCATCGACATGGCCACCCGAGGCCCCAGCCGCGCCCTGTGGGCGCGAGCCATGAACGCCAACCTCGCCAGCATCATGCCCCAGGTCGTGGCGGTCTGGTGCGAGGCCGAGGGCCACGACGTGACCTACGTCAGCTACACCGGGTTCGAAAACCTGGTGGACGAGCTGCCGACCGACGTCGATCTGGTGTTCATCGGCGCGTTCAGCCAGGCCGCGCTCACCGCCTACGCGCTCAGCAGCCTGTTCCGCTCCCGCGGTGCCGTGACGGTCCTGGGCGGCCCCCACGCCCGGTGCTATCCCGAAGACGCTCGCAAGTACTTCGACTACGTCCTGGGTTTCACCGACCGCACCGTGGTTCGCGACGTGCTCCAGGACTGCGCGCGGCACCGGCCGCTGGGCGTGCATCTGGCCGCCGCGCGGCAGCCGGCCGCCCTCCCGGGGGTGCGGGATCGCTGGAAATTCATCAAGGCCACGATCGACAAGGCGCCGGTCCTGAAGCTCGTGGGCATGCTCGGCAGTCTGGGCTGTCCCTATACGTGCAGCTTTTGCATCGACTCGGTCGTGCCCTATCAGCCGCTCGACTTCGGCGAGATCACGAAGGATCTCCAGTTCCTGCTGCAGCAGCAGAAACGGCCGCGCGTGGGGTGGCACGATCCGAACTTCGGCGTCCGCTTCGACGACATCATGGAGGCGATCGAGGCGGCCGCGCCGCCGGACAGCATCGACTTCGTCGCCGAAAGCAGCCTGTCGCTCCTGGCGGAACCGCATCTCGTCCGGCTGCGGCGCAACGGCTTCAAGGCCGTGCTGCCCGGGATCGAATCGTGGTACGACCTGGGCAACAAGTCGAAGACGGGCAAGCGCACCGGGATGGACAAGGTGCGCGAAGTGTCCGAGCACGTGAACCTGATCATGCGCTACCTGCCCTACGTGCAGACGAACTTCGTCCTGGGCCTGGATGGAGACGCCGGGACGGAGCCGTTCGAGCTGACCAAGCGGTTCGTCGATCTGACGCCGGGCGCCTTCCCCGGCTATTCGCTGTTGTCGGCATTCGGGCGGGCGGCCCCCCTGAACCTGGAGTATCAGCGCGCCGATCGCGTGCTGGGGTTCCCGTTCCATTTCCTGGATAACAATCAAGCGATGAACGTCAAGCCGAAGAACTACACCTGGCCCGAGTTCTACGATCAGGTGATCGGTCTGACGGAGTACACGTTCTCGTGGCGGGCGATCGTCAACCGCTTCCGGGCCAACCGTACCATGATCCCCAAATGGATGAACGTGTTGCGCGCGATTTCCTCGGAGGGGTTCGGTCGGATCAAGTACTACAAGGAAGTGCGGCGGCGCCTGGACGCCGACCCGTCGTTCCGCGCCTATTTCGAGCAGGAATCGGACGAACTACCGGCGTTCTTCGTGGACCGGGTGCGTCGCGAGCTGGGCGAGCTGCACCAGTGGCTTCCGGCGGGCGCCTTGTATCACGATCCGCACGCCTATCTCAAAGCCGAAGAACCCCCGACGTTGGCCGTGGCGGGCGCCGCGTCTTAGTCGTTCCCCCCTAAGATGCGTAGTCGAGCACTGTCCTGTCTGGCGCTCCTCCTGGGCGCGAGCGCCACTGCCGGTGCGCAATCCTATCACCTGACGCACACCGACACCCTGGGCGGGGACGGCGGCTGGGACTACCTCGCCTTGGACACCGTCGGACATCGTCTGTTCATCGCGCGTCAGGACCGGATCATGGTCGTCGACCCCGAACGCGGACGCGTGACAAGCGAGATCCCTGGATTGAACCGCGCCCACGGCGTGGCGTTCGCGTACGCCGCGGGCCACGGCTTCGCGACCTCGGGCGGTGACGGCACCGTGCTCATGTTCGACCTGACCACGCTCCAGGTGCTGAAGCGCACCGACGCCGCCCCGGACGCGGACGCGATTCTCTTCGATCCGGTCACCACGCATCTGTTCACCTTCAACGGCGATGCGCGCTCGTCCACAGTGATCGACGCCGTGTCGGGTGAGCGCCTCGGCACGATCGACCTGGGTGGCTTCCCCGAGTTCGGCGTGTCCGGCGTCGACGGGACACTGTACGTGAACATCGAGGACTCGGCACAGGTGGTCGAGATCGACGCCGCCGCGATGAGGGTGGTACGCCGCTGGTCGCTGGCGCCCTGCGAGTCGCCCACCGGTCTCGCGATCGACCGCGCGCACCATCGACTGTTCAGCGGCTGCCGCAATCAGGTCATGGCGATCTCCGACGCGGGCGCCGGCCGGTTGATCACCACGGTGCCGATCGGCCAGGGCGTGGATGCGTGCCGGTTCGATCCGGCCACGGCGCTCGCGTTCGCCTCGACGGGCGACGGCGCGTTGACCGTCATCCACCAGGACACCCCCGACCGCTACACCGTGGTCGGGACGGTCCCGACGAAGCGCGGCGCACGCACCATGGAGCTGGATCTCCGTACACACCGCGTGTACACCGCCTCCGCGGATTTCGGGCCCACCCCAGCACCCACGGCCGATCGACCGCGGCCCCGTCCACCCGTTCTGTCGGGGACGTTCGCGCTCCTCGTCCTCGAGCCCTAGCACGAGAGTCGCGCGTCACCTCCCCCCCGTTGCGCGGCCGCTCTATCTTCGGACGCGATGAGCGCTCCACCCGTCGATCTCCTCGATCGCCTGGAGAACCACACGTTGATGCGCGGCCTGCCACGCGAGCAGATCGCGTGGGTGGCGGCGCACGGCCGCTTGCGTCAGCTCGCCGGTGGCGAGTTGCTGTACAAGCAAGGGACCAAGGTGGATGCCTTGTACCTGGTGCTGTCCGGCCACCTCGTGATTCACGTCGACCGCGGCACCGGGCGGCGGAAGGCGATGGAGTGGCGCAGCGGTGAGGTAACCGGCTTCCTGCCGTATTCACGGCTGGCCGCGACCCTCGGCGACGTGGTGGCCGAAGAGCCGACGGAGCTGGTTTCCGTCCACCGCGACCATTTCCCCGAAATGATCCGTCAGTGCCACGAGCTCACCGCAGTGTTCGTGCACGTGATGCTCGATCGCACCCGGCACTTCACCTCGAGCGATCTCCACGACGAAAAGCTGTTGTCCCTCGGCAAGCTCGCGGCGGGCCTGGCGCACGAGCTGAACAACCCCGCCTCGGCCATCGCGCGCAGTGCCAAGGGACTCACCGACCGCCTGATCAGCCTGGAAGAAGCCTCGCGCGCGCTCGGCGGCACCGGACTCACCCCGTCGCAGATCGCCGCCGTGCACGGCGTGCGCGAGATCTGTCTCACCACCCCGCTCACGGCGGTTCGCTCCCCGCTCGAGCGGGCCGATCGGGAGGACGCGGTCGCCGCATGGCTCGACGCGCGGGGCGCCGATCGGACCGCGGCCCAGCCCCTGGCGGAGACCGCGGTCACGCTCGAGGCGCTCGACCGGCTGGCCGCGGCGCTCGATCGCACGTCGCTCGATGCCGCGCTGCGGTGGATCGCCTCCGGCTGCGCGACCCGGCAGCTCGCCTCGGAGATCGAGCAGGCGGCGGCCCGCATCTACGATCTGGTGGCCGCGGTCAAGGGATTCACTCGCATGGACCATGCGACCGTACCCGAAGCGGTCGACATCGGTCGCGGGCTTTCCGATACGCTCGCTGTGCTCCAGGCCAAGGCCCGGGCCAAGTCCGTGGGGGTGGCGGTGCAGGTCGCGGCCGATCTCCCCAAGGTCCAGGGCTTCGGTGGCGAGCTGAACCAGGTGTGGCTGAATCTGATCGACAACGCGCTCGATGCGGTGGCGACGGGCGGGCGGGTAGAGATCGCGGCCACGACGAGCGGCGGCGCCGTCCTGGTGCGGGTGGTCGACGACGGCCCCGGTATCCCCGCCGATATTCGCGCGCGCATCTTCGATCCGTTCTTCACTACCAAACCGGTCGGGGAGGGAGCGGGCCTGGGCCTCGACATCGTGCGCCGGCTGATCCAGCGGCATGATGGGGAGATCGACGTGGACTCGCGACCGGGCCGGACGGAGTTCCGCGTGCGCCTCCCGGTTCCGGCAGCCGTCGCGTCGCCCCCCGGAGCCCCCTGAGTGGCCAAACCCGTGATCCTGAGCGTCGACGACGACGCCCTGGTGCTGGCCGCCATCGAGCGCGATCTGCGCGAACACTTCCAGAGCGACTACCGCATCCTCAAAGCCGGCTCCGGCCGCGAAGCGCTCGAAGCCGCGCGGGAGCTGAAGCAGCGCGGGACGCCGATCGCCCTATTTCTCGTGGACGAGCGGATGCCCGGCATGACGGGGACCGAGCTGCTGCGCGAGGTCCGCACGCTGCACCCGGAGTCGCGCAAGGTGCTGCTGACCGCCTACGCCGACAGCGAGGCGGCGATCCGCGGCATCAACGAAGTCGGGCTCGATCACTACCTGATGAAACCGTGGGATCCGCCGGAGCAGCACTTGTACCCCGTGCTGGACGATGTGCTGGCCGACTGGGCCGCGACGTTCCGGCCGCCGTTCGACGGCATCCGGGTCGCGGGCTCACGCTGGTCGCCCCGGAGTCACGAGCTGAGGGATTTTCTTGCCCGCACGCAGACGCCGTACGCATGGATCGATCTGGACACCGACGGGGCGACGCGCGCGCTGGTCGAGACGCTGACGCCGGGCCTCAAGCGGCAACCGGTCGTCTTCTTTCCTGATGGCACGACGCTGCTGGCGCCCACCACCCGGGAGCTGGCCGAGCGGATTGGCCTGCAGACCGAGGCGCGGAATCCGTTCTACGATCTCATCGTCGTCGGTGGCGGCCCGAGCGGCCTGGCCGCCGCGGTCTACGGTGCGTCCGAGGGGTTACGCACGATCCTGATCGAGCTGGACGTGACGGGCGGGCAGGCGGGTACCAGCTCACAGATCGAGAACTACCTCGGCTTCCCGGGCGGCATCGCCGGAGCGGACCTGGCGCGACGGGCGACGACGCAGGCCCGGCGGTTTGGCGCGGAGGTCGTCACGGCGCGGGGCGTCGCTGCGATCCGCGCCGAGCATCCCTACCGGATCGTGACGCTCGACGACGGATCAGAGCTGCAGTGCTATGCGTTGCTGCTCGCGACCGGGATGCAGGTTCGGCGGCTCGATGTGCCCGGTGTGGAGGCACTCACCGGGGCCGGCGTCTATTACGGCGCGGCCCTGTCGGAAGCGGCCGCCTGCCGGGGGGCCGAGGTCGTCATCATCGGGGGCGCCAATTCCGCCGGACAAGCCGCCTTGCTCTTCGCCCGCTATGCCGCCAAGGTGACGATGGTCGTCCGCGGCGCGTCGCTCCAGGCCACGATGTCCACGTACTTGATCGATCGCATCGAAGCCGCGGGCAACATCGAGGTGCGGACGCACACCGCCGTGGCCGGTGTGCGTGGGATTGGCCGGCTCGAAGCAGTCGAGCTCGTGCGCGACGATGCCGGCGAGCGCACCACGCTGCCCGCGGCGGCGATGTTCGTGCTCATCGGCTCGACCCCGCAATCCGGCATGGTCGCGGGTCTCGTGGAGCGGGACGAGACGGGCTTCATCGTCACCGGTCCCGATCTGCTGAAGGACGGCAGGCGACCGAAGGGATGGACGCTCGATCGCGATCCGTTCCCGCTGGAAACCAGCCTGCCCGGCATCTTCGCCGCCGGCGACGTCCGACTCGGCTCCACCAAGCGCGTGGCCTCGGCAGTGGGGGAAGGATCGGCGGCGGTGGGCATGATTCACCGGTATCTGCAAACGGTCTGAGCCGTGTCGATCAACGAGGGGTCAGAGGCGCCGCCGGATCGATGTCCAGCAAATCCATGGGATCGACGGTGATGTTGCCGTAGGAAGCGAGCCAATGCAGGTGCGGTCCGGTGACCCGCCCGGAGGCGCCAACCCGCCCGATGAGCTGCCCGGGGGCGACCGAGTCCCCCGCTGCGACCAGGACGCTGCTCAAGTGCAGATACGCGCTGAGCAGCCCTGCCCCGTGATCGATGAACACGGTGGTACCGCTGTAGTACAGGTCACCGGCGTAGGCCACCACCCCGCGGTTGGTCGCGAGCACCGAATCCCCCACTGCGCCATCGAAATCCACACCTAGGTGCCGGCTGCGCAGTTGACCGTTGAAAATTCGGCCCGTCCCGAAGGCGCTCGTGACCGGCCCGGGCCGCGGCCGTATGAACGGCACACGCCACCGGCGCGGTGTATCGTGGGTCCGCCGCTTCAGCTCGCGCACCAAGGCACGCTCAGTCTCAATTCGCGACCGGAGCGACTCCGGCGGCTGGAGGAAGCGAGGGTCGGTCTGCAGCCGCTCGCTCCGCGTGCGGCGTGGAGCCACGGGCAGCCGCGGGGTGAGTGTGTCATGGGCGCCACCGGCCCGCTCGATCACCACGGTAGCCGTCAGAGGGGTACCCGCGCCGAGCGGCACGCCCCCGATGGCGCGGAACCAGCCATTGATGAGCTCGAAATGCAGCGGCTCGCCGGCCAGCTCACCGCGAACTGACCGCACGCTGTCGGTCCCCCGTGCCTCCACACCGATCAGTACCAGCGACCCTTGCAGCGGCACCGGCGGGCGCCACGCGATCTGAGGCGACTTCCCCGCCCGCTGAGCGGTGGCGGGTGAGCTCGTGAGCGACGCCCACGTCGCGACGGCAATGCAGCACCGGAATCCCAGACCCATGACCGAAAAACTACCCTCGGACGTCAGCGGCGCGTGACGTTGAATGGGGCGCTGACCACTGTCAGTGAAGGTTGGACGGTGGTGGCGCGCAGGCGATAGCCGAACCCCAGCTTGTTGATGCTCAAATTCACGAACGTCGCCACGCCGCCGGCTGCTTTCACGGTGGTCGTCCCCATGAGCTTGCCGCCGTACAAGCTCGGCTCGAGCGTCATGGTGATGGAACCCGTAAAACCGGTGCTGATCTGGCCATTTCCGTCCAGAGCGGTCACCTGCACCGCGGGCACAATGATCGCCCCGGCTCTGGTGGTCGTCGGTTGAACCGTAAACACGAGCTGCGCCGGCGGCGGCAGGGGCTGGTAGCTGAAATCGGTAGCCGTCTCCGGGTTGGCCGGTGAGATAGGGAACGCGACCCACGTGCTGGTGAAGCCGCCCGAGTCCTTGGTGCGCGCCTGCCAGTGATAGTCGGTGTTGGCGGTCAAGGGACCGACCGACGCCTGCGCCGTCGAGCTACTTGGGACGAGCGAGCTGGTGTAATTGGGCAGCCCGACGAAGCCCTGACCGACGGGCTGGACTTCCACCTCGAGCTGCACCGTCTGACTCGCGTCGGGGTCGCTCACCACACCGGTGACGACGATCGAGTTGGACACCGCAGCACCGCCCACCGGGATCGGGGTCAGGTCCCCACTCTGCAATTGTGACAGGTCGCTGGGTGGATTGGGGATCTGCAGCAGGGCAATGCGGAAGTCGATCGCGCTTTCCGAGTTGCCGCCGTAGGCCACCCAGGTGCTGGTGTCGCCCGTCTGATCCACGGCCCGCGCCCGCCAGTGGTAGCTCGTCGCGCTGGGCAGCGGGCCGACGAGCACCTGCAATGGGCCGCCGTCGGGCACCGGATCGCTCGAGTCCGTGGGGTCGGAGAATGGCGACCCGATGGGTCGCACCTCCACCTGCAACCGCAATTGATCGCCGGGGTCGGGATCCGACACGACGGCGCTTAGAATGACCACGTTGTCGTCGATCGTGCCGCCCGTGAGGATTCCGGTCCCATCGCTTCTTGCCTGACCGAGTGTCGTCGGGGCGTTGGGCGCGTGGGGGACGTTCACGACGAAGTCGGGACTTCCGCCAAACGACGTCCATGGACCGGAACGACCGGTATGGTCCCCAGTGCGGACGCGCCAGTGGTACGAGGTCTTGTCGGCCAGGCCGCCGACACTCAACCAGGCGGGGCTGCCGTTTGCCACTGCCGGCCCGTTCGGCACGTTGGATCCGCTGAACCCGACCGTCACCGGCCGCACTTCGGCTTCCAGGTGCAGCGAGTCGCCCAGATCAGGATCGGTCAGCACCGCGCGCAACAAAATGCTCGGCTGAGCGACGGTCGCTCCGGGAATGACGCTGGTCACCGAATCGATCATCCGTTGATCGAGATCCTGAGGTGATCTAGGGAGCCGCGGATGCGTCAGATGGAGTGTGAAGGAACCGGTGTCGGCGGCCGCCGCGCTCGTCACTTCGACGTAATAGGTGGCGTTGCGCGGCAGGCGCTGATAATAGAGGAGCGAGTCGTCCGTCTCGACCCACGCCGGCCGGGAGGCATCCAGCGTCGTGTCGAGCTCCACGTAGGCATCGAAACCGGCCGGGAGCTCGATTGAGACCGAGTCGTTGGCCGTACCGGGAAAGCCGTACATCCTCGCGTATCGGCCGGGCCGGTGCGGCGCGCCGCAATCATCCGGCGTCAGGGTCGCCAGGGCCGAGTCATCGATCGCAATCGGCGTGACGCGGCACGGATGGATGTAGAACGAGACCGGGATCTCCGCGGCGCCGCTCCCGGTCGTAGAACTGACGACCACCGTCTCGTGATAGATGCCGGTGTCGAGCGCGGCGGGATTGAGAATGACCCACGGTGTTGCGCGGTCCAGCCCACCGACGATGCCGGAGTCCGGCGCAACGGACAGCCACTGACTGCCCTGCTTGACGAAGGCCGTCCAATGCAGCGTTCCGGCACCGCAGTTGTTGATACTGACCTGGTCACTGCGCGTCGTGGTGCTCCCACCGGCCGCGGAGTCCAGGAGCGTATCGGGAACGGACGGTGTGACGCAGAGCAACGCGGCGTGGGGGAGGACGATCAACTGGTCGAGACGGCACGTCGTCGCCGCCAGCACGGCAGCCGCGGCGAGGAGCCCGCGCACGGCAGCGCGGCTCGATAGTCTGGGAGTCGGTCGGGAATTCACCTGTATTGAAACAGATGCAGCAGGGCGTATGCCACAGCGCTTCGCCGAGCCCCGCGAGGCTGGAAGCACCCGGGGACGCGACACAACTCGATAGCCAGCAATATATTATACAGGTGTGATGACGCCGTGCTTCCCTAGGCCTCCCTATCGAGGTCATCGCATCAACGTAGCCGATCGGAGGGCTTGACTGACCCCGCCCGACAGCGGACTATTCAATAACTCATTTGAATACTATATGACTCCTAACAAGACCACTGGCCGCTCCTTCAAGGACACCATCTACGAGCAGTTCGCTCGCATCGGCAAGGCGCTCGCGAGCCCTCGCCGTCTTGAACTGCTCGACCTTCTCGGTCAGGGGCCCCGTACCGTCGAATCGCTGGCACACGAGACCGCGCAAAGCGTGGCGAACACCTCCCAGCACCTCCAGGTGCTGCGCGCGGCCCGCGTGGTCACGGCCGAGAAGGCTGGCCTCTTCGTGACGTATGAGCTGGCCGGCGAGGACGTGAGCGAGTGCTTCCGGACGCTCCGCCGTGTGGCCGAGTCGCATCTCGCCGACGTCACGCGGGTGACTCGCCAGTTTCTTCACGAGCGGGGTCTCATGGAGCCGGTGGATCGCAAGGCCCTGGTTGGGCGGGTGCGGCGCGGGGAAGTCACGGTACTCGACGTGCGGCCCCGCTCGGAATACATCGCCGGACACATTCCGGGCGCGGTGTCGGTGCCGCTTGCGGAACTGAAGCGCCGACTCGCGGAGCTGCCTCGCCAGCACGAGATCGTGGCCTATTGCCGTGGCCCATTTTGCGTTCTCGCCGTGGAAGCGGTGAGGATATTGCGCACGCGAGGCTTCAAAGCGGCCCGCTTGGAAGACGGCGTCCCCGACTGGCGCGCCCGAGGCTTTCGGGTGGCGGTGGGAGAAAGCCCATGAGCAAGGCGTTGTTCATCCTGAACGACCCGCCGTACGGCACGGAACGAAGTTACAACGGCCTGCGCCTAGCCGGGTCACTCGCCAAGCACGACGGTGAGCAGCTCAAGGTCTTCCTCATCGGTGACGCCTCCTCCTGCGCCAAGCGCGGCCAGAGCGTGCCCAGGGGCTATTACAACATTGAGACCATGCTGGCAGCGGTCACGCTGCGCCGAGGGGAAATCGGTGTCTGTGGCTCCTGCATGGATGCCCGAGGCATCGCAGACGCGGACCTCGCCGAGGGATGCCGGCGCAGCAGTATGGACGAACTCACAACCTGGACTCAGTGGGCCGATCAGGTCCTGGTGTTCTGAGGAGGCTCGATGGCTGACCGGAAATCCGTGCTCGTACTCGGCGGTGGCGTGGGCGGCGTGGTCGCAGCCCATCGCCTTCGGAGTTATCTGCCGATGGACCACCGTGTCGTCCTCATCGACCGAGAGCGCCACCACCTCTTTCAACCCTCCCTCCTCTGGCTGATGATCGGACAACGGGAGCCGGAGCAGATCCGTCGCCCGCTGGATCGGCTGCAGCGCAAAGGGATCGACGTCGTCCACGGGGAGATCGAACGGATCGATCCAGCCGAGAGGACCGCTCGGGTCTCTGGACGGCAATTGAGGGCCGATGCGGTCGTGATTGCACTGGGCGCGGACCTTGCGCCCGACCAAATCCCTGGATTAGGGCAAGCCGGTCACAACCTCTACAACCTGCAAGGCGCGACCGCGTTGCGGGACGCGCTCCGGCAGTTTTCAGGTGGCCGTGTCGTAGTGCTCACCGCCGCTCCGGCCTACAAGTGCCCGGCGGCGCCCTACGAGGCAGCCATGCTGATCGAAGGCGAGTTCCGGCGACGCGGCATTCGGGATGACGTGCAAGTCGATTTCTATGCCGCCGAGCCCGGCCCGATGGGTGTCGCAGGACCGCAGGTCTCTGCCGCCGTCCGGCAGATGGTGGAACACAAGGGCGTCCACTACCACCCCGAGCACCAGGTGCAGTCGGTGGACGGCACGAGCCGACGGATCGCGTTTACCAACGGCACAACGGCCGAGTACGATCTGCTCCTCTACGTCCCGCCACATCGGGCACCCGCCGTCGTACGGGAGAGCGGGCTCGCGGGTGAGAGCGGCTGGATCACGGTCGACCGGCATACCCTCGAAACGCGTTTCCCGTTCGTCTACGCGTTGGGGGACGTGACGGCGATCCCGCTCAAGCTCGGCAAGCCCCTTCCCAAGGCAGGGGTATTTGCCCACGGCCAAGCCGAAGTCGTGGCGCGGAATCTCGCCCGTGCCTGGATGAATCGGGGTGAAAGCGCGCGGTTCGACGGCCACGGCTCGTGCTTCATCGAGGCCGGCGGCGGAAAGGCGGGCTTTGGCAGCGGCGACTTCTACGCTGAACCGACGCCGGCGATAAGGCTCCACCCGCCAAGTCGCTGGTGGCACCTCGGCAAGGTGCTGTTCGAAAAGCGGTGGCTACACAAGTGGTTCTAAAGTGCGACGAGAATTCGATCCGACAGCGTATCGGACGTGGTTCGAGTCTCCTCTCGGAGTACGGGTGTGGGCAGATGAACGCAGGGCCCTGACGCGCCTAATGGGAAACCTCAGAGGGTGCCGGGTCGTCGATGCGGGCGCGGGAGATGGACGCCTCGCAGCCCAGATCGCGAGCGATGGCGCGAGTGTCATTGCGGTGGATGGGTCGCGCTCCATGTTGTCGGCCGCGAGAGCGCGAACCCTGGGTAGCGACGATAGGCGCGTGCACCTCGTCCAGGCCGACGCCACCCGGCTCCCCCTCGCCAGCAATGGTTGCGACGCAGCGCTCGCGATCACTCTGCTGTGCGTCGCGAACGATCCCCCAGCCATCATGGCGGAGCTGACACGCGTGGTCCGACCGGGCGGACTCGTCGTCGTGGGCGAGTTGGGCCGCTGGAGCACCTGGGCCGCGAGCCGGCGCGTGCACGGATGGCTACGAGGCGGGCTCTGGGCCGCGGCGCGCTTCTGGACGGTGCCGAAGCTCCGGACGCTGATGCGCCGCAGCGGGCTGCAGCCGAGCGCGCGAGCAGCGGCCGTGTTCTATCCGCCGTCGGTCCCGTTCGCCACGCTCCTGGGCCCGCTCGATCGCTTCCTCGGTCGACTGACCTGGATTGGTGCCGCGTTCATTGCCGTCGCCAGCCGGAAACCCAAGCCCGTGCAGACGTGGGCTGCCGACGGAGCCGGCGCGCGGAGTCGGAGGACGAGGAGGGCACAATGATGGGATACGGGGGAATGTGGTGGCCATGGGTGCTGATCCCGCTGTTCATGCTGTTCGTCATGCTCGGTCCAATGCGGCACCGCTGGTGGTCGGGTCACCGCAGACAAGGAGACGATGAGCGCCAGCCGCATTCTTCCCGGATGGAAGGACTTGAGGCGCGGGAACAGCAGAGGCAAGATCAGATCGAGCAACTTGAGGGCCGCGTGGCGGAGCTTGAGTCGCGGCTGGATTTCGCCGAGCGGCTCCTGACGCGGAGAGGCGAATCGCAGAACCTCCGCTTGTGAACTGGCTCAGGCGTTGGTTTTGACCGCATCAGGGTTGATTGACGACTCCCTCGGATAGCCATACACTCGCCGGCCTGGATCTCCGATGCACCCGGCCCAGGCGCCCGAGAGGAGGAATGCGTGGACAAGAATCTGCTCAGCATCCTGACGTGGGTCTTTTTTCTTGGCGGATTGTTCGGAATGGCGATGGGATTCGCCAAGTACTTTGGCGGGGGCACGCCGGCCGAGTATGGGGTGATGGGTATTGGCGGAGGGTTCTGGCTGCTCTCTTCGGCCATCGTCATCTTCATCCGCAGGCGGACCGCGACCGGCTAAGTCGCCAACAAGCGGCGAGCGTTTGACTTCGCTGCCGGCCCTGACTAAGCTTCGAGCAGCATCCGACACGCCGTGCTGCGTGGCCGGAGCAGCAAACGTCAAGGCGGGACTTGGCCAATGCGCCGGTCCCGCTTTTGTTTTGGCTCAGTTGTTTCGTGGATGGAGGACGGGCGTATGCGGTTCACCGGCACCGTCAAGTGGTTCGACTTGATCCGGGGCTTGGGAGTGATTGGCCGCGAGAGGGACGAAGCGGACTGCCACGTGGACCACTCGGCGCTGCGGGGTACCGTCTGCAACCCACTCGCCGCCGGCGAGCAGGTTGAGTTCCGCGTGAAGCAGATCGGGCCAGGCGCTGTCGCTCAGGACGTGATCCGCCTGGGTTTCGCGCTGGTCCCGGCGACCATCGAGGGGGTTTGAGTGGCCAAGGAACAAGCGATCGAGATCGACGGCATCGTGGAGGACGTGCTACCCAACACCACGTTTCGCGTCCATCTGCCCAACGGGCACTACGTCCTCGCGACCATCGCCGGCAAGATGCGCCGCTTCCGCATCCGGGTGCTCGCCGGCGACCGGGTGACCCTCGCGGTGTCCCCGTACGATCTGACGCGCGGGCGCATCACCTTCAGGCACAAATGAACCGCTCACAGTCGGAGCTCGGACGCGCCGGCATGTTGACCGACGGCGGCCCGCCCTTCTGTCAGGGATGCGGTCTCCGCCTCCACTTCAACATCGATCGTTCCGGCCGCACAACGGAGTCCTGTACCTGTGGGTATCGCGCGTTTGTGAAAACGCAGCGCGGCCTGTCTGACGAAGGTGGAGCAAGCCGACCAATGAAGTAACGGGCGGGACTCCGGCCTTGCCGGATCCGCGCGGCAGCACGATGTTCGTTGACTCTATGTCGCCCAGGCTCCGCGGCGCCATGTGGGCGTTGCTGTTCGCGCTGCTGGTGAGGTCCGCCGCAGCCCAGTGCCCCGACGGCTCGCCCCCCCCGTGCACCGGATCGTTTCCCCGAGCGTTCGCGACGCGCCCGCCTCCCGCCGAGCCGGACCGCTCGCGGACGTTCCTCGTGCTCCCGTTCCGCAACTTGTCGCCCACGCCCGAGAGCCAGTGGCTGATCGAGGCGTCGCCCACGATGCTCGCGGACGCGCTCGGCCGTTGGACAGAGATCACCGTCGTCACCGACGAGCGGCTCTATCCGGCCCTGCGCCGACACGGGCTTCGGTCCGGAGACGTGATGGATCTGGCGCGCGTCCGACGCGTGGCGGCGGAGACCGGCGGGTGGACGGCGGTGACCGGCGAAATCGTCGCCGTGACGGACCGGTTGCGCGTGAGCGTCCGGGCGTACGACGTCGTGACCGAGCACCTAGTGGCCCGCACAACCGTCGAAGTCGGCTCCAAGGACGACATCCGGGACGCATACGGACAGATTGCGACGGTCCTGTTGCGCGCGGGCGGGCTGGAGAACGCGACCGCGGATCTGGCGACGGCCACGACACACTCGCTCGAGGCGTACCGGGCGTACCTGCGCGGCATGGCGCACTTGAACCGGGAGGAGTACCGGCGCGCGCGCACCGCGCTGGAGGAGGCGGTCGGCTTCGACAGCACCTTCGCGCAGGCGTACGCCAAGCTCGCGGAAGTCTCGCTACTCGCGTTTTCCGTACTGGATCCCGGCAACCCGGCCTACGGCTACGCCGACCGCGCCGCGGCGCTCCGCGGACGGTTGCCGCCCCGGGCGGCGCGTCACGTCCGCGCGCTCCACGGTCTCTTGAACGCGGACTTCACCGTGGCACGGGGGGAGTTGGAGAGCCTCGTCGCCCAGGACTCGAACGACGTGGACGCGCTCGAGACGCTCGCGAGCCTGGAGTTCCTCGACCCGCTGCTCGTGGCGATGCCGGCCGGCGAGGGGCGCCGCGGGTCGCTCAACGCGGCGGTCCGGCTGGCCAAGCGCGTGCTCGATCTCGACCCCACCCGGCACGGAGCCTACCAGGGGCTGGTGGCGATCTACTCCCTCGCGGCCGGGCAGTCGCCGGGTGCGGTGGCGGGGTACCGCCACGAGTTTCCGCGCCCCGTGCGCAGCTCGGTTCGCGCCTGGTGCAGCTGCGAACTTGGACTTGCGGGACGAGCGTCGACCGGTGGGAGTGACTCGGCGCTCGACCAGACTGCCGACCCAGACCTGATGCTCGTGCCGCTGCTCCGGGACTCGATCGAGCTCATCCCACTCGATTCTCTCTCGGCGATCGCGCCCGAGACGTTGCGAGCGTCCCGGTCCCGCGCGCGGGCCGCCGCCCAGGCGTGGGCTAGGCGCTGGCTGGCCGCCGGGCCGGCGGAAGCCGAAGCGCACCGCACGGCGGCCCGTGTGCTCGAGCTGGACGGCGCGTTGGAAGCCGCACTCCACGAGCTGGCCGTGGCCGACTCGCTCGGCGTGGAGACCGAAGCAGAGGCCGTGGCGGCACGGCGGATGATCCTGCTGGGGAAGCTCGGGCGCCTGGACGACGCGCGCCGGATCGCGGACTCGTTGTGGAACGCCCGCTATTTCGGGGGGGAGCTGTTCGCCACGGTGCCGGCCATGACACAGGCCTATGCGTGGGCGACGAACCTGTTCGCCGCGGCCGGAGAGTTCACGCGCGTGCGGGCGGCGCTCGCCGCTTTCAGCGCCCGCTTAGCCTTGCGGCTCGACCTCGACCGCGCGTACGCGACGACGGTCGCGACGCTCTCCGGTTCGGGGGCCGGGCCGCTGACCGTTCCGCTCCCCGACAGCCTCCGGCTCGCGGTGCGGGATGCGCTGCGCGCCGAGCAAGCTCGCAGCCCAGGAGACCCCCTGCTTGGCGCCTGGCTGCGGATCCTCTCCGCCGCCTTCCCGGACCGCTGATCGGTGACGGCCCGCGGTCAGTCTCGGCCCACGCCCAGCGCGTCGGCCACGCGGTTGATGTAGTTGAACCAGGAGGCGATCAGCGTGATCTGCAAGATGGCGCGGTCGTCGAAGCCCGCCGCACGCAGGCCGTCGTGATGCGCCGGCCCGATGCGCGTGGCGTCGCGCGTCAGCTGCACCACGTAATCCAGCATGACCCGGTCCTGCGCCGGGATGGAGGCCTTGGTGTAGTCGTCCTCCAGCGCCGCCACCAGCGCTGCATCCAGTGTGACCCGACGCAGAAACTCTGCGTGGGAGGTGATTCAGTAGCGACACCGGTTGGTGACGGACACCATGGTAGTGATCATCTCGTGCTGCCGGCGCGTGAGCGGCAGCTCGGGCGACATGAGCACCCCGAAGGTCGCAAAGGCATGATGCAATGCGTCCGGTATGAGGCTGTGGGACGCGACGATACCGGACGTCCCGTCCGCCGTGGCTTGCACCGGCGTGGCGTATTCCTTCGGGTAGAGCGCGCGCTGGGCCTCGATGGCCCGCCGCAGGCGCTCATCCGCTTCCGGCAAAGGGATAGTCTTGATCCAGGTCATGAGGTCCCGTCCACTGCTGAGGTGAGTCGCCGGCGAACCGCAAAGAAATATACCGGCGCGCCGAGTCCTACGATCCCGGCGCCGAGCGCCGCCTGCAAGGGGTTGTGGCCCGCCAGCAGGATCAGCAACACGGCGACGAGTCCCAGGAAGACCACCGGCGTCACGGGATAGCCCGGCGTCCGGTAGACCGCTTCGGCACCGTCCTGGCGGCGCAACTTGAACAGGGCGGCCACGGTCAGGGCCAGGAACAACACCGTGATGAAGATGAAGTACGACACGATCTGCTGAAACGTGCCCAACGCCACCAGCAGCGACGCCAGCGTCGCCTGGAGCGCGATGGCCCGGGCCGGCGTGCCGAACCGCGGATGGACGGTGGCCACGGCGCGGAAGAACACGCCGTCTCGCGCCATCGCGTAGTACAGGCGCGGCAGCGCCATGAGCAGGGCCATGAGGCTCCCGAGCACCGCCACGATGACGATCCCCGCAAACACGCGCCCCCCCGCGCGACCGAACAGCGCCTCGCCCGCCTGCGCCGCGAACGTCTCGCCGGAGGTCACGCGCTCGAGTGGGACGAGGTAGAGGAACACCGCGCTCGTGAGGATGTAGACCGCCGTGACCGTGGCCACGCCGATCGCGAGCGCGCGCGGCACGGTGCGCCCGGGGTCCGTCGCCTCGCCGGCGAGTTTGCCGATCTCCCACCAGCCGCCGAACGCGAAGAACGCCGCGACCAGAGCGGGGGCAAGCGCGCCGGGCAGCGGATCCGACCCGGGGTGCTGGGCGACGAACGGAGCGAAGTTCGCCCAATCCCCCAGGCCCAG
The DNA here is from genome assembly GCA_041497135.1 of Gemmatimonadota bacterium. Lineage (GTDB taxonomy): Bacteria > Gemmatimonadota > Gemmatimonadetes > Gemmatimonadales > GWC2-71-9 > DASTHG01. The sequence continues at coordinate 26,677 of JBGQFX010000005.1, read as the reverse complement.
CGCCAGCGCCAGCACGGCGATGAGGCCCAGCGCGCCGAGCTTGAACACGGTGAGCCATCGCATCAGACCGGCACCGAGCCGTAACCCGGCGATGTTGACCCCCGCGAGCCCGAAGATCGCTGCGATCGCGACGACCTTGAGCGCCGCACCGGAGAGCCCCACCACGTAGCCGACATAGCTCGCGAGGCCCACGGCCACCGCCGCGGTGATCCCCGGGTCCATCACCAGCAGGCACTTCCAGCCGTACAGAAACGCCACGGCCGGCCCGTACGCCTGTCGCAGGTAGACGTATCCGCCGCCGGCCTCGGGAAACCGCGCCGCCAGCTCGCCGTAACATAGTGCGCCGCAGAGCGCCATCACGCCCATGATGAGCCAGACCACGAGCAGCCAGAACGGCGAGCCCAGGGACCGGGCCATGCTCGCGGGCGTGAGGAAGATCCCGATGCCGATCACCTCACCGATGACGAGCGCGGTGACGGAGGCCAGTCCGAGTTGACGTGTCAGTTGCATGGGCGAGAGCTGGCTATTCTCGGTCGTAAGCCTGCTGCAACTTCGCGATGTCGATCTTTCTCATCTGGAGCATCGCCTGCATGACCCTGCCGGCCTTAGCACGGTCCTCGTCCCCCAGCAACCTCCCCAGCGCCGAGGGAATGATCTGCCACGACAGGCCGAACTTGTCCTTCAGCCAGCCGCACTGACTCTCGGCACCGCCTTCGGTGAGCTTGTTCCACAGATCGTCAACTTCGGCCTGTGTCTCGCAGGTCACGAAGAGCGAAACGGCCTCCGTGAACCTGTATTTCGGGCCGCCGTTCAGCGCCATGAACTGCTGTCCCTCCAGCTGGAACGTCCCGGTGAAGACCTTCCCATCCGGCCCCGGCATCGTGCCCACGATCTTGGAATTCTTGAAGATGGAAACGTAGAAGTCCATCGCCTCTTCGGCCTTGCCGTCGAACCACAGGAACGGGGTGATTTTGTGCATACAGCTCTCCTGTTGACTACTCAGAGCGAAAGAACGACGACCGCGACAAACCCCAGGAGTACGGCGGCGACGCTTCGTCCAGGGCGGCGGGGAGTCATCACGGCCGCCGCACGCGCACCGGCGGGGCGGGCTCCGAGCGTAGCTTGAGCGGGCTGGCCGCCAGCAGCCGCAGCGCCTCCTGCACGGCGCGCTCGAGCTGCGGATCCCGACCGTCCGCCGTCAGTGCCGGCGTTGCCGCGACCTCGATGTCCGGCGCCACCCCCACGTTCTCCACGTCCCACTGGCCCTGCAGATTGAAGAACCCGCCCCGCGGCGCCGTGATGTACCCGCCGTCGATCAGGCCCGGCACATCCCAGATCCCCACGAGCCCGCCCCAGGTCCGCGTGCCGACGAGCGGGCCGAGCTTCATCTCGCGGAACAGGTACGGCAGCATGTCGCCGCCCGATCCGGCGTACTCGTTGATCAGCATCACCTTGGGACCGAAAATGCCCGTGAGTGGCTCCGTCCAGGGGCGGCGCTCACCCACCGGATTGTTGAAGTAGCCGCGCAGATTGCGCGCGAGCAGGTCGACGAAATAATCGGCGATATAGCCGCCGCCGTTGAAGCGCTCGTCGAGAATCACTCCCTGCCGGTCCTGCTGGGCGAAGTAATACCGGTTGAAGTACTCGTAACCGCCCGCCGCCGTATTCGGCAGCCAGACGTACGCGAGCCGGCCCCCCGACAACGAGTCCACGAGCCGCCGGTTGTCCTCCACCCACGCCCGCGTACGCAGCTCGCCCTCGCTCTCGACCGGCACCACCGTCACCGTCCAGGAGCCCTCGAGCGTCGGCCGGTCGTTGAGCCGCAGCACCGTCTGCCGGCCGGCGGTGCCCTCGAGTGCGGCGTACGGGCTTATCGGCGCCTTCAGGTCCACTCCGTTCACGGCGAGCAGGTAGTCCCCAGCGCGCGCCTTCACCCCCGGCGCAGACAGCGGGGCGCGGAGCCCGGGATTCCAGTTCTCCCCGGTGTAAACCCGCTGCAGGCGGTAGCGCCCCTGGTCGACCGCAAAGTCGGCGCCCAAGAGACCGATCTTCACCGTGTCGATGGGCGGCGTATCGCCACCGCCCACGAACGTGTGGCCCAGCGACAGCTCGCCCCCCAGCAGGTCCAGAAGGTACGTGAGATCGGACCGGTGACCGACGTGATCGACCCACGGCACGTACATCGCGTACACCTTGTCCCAATCGGCGCCGTGGTGGTTCGGGACGTAGAGGTAGTCCCGCTCGTAGCGCCACGCCTCGCGGAAGATCTGCCACCACTCGGCCCGCGGTTCGAGCCGCATCTGGAGATCCACCGTGATCTTCCCATCACCGGGCTTGGGTGCCGCGTCGGTGCCGGTGATGATCCAGGTCTCTCCCGAGCGGTACAGCAGCTTCTTTCCGTCGCGCGACAGGCTGAACAGCGACACCGGCGAGACGAAACTCTCGGCCTTGCGCTTCTTCATGTCGTAACGGTGCAAGGTGAAGCCGGGTTGATTCTCCACCGCCTCGCTCACGAAGAGGACGCCGGCGGCGCCCGCCGCGAGCGCGGTGTACGGCCGCACCGGCATGCCGAGATCGAGGATGCGCTGGCTCAGGCCGGCGCGGTCGATCCGGACCTGGGCCTTGGCGGTGTCGGTTTTCGCCGAATCCCGCGCTTCTTCGTCGCTCTCGGGCAGGAGCGGCGAGGGCGTGTCGGCGGCCAGGACCATCAGATAGACGCCGCGGCGCGTGCGCCGGTCGTAGGAGGTGAGATCGAGCCAGCCGCTCGAGAGGCCGAAGTCCGTGCTGGCCAGAAAGTAGAGGTACTTGCCGCTCGCGTCCCACGCGGGGCTCACGGCGTCCGACAACCCGTCGGTGAGCTGCATGGCGCGGCGGTCCGTGAGGGAATACCCCATCAGGACGTGAAACTGGCTGGGCAGCCGCTTGGCGTAGGCCAGCCATTTTGAGTCGGGCGACCAGGCGGGCTCGAACGTCCGCTCGGGATGGGCGTAGGTGTCGCCATCGATGCGGCTGACTCTGCCGGTCGCCACGTCGACGAGCAGGAGATTGAGTCCCTCGTCGGTCAGCGCGAGGTACTTGCCGTCCGGGGACCAGCTCGCCGTGTGAAAGAAGGTGGGGTGGTCGAACACGATCTCCCGCGGCGGCGTGAGGCCGTCCTGCGTGCCGATCAGCAACCGGTACTCTCCGCTCGCGTCGGAGAACCACGCCACCTGCTTGCCGTCGGGCGACCAGACCGGGGTGCGCTCCGCCACGCCTGGCGTCCGCGTCAGGTTCCGGGGATCGCCCTTCTCGGCGGGCACGGAGAAGATCTCGCCGCGCGCGGAGAACAACGCCCGCGCGCCGGTGGGTGAGAGCGACGCCGATTCGATCCACGGGGCCGCGTTCACCCAGCGCGGCTGCGCCCAGGGGAGATCACCGCGACAGGTGATCTCGAGCTGGCGGTCCGTGCCGGTCGCTGGATCGAGTACGTGCAGGTACCCCGCCTGCTCGTAAGCGAGTACGCCGCCGCCCGCGGCGAGGGTCTTCACGTCGAAGTCCTTGTGGTGTGTGAGCTGGGTGAGCTGTTTCGTCGGGAGGTCGTACTTCCAAACGTTGCCAGCCCAGTCGCGGTCGGAGAGGAAGTAGATCGCCTCGCCCGACCAGACCGGCCAGACGTCCACGGTGCCCTGCCAGGGGAGGGTATCGACCGCGTGAGTGGCGATCGTGTAGATCGTCACGGGGTGGGTCTGGCCGCCGCGATAGTTGCGCCACTCGACGTCCCACCGCGTCACTTTCTCGTAGACCAGGCGCCGGCCATCGGGCGAGAACATCCCCCGGGCCGCGTCGGGCAGCGGCAACCGCTCGGGGACACCCCCCGTGGCCGGGATCGTCCACAATTGCTGGACGCCGACGCTGGGGGCGTGCGTGGCGGCGGACGCGAACAGGATCCGCTGGCCGTCAGGAGTCCAGCCGCGGGCGATGTCGGGCGCGGGGTGCCAGGTGAGGCGCCGCAACTCGCCCCCGCCCGCGTCCACGACGTACAGGTCGACGTTGCCGCCGTACTCGGCGCTGAGCGCAATCTGCTTGCCATCGGGAGAGAAGTGCGGATTCGATTCGATGCCGGGGAAACTGGTGAGCCGTTTCGCGTCCCCGCCGGCGCGGGGGGCCACCCAGATGTCCCCCGCATACACGAAGGCGATCTGGGTGCTGCTCACCGTCGGCTGGCGGAGGAGGCGGGTGCCCTGGGCCCGGGCAGTGGCCGCGGACAGGACCACGCAGGTGGCTGCGATCACGATGTGGCGCATGGTTGAGTCGGGTGAAGGGTGGGCTATCGTAGCGTGTGGCGTGGGGCCCCGCCAGCGGGAGCGCCTCGGCGCAGGTCAGGACGTGCAGGTGGCCACGCCCTCCTTGGTGGCGGGCGCCAGCGGCGTCGATCCGACGAAGATCGCGCAGGTCCGCGTCGTCGACACGTGGCCCACGGCAGCCGTCCAGCCGTCCGCCGTGAGCGTGATCGTCGGCCCGGTAACCCCGGTGCTCAGACTCCAGATGGTCGTTGGGAAGCTCGTGGCGTAGCTGCCGCTGTCCGCCAGCCGGCTCTCCTGCTGCGTCAGCAGATTGCGCAGGTCGGACTTCATCGTCGCAACCAGGGCTTTGTCGCGCGACGAGGAGAACTTCGGGATGGCGATCGTGGCGAGGAGGCCGATGATGACCACGACGACGATGATCTCGACGAGCGTGAAGCCCGCGGGGGCGCGCGTCATGGGGCGCCTCCTTTCTTCCGTTCTCCCTCGACCGTGGCGTAGGCGAGCAGCTTCGCGGCGGAATACCGGAACGTACGCTCGCGGAACGCGATGAAGCACACGGCGGACGCCAAGACGCTCAGCAGGAACAGCTGGGTCCGCACGATCGGCAGCGGGCCAATCGTCCCCAGGGCGTCGAGCGCCTGCACCGGCGCCCACAGCGGCAGGATGGGGGCAAACGCCGCCGAGGTCAGAATGAAACCGCGCGCGAGGCGGTACTGGTCGCGGTAGGACTGGATGCTCCGCCATACCTCTGGCGCCCGGCCGAGCAGCTGGTACTCGACCACATCCATGAAGCCGCCAGCCTTGCGGTTTCGATCGGGCCCCTCCGCTTTGAGGACCTCCGCGTAGCTGGGGCCGCCGGGGAACGCTTCGGCGGTTCCGAAGGCGGCGAGGCGCTGCTGCACGGTGGGGCTGACGAGCACCTGCAGGCCCCAGCGCTCTTTATACCGGTGGAACACCCCACGCGAGACCGTGTGCACCACGACACCCAGCGCGGTGGCGGCCGTGAACAGCAGGGCGATCCACACTACGGCCTCCATCGTGCCCCACTGCGGCATCGACAGGTTGAAGCTGGGCGAGCCCACGTCGAGCACCAGGGCCACCCAGACCATGGCGTAGAACCCGTGGACCAGCGTGGTCACGCCAAGGGAGAACGGGCGCATCACTGCACCTCCGTGATCGTGTCCGCCGAGTGCAGGCCAACCCGCCCGGCCGGATCTGCCCGGTCGAGCCGGAGGGTTGCGGCCGACGTTGGGGAAACACAATTGGCGCCTCGCCGCGACGGCTGTCAAGCCGGGACTCGCCGCCTCCGTCGGGCGGGATTTGACACGCGTCCGGCGGCGCCGGCACCGCCGCTAGGCGTGAGCGGGGCGAGGCGTTAATGGAGGAATCGGGCTCGGATGCTGCAGAACCTCCAGGCGATGCTGAAGAACCAAAACAAGATCCTGGCCAATCAGAGTAGGATTCTCGCGAAATAGGTGGCCTCCGGCTACCGCGCGTCTATGACGAGGTCCACGGCGCCGGTGTAGGAGCGCCAACGCGCGATCTCCTCACCGAGCGCCCCTTTTCCCGCCGCCGTGAGGTCGTAGTACCTCGCGATTCGATTGTTCTCGGTGGTCCGCCAGTAGGACGTCACCCAACCGCGCTTCTCGAATCGATGGAGGGCGGGATACAGGGACCCTTGCCCGATCTGGAAGGTGTCCCGCGACATCCGTTGAACGCGGTTGGTGATCCCCCAGCCATGCATGGGCTCCAGCGACAGGGCTTTGAGCAGGAGCAGGTCCAGCGTGCCCTGCATGACATCCGCAACGCGCGTCAATGCTTGCATCTCCTGTCGGAGTAATAGGGAAGTATGGCCGTTCGGAGCAGCTGCGTCAAATCTCGTCACTCTTGTCTGAGCAAAAGGGAAATTCTGGGGGTTGCAGAGGCCCGGGCGCGCCCGTATCATCTCGCCCCGCGCTGCAAGAGTTCTCAATGTCGTGCGGCCATCGCATTCTGCCGTGAGGGTTTCATGCTCCAGACTCGGACCTCAACCGTTCTGCCGTTCCTTTTGATCGCGCTGGCCGCGGCATCGCTCGAGGCGCAAACCATCGACGACGGCTCGCTGATGCCGAGGCGAGCGCTCGGTACTGGGTTCCTCTACGCTCACGAGAGCTGGTCCCAGTATTGGGAAGGGAGCCTCAAGCGGGACAACGGCAACATCGGAACGTTCACCACACAAACTGTCACGTGGGTGGCGGGCTACGGGGTCACGGACCGCCTCAGCGTCATGGCCATGTTGCCCTACGTGTGGACCCACGCGAGCCAGGGCCCTCTCCACGGCATGCACGGCCTCCAGGACCTCACGCTAGCGGCCAAGTACCAGCTACTCTCCACCCCGTTTACGGACCGCGGCACCCTGCGCGCCATGGTGGTCGGGGCAGCCGGGATGCCGGCCGGCAACTACACCCCGGACTTTCTTCCGCTCGCGATCGGACTGGCGAGCCGGCGGTTCTCAGGACGCTTCACGCTGAATTTCCAGGCGCACCAAGGATGGTTCCTCAACGGTTCGGCCGCCTACACGTGGCGCACGAAGGTGAAGCTCGACCGGCCGGCCTACTTCACGAATGGCCAGATCTACTTGAGCGACGAGGTGGCCATGCCAGCCGTGTTCGATTACACGGTGAGCGCCGGATACCAGTACGGACGCCTGAGCATCCCGATCTCGCTTTCGCAGCAACGCACCCTGGGCGGAGGCGACATCCGCCGGCAGGACATGCCGTTCGTCTCGAACCGCATGAATTTCGTGAGGGCCGACGGGCTGGTGATGTATACCCTCCCGGCGCCCGTGGAGCTGGGAATCCGCGTCGGCATGAGCCGGATCGTGAGCGGGCGCAATGTGGGTCAGGCCACGACGCTCACCGGTGGTCTGTTCCACACGTTCCACTTCTAGCCGAGAGGCGCCCGTGCGACCGTCGCTGCGTCAATCCGTCCTGGCCGTCGCCCTGTCTGGCGCCGCGGCCCTCTTCGGCTGCGACAATTCCATCACGTCCTCGGAAGCGCTGCCTCCGCTCCAGGCGGCGAGCCTCGACAGCGGCGCTGGAAGTTGGGGCATGATTTTCCTGAGCGGCCCCACGCAATTCGCGGTCGCCGCACCGGCCGCCGAGACGTCCGCCGCCTATCGGGCCGAGCTGGCCAGCATCAAGTCGACCCAGGCGAACCTCACGGATGCGCAGCGCCGCTCGATCGAGTATTGGAGCGGCGGGGGGGTGCTCCGCTGGAACCAGATCCTGCGCGAGCTCGTGGCGCGTTTCAATCTGCCGCCGGCACCGCGCCGGGACGGCACCTACCCGGTGCCGGACCCCGAGAACCCCTTCGCCGACCCCCAGTTTCCGTTCGCCAACCCGCCGTATGCCTCGCGGGCGTACAGCTACGTGACCGTGGCCCAGTACGAGGCACTCAAGACGGCGTGGTACTGGAAGTACCAGTACCACCGGCCGTCGCCCGCCCGGATCGACAACGGCATCGCGGCGCTGATGCCGGTGAGCGATCTGCCGGCCTACCCCTCCGAGGACGCGGTGCTGTCGGGCGTCACGGTCGAGATGTTGAAGGTGCTGTTTCCCGCTGCCGTGGCGCTGATCACGCAGAAGGCCGGTGAGCAGCGCAACGCCGCCCTGTGGTCAGGCAAGGCATCGGCGAGCGACATTGCCGCAGGGCTGGCGTTGGGAAAATCGGTCGCGACGGTGTTCGTCGCCCGGGCCGGAGCGGATGGCATGCGGAACGCGGTCGGTACGAAAACCCAATGGCAGGCGCTTGCCGACACCGCCCTGGCGCGGGGTGAGATTCCTTGGATCAGCCAGGAATCGCCGCCTCGCCCGCCGATGCTGCCGAATTTCGGCCTGGTGCAGGCATGGCTCATGACGCCGGCGGAAGTCGCGACCGAGCGGCCACCGGCTCCGCCGTCCACCTCGTCCCCCGAGATGCAGCAGGAAGTCGCCGAAGTGCGGCAAACGGTCGAGGGCCTCACGCGAGAGCAACTGGCCATCGCCTACAAGTGGAATGACGGCGCCGGAACCTATGCGCCGCCGGGCCATTGGAACGACATCGCGGCGGAGTACATTCGCGATGCGCAGCTGAGCGAGGTCCGCGCGGCTCGCACCTTTGCGCTGCTCAACATGGCGATGCACGACGCCGCGGTGGGCTGCTGGGGGGTCAAGTTTCTCTATTTCAATCCCCGCCCCGGGCAGCTGGATCCGAGTATCAGGACGGTGATCGGGCTACCGAACTTCCCCGCGTACCCGTCGGGCCACTCCACCTTCTCGGCGTCCGCGGCCGTGGTCTTGTCGTACCTGTTCCCGGAGGCCGCTCCCGCTTTCGACGCCATGAAGGAGGAGGCGAGCATCTCCCGGATCTACGGCGGCATTCACTATCGCAGCGACATCGAGCGCGGCAAGGAGCACGGGGCCCGCATCGGGGGCTATGCGGTGCGGTTTGCCCAACAGGACGGGGCGAACTGATGGCAAGCACCGCCTTCGCGTCCCCGCCATCCCAACCGCATGGAGCTCACTCGTTCTTCGGGAAGCTCAATGGTCCGTGGCACGAGCGAACGCTTCAGGCGTTCATGATCGTCGTCATCGCCCATTTGGCCGAGCATCTGGTGCAGGCCTATCAGGTGTACGTGCTGGGGTGGCCGCTGCACCAGGCGCGGGGTATCCTGGGCCAGCCGTTCCCCTGGCTCGTGCACTCCGAGGTGCTGCACTATGGGTATGCCCTGATCATGCTGGTCGGCATTTGGACGTTGTTGCCCGGCTTCGTGGGCCGGGCGCGAACGTGGTGGCTCGCGGCGCTCGTGATCCAGTTTTGGCATCACATCGAGCACGCGCTGCTCCAGGCTCAGGCGATCACGGGCCGGAACCTGTTCGGGGCGCCCGCTCCCACGAGCATCGTGCAGTTGTGGATCCCGCGGCTCGAGCTGCACCTGGTGTACAACAGCTTGGTCTTCGTACCGATGATGGTGGCCATGTACTATCACCTGTTCCCGAGCGCGCCCGACGCTGCGCGGATGCGGTGCAGCTGCGCCCTCCGTTCGCACCCAGCGACAACCTGACCACTACGCTCCGGCCGAATCCGGTCGGGGTGCATCGCGTGTCGTTGTCGGCGTATGGACAAGCCGCTGCCGCCCCGGTAGCTTCGCCGCTTCCCATTCGATCTTATGCCACCTTTTCTTGCAGAACTGCTCGGCACCATGCTGCTCGTCATCCTGGGCGATGGCGTGGTCGCGAACGTCGTGCTCAACAAGACCAAGGGGCAGAACGGCGGTTGGATTGTCATCACCGCCGGCTGGGCGTTCGGCGTGACGGTAGCGGTGTATGCCGTCGGCCGCTTCAGCGGCGCGCATCTCAACCCCGCGGTGACGATCGGGATGGCCTCCCTCGGCAAGCTCGCGTGGGCCTCGGTGCCCGTCTATATCGCGGCCCAGATGCTCGGCGCGTTCCTCGGCGCGGGCGTCGTCTGGCTCGCCTACCTGCCGCACTGGCCTGCCACCGAGAGCCAGGCATCGAAGTTGGCCGTCTTTTGCACCGGCCCGGCCATCCGAAATTCGACCGCGAATCTCCTGACCGAGATCATCGGCACCTTCGTGCTCGTGTTGGGTGTGCTCGCCATCCTGACCCCGAAGAACCTCAACCCTGAGCACGGTTGGGACGCGGGATTCGGTCCCTGGCTGGTCGGCGTCCTCGTGTGGGCCATCGGCCTGTCGTTGGGCGGGCCGACCGGCTACGCCATCAACCCGGCGCGCGACTTGGGTCCGCGGCTCGCCCACGCCCTGCTGCCGATCGCGGGCAAGGGGAAATCGGACTGGGGCTATGCGTGGATCCCGGTGGCCGGACCGATCATCGGCGGCCTGATCGCGGCGTTGCTGTACAAGACGTGTTGGCCCGCCTCATGAAGCACATCCTGGCCCTGGACCAAGGCACCACGAGCTCGCGCGCCATCGTGTTCGACCACTCGGGCAGCGTGGTGTCCTCGGCGCAGCAAGAGTTTCGCCAGATTTTTCCCCGGCCCGGCTGGGTGGAACACGATGCGAACGAGATTTGGGCCACGCAGCTGCACACGGCGACAGAAGCACTCGGCCAGGCCGGACTGACGGCCGCCGACATCGCAGGGATCGGGATCACGAATCAGCGGGAAACCACCGTGGTCTGGGACCGCAAGACGGGCGCGCCGGTACATCACGCCATCGTGTGGCAGGATCGCCGCACGGCGGCCGCGTGCGACCGGCTGAAGGCCCGCGGGCTGGCGCCGATGATCCGACGCAAGACCGGCCTCGTGGTGGACGCGTATTTCTCCGGCACGAAACTGGAGTGGATGCTCCGCCATGTGCCGGGCGCGCGCGCCAAGGCGAAGGCCGGCCAACTGGCATTCGGCACCGTGGACTCGTGGCTGGTGTGGAACCTCACGGGCGGCCGGGTGCACGTGACCGATCCGAGCAACGCGTCGCGCACGATGCTGTTCAATCTGCGGACCGGCGATTGGGACGACGAGCTGCTGGAATTGTTTGGTGTGCCGCGCGCAATGTTACCGGCGGTGGGCTCATCGAGCGAAGTGTACGGCGAAACGACGCTGTTCGCGGGGGGTGAGGCGGTGCCGATTGCCGGCATTGCGGGCGACCAGCAGGCCGCGCTGTTTGGCCAGGCGTGCACCAAGCCCGGTATGGTGAAGAACACCTACGGCACCGGTTGTTTTATGCTCATGAACACCGGCACGAAGCCGATCGCCTCCCGGAACAATCTGCTGACGACCGTGGCGTGGCGGGTCGGGAACCGGACCGAGTACGCGCTCGAAGGCAGCATCTTCATCGCGGGCGCGGTCGTGCAATGGCTGCGCGACGGACTGGGCATCATCAAGTCGTCGTCCGAGGTCGAAGCCCTGGCCGCGCAGGTGGTCGATCCGCAGGGCGTGTATCTGGTGCCGGCATTCGCCGGACTCGGCGCGCCGCACTGGGACCAGTACGCCCGCGGCCTGGTCGCCGGCATCACGCGTGGCACGACGGCGGCTCACATCGCGCGGGCGGCGCTCGAGGGCATCGCGTTTCAGGTCGCCGACGTGCTGCGGGCGATGGAGGCCGACGCGAAGATCAAGTTGAAAGAGCTGCGGGTGGATGGTGGGGCGTCCGCGAACAATCTGCTCATGCAATTCCAGTCGGATCTCCTGGGCGTCCCCGTCGTGCGGCCGAGAGTCACCGAAACCACGGCGCTCGGCGCGGCCTATCTCGCGGGCTTGGCCGTCGGCTACTGGAAAGACCAGGCGCAGATCGCGGAACAGTGGCAGGTGGACCGCCGCTTCGGGCACGCGATGAAACCCGCCCAGCGCAAGCGGCTCGAGACCGGCTGGCGGAAGGCGCTCGACCGGTCCAGACGATGGGAAGAGGCGGACTAATGGAAGTCATCATTCAGCGCGACTACGAGCAGATGAGCAAGGCGGCGGCGCAGATCGTCGCCGAAGTGCTCAACACCAAGCCGAATGCGGTGCTCGGCATGGCAACCGGGTCCACGCCGCTCGGCCTGTATCAGGAATTGGTGCGGCTGCACAAGGAGGCGCAGCTCGATTTCTCACGGGTGACGACGTTCAACCTCGACGAATACGTGGGCCTGCCGGTGAATCATCCGCAGAGCTACCACTACTTCATGCACGAGCACTTCTTCCAGCACGTGAACATCCCGCGGCAGAACATCAATATCCCCTCGGGCACGACCAGCAATTACCCCGCTTTCTGCCAGTGGTACGAGAAGCGCATCGCGGAATGCGGCGGGATCGACCTGCAGATCCTGGGCATCGGCTCCGACGGCCACATCGCCTTCAACGAGCCCGGCAGTTCCCTGAGCTCGCGGACGCGGCTCAAGACGCTGTCCAAGCAGACCATCGACGATAACGCCCGGTTCTTCGAGCGGCGGGAGGATGTGCCGGTGTATGCGATCACCATGGGCGTCGGGACCATCCTCGATGCGCGCAAGCTGGTCCTGGTGGCGAGCGGGAAAGCCAAAGCGAAGGCGATTGCCCAGGCCGTCGAGGGCCCGGTCACCAGCATGGTAACGGCCAGCGCCCTCCAGCTGCACCGCGATGCGACCGTGATCACCGATCTGGAGGCGGCCGCGGACCTGACCATGCGCGACTACTACGAGTTCATCTACGCCGCCAAACCGGCGGCCCCGAAGTCGTGAGCACCGCGTCACGCTTCTTGCCTCTGATCCTTCTCCTGGGATGCCGGCAGCGGCCTGCCGGTGCTGAATTCCAGATTGCCGGGAAGCGGGCGGTTGTCTATGCCACTGCCGAGAGCACCACCCTGAGGCTGACGCCCACCGATACCCTGGTGTTCAGGAAGCCAGCGCCCACATCGGAAGCAACGACCTATATCTTCGTCGATCCACGGAGAACCTTCCAGACTCTCCTGGGAATCGGCGGTGCGCTGACCGACGCCGCGGCCGAGACCTTCGCGAAGCTTCCCGCGGCACGCCAGGAAGAGCTGATGCAGGCGTATTACAGCACCGACCGCGGCATCGGGTACACCCTGGCCAGGACAAACATCAACAGCTGCGATTTCTCGAGCGCGAGCTACACCTATGTCGATGAGGGTGACAAGGACCTGACGTCCTTCACGATCGCGCACGATCTGCAGTTCAAAATCCCGCTCATCAAGCGGGCCATGGCGGCGAGCGGCAACCGGCTCAACCTCTTCGCCAGTCCCTGGAGCCCGCCCGCCTACATGAAGAGCAACAATGACATGCTGCACGGAGGCACGCTGCGTCCCGAGTATTTCCATTCCTGGGCGCTCTACTACACGAAGTTCATCGAGAGCTACCGGAGGGAAGGCGTGCCGCTGTGGGGGATCACGATCCAGAACGAGCCGATGGCCACCCAGACGTGGGAGTCGTGTGTCTATCAGGCTGAGGACGAGAGGGATTTTCTCAAGAACTATCTCGGCCCGGTCATGGTGCAGCGGGGGCTCGGCGACGTCAACATCATCGTGTGGGATCATAACCGCGACCTGATCGTGCAGCGGGCCCAGACCATCTTCGACGATCCGGAGGCCGCGAAGTACGCCTGGGGGATCGGGTTCCACTGGTATGAGGACTGGTCGGGTGGACAGCAGATGTACGGCAACGTGGCGCTGGTGAACCGGCTCTACCCCGACAAACACATCATCTTCACCGAGGGCACGCCGGCGAACTTCGACTCGACGGCGTATGCGCGATGGAGTCTCGGTGAGGCGTACGGGAAGTCGATGATCAACGATTTCAATTCAGGCGCCGAGGGATGGACCGACTGGAATATTCTGCTCGATGAACGGGGTGGCCCCAACCATGTGGGGAATTTCTGCTTTGCCCCGATTCATGCCGATACCCGTACCGGGAAGCTCATCTACACCAACTCGTTCTACTATATAGGCCACTTCTCCAAGTTCATCCGTCCCGGCGCACGGCGGATACTGGCGTCACCGAGCCGCAGCGCGCTGCTCACCACGGCCTTTGTCAACGCGGACGGCACGGTGGTGGTCGTGGTCATGAACCCGGCCGCACGTCCAAGTCAATATTCCCTCGTGGTCGGATCTTCCTCCGTAGAGCTCACCGCGCGGCCACACTCCATCCAGACGGTGGTGTTCTAGGGTCCTCGCGGCTGCTGGACCGTCCGCAGGTACGGCTTGCTCGCTTTGAAGCCCTGCGCGCCCGCTGGAGCCTACTGATCGTGCCTCGAAAGAGAAAACAATGCAGAAGCGCAAACTGGGAAACAGCAACCTGGAAGTCTCGGCCGTCGGGCTCGGCTGCATGGGCATGAGCTTTTCCTACGGTCCGGCTGCCGACAAGCAGGAGATGATCGCGCTGCTGCGGTCAGCCGTCGAACGGGGCGTCACCTTCTTCGATACCGCTGAAGTGTACGGCCCGTTCACCAACGAAGAGCTCCTGGGTGAAGCCCTCTCGCCCTTCCGCGGGCACGTGGTGATCGCCACCAAGTTCGGGTTCAACCTCGACCCCAAGTACGATCCCAGGGGGATGCAGGGTTCGCCCGGCCTGGATAGTCGGCCGGAGCATATCAAGCAGGTCGCTCTGGCCTCGCTCAAACGACTCAAGGTCGATGCCATCGATCTGTTCTATCAGCACCGGGTTGACCCGAACGTGCCGATCGAAGACGTGGCGGGAGCGGTGAAGGACCTGATTCAGGAAGGGAAGGTCAAGCACTTCGGGTTGTCTGAAGCCGGCGTGCAAACGATCCGTCGCGCACACGCCGTCCAGCCGGTCACGGCGGTCCAGAGCGAATACTCGCTCTGGTGGAGAAGACCTGAAGCGGAACTGTTACCGGCCCTCGAGGAGCTCGGGATCGGCTTCGTTCCCTTCAGCCCTCTGGGAAAGGGCTTCCTCACGGGCGCGATCAACGAAACCACCGCATTCGACAAATCCGACTTCCGCAACACCCTCCCTCGCTTTGCGCCGGGGGCCCGGAAAGCGAATCAGGCCCTGGTTGAGCTGCTTCGCACGATCGCAGACCGGAAGCGGGCGACCCCGGCGCAGATCGCGCTCGCCTGGCTGCTTGCCCAGAAGCCCTGGATCGTTCCCATCCCAGGCACCCGGAAGCTGGCCCGCCTCGACGAGAACACCGGAGCGGCGGCCGTCGAGCTGACGGCGGACGATCTCCGCGAGATCGATCGCGCCGCCTCGAAGATCACGGTGCAAGGGGCTCGCTACCCCGAACACCTGGAGCGATTGACCGGTCGCTGACCGGCAACGAATGGCGCGGGAGCGTCGCATGCGAGGCGGCATTCTGGGTTCCGGGTTGATGGGCGGCCTATTTGTCGAAGATGTCCGTTCGCTTCTCTTCCCCGCCGAACCAGGGACGCAGGTGCACGGCGCCGCCTCACCCGTGCGCCAGGTAGCGGTTGATCGCGTCCATCTCCGTGGGCGTGTATTGGGTGCGGTGGCACGCAAAGGCGCGGTGCGCCGCATCGAGATCCCCGGGTGCAAACGGCACGGCGATCGGCAGGTAGCGCTGCGGAACTGACGTCACGGTCGGCTGCGCCGGTGGCGCGTCCGCCATGCGTTCGGCCGGCAACGAAGGATAGTACAACGCCTGCGGGATTCCCTCGCCGCCGCTCTGCACCACTTGAGTCACGACATCACCGACCAACCGGTGGTCCGGATGACCGGTCCCGCCCTCCGGACCGAAGCTGATCACGGCATCCGGGCGCAGGTCGCGCAGCACGCGGCGCACACTGTCCCGCAACCCCTCCAGGCTCTCAAACGACGCCAGGCCCGCATCTTCGAATCCGAGCAGCCGCGGCGGGTTGATGCCCAGCTCGCGCGCAGCACAACGCGCTTCCTCGGCCCTCACGCGGGCCAACGAGTCGCCGGCCAGGATTCCCGCATGGTCCCGCACACCCTTGCGCCCATCCGTGGCGATCACGAGGTACACGTCGTGACCCTCGCGAGCGTACCGGGCCAATAGCGGTCCGACGATCCGCTCGTCATCCGGATGGGCAAACACGGCCACGAGTTTGTGGCGACCCGTTTGGGCAGCGGTGGCCGGAGGCACACCGGCACCTCCAAGGAGGAGGCAGAGCAAACCGAGACCCTTTCGCATCATCACCCTATTAGCACGGGGAATCGCCAGAGGCAACCTAAACGCTTCTTCACGGGACCTTCATGAACCTCGACGCATCCGAACAATTGTTTTGTCGGAGATGAAAGACCTCACCCGGCCTGCGGACCTCGCGTCCAAGCGGGGCACCGGCCCGACCCGCAGCAAGCGGCCGGAGTACGTGGATCTCCTGCCTCCCTGCAATGCCGCCTGTCCGGCGGGTGAGAACATCCAGGCGTGGCTGGCCCTCACGCAGGCGGGCAAGTACCGCGAGGCATGGCTCAGGATCCTCGACGACAATCCCCTGCCGGCGGTACACGGGCGCGTGTGTTACCACCCGTGCGAAACGTCGTGTAATCGCACCCAGCTCGACGCATCCGTGAGCATCCACTCGGTGGAGCGGTTCTTGGGGGATCGCGCGCTCGCCGAAGGGTGGATGCCCGAAGTCGGCGCGCCGAGCGGCAAGCGCGTCCTGATCGTCGGCGCGGGCCCGAGCGGGCTCTCGGCGGCGTATCACCTCGCGCGGCTCGGGCATGTGGTGGAGATCCGCGATGCCGGAGCGCAGGCGGGCGGCATGATGCACTTCGGCATTCCCGCCTATCGACTCCCGCGCGACGTGCTGGATGCCGAGGTGGAGCGCATTCGCCGGATGGGCGTCACGATCGCGCTCAACCATCGGGTGGAGGACCTCGAGCAGGACTGGACAGAGGGGGCGTTTGACGCGGTCTTCGTCGCCGTGGGCGCGCACCTCTCCAAGCGCGTGGACATTCCCGCCACCGACGCGGTGCGGATACTCGACGCATTGAGCTACTTGAATGACGTCGACCGTGGTGCCCCGCCCCGGCTGGGCCGTCGGGTGGCCATCTACGGTGGCGGCAACACCGCGATGGACGCGGCGCGCACCGCCCTGCGGCTGGGACACGAACCGCTCATCGTGTACCGCCGCGATTACGCGCACATGCCCGCCCTGCCCTTCGAGGCCGACGAGGCCATTGAAGAGGGAGTGAAGATCCACTGGCTGCGCAGCATCGCCTCTATCGAAGGCAGCACGCTTCAGGTCGAGGTCATGGACATCGGCGCGGACGGGAAGGCGCGCGGGACGGGGACGTACGAAACGCTCGAAGCCGACGCCGTGGTGATGGCCGTGGGGCAGGATGCCGACACCCGGTTTCTCGCAGGCGTCCAAGGGCTCGCGTTTCAGCCCGATGGCACCGTGGACATCGACCAGCGAATGACGACCGGCCGGCCGGGCCTGTTCGCCGGCGGCGACATGGTGCCCGCGGAACGGTCGGTCACCGTGGCGGTGGGCCATGGCAAGAAGGCGGCGCGGCACATCGACGCCTGGCTCCACGGGGGCGCCTACCACAAGGCGCCGGTACGGGGCGAAGCGACGTTCGACAAGCTGCATCTCTGGTTCACGCGGGATATCGCCCAGCGGGCGCAGGCTCGCGCGCCCCTCGCGTCTCGCCAGCACGGCTTTGGGGAGGTGGTAGCGGGATTGACCGCGAGCGAGGCGTTGTTCGAAGCCAAGCGGTGCCTCTCGTGCGGTAACTGCTTCGAGTGCGACGCCTGCCTCGGCGCCTGCCCGGAACACGCGGTCATCAAACTGGGGGTCGGCCTACGCTACCGGTTCGACTATGACCGCTGCACCGGCTGCGCCGTCTGCTTCGAGCAGTGCCCGTGCCATGCGATCGAGATGACGCCCGAACCGGCGGCCACCCCGTGACGACGACGGCCACGGCCATGACCGTGGATGGGAACGAGGCCTGTGCCAGCGTCGCGTACCGCACGAACGAGGTGTGCGCGATCTACCCGATCACGCCGTCCTCCACCATGGCGGAGCTGGCGGACCAGTGGTCGAGTGAGGGGATCCCGAACATCTGGGGCTCGGTCCCCCAGGTGGTAGAGATGCAGAGCGAAGGCGGCGCCGCCGGCGCACTGCACGGCGCCCTGCAAGTCGGCTCGCTGGGGACGACGTTCACGGCCTCCCAGGGCCTGCTGCTGATGATCCCCAACATGTACAAGATCGCCGGCGAGCTGACGAGCACCGTGATTCATGTGGCCGCGCGCTCCATCGCGGCGCATGCGCTGAGCATCTTCGGCGATCACCAGGACGTGATGGCGGTGCGGCCCACGGGCTTTGCCCTGCTCGCCTCGGGTTCGGTGCAAGAGGCCCACGATCTGGCGCTCATCGCTCAGATGGCCACGCTCGAGGCCCGTGTCCCCTTCCTCCACTTCTTCGACGGGTTCCGCACGTCCCACGAGCTGTCGCGCATCGCCGGTCTGTCGGATGACGACCTCCGAGCGCTGATCGACGACGACCTGGTGCGGGCGCACCGCGCCCGGGCGCTGAATCCCGACCATCCGTTCATCCGTGGCACGGCGCAGAACCCGGACGTGTACTTCCAGAGCCGCGAGGCGGCCAATCCGTTTTACGCGCGCACGCCGGAGATCGTCGAAGGCGCGATGCGGCGATTCGCGGCCCGCACCGGCCGCGAGTACCGGCCGTTCGAGTACACCGGCGCGCCGGACGCCGAGCGGGTGGTGGTCCTGATGGGATCGAGCAGCGCCACAGCGCGGGAGACGGTCGAATCGCTGATGGCGCGCGGCGAGCGCGTGGGCGTCCTGCAGGTGCGGCTGTTCCGCCCGTTCTCAGGCGTTCGGATCCTCGCGGCACTGCCCGAAACAACCCGGGCCATCGCCGTGCTCGACCGCACCAAGGAAAGCGGCGCGCTGGCCGAACCGCTGTGCCTCGACGTCGTGGCCGCGCTGGCAGAAGGGGGGCGCCCGGTGCCCGTGATCGGCGGGCGCTACGGCCTCTCCTCCAAGGAATTCACCCCGGGGATGGTCAAGGCCGTGCTGGAGGAGCTGACGGCGCAGCGGCCACGGAATCATTTTGTGGTCGGAATAAACGACGATGTGGGGCGGACCAGCCTCGCTTACGACCCGGGGTTCCGCACCGAGACGGACGACACGTTCCGCGCGGTGTTCTACGGGCTGGGCGCCGACGGCACCGTGGGGGCCAACAAGAACACCTGCAAGATCCTGGGCGAGGACGCCGGGCTCTTCGTGCAGGGGTATTTCGTGTACGACTCGAAGAAATCCGGATCGCGCACCGTGTCCCATCTCCGCTTCGGCCACGAGCCGATCCGGTCCGCCTATCTGGTCGATCACGCGCACTTCGTCGCTTGCCACCAGTTCGCCTTCGTGCGCTCGCTCGATGTGCTCGACGTCGCCGCCCCCGGCGCCACGTTCCTGCTCAACAGCCCCTACGAACCCGAGGAGACCTGGGCACGACTGCCGCGTCCGGTCCAGGAAGAGATCCTCCGCAAGCGGCTCGCGTTCTGGGTGGTGGACGCTACCGCCGTGGCGCGCGAGGCGGGAATCGCCGGCCGCACCAATACGGTGCTGCAAACCTGCTTCTTTGCGATCTCGGGCGTGCTGCCGCGTGAGCAGGCCCTGGAGAAGATCAAGGCCGCCATCAAGAAGACCTACGGTGCCAAGGGCGAGGAGGTAGTGCGCCGGAACTACGCCGCCGTGGATGCCACGATCGCCCGGCTGCGGCAGGTGCAGCTGCCCGAGCGCGCGACCAGCCGGATCGACCTGCTCCCGGTGGTGTCCGCTCAGGCGCCCGCGTTCGTGCGCGAGGTGATCGCCCCGATGCTGGCGGGCAAGGGCGACGCCCTGCCGGTGAGCGCCATGCCGGTGGATGGGACCTTTCCGAGTGCCACGTCGCGCTGGGAAAAGCGCAACATCGCCGACCTCGTGGCCGAGTGGGACCCGGACACCTGCATCCAGTGCGGCAACTGCGCGATGGTCTGCCCGCACGCGGTGATCCGCGCGGGCCTGTTGGATGAAACCCAGCTCGTGGGTGCGCCCGCCGCGTTCCGCACAGCGCCGATCGACGAGCGGGGCTTCCCGTCCACCCGCTACACCCTGCAGGTGTACGTGGAGGACTGCACCGGGTGCGGACTCTGCGTCGAGGTCTGCCCGGCGAAGCATCGCGAGGCGGCCGGGCGGCGGGCTATCAACCTCACGGAACGGGAGCCGATTCTCGAGCGGGCCCGGGCCAGTGTCGCGTTCTTCGAGTCGCTGCCGGTGACCGAGCGGGCGCACGTGGACTTCTCGACGGTGCGTGGGACCCAGTTCCTCGAGCCGACGTTCGAGTTTTCCGGGGCGTGCGCCGGGTGCGGCGAGACGCCGTATCTGGGCCTCGTGTCCCGCCTCTTCGGCGACCGGATGTTGGTGGCCAACGCCACGGGGTGCTCCTCCATCTACGGGGGCAACCTGCCGACCACGCCGTGGGCCACGAATGCCGAAGGCCGCGGACCGGCGTGGTCGAATTCGTTGTTCGAGGACAACGCCGAGTTCGGGCTGGGGATGCGCCTCGCGGCCGACGGCCAGCTCGCCATGGCGCGCCGGCTGACCGAAGCGTTCCGCGGGATGCTGGGCGACGAGCTGGCGGATGCCCTGATTGCTTCGCCGCAGCACGTCGAGCGCGACATCCGCGCCCAGCGGCTGCGCGTGGCCGCCGCGCGCGCGGTGCTGCAGCCCCTGGCGGACGGCGGCGACGGACGCGCCCGGAACCTGCTGTCGGTGATCGACGGGCTGATCCGACGCAGCGTGTGGATCGTGGGCGGCGATGGCTGGGCCTACGACATTGGGTCAGGCGGCTTGGACCACGTGCTCGCCAGCGGGTGCGACGTCAACGTGCTGGTGCTCGACACCGAGGTGTACTCGAACACCGGTGGTCAGGCGTCGAAGGCGACACCGATGGCGGCGGTCGCGAAGTTCGCCACCGCGGGCAAGACCACGGAGAAGAAAGACCTGGCACTCCAGGCCATCGCGTACGGCAACGTCTACGTGGCCCGCATCGCGATGGGCGCCAATGCCCAGCAGACCCTGCTCGCCCTGCGCGAAGCGGAGGCGTACGAAGGCCCGTCGCTGGTGCTCGCCTACAGCCACTGCATCGCGCACGGGTACGACCTGCGGATGGGCCTGGATCAACAGCAGCGGGCGGTGCACAGCGGCTACTGGCCGCTGTTGCGCTACAACCCGGAGCTGCGCCGTGCGGGTGAGAATCCGTTCACGCTCGATTCGCCTCGGCCCACGACGTCCTTCCGCGACTTCGCGGAGCAGGAGCTGCGGTACCGCATGCTCACACGGACCAATCCGGCGGAGGCCGGCACCCTGTTTCAGCGGGCCGAGGAAGCGATCGCGCGCCGCTGGAAACTGTACGAAGACCTGGCCCACTGAGGAAATCGTGCCCGACCTCTCGACCACCTACCTGGGCCTGCCGCTCGCGCATCCGGTCGTGGCGTCAGCCTCGCCGCTCGCCAAGTCGCTGGACGGGGTGCGGTCGCTGGAAGACGGCGGGGCCGCTGGCATCGTGCTGGCCTCGCTCTTCGAGGAGCAGATCATTCGCGACAACGAGTCGTTCGCGCGCTACAGCGCCGCCGGTTCGGAGAGCTTCGCGGAATCGCTGTCCTATTTCCCGGCCGTGCCGGGCGCCGCCGTCGGACCCGACGAGTACTTGAAGCTGGTCGCCGACGCGCGCGCGGCGGTGGACGTGCCCGTCATCGCCAGTCTGAACGGGGCGAGCGAGCGCGGGTGGGTCGACTTTGCCACGCTGCTGGAAGCGGCGGGTGCGCACGCGATCGAGTTGAACATCTTCTACCTCCCCGTGGGCGCCGAGGCCACCGGGCGGGCGGTCGAGGATCGCTATGTCCAGGTCGTGCAGGCGGTGCGCGGCGCCATCAGGATTCCCCTGGCCGTGAAGCTCAGCCCCTACTTCAGCGCCTTCGGGGAGATGGCGGCCCGCCTGGTGAGCGCCGGGGCCAACGGTCTGGTCCTCTTCAACCGGTTTTACCAGCCGGACTTCGATCTCGAACGACTCGAGGTGGTGCCGAACCTGGAGCTCAGCACGCCGATCGAAATCCGCCTGCCGCTGCTCTGGATCGCGGTGCTGCGCGGGCGGCTCCAGGCGTCGCTCGCCGCCACGAGCGGAGTCCACGCGCCCGCGGAAGTGGTGAAGTACCTGCTCGCGGGCGCGGACGCGGTGATGACGACGTCGGCGCTCCTGAAGCATGGGCCCACGCACCTCCGAACCCTGGTGGACGGACTGGTCGGCTGGATGGAGCGCCACCGGTACGAGTCCGTAACCCAGATGCGCGGTGCGATGAGCCAGCAAAACGTGTCCGACCCCGAGGCGTTCGAACGGGCGAACTACGTGAGGATCCTGCAGAGCTGGCGGTAGGCCTCCTTCAAGGCCCGCCCTCGGCTACGCGATGCGTCTCCCCGATGTAGGATCGTCCACCTTGGCACCCAGCCGGAGCGAGTCGAGGACATTCGCCCACACGGGGGCAAGACGCGTCTCATCCTCGGGCCAGAAGTCGAACGTGATCAGGCATTGGATGCCATTGCTCCGCGCGAGGCACACGCGGGAGCGAGCTTCACGTCGGACACCGGAATCGACCACGCGCAGTTCAGTCCAAGCAGCCTCCAGACCAGCGCGGTCTGCCTGAACCACGGGCTCGACGTCGATGTGCTCGCGCTCGTCCCGCTGCACGGCATCGCGCAACAACTGCGGCAGCGGTAGGTCACTCCAATCCACGGGCGGCAGGCGCAAGTAGGAAACGGCCAGCACACAGGTGCTCTCTTCGGCGCTCGGCCGGTCGCGGATGTCGGTCTGGTGCGGGCCGGGCTGCACGTGCCAGCTGGAGGGAAGCTCGATCATCACGGCTCCGCGGTCCACGACGAGAATCTTATGCCCCGGCTTGGCAGTCCAGCCATGGTCCGGCGGAACCTCGTAGACTTCCCGCCATCCTGCCGTGCGGCCCATGGAGAACCGGGTGCGGGTGAGAGCCTACAGAACGGCGCCGAGCGCGCTTGCGAAGCCCGGCACCACGTCCTCGCCGTCCAGCGTCTGATCGGCGGTCACAATCTGTTCGGTGCCGTCCTCGCGATACACGCGCGCCAGCCGGCGTTCGGGATCGACGATCCACACGAGCCGGGTCCCGCCGGAGAGCCAGTCGGCGACCTTGGCCAGCACCTCGCCCGGCCGGTCGCCCGGTGAGAGAACCTCGACGACCAGGTCGGGAGCGAGCGCCGGGTAGCCCACAGGCTCGGGATCGGGAAGTCGCGAGCGCGCGATGAAAGCGAGATCCGGCCCGCGAACGGTGTCCGGATCGCTGGCGAGCTTGAACCCGCACTCTACGTAGACCCGGCCGAGCGCATTCGTCTCCACGTGATGCGCGAGGCGACGGCCCAATTCGAGCGTCACCCTGCCATGTCGCAGCCCCGGGGGCTCACGCACGACCAGGACTCCTTTGACCAGCTCTACCTGCTTGTCGGGGACGCGAGTGTAGAGCAGCTCATCCGCTGTCATGAGCCCGGGGGCGGGGGGCGACATGTCCGGAACGTAGGCGCGCTCGGTGAGCATGGCAAGCAAAAATGCGTCGGTCGTATCAACCGAGCCTCAACGACTGGGCACACCGGGCTCTACCATCTCAACCGCACGAGTCCGGGCGGTGAGTCGCGCCATCGCGCGGTACACCGCGTCGCGCAGCGCCTTCTCGCGCGGATCGTTCTCCAGGTAGAAGTCCAGTTTGTTCATCACGTAGGCATAGCCAAGCCGCGCGTCGGGATCGGCGAACGCGAACGAGCCGCCCGCACCGGGCGCCCCGAACGCGTGCGGGCTCGACCCGAAGGAGAGCTCGGGTCCGGGACGCATGAAGCCGAGGGAGAGGTAGGACGGCACGCCCAGCACTAGGTCCTTGGAACGCGCCACTTCGGGCGGCGCGGTGACGCGCGCGAACGTCTCCGGCGTGATGCCGATCTCGGCGCCGCCTTCGGCGAAGACGGAATAGGCTCGCGCCATCCGGGTCGACGTGGCGGATGAGCTCCTGCATGTACAGCCCGAGCGACATCAAGTGGTACGCGTGGCGCGTTCCCGGCGGCCACGCCAGCGTCTGGCGCGCGAGCAGGGCTGCCACGTCATCGAGGTCACGCATCCTGGCGATTGTCAGCGGCTCGTCGAGCAGGACCAGCCCGGCCTCGTGCGCAAGAAGCTGGCGTACGGTGACCCTGGCTTTGCCGTTCTGCGCGAACTCGGGCCAGTAGCGCGCTACGGCTGAGTCGTAGTCGAGCCAGCCGCGCGCGTTCGCCACCGCCAGCGTCATCGCCGCGAGGCCCTTGGTGCTGGACATGACGACGACCATCGTGTCCTGGCTCCAGGGCGCGTCACCCCCGGGCGTGCAGCGGCCGCCCCACAGATCGACGACCTTCTCGCCGCGCCAGTACGCAGCGACGGCGGCGCCGATCTCGCCGCGTTCAGCGAAGTTGCGCTCGAACTCGGCGCGAACCTCTTCGAAGCCTGGAGCGACCATCCCCTCGACACGAGGTATCGTTGTCATGGGACCTCCGTCCTCACCCCCTGTCCCCCTCTCCGTGAATCCTTAGTCCTCACCCCCTGTCCCCCGCTCCGCGATGCGGAGAGGGCGTACGGCCCGGCGGCTCCGCCGCGGAAGCGGGTCGCCGTAGCAGCGCGACGGCCAGCACCACGACCCAGAGCAGGAAAACGCCGATGTTGATGCGTTCCCAAACTCCTATCCACGGCGTGGGCAAATTGGCCGAGATCCGGGGGGGAATCCACTCCGGTCAACGGGTGCTCGCATTCCCCGAAGTGCCACGTCGTGCGTCGGGAGCGGTCGGCTCGCCGCCCGTCGGGCGCCGGCGCGTTGCGCCAAGTCGAACCCTGGTGCCTGGGAGGCGGAAGCACATCGCCCGGAGCGGGAAGCTCACGACGCGAAGTGGGAGGCTGATCCGGCAAAGCCGGAGCCGCACGACGCGAACCTGGAGGCGTGATCCGGCAACCTGGAGCCGAACGATGCGAAGCTCGAGGCGTGATCCGGCAACCTGGAGCCGAACGATGCGAAGCTCGAGGCGTGATCCGGCAACCTGGAGCCGTACGACGCAAACCTCGAGGCGTGATCCGCCAACCCGGAGCCGTGCGACGCGAATCTCGAGGCGTAATCCGCCAACCCCGAGCCGTACGAGGCTAAACTCGAGGTGTGATGCGCCAACCCGGAGCCGTATGACGCGAAGCTCGAGGCGTGATCCGCCAACCGCGTGTCAGTGCGCTGAGGGCACTGCGGACTTCAGCTGGCGTTGGTACTCGGCTTCGTCAAAATGCCCCTTCGACTCGGCGATGAGTCCGTCGGGACCAATCTTCCATTCCTCGTACCCGCTAATGCGAACGGCCTTGCCAGTGCCTCCAGGACCCGTGTTGGTCCCGGTCCACGTCCAATGAAAGACGGCGTGGCCGCCCTCCTGACTCACCGAATCCATCTTCACGACCATGTCGGGATAGGCGGTCATGTATGACTGAGCCGTCGCGGTGATCGCCGCGCGCCCGACGGACGGAGCACCGGCATTCACTGTCAAGGAGCCGGTCTCGGCGTAAAAGGACGCCAGACTATCGGGATGCTGGCTGCTCCAGGCTGCCGCATAGCGTGTTGCGAAGTCAGTCAGCCTCGTCTGGTTCATGGACGTCGTCCTCGAGGTGCACGCAGCAAGGCCGAGAAGGGCCCCGGCCATCAGCGACACCGTAGTCGGGGACCGACGCAGCGGGCTATGAGTGACCATGCGCTGTCGCTCCATGTGGGGATCAAAGCAGGGCTATCACAATCGAGACCAAGAGTGCTGCCTCACCTCGCGACACGCGTCACCCGCGCCTAAATCTGAATACATGTGTGGCATCGCCCGTGTGATCGTAGGGTCCTACAATTATCCTGCCATCGGCAGAGAGTTGACCCTCGAAATCCAAGGCATTCCTGAGGACATCATACTCCGAACAGTGGTCAGCCAGATCACTATCGATGCGACCGCTCACGATGCGACTGCTCGTCGCGCGCAGCGGCGGCCGCAGACAAGACAATCACATTCCATACCAAACGGCTATGCCCGATGAACCCCGACGGAAAACCCGCTATCGCGGCGAACGTTGCGGTTCAAAGTTGACTCTAGACAGCACGCGGGCGAAGCTTCCTCACGCAACAGGTCCTTGGCGCAACGATGGGCGTCCCGGAGCCTAGCGAACGCGGCTAGCTCGTCCTTTGCGGGTACCAACGCGTCCCCTGGGCCACTCGTGCGCCAGCTAAACACTTCAGAAACCCCGCGAAACGACCTACCAGGTGGTTTTCGCGCCTTTCGCGGATGTCGCGGCTGTCGCGGCTGGTTCGTGGGCGCTGGGGCGAAGACAGATCCTCAGGACGGTCGACTAGGAACCCAGCCGGGCAACGCAGCGGCCTGCTTCACCCACGTCGCCATCTGCGCCTCGTCGAGCTCGTCTTCGTGGATGTCGATCCAGCGCGCATCCTTGCCCGTGCCACCGGGCAGGACCGGTCGCAGCGACGTGCCGCGGAAGAAGGACACCTTGACGTAGTGCGTGAAGGTGTGGAACCCCAGGAACCAGCCCTGACCCTCGATGCCGTAGAACGGCGAGTTCCACCTCACGGCCCTGCGCACGTTGGGCACGATCCGCACGATGAGCGCGTCGAGGCGCTTCCCGAGGTCGCGCTTCCAGCCCGGCATCCCGGCGATGTACGCCTGCACCGGGGCGTCGCCGTCGGCCTTCGCGATCTGCGGATTGCCGCCTGAAAGGAGTTTCACCGGCTTGGCCTCACTCGCACCTGGCTTGGCCTTCGCCGGCGGGCCATTCTGGGCCACCGCGGCCTTCACGAGCGCCTTGAACGCGCCCGCGTCGACCTTCTCCCCTTCGTGGATGTCGATCG